>NZ_JADPSA010000001.1 GCF_017347085.1 Nesterenkonia sp. E16_10
CCCCATCTCCAACGCCGACCCCCACCCCGACACCGTCTCCAACCCCGACGCCCACCCCCACACCGTCTCCAACCTCGACCGCGGATCCGAATGAACACACCGCCGTCGTCGTCCGCATCATCGACGGGGACACCGTGGAGCTGGATTCCGGAGACACCGTGCGGGTCAGCGGGATCGACACGCCTGAACGCGGCGAGTGTCACTTCGACACCGCCTCCGCTCGGATGAGTGAACTCGTGCTGGGCAAGACGGTCACCCTGACCCGCGATGGCGAGGACACCGATCGCTATGACCGGATCCTGCGCTATGTCGACGTCGACGGCGACGACGCCGGCATCACGCTGATCCAGGAGGGCCTCGCCACCGCCCGCTATGACTCGCGGGACGGCTACGGCTTCCACACTCGCGAGCCGGACTACATCTCCGCCGACGACGGCGCTCCGCTGCAGACCTGCGCCCCAGAGCCGGCACCGGCACCCGCTCCAGCCCCGGCACCTGCCCCCGGCCCGGCCCAGCAGGGCGCGAACTGCGATCCCAACTACACCCCCTGCATCCCGGTCTTCCCGCCGGACATCAACTGCGGCGATCTCGATGTCTCGGTCCGAGTCATCGGCATCGACGTCCATGGCCTGGACGGCGATGGCGACGGCTTCGGATGCGAGGCCAATGGCTGAGGCACTATCGTGCTGACATGGCACAACGGCCCACATCCAGCGAAAATCAACCTGTGGAGCAGTTCACCGCTGATCCCGCTGTGCTCGAGTGGGCCACCGGCGGAAGGTTCTGGACCCGCTGGCAGAGCGCGGTCGCGATCATGGGCATCCCACTCATCGCGTGGATGTACCTCGCCCCCTCGGAGCTGCAGCTGACCCCGGTCTGGTACCTGGTGTCCTGGGTGGCGATCTTCCTGGTCGCCACCGTCGCGGGCCGGGTGCGTCGACGCTTCTGAGCCTGCGCCTGCGCCTGAGTCTGCGCCTGAGTCTCAGCCGCGTCGCATCGGCACGTGCGGGATGTCGTCTTCCAGGAACGGCTCCCCCGACCGGGAGAACCCGAAGGACTCATACCAGCTCTGCAGCGGGGCCTGCGCGTCGAGCGTCACCGAAGACTCGGCCGACTGCGCGGCGCAGAGCTCCAGCGCTCGACGCATCAGCTCCCCCGCCACCCCGGTCCCGCGCACCGCAGGACTCGCCACCACACGTCCGATCCGGAAACCCTCCGGCTCCCGGAGCACCCGCAGCGTGGCGGTGGGTGCGCCGTCGTCCTCGGTGGCCGGCTCGGCAGACGTCCCGCCGACCGCCCAGAGCATCACCGCTCCCGGTTCGAGGTCCCGGCCATCGAGCTCCGGATACGGGCACTGCTGCTCGACCACGAACACGTCGGTGCGCAGCTGCAGGATCCGGTAGAGCGTGATGGGATCCATCTGGGCCACCGGGGCGGCGTGAAACGAGGCAGGCATGGGATCCATCCTAGGGTTGCCGGTAGTCTCGGGCGTATGACCATCACCGCCCTGGCCATTGGCAAGAAGCACGAGAAATGGGCCGTGGAGGGGATCGAGCGCTACACCAAGCGGCTGCGCAAGCCCTATGACCTGGACTGGAAGCTGCTCCCGCATTCCTCCCGCGAGCACGATGCCGCCCGGCAGGAGGAGTCCGAGCGGATCCTCGCCGCGCTCAAGCCGAAGGACCACGTCATCCTGCTCGACGAGCGCGGCAAGAACATCAGTTCCACCAGCCTGGCCGAGCACCTCCAGGGCAGCTTCGACGCCGGGCAACACGTGGTGGTGATCATCGGCGGGGCCTACGGGGTCACCGATGAGCTGAATCACCGCGCCGACTTCGTCTGGTCGCTCTCCAGACTCGTGTTCCCGCACCAGCTGGTGCGGATGCTCCTCGCCGAGCAGGTCTACCGCGCCCAGGAGATCTCCGGTGGACGGTCCTATCACCATGTCTGAGCCCGAAGCAGTCGTCGGGATCCTTGGTGCCGGCCGGGCCGGCACCGCCTTCGCCCGGGCACTGCTGCGCGCCGGGATCGACGTGGACATCGCTTCGACCCGACCGCCCCGCGCGCTGCAGCATCATCTCAAGATCTACGCCCCGGGCGCGACGCCGGTGGTGGCCGAGGACATCGCCGAGCGCGCGCGGGACTCCAGCGGCCTGGTGATTCTGGCCGTGCCGCAGGAGGAGCTCGATGAGGTCGCCCCGGCCTGGGTGGCCGGGACCGTGCTGGTCGACGCGACCAACACCTGGCAGGACGAGCTGCTCCCGAGTTGGCTGCAGGCCGCCGTGGATGAACAGCTGCCCACCTCGATGGCGCTGGCCGGCCGGTTCGGCTCCGCCCGGGTGGTCAAGGCGCTGAACCACATCGCCCACTCCGAGATCGACGACGCCGCCATGCCCGAGGCCGAGCTCTCCCAACGCCGCGCACTCGCCGTGGCCGGAGACGACGACGCCGCCCGAGGGCTGGTCATGGGGCTGCTGGTCCGCATGGGCTTCGACCCGGTCTCGCTCGGCGCGCTGGCCGCGGGCCGGGTCATGGAGCCTGATGGGCCGCTGTTCAACCGCCCGCTGCGCCGCGAGGATCTGCTGCGCTTCGCTCGCTGAGCCCCCGGTGTTCTGGATCCCCTCACCGGGTGCGACGGGTGAAGATCAGATGCACGACTCCGCTCGGTGACGGGGTCGCTTCCACCTCGAAGCGCGCTTCGATGCCCTCGAGCCCGTCCCAGAGCCGTTCGCCGCGGCCAAGAATGATCGGCACCAGGACCAGGTGCATGACGTCGACCAGATCCGCCTCAAGGAACTGCCGCAGCGTGGCGACCCCGCCGCCGATCCGGACGTCCAGGCCCCCGGCGAGGTCCCGGGCCTGGGCCAGGGCGGAGACCGGGTCGGCGTCCACGAAGTGGAAGGTCGTGCCGCCGTCCATCTCGAGCATCGGCCGCGGATGGTGGGTCAGCACGACCACCGGGGTATGGAAGACCGGGTTCTCACCCCACCAACCCCGCCATTCCTCGTCCGCCCAGGGGCCGCGCTGCGGACCGAACTTATGCCGTCCCATGATCTCGGCACCGATCCGGGTTCCCCACTGGCTGGCGAACGCCTCGTCGACCCCGCGGGATCCCTGGGTCTTCCCCGGCAGGCCCATCTCCCGGAAGGTCCGGGTCTCGAAGGCCCACTCCATCAGGCGCATCCCGGCGTGACCGAAGGGCGCCTCCAACGACTGACCCTCCCCTGCGCCGAAGCCGTCGAGGGAGATCGAGAAGTTGTGCACGCGGACCAGTGACATGGCATCTCCCGAGCCTTCTCTCACGTCTTCACTCCCGCGTGATCGCCTGCCGGTGATCACGCCAGCCTTCTCGAGCCTCAAGCTACTCGCGCTCAGGTGCGGATGACCATGGTGGGAACGCTGGCAGATCGTGGGCGGCTCACGGGGAAATGGGTGCTGCGGCGAGCGCGCACTCCACCGCCTCGGCACCGATCGACCTGTGGCGAGATGCGTCAGGCGATGTCCGTGGCGGCCTCTAGAGTTAGACCATGACCGCCCTGGCCCCTTTCACCGAGCCCACCCGGCGTTGGTTCCAGGCATCCTTCGGGCAGCCCACGTCCGCGCAGGCCGGTGCCTGGGACGCGGTGGCGCGGGGCAAGAACGCGCTGGTGGTCGCGCCCACCGGTTCGGGCAAGACGCTCTCAGCCTTCCTGTGGTCGATCGACCAGCTCTTCGCCGCACCCACCGCGGGCACCTCGGTGCTCTACATCTCCCCGCTGAAGGCGCTCGGCGTGGACATCGAACGGAACCTGCGCAGCCCGCTGGTCGGGATCGCGCACACCGCCCGTCGGCTCGCCGCCGAGGGCTCCGCCCAGGAGCCGGCGGAGATCACGGTGGGGGTGCGCACCGGTGACTCCACGCCCAAGGAGCGCCGGGACCTGGTCCGGAAGCCCCCGCAGATCCTGATCACCACCCCCGAATCGCTCTACCTGATGCTCACCTCACAGGCACGCAACACCCTGTCCGGGGTCAAGACCGTGATCCTGGACGAGGTGCACGCCCTGGCCGGCACCAAGCGCGGCGCCCACCTGGCGGTCTCGCTGGAACGGCTGAATAACCTGCTGGAGACCCCGGCCCAGCGGATCGGACTCTCCGCCACAGTGGAACCCCGGGAAGAGGTGGCCCGCTTCCTCGGCGGCACCGCAGCGGTGGAGATCGTGGCGCCGAAGTCGGAGAAGACCTGGGACATCACCGTCTCGGTGCCGGTGGAGGACCTCGCCTCCCCCAGCACCGCGCCGCCCGAGAGCGCAGCTGCCCTCTCCGGCGCCGCCTCGAACGGGCGCGCAGAGCCCGAGTCTGCGGCGGAGATCCCCGCCCTCGGTGCTGGAATCGAGGTCCTGCCGGAGGACGTCCTGTCCAGCGACCAGCCGCTGCAGCCCAGCATCTGGCCGCATGTGGAGCACCGGGTGGTGGACCTGGTCACCGAGAACCGCTCGACCATCGTCTTTGTGAACTCCCGCCGGCTCGCTGAGAAGCTCACGGGCCGGATCAATGAGATCTGGTCCGAGCGCCAGCCCCCTGCCGCCCACGACGAGGCCTCGACCTCGGCCTCCGGGGGCGAGTCGGAGACCGAGGAGCCGGCCCCGCTGGCCCGGTCGCACCACGGCTCGGTCTCGAAGGAACAGCGCAAGCTCACCGAGGAGGCGCTGAAATCCGGCCAGCTGCGCTGCGTTGTGGCCACCTCCTCCCTGGAGCTCGGCATCGATATGGGCGCCGTGGATCTGGTGATCCAGGTGGAGGCGCCCTTCGCCGTCTCGGCCGGGCTGCAGCGGATCGGCCGCGCCGGACACCAGGTGGGTGAGGTCTCGGTGGGCTGGTTCTTCCCCAAGCACCGCGGAGACCTGGTGAGCACCGCCGTCATCGTGGAACGGATGCTCGCCGGGCAGATCGAAGCGCTGCACATCCCGCGCAACCCGCTGGACATCCTGGCCCAGCAGACCGTGGCCGCCGCCGCGATGGACCCGCTGGATGTGGAGTCCTGGTTCGAGACGCTGCGCCGCAGCGCCCCCTTCGCGACCCTGCCCCGCTCCGCCTATGAGGCCACCCTGGACCTGCTCGCCGGCAAATACCCCTCCGACCGGTTCGCCGAGCTGCGCCCCCGGGTGGTCTGGGACCGCGACGCCGGCACCGTCACCGGGCGCCCGGGCGCGCAGCGGATCGCGGTCACCTCCGGCGGCACCATCCCCGACCGAGGGCTCTTCGGGGTCTACCTCGCCGGCGGAGAGGACTCCGGCTCGGCCCGCTCCGGCGGTCGCCGGGTCGGGGAGCTCGATGAAGAGATGGTCTACGAGTCCCGAGTCGGTGACGTCTTCGCGCTGGGGGCCACCAGCTGGCGGATCCAGGAGATCACCTTCGATCGGGTGCTGGTCGTGCCGGCCTTCGGGCAGCCCGCCTCGCTGCCGTTCTGGCGCGGGGACGGCTTCGGCCGCCCGGCCGAGCTCGGCCGCGCACTGGGCCGGTTCACTCGCGAGGTCCACTCCGGAGCGGCCGAGCCCACCGCGGAACGGCTCACCGCGCTGGGCATGGACACCTGGGCGCAGGAGAACCTGCTGCGCTACTTCACCGAACAGCAGGAAGCCGCCGGGGTGCTCCCCAGCGACACCACCCTGGTGGTGGAACAGACCAAGGACGAGCTCGGCGACTGGCGGATCGTGCTGCTCTCCCCCTACGGCCTGCAGGTCCACGCCCCCTGGGCGCTCGCGGTCGGCGAGCGCCTGCATGATCGGTTCGGCCTCGACGGCTCGGCCATGGCCAGCGACGACGGAATCGTGCTGCGGGTCCCGATGATGGACGAGGATCCACCCGGCGCGGAGCTCTTCGCCTTCGACCCCGACGAGCTCGAGGACCTGGTCACCGGCCAGGTCAGCTCCTCGGCCCTGTTCGCCGGCCGGTTCCGGGAGGCCGCCGCCAGGGCCCTGCTGCTGCCCAAGCAGAACCCCGGTCAGCGGACCCCGCTGTGGCAGCAGCGCCAGCGCTCCTCCCAGCTGCTGGAGGTCGCCTCCGGGTATCCCGACTTCCCGGTGATCATGGAGGCCATGCGGGAGGTGCTGCAGGACGTCTACGACATGCCGGCGCTGCTGGAGCTGCTGCGCAGCATCGCCCAGCGCGGGGTCAAGATCGTGGAGACCACCACCTCCAAGCCCTCCCCCTTCGCCCAGTCGATCCTCTTCGGCTACATCGCCCAGTTCCTCTACGAGGGGGACTCTCCGCTGGCCGAACGCCGGGCCGCCGCACTCTCGGTGGACCCGGCGCTGCTGGGAGAGCTGCTGGGCAGGGTGGAGCTGCGCGAGTTCCTCGACGCCGCGATCATCGCCGAATCCGAGGCCTACGCCCAACGGCTGATCCCCTCCCGGCACCTGCGCGGAGAAGAGGGCGTCGCGGACCTGCTGCGCCTGCTCGGTCCGCTGACCTCCGAGCAGCTCGCCGCCCGACTCGAAGACGGCGAGCCGGCCGAGGAGCACGCCGAAGCGCTGGTCTCCCACCAGCGCGCCTTCCGGGTCATGTGGCGCACCGGCACGGCCGGGGCCGGGGAGTCCGAGCAGGACCAGACCGAGCAGCGCTACGCCGCGATCGAGGACGCCTCCCGGCTGCGTGACGGGCTGGGCACCCCGATGCCGGTCGGCATCCCCTACGCCTTCCTCGACCCGGTGGAGGACCCGCTCGGGGACCTCCTCGGCCGCTATGCCCGCACCCACGGGCCCTTCCTGGTGGAGGAGGCGGCCGCCGAGCTGGGGCTCAGCCGCGCCGTCGTGGTGGACACGCTGAACCGTCTGGTCCGTGAGCACCGGGTGGTGGAGGGGCTGTTCCGGCCCGACCGGGTCATCCCCGCCGACGCGCGCCCCGGGACGGTGGAGTACTGCGACACCGAGATGCTGCGCAGGATCCGGCGCCGCTCGCTGGCGGCCCTGCGCGCCCAGGTGGAGCCGGTGCCGACACCCGCCTACGCCCAGTTCCTGCTCGAGTGGCAGGGCATCACCGCCGCCCGGGGGAAGGGCTCCTCGGCCTCGGGGGTCTCAGCCGTGGCGGAATCTCTGGCCCAGCTCTCGGGGGCCGCGGCCCCGGCCAGCGCGTGGGAGTCCTATATCCTCCCGGCCCGGGTCCCCGACTACCGTCCGGGAATGCTCGATGAGCTGCTCTCCGCCGGGGAGTTCCTCGCCGTGGGCAAGGGCGCGCTCAGCGGACATGACGGCTGGCTGGCCTTCTACCCCCGCGAGGACGCCGAGGCGCTGCTGAATCAGCCCGGCAGCGCAGGGCTGGGCAGCAACGGTGAGGATTTCAGCCCCACCGCGCTGCAGGCCGCGATCCTCGAGGTTCTCACCCGGGGCGGCGCCTGGTTCATCGAGGCGCTGCACGACCAGCTCGACCCTGAGCTCACCGGCTCTCGAGAGACCACCAAGAACGCGCTCTGGGAGCTGTTCTGGGCCGGCCGGGTCGCCCCCGACAGCTTCACCGCGCTGCGCCGCTTCATGTCCACCGGGACCACTGCGCACAAGAAGCAGCCCACTCCGGCAAGGCCGAGGCACAGCTCCCGGCGAATGGCGCTGCGCCGAGCCACCGAATCCCACCGCGCCCGGGTCGGTGGGTCCGCAGCCTCCGGGCCGGGCGGGGCGGGCGGCCGCTGGCAGCTGGTCCCGACCGGGTCGGTGGATGCCACCGTTGCCGCGCACACTCGTGCCGAGATCCTGCTGGATCGCTACGGGGTGGTCACCCGCGGCTCGGTGATGTCCGAGCAGCAGTCAGGACTCGGCGCCTCCGCCAAGGGCGGTTTCGCGGCGGTCTACAAGGTGCTCTCGGCGGCCGAGGACTCCGGGCAGATCCGGCGCGGCTATTTCATCGAACAGCTCGGCGCCGCCCAGTTCACCTCCTCGGCGACCATCGATCAGCTGCGCTGGATCTCTGAACGCCTCGAGGACGCCGCCGAGCAGGACCGCGCAGAATCGGAGTCCGGGTCGCCCCGGGCGGGGAGCACCGGGACCTCGGGCGCCCGGAAGCAGCAGGACGCGGCCGTGGTGCTCGCGGCCACCGACCCGGCCAACCCCTACGGGGCCGCCCTGGACTGGCCGGAGCTGGAGAACTCCACGCACCTGCCCGGACGCAAGGCGGGCGCCGTCGTCGTGCTCTACCGCGGCCAGCTGGTACTCTACATGGAACGCGGAGGCCGCACCCTGCTGCTCTTCACCGAGGAGGAGTCCACCATGGATCTGATCTCCCGGGCCCTGGTGCCGGCGCTGCGCGCCGCGAAGACCGGTCGGATCGCGGTGGAGCGGGTCAATGGCGACCGCATCCTGACCCACCCGCTGGGACAGCTGCTGCGCGACGCCGGTTTCAACTCCTCCCCCTCCGGGCTGAGATTCGCGCCCTGACCATCCCCCATGAGCACCCCCACGGAGCACCCCCATGCCAGCTCACCCGCGCCGAGCCCGGTCACAGAGAACTCAGAAATTCCGGCTAGGCTGAAGCCATGACTCTTTGCATTCCGTTTCTGATGTTCCAGGGTCAGGCCCAAGAAGCGATCGAGCACTACCTCAAGGTCTTCCCGGACGCTGAGCTCTTGGAGATCGTGCACCACCCCGAGGGCACCGAGATCTATGACCCGGCCCCGCCGGCCTCCGCCGAGGACCTCGACGACGCCGTGGCGGTGGATCTCGCCGAGGTGGACCTCCCAGAGGACACCGAGGCCGGGGAAGCAAGCCACGCCGCAGCAGAGTCCGAGCCGGGGGACACCGGTGACCTGCCCGAGCCGACCCAGCCTGACTCGGGTGAACCCGAGTCCACTGAGACCACGCTGATCACGGTCGAGCATGCCGAGGACGCGTCAGATCCGGACGAGGTCCCGATCGCTCCGGTGCCTCTCGTGGCCACCGCGCAGCTGAAGATCGGCGGGCAGGTGCTGATGATCCAGGACAGCCTGATGAAGCACGAGTTCGGCTTCACCCCCTCGATCTCGGTGGCCGTGGTGGTGGACTCCACCGCAGAGTTCCATCAGATCGTGGACAGCCTGGCTCCGGGTGGGGAGTTCCTCATGGAACCCGGCGACTACGACTTCGCGGCCAACTTCGCCTGGATCAAGGACCGCTTCGGCATGTCCTGGCAGGTCAACCAGCCCCTGGGCCAGCCCGAGCCCACCGCGCAGGCCGAGGCGCCGGTCTGGGGCTGAGCCTCCCCGGCTCGCCGACCTGCACAGACCCTGACCTGTGACGCAGAAGTCTCCTCTCCCCGTGCGCGATGGCGTCAATGCCACGCGCCTGCGGGTACCGCTGACCGGGCCCTGGCCCACCGTCCATGACTACGTGCTGGAGACCTTCGGCCACATCGACCATGGCGGGATCACGCAGCGCTTCCACGACGGCGAGGTGGTCGATGTCCATGGCGCGCCGCTGAGCACCTCCACCCCGCTCGGGGAGCTTGAGTTCCTCTGGTACTACCGCTCGGTGAGCCACGAGGTCCGACTCCCCGTGACCGAGGAGCTCATCAATCAGGACGAACACCTGGTCGTGGTGGACAAGCCGCACTTCCTGCCCACCACACCCGCAGGACGCTACGTCCAGGAATCGCTGCTGGTCCGGCTGCGCAATACGCTGAACCTCCCGGACCTGGTGCCGATCCACCGACTGGACCGGGGTACCGCCGGCGTCGTGCTGTTCTCCAAGCAGCCTGACACTCGCGGGGCATACCAGCTGCTCTTCGAGAACCGGGTGGTGCAGAAGTCCTACGAATGTGTCAGCGCGATCCCGGCGGGGATGAGCCCCGAGACCATGGCCTCGCGGTTCCCACTCACCGTGCGCAACAAGATCGAAAAGACCAAGGGCGTGGTGGTCTCCCAGCTCGCCTCCTATGCCCCGGAGCACTCCGGGAAGCGCCCGCACGACCGCACGGCACGGCAGGGCAAGCGACGTACCGAGGCCATTCCCGGGGCGAACTCCTCCTCCCAGATCGAGCTGCTGAGCACCGGAGGCAGTCCCTCCGGGCACGAGGTCGGGCACTTCCGTCTCAATCCGCATACCGGAAAGACTCATCAACTGCGCATCCACATGGCGCTGCTGGGTCTGGGTATCCTGAATGATCGTTTCTATCCCGAACTACTTGATGACGCCCCTGATGAGTTCGACAAGCCGCTCCAGCTCCTGGCCAAGACGCTTGACTTCACCGATCCGCTGACCGGGGTGCCCCGCAGCTTCATCTCGTCTCGAACCCTCCAGGAGTCCCCGCAGTGAACCACCCTCCGATCGCCCTCGGCATCAATGACCTCGGCGATCCGGCGCTCTATCAGGAGTGGGGGCTGTACTACTTCGTGGTCCTGGCGGTGGCGGTGGCGTTCACCGCGATCGTGCCGCCGTTCCCCTCCGAGGTCATGGTGATCGCCTCCGGCACGATGGCCGCCGAGGAGATCTTCCCGCTCCTGCTGGTCCTCACCGTGACCTTCATCGGCTGCCTCACCGGTGACATCGGGGTCTACCTGCTCTTCCGCTATAAACTCATCCGGCTGCTCTACAGGTGGCGATGGGGACGTCGGCTGCACCGAAAGATGCTGCGGATCTCGCTGCGCGCCGGCGGCGCATCGACCTGGGCGGGCCTGCTGCTCATCCGAGGAATCCCCGGGGGTCGCTCCGCCTCCATGGCCACCGCGGGGATCATGCGGCTCGGCGGCCGCTCGATCGTGGCGCTGTGCCTGCTGGGAGCGCTCACCTGGAGCCTGTGGCTGGTCGGATTAGGTTACATTACGGGAACAACTACCGGGCTCCCACCCTGGGCGAGCACGGCGGCCGCCATCGTTGTGGGTACCCTGGTGGGGTTGGGAATCACCGTGCTGATGACCCGGCAGCGTTCGCGTCAGGGGGCCGAACGCGAGTCGGTCGCCCGTTGACCAGCAACGATCCGAGGACCGGGATCCAGCACCGAGTGCACATGACAGCCATGACCTAGAGGAGGAACACGGGCTTGACCGAGAAGTCCCAGGACGAGTCCGTCGAGACGCTCGCCGACGCCACGGATACAGGCGCCGAGACCGAGAGCTCAGCTGCGTCCACCGAGGACAGCTCCGCCGCGGATCACGCGGCCGAGCCCGCAGCCTCTGCCCGAAAACCGGCCCCCTCGCGCGAGTCGGGTGCCTCTGACGCATCGGCCTCCCCTGAGCCGTCCGCACCTTCTGAGCCCTCCTCAGCGTCTGAGCCGTCCTCCGCATCTGAGTCCTCCGCGCCTTCAGAAGCTTCCGTGCCTTCTGAAGCTTCCGCGCCTTCTGAGTCCTCCGCGCCCTCCAAGCCGTCGAGACCCTCGGTGCGCTGGAGCCGACCCACGCCGGCCCGGCCCACCCCATCCAAGACCGACTCCCCCAACACGGATCTCAGCAGCTTCTTCGACGACCTCGACGAGAAGTTCCTGGGCGCGGCCCGCCGAGTCGGTGCCGCCTTCCGCCGGTCCCCCGCTCCGGAGCAGCCCAGTCCTGCCTCGACTAGAGCCGCCCAGCGCCCGGCGGCTCCCACCGAGAACGTGGACAGCGCCCCGTTCGCCTTCGTGCACCCCGCGCCCGGGACGGAGTCGTCCCCGCTGAGTCTTCCTCGGCCTCGACGCGGTCTGGATGAGCAGCGGCAGCGCGAGGTGATCTTGGAGAAGGCTGCGGCGATCGAGGCGGCCACCGCGTGGAACCACCAGCCCAATGATCGTGAAGTCCTCGAGTCCGCTGACGACGAAGAGGACCTCTTCACCTACATCCCGCCCTACAACATGCCCTCCAGGGACCCTGATCCCGCACCGGTGCGCAGTGATCTCTACCGTCAGATCTTCGTGACCACGGGCGCCCTGGCCGCGCTGGCCTCGGTCCTCTGGATGTTCGGGATCTTCCCGGCGTCACCGGCCATCTTGGGCGGCAACGGGCTCGACGAGCTCGCAGGCGGCTGGTACTCCGGCGGACAGGCGCTGCTCTCTCCGAACGCGAACTTCTACTGGCTCTGGCCGGTCATCGTGCTGGGCCTGCTCGCGCACGCGGTCCACCAGTGGACCACCACCCAGATCTCCACTCCGCGGCAGCGCCGCTCCGGCTGGCAGGTCGGCTCGGCCTCGCTGTTCATGCTGCTCTGGACCTTCGCGGTGCACCAGGACATGCTCACCCTCGCGGTGCTTGCTTCGCTCGCCGCGGCACTGGCCCTGATCGACGCGATCCGGCAGTTCACCTTCCGCACCGCCCGGACCGGCATGGAACGCCGCTTCTCCGATACCACCACCGGGCTCTTCACCGGCTGGGCGATGGTCGCCGCCATGTCTTCGCTCTCGGTCTGGCTGACCGCCATGGGCTGGCGAGTGCCAGGCATCCCGGCGGTGCTCTGGGCGCTGCTGGGACTGGGCATCTGCATCTGGGCCGCGGCCTACTATGCAATGACCGAACGCGGCAGGATCGCAGTGGCCCTCGGCATGGGCTGGGGCATGTTCTGGCTGGTCTTCCCCCGTCTGCTCTCCGAGGTCACCTCCGTGTGGGTCGCGATCTCGGCAGCGATGGGCGCCTTCGTCGTCATCCTCGCGACCGAATCTCGACGACACAAGATCAACCACGCGGAGCGACGCGCCGCTATGGGGCGTCCGCTCGAAGACATCATCTGACCCAGCCTGGCGCGATCAACGCACAGACTGGACCACCGCACAGGAGGCACGATGAGGCACCCGCACCCAAGCCAGATCACCGCAATGGGAGCAGCCACCCTGCTCCTGCTCTCCTCCTGCGGCTCCCCCGAGGGAACTCAAGACCCCGCTCCCGCCGAGGACACGCAGCAGGCCGACCAGCCCACGCCGTCCTCTGAGTCCGACCCGGCTGACCAGACTGGCCAGCCGGACGAGACAGCCGAGCCCGAACAGCCAGAAGAGTCCGAGCAGGCGGAGGAGTCCGAGACCCCGGCACCGGCCGAGGACCAGGAGCCGGATCAGGCCGAGGACGCGGCCTCCGCCGACTTCCGGACCGACGCCCAGGAGTCTGAGGGCTTCCCGGGGGAGTTCACCCGCGGCGAAGACCCCAACCATCTGATCGACGTCCGTTCCGGCATCCACGAGGGCTACGACCGAGTGGTGTTCGAGTACACCGGTGACGGCGTCCCCAGCTGGCGTGGAGAGTACACCGACTCCGCGGCGGAGCTGGGCCGCGGCGAGCCTATCGAGGTCGCCGGCGACCACATCCTGGAGATCAACGTCAACGGGCCTTCCTGGGCGCCGGAAGACCCGCCAGAGGATGAGCTTCCCTCACAGGAATACTACGAACGCGATACTGGCGGGTCCTTCGAAGAGATCTTCATCCAGGGCCCGTACGAGGCTCACTCGCAATACCTGATCGGACTGGACCAGGAACGACCCTTCCAGGTTCAGCTGCTCGAGGACCCGACCCGACTTGTGGTGGACATCGCCAACGACGAATGACCCCAGGCCGAGCCCCGATCGGCGGCACGCCCCGTTGTGGTGCATGATGGGACTATGAGCATTCGAACCCCAGATCCGAACCCCGGATGGTTGAACGAGGATGACCTCTACGAGGCACGACGACGGCTGCCCATGGTCTACGTCGAGGCGATCCCGGTCCGGCTGGATCCCCTCGGCTGCATCACCGAGCTGGGGCTGCTCTACACCGCAGACGCCGAGGGCCACTTCTACCGCACCGTGGTCTCAGGACGGGTGATCTACCGCGAGACGATCCGCGCCGCGCTGCTGCGTAACATCGAGAAGGATCTCGGGTCCATGGTGATGCCGCAGATCCCCGCCTCACCGGTGCCGTTCGCCGTGGCTGAATACTTCCCCTACCCCTCCGAGACCGGGCTGGTCGATGACCGGCAGCATGCGGTCTCCATGGCGTACATCGTGCCGGTCTCCGGGGAGTGCTCACCGCGCCAGGATGCCCTGGAGCTGAGCTGGATGACGCCAGACCAGGTGCTCAGCCCAGATGTGCAGGCAGAGTTCCTCGGCGGCCGTGAGAAGCTCATCCGCCAGGCCCTGGCCCACCTAGGTCACACCGGCTGACCCTCACCGGCTGCGGCCGGTAGAATCAGGCCAATGACCACTCCCGCCCCAGAGAAGTCCGCCCGCCGCAGAAGGCCCTCCCGCAAGCAGGACGCTTCATCCCGTCCGGTGCTGCGGCTCGGCCTCACCGGGTGGATCGTCTCCTGGCTGGTGCCCACTGCCGTGATGGGTGGCCTGCTGCTCGCACTGGGCTTCCTCCCCGGCCTGAATGACGAGGGATTCCTGGCCCCGCTGATCCCCCTGATCGCGGCCGCGGCCGTAGTCGTCGGCATCCCCGGGACCCTCCTGGTGAGCTGGCTCTACCGGCACCAGCTGCGCCCGACCGTGCACATCCTCGGCTACGTCCTCGTGGGACTGCTCTATGGCCCTGTGGTGCTCGTGGTCGGGGCTTCAGGACTGATCCCGATGCTCATCCCGCTGATCGGGTTCCCAGCCGGCATCCTGCTCGGGATCGGCCGGTGGATGGCGCAGCCGCTCGCGCGGGTGGAGAACCCCGACGACGACTCTGAGCACCTCGAAACCCCCGAACCTAAGGACCCTGAGCATGCCTGAGACCAATGCGAAGCCCGCGATGACCTTGAGCATCGCCGGATCCGAAGCCACCGGCGGCGCCGGAGCACAGGCGGATCTGAAGACCTTCCAGGAGCTGGGCACATTCGGCATGGTCGCGCTGACCTGCATCGTGTCCTTCAACCCGCGTGACGAGTGGAATCACCGGTTCATCCCGGTGGAGACCCAGGTGGTGCAGGACCAGCTCGACGCGATCTTCGGCACCTACGGGCCCGAGGCCCTGGACACCGTCAAGCTCGGGATGATGGGCTCGCCCGCCATGATCTCCACCGTCGCCGCCGAGATGGCCGCAAGGAATCCTGGGCATCTCGTGCTGGATCCGGTGCTGATCTGCAAGGGCCAGGAGCCCGGTCACGCGCAGGACACCGATAACGCGCTGAAAGCCGAGCTGCTTCCGCTGGCCACCTTCGTCACGCCGAACCATTTCGAGACCGAGCAGCTCTCAGGAATGAAGGTCGAGACCCTGGAGGACCTGCAGGCAGCGG
The DNA here is from genome assembly GCF_017347085.1 of Nesterenkonia sp. E16_10. Classification (GTDB taxonomy): domain Bacteria; phylum Actinomycetota; class Actinomycetes; order Actinomycetales; family Micrococcaceae; genus Nesterenkonia. The sequence goes on from NZ_JADPSA010000001.1 coordinate 15,084, forward strand.
CCGCGGAGATCCACCGCCTCTCTGGAGCGGCGGTGCTCGCCAAGGGCGGGGTCCGGCTCGCCGGAAGCGAGGCCGTGGACGTCTTCGTCGACGCGGAGGGCATCGAGGTGCTCAGCGCGCCGAAGATCGGTGAGCATGCGGTCTCCGGGGCGGGCTGCTCCCTCGCCGCCGCGGTCACCGCGGAACTGGCCAAGGGCAGTTCGGCCCGTGACGCCGCACGTCGGGCCAAGGAATTCGTCACCGCGGGCATTCGCCAGCGCGTGGCCGGCAATACTCCGTTCGACGCGCTGTGGCAGGGCGGCCTGCGCGGTTGAGCCGCTCACACCACGCCGATGATCTTCGGCAGTTGACTGCTCGGCGCACCGAGCCCCGCGCAATCTTCGTACTGGGCCCTAGCCTTCCTGGCCCTCTTCGAGCTGTGGCTCGATCAGTCCCAGCTGGGTCGCCCGGATCAACAGCTGAACCCGGTCTCGCACCCCGAAGCGCGCGCAGAGCCGACCCAGGTGCGCCTTGACTGCTCCTTCGGTCAGCACCATGCGCAGCGCGATCTCTCGATTGCTGAACCCTCGTGCCAGAAGGTTCAGGACCTCCGTCTCCCGGGGCGGTATCCGCGGCAGGTAGTCGGAACCGGCGAGGGCTGCGGAGAACTCCCCCGCCTCACTGACCTCATTGAACTCGAGCTTGCGAGCCACGTCCGGCGAGATCGGCACCGAGCTGCCGTGCACCTGGCGAACAGCTTCCAAGACCTGCTCCGCCGTGGCGTCCTTGACGATGTAGCCCTTGGCTCCGGCGTTCAGGGCCTGCAGCGCATGGCCCTCTGAGCTGAACGTGGTGACCGCCAAGACCGAGGTCTCCGGGGCGATCGCCATGACCGCAGCGGTGGCCTCGACCCCGCCCATCACCGGCATCTTGAGGTCCATGATCACCACGTCGGGCTTCTCCTCCCGCACCCGTTCGATGACTTCGACCCCGTTCTGCGCTTCGCCCACGCAGACCATATCGGGGGCGGAGTCCACATAGGCGCGCAGGGCTGCACGCATGATCGGGTGATCGTCTGCGACAACAAGTCGGAGCATGGTTGCACCTGTTCTTCCTCGGCCTTTTTGGACTCGGCGCGGCTTCCTAGATTATCCGACCTCATCGCGGGCATCCCGCTTCGAGTCCTGCCAGGGCGGGATCCCTGCCAAATTCAAGCGCCACCACGTAAATTAGATACTTTAGTCTACTATGCCTAAATCTAGGCACACCCTAATCTAAGTGTACGCACTAAAACTTTGCAGGTACACCCTTGGAAGGAACAAAAAAATGTCGCTCGCTTTGTTTGCTTACCGAATCGCCATGGTTTCTACTTTAGTTCTTACCACTATTCTAGGATTCTTTGACATATCAGGTACGGTCGAGGTTGAAGGTTTTCTTCGTTCGTTCTTCTGCGCAGCCTTCCCAAGATCTTCATCCTGCTAACCCCTCCCCAGCCCAGGGCGTCAGGACGTATCCTTGAGAGTGACTTTTTCGAGTGATGTAGCGCCAAGCCGCCGAGTCCTGAGCATCCTCACTCTTGCCACCATCGGCGGAATCTCCGCAGACGTCGGTCTTGCTCTGATCTTCGACCCCGAGTACGGCAGCCCGACACTTCAGTACGGGTACGTGATCTGGATCCTCGCAGCCTCCTTGTTCTGGCTGCATCCAGCGGCGGGAGCCCTTGTTGCTTTGATCGGTGCGGCCATCGGGACCACAGTGCTCCCGGGACCGCCGCTCGAAAGTGTCATGCTGGTCGCACTCTTCAGCGGCCTGTGTGCGCTGTACTGCTCACCCTGGGTTCGACACCTCTATCTGGTGATGAGCCTGCTGATCGCCGTCAGCGTGGGTCTCTCAGAGAGCGTTCGAGTACTCGCCGTCGGACTGAGCCTGACATCAGGGATCTTGATGGGCTTGTCGTACCTTGCCGGTCGAGCCACTCGGAGACACCTCGCTTCGCGCCTGTCAGCCGAGCGCGAGCTCGGTGAGCTGCGCGCGGCACACGAGGAGGCGCTCTCCGGGGAGCGCCGCTCGATCGCCAGGGATCTCCACGACATCCTGGCCCACGACCTCACCGTCATCTCCATGCAGACTCAGGTGGCGACGGCCACCGGAACCCCGGAATCGCGCGCTGCGGCACTGGCCCAGATCTCCCAGTCCGCCAGCGCCGCGCTCCACGATCTGCGTCGCGTGCTGTTAGTGCTGCAGCGCGAGAACATCATCGGCTCCGGCCCAGGCGATGCGCCCGAACTCGATCTGGAGTCCGGCCTGCAACGCTTCACCGGGCGCCTGCAGGACCTCGGATTCTCCGTGGACACCTCGGTACACGGGGACCTCAGCTCGATCCCGCAGTCTGTGGAGGCCTGCCTCTACCGGATCCTGCAGGAGTGCACCACGAACGTGGTCAAGCACGGAGCTCGCGGCCACGCGATCAACGACTGCAGCATCGAACTCGAGGTCAAGGAGGCCACCGTGGACCTCGCCGTGACGAACCGGACCGACCCGAGTCAGGCACCGGCCCCGAAGTACGCCACCTCAGGAACCGGACTGATCAGCATGGAGGACCGCGCGGCCACGTTTGGTGGCACGATCGAGGCAGGCGCACCTGCTGACGGGATCTGGAGCGTGCAGGTCACTGGAATCCAGATGCGGCTGCTGCGCTGAGCGGGCCACCCTCGGGCCGCTGCCGAACCGAAAGGCCCTCAGACACAGAGAGGCTCGGGCGGTGCCGTTCCCACCGCCCGAGCATTAACACCCGCCGAGGTCCTGCTCCGAACCCTTGCACCGTAACTCGGAGCGCCTCAAGGCAGATGCCCTCTCCCTGAATCATGCACCTGTGGTGCACGTCCAGTTACTATTCTCCGGGCACTGAACCCGCCGCGTAAGTGGACTTATGTCTACAGTTTGCAGGTTCAACTAAGCCCCCCCCCTTGTGACTATCGAGTAACATGTGTGCCATGACACATCACGCTCCCGATGCCTCCGTTGATCCGATCTACGACGTCTCCACTGCACAAGATCTCGACTACTACGGCGTCTTCGATGACCTTCCCGCCGCGGACCGGCAGTGGTGGACCCGCGCCCGTGAGTTCTCCGCCGGCCTGGAGACTCGGATGGCCCAGCACTGGGAGCATGCCGAGTACCCCGTGGACCTGGTGCGCAAGGCCGGCGGGATGGGCCTGCTCACCGACGGCGTCGATGTCTCCGAGGCCTCGATGGAGACCCTCTCCCCCATGGCAGCCGGCCTGGTGAACATGGAGACCTCCCGGACGGACGGCTCCCTGGGCACCGCACTGGCGGTCCAGGGTGGGCTCGCACTGCGCACCCTGGCACTCTTCGGCTCGGCTGACCAGAAGGCGGAGCATTTCACCAAGCTGGCCACGGCGCAGACGCTGGGGTCCTTCGCGCTCACCGAGCCGACACACGGCTCCGACTCGGTCTCACTGGAGACCACCGCCCGGCTGGTGGGCGATGAGGACTCCGGGTACTACGTGATCAACGGGGCCAAGAAGTGGATCGGCAACGGCGCCTCGGGCGGGCTGACGTTCACCTGGGCCCGGGTGGCCGGCGGCATCCACGACGGCAATGTCCGCTGCTTCATGATCGATCAGGACACCCGTGGCTACCGGGCCGAGGTGATCCAGGGCAAGGCCTCGCTGCGCGCGATCCACCAGGCGCTGATCCAGTACGAAGACGTCGAGGTCCCCGCCCACGCCGTCCTGCCGGGGTCAAAGACCTTCAAGGATGCCTCCAAGGTGCTCTTCGCGACCCGGCTGGGGGTGGCCTGGTCCGCCGTCGGCCACGCCTCGGCGCTGGTCGAGGCGGCGCTGAGCTATTCCAAGCAGCGGGAGCAGTTCAGCCGTCCGCTGGCCAGCTTCCAGCTGGTGCAGGAGCGGCTGACCTGGATGGTCTCGGAGCTGACCTCCATGCAGCTGCATGTTCGAGCGGTCACCGAACGTGACATCGCCGGGACTCTGACCGGGCCGCAGGCCTCGCTGGCGAAGTATCACAACACCCGGAAGGCCCGGGCGATCGCCCAGGTCGCCCGGGACATGCTCGGCGGCAACGGGATCCTGCTCAAGAACAAGGTCCCGCGCCATATGGCCGACATCGAGGCGATCCACACCTATGAGGGCACCGAGTCCGTCCAGAGCCTGATCATCGGGCGCGACCTGACCGGGTATTCGGCCTTCGCCTAGGTCTGGTGTGCGGCGGCGCCTACGAGGCGGCGCCGCACGACAAGCCTCTGAGCCTCAGCACTCGACGACGTTGACCGCCAGCCCGCCCAGGGCGGTCTCCTTATACTTTGAGGACATGTCCTTGCCGGTCTCGCGCATGGTCACGATGACCTCGTCCAGGGAGACCCGGTGGTCGCCGTCGCCCATCAGCGCCATCCGCGCGGCGTTGACCGCCTTGGTCGCGCCCATGGCGTTGCGCTCGATGCAGGGCACCTGCACCAGTCCGCCGATCGGATCGCAGGTGAGCCCGAGGTTGTGCTCCATCGCGATCTCGGCGGCGTTCTCCACCTGTTTCGCGGTCCCGCCCAGGACCTCGCAGAGCCCGGCGGCGGCCATCGATGCGGCCGATCCGACCTCACCCTGACAGCCGACCTCGGCACCGGAGATCGAGGCCTGTTCCTTATAGAGCACCCCGATGGCGGCGGCGGTGAGCAGGAACCGCACGGCGATGTCCTCGCGGTCCTCCTCCCCCGCGTAGCTCGCGCCGGGCCCGTAGTGGGTGGCGTAGAACCCGACGGCAGGAATGATCCCGGCGGCACCATTGGTGGGCGCGGTGACCACCCGTCCACCGGAGGCGTTCTCCTCGTTGACCGCCAGCGCCACCAGGTTCACCCATTCCTGCCAGTAGGCGTGGGTGCGGCCCGGATCGTCCTTCCACATCCGGGCGTGCCAGTCGGGAGCGCGACGTCGGACCTTGAGTCCGCCCGGCAGGTGCCCCTCCCGCTCCAAGGCGGAGTTCTTGCAGTCCTCCATGACCTGCCAGAGGTGCAGCACCTTCGCCGTGATCTCGGCGTCGGCCTCTTCCGCGGTGCCGCCGTGGCGGGCGCGGTGCAGGGCGCGCTCATTGGCGAACATCACTCGGGAGACCGGAAGGCCTGAACGGGCGCAGTGCTCCATGAGCTGCGCCCCGGTGGTGAAGGGGTAGGGCACCTCGGCATCCGGGGTGGCGAGCGCCTCACCCAGCGAGGCGTCGGAGGCCACCGCATCGGATTCAGAGAGCACGAAGCCGCCACCGATGGAGTAGAAGATCTCCTTCGCGAGCTGGTCTCCCTCGGCATCGAATGCGGTGAGCGTCATCGCGTTGGTGTGCCGGTCCATGACCGTGAGCGGGCGCTGGATGAAGTCCTCCACCCGCAGCCGGATCTCCCGTCCGGCTTCCGGCGCGGTATCCGACGCGGTATCCGACGCCGGGTCCTGCCCCGGGTCCGTCGCCGGGTCCTGCGCTGGCTGCGCGCCGGCAGGATCGGACTCCACGCCGGCGTGCTCGCGCCGGGCTCCGAGCTGGATCATGCCGGAGGCTTCCATCGCGGCAAGCCGCGAGTCGACCTGCTCGGGCAGTATGGTCTCCGGGTCCCAGCCCTCCAGACCGAGCAGCACCGCGGTGAAGGTGCCGTGACCGCGTCCGGTGGCCGAGAGCGACCCGTAGAGGTCCACCTGCACCGTCTCGGTCCGGGCCAGCGCTTCAGCGCTGCCGAGCTGCTCGGTCACGAAGCGCCGCGCGGCGCGCATCGGCCCCACGGTGTGCGAGGAGGACGGGCCGATGCCGACCCGGAGCAGGTCGAAGATGCTGATGGTCATGGTGAGTCTCGAATCCTGTCCCGCTCAGCGGGCGCGGCGGTAGAAGGGCAGCGGGACCACTTCGAAGGGCTGGGGCTTGCCGCGCAGATCGATATCGAGCCGGGTGCCGGGCTCGGTGTGCTCCACGTCGACATAGGCCATCGCGATCGGGAAGCCCAAGGTCGGGCTGGGCAGCCCGGAGGTCACCGCACCCACGGTCTCACCGGCAGCCTCTCCCTCGACGGCGAGCACCGGGTAGCCGCCGCGGCCGGCCCGCCTGCCCAGTCCCTTGAGCCCGACCAGACGCTGACCCGAGGTCTTGCCGCGACCCTCGGCCTTGGCCGCCTCCAGGGCGGCGCGGCCGACGAAGTTCTCCGCCTTGCTGAAGGAGACCACCGGCAGCCCGGCCTCGAAGCTGACCCGTTCGGTGGAGAGCTCGTTGCCGTAGAGCGGCATGCCGGCCTCCAGGCGCAGCGAATCCCGGCAGGCCAGTCCGCAGGGCACCAGGCCGTCATCCGAGCCGGCCTCCAGCAGCGCCAGCCACAGGGCGTGGGCCTTCTCGTTGGGCAGGAACAGCTCGAACCCGTCCTCCCCGGTGTAGCCGGTGCGGGCCAGCAGGATCTCGTCGCCGCCGATGCTCACCGTGGTGAACGCGTAATAGCCCAGCTCTTCGACCAGGAAGGTCTCATTCGCGCGCACCACGGAGCTGATGATCTTCTGCGCGGCGGGTCCCTGCACCGCGATCAGGCTGATCCCCTCGGATTCGTCCCAGACCTCGACGTCGAAGCCGGCGCCGCCCGGGCCCGCGGCGGCACGTTCGCTGAGCGCGGCGGCGACCACCTCGCGGTTCGAGGCATTGGGCACCAGCAGGTACTCGTCCTCATCGATCCGATACGCGATCAGGTCATCGAGGATCCCGCCGTCCTCGCGGCAGATCAGCGAGTACTTCGCCTTGCCGATCTTCACCGCGGCGAGGTTGCCGACCAGCGCGGTGTTCAGGAAGGTCGCGGCGTCGGGGCCCACGATCCGGATCTCGCCCATATGGGAGAGGTCGAAGAGCCCGGCGGTGGTGCGCACCGCGTGGTGTTCCTCGAGTTCGGAGCTGTACTTCAGCGGCATCTTCCAGCCGCCGAAGTCGGTGAAGCTGGCGCCCAGTTCGGCGTGGGCGGCGCTCAGCGCGGTCTCTCTCATGCGGTGCTCTCCTCGAGCTCGAAGGCCTCCGGCGGTGGGCAGGAGCAGACCAGGTTGCGGTCCCCGTGGGCGCCGTCGATCCGGCTCACCGGCGGGAAGTACTTATCCTGGAGCAGGTTGCGCACCGGGAAGGCCGCCTGCTCACGGGGATAGGCCCGGTCCCAGGCGTCGCCGGCGACGACGGCGGCAGGGTGCGGGGCCAGACGCAGCGGGGATTCCGCGGCGCTGATCTTCTCCTCGATGATGTCCTGGATCTCGGCGCGCACCCCGATCATCGCGGCGATGAACCGGTCGATCTCGGCCAGATCCTCGGACTCGGTGGGCTCCACCATCAGCGTCCCGTTCACCGGGAAGGCCAGGGTGGGTGCGTGGAAGCCGTAGTCGATGAGCCGCTTGCAGACGTCTTCGGCGGTGATCCCCGAGGCCTTGGTGAGCTCGCGCAGATCCAGGATGCACTCGTGGGCGATCAGCCCGTGCTCCCCGGTGTAGAGGGTCGGGAAATGCTCCTTGAGCTTCGCTGCGATGTAGTTCGCACTCAGCAGCGCATGGGCGGTGGCGCTGGTGAGTCCCTCGGAGCCCATCATCGCCAGGTATGCCCAGGAGATCGGCAGCACTCCGGCGGAGCCGAAGGGGGTGGCGGTGACGGGGGCGCCGTCGCGGCCTTCTCCCTCATGCTCCCCGGTGGCCCAGGAGGCACCCACGGAGGTGCTGGGCAGGAACGGCTTGAGGTGCTCGGCCACGGCCACCGGGCCGACGCCGGGCCCGCCGCCGCCGTGCGGGATGCAGAAGGTCTTGTGCAGGTTCAGGTGTGAGACGTCGCCGCCGAACTCGCCGGGCTGAGCGAGCCCGACCAGGGCGTTGAGGTTCGCCCCGTCGATGTAGACCTGGCCGCCGGTGGCGTGGATCTTCGCGCAGACCTCGCGCACCTCGGTCTCATAGACGCCGTGGGTGGAGGGGTAGGTGAGCATGATCGCGGCGATCCGGTCCGGGTGCGCGGCGATCTTGGCGTCCATATCGGCCATGTCGATGGTCCCGTCCTCCGCGGTGGCGACGACGACGACCTGCAGTCCGGCGAGCACCGCCGAGGAGGCGTTGGTGCCGTGGGCCGAGGCCGGGATCAGGCAGATGTCCCGCGCGGCGTCGCCCTGGGCGAGGTGGTACTGCCGGATGGCCAGCAGTCCGGCGTACTCGCCCTGGGAGCCGGCGTTGGGCTGGATGGAGACCGCGGCGTAACCGGTGACCTCGGCGAGCCGGGATTCCAGGTCCGCGATCATCTCCCGCCAGCCGGTGGTCTGCGCCGCCGGGGCATAGGGGTGGATCCCGGCGAACTCGGGCCAGGAGATGGCTTCCATCTCGGTGGCGGCGTTGAGCTTCATGGTGCAGGAGCCCAGCGGGATCATGGTCCGGTCCAGGGCGAGGTCGCGGTCCGAGAGCCGGCGCAGGTAGCGCATCATCTGGGTCTCGGAGCGGATCTCGTGGAAGATCGGGTGGGTCATGAACTCGGAGGTGCGGGTCAGGGACTCGGGGAACGCGAAGCCCGGTTCCTGGGCGGCGGACTCTGCCTGCGCGGAGGTTGCGGACGGATCCGCGACCGGCAGGGCGTCCTTGACGCCGAAGGCCTGTGCCACGGCGGTGAGCTGCGCCGGCGTCGTCGTCTCGTCTACGGAGATCCCGACGACGTCCTCGCTGACCCGGCGCAGGTTGACCTCTGCGGCGTCGGCGGCGGCGATGACCTCTTCGGCACGATCGTGGGAGTCCAGACGGACCTGGACGGTGTCGAAGAAGGACTCGGCGACCAGCTCATGGCCTTCCTTGCTCAGCACTGTCGCGATCATCCGGGCGTGGCCGTGGACCCGCTTCGCGATCCGGGTGAGCCCTTCGGGGCCGTGGTAGACGGCGTACATCGAGGCCGCCACGGCCAGAAGCGCCTGGGCGGTGCAGATGTTCGAGGTGGCCTTCTCGCGGCGGATGTGCTGCTCGCGGGTCTGCAGGGCCAGCCGGTAGGCCGGGCGGCCCTCGGCGTCCTTGGAGACCCCGACCAGTCGGCCCGGGAGCTGGCGCTGCAGGCCGGACTTCACGGCCATGAAGGCCGCATGCGGGCCGCCGAAGAACAGCGGGACCCCGAAGCGCTGGGAGCTGCCCACCGCGATGTCGGCGCCCTGCTCGCCGGGCGAGGTGATCAGGGTCAGCGCGAGCAGGTCCGCGGCGATGGTGACCATCGCGCCGCGCTCCTTGGCCTCGGCGATGACCGCGCGGTGGTCCACGACGGCGCCGGAGTTCGCCGGCTGCTGCAGCACCAGTCCGCAGATCTCCCCCTCGGGCAGACCCTCGGCGGCGATGTCCACGGTCTGGAGCTCGATGCCCAGCGCCTCGGCCCGGCCGGCGACCACGGCGAGTGTCTGCGGGAAGATGTCCGCGTCGAGCACGATCTTCGCGGTGGCCCGCTTCTTGTTGCCGCGGCGCATCAGCAGGATGGCCTCGGCCACGGCGGAGGACTCGTCCAGCAGCGAGGCGTTGGCGATGTCCAGGCCGGTGAGGTCGGCGACCATGGTCTGGAAGTTCAGCAGCGCCTCGAGCCGACCCTGCGAGATCTCCGGCTGATACGGCGTGTAGGCGGTGTACCAGGCGGGGTTCTGCAGCACGTTGCGCAGGATCACCTGCGGGGTGTGGGTGTCGTAGAAGCCCTGCCCGATCATCTGGGCGTGCGGCTGGTTCTTCTGCGCGTAGCCCCGCAGCGCCTGCAGCGTCTCGGCCTCGGTGAGCGCCTCGGGAAGGTTCAACGGTCCGGGCTGGCGGATCGCCTCGGGCACCGCGGCGTCGAGCAGGTCGGCCAGCGAGTCGTAGCCGAGGGCCTCGAGCATGGTGGCTGCGGTCTCGGCAGTGGGTCCGATGTGCCGGGCGGAGAACTCGGTGGCATCGGGGGCGAGCGTGGAGCTGCGTCGGACGGATGTGACGGTCATAGAGGAACCTTCCAGGCATGGAGATGGCGCGGGTTCCTCCCCCGCTCTGTGATGGACCTGAGAGATTCACCGGTCACCGCTCCCGTCAGACGGGGCAGAGCCGGCTTGCACCTTCGGTGAGCCAGCCAGGACATCGTCCTGACGGGCTGCTTTCCAGAGTTGCCACCCCTGCACGGTACTGAGTGCCTGAGAGATTCCCGGGGAGGATATTGCTCCTTCGGCGCCGGATCCGCGTCCAGGGCTGCGGTGTGATCGCTGCTCTGGATGCCAGCCGGACTCTCCCACACAGGGGACATGGCGATGATTCAGTTTCCCTTCATTGTGCCACAGCAGTGTTTTCGGCCACGTTTCGGAATGCCCTCACCGGGATCCTGCGACAGGGGTGCGCGCGTGTTCCGGGAGCAGGCCTACCCCGATCAGGCGTGCGGTGATCCGGCGCGGCACCGGTGAACCGAGCCGAAGCAGGGCTGCGCCGGCGCGCGGGACGATGCGGCGGCCCTCGGTGGAGCGCGCAATCACTCGATGCCCCCGGCCCTGAATGGCCTGCATGAGCTTCACCGGGCGCTCTCGACGGGCTTGGACTCCCGCCAGCGTGCGGTCCGGGACCACCCCTTGCCGCAGTTCTGTCCCGACCGCGTTGGCGAGCGCGACAGCGTCCTGGATGGCGTAGTTCACGCCGACCCCGAACATCGGGGACATGGCGTGGGCAGCGTCGCCGATCGCGATGAATCCAGGCCGGTGCCAGCGTGGAAGCCGGTTGATCTGCACGGTGAGCAGCTTGATCTGCTCCCATTCGGTGAGGGTGTCCGCGACTCCGGCGAGCACCGGAGCCGCCTTCACCAGCCGGGTGCGGAACGCCTTGATCCCGGCCCGCTGCAGCGCGGGGAACGTGCCCTTCTTGATGATCAGACCGGATTGGTAGGTGTCGCCGCGATCGATGGTGATCACCATGCCGGCTGAGGAGAGGTGGCCCAGGGTGGCCGGCGGCGGGTCGGAGGGCTTCGGAAGGCTGAACCAGAGCACGTCGATGGGCACCCCGGCCTCGACCGGTCGCAGCCCGGCGGCCTTCCGCAGCGCCGAGTCTCGGCCGTCGGCGGCCACCGTGAGTCTGGCCCGAATCTGCTGCTCACCGGACGCCGAGCGGACGCGCACTCCGGCGACGGGGCCCTCCTCGCCGGCCGGGTCTTCGCCCGGCGGCGAGGGCTGATGCACCAGGCCGATCACCTCGGTGTCCATCCGCAGGTCGAACCCGGGCAGCCTCTGGGCCTCCCGGGCGAGGAAGTCCAGGAAGTCCCATTGCGGAGCGAAGACCAGGAAGTTATCCGGTGGGCGCAGCACTCCGAAGTCCACCAGAGTCATCCGCTCCCCCTCGATGACGGCGTCCAGGGTCGAGAGCCGGGTGAGGGGCAGGGACAGGAACTTCTCACGCAGCCCCAGCTCGCCCAGGAGCCTGATCGTGGAGGGGTGGATGGTGTCACCGCGGAAGTCACGGAAGAAATCGGCGTGCTTCTCGACCACGGTGACCTCCAGCCCGGCGCGGGCCAGCAGGTAGCCCAGCATCATCCCGGCAGGTCCTCCCCCGGCGATCACACAGTCACGCTGTGGCTGGATCATCGGTCTCGCCTCCTCGTGGCCCACGCTCAGGCAGGAGCCGGGCGGACCGGTTGAACCACGGAGGAGTCTGCGGGGACACCGTGCCAGATCACCGCGGTCTCACCGCTGCGAATCTGCTCCTGGAAGTCGCGGAACATGATCGGCACGCCCTGGGCCGATTCAAGGTCGAGGCGGTCCATGGCCTGGAGATGGATATGTGGCTGGGTGGAGTTTCCGCTGTTGCCGCATTCGGCGAGGATCTCCCCGGAGCTGAGCCGCTGGCCGGTGTGGACCCGGATCGAGCCGCGGCGCAGGTGCACCAGGGCGATGAAGCTCTGGCTGCGCGGATCCTCGATGATCACGTGGTTTCCCGCCACCGCAGCCGGTCCTTGCCGGACCCGGGAGGGCTGCCCCAGCATGTAGGGGATCATGCTCAGCTGCGAGCGCCTGGCCGAGTGGTCCTCCTCGCCGTCGTGGATCACCCGCACGGTGCCCTCACATGGCGCCAGCACCTTCTTTCCGAAGCCCAAGAACAGCTCCGGACGCTCGGTGGCGAGCAGACTGCGCCAGCTCCGCGAGTCGGCGGACCGACCGCGGGCGTTGACCGCGACGAAATCGATGGCGTAACGGATGCCGAAGAGGTCGGTCCCGTGGCTCGGAACGTGTGAGGCCGGACTGTTCTGCACCTTCCAGCTGCCGGTGAAGGGCAGGGAAAGCTCCAGGGGGTGCGACGCAGAGGACGCGGACCGCAGCGGCATGGTCCAAGCGTAGACCTGCACGGGTCTGAAGTCTTCAGGACCTGACCCGCTCGATCTCTCGATCGCGTTCCGTCACGACACCCCTTGTCAGGAGGCCAGACTCTGCGAGAATCGCGTCATGACGCTCCATGACTTCGTCCCTGCAGCGAACCAGGGCGGTGACCAGGCCGTCCATGAGCTCGAGAACGGCGCGATCGATCCGCAGGGGACGCTGTGGGAGGCACTTCGACGAGCCGCGGACTGGCGGCACAAGGTGCTGGTGGATCTCGGCTGCGGCGCGGGCTACTGGCTGCCGAAGTACTCCGAGGCGGAGAAGACCATCGGGATCGAACCCGACAGCAGCCTGCTGGAGGCCGCCCGGGCCCGCACCCGACGCGCCGCGGTCTTCCAAGGCTCGGCCGAACATATTCCGCTGGCGGATTCCAGCGTCGACGTGGTCCACGCCCGCTTCGCGTACTTCTTCCCCTCAGAGCACTTCGACCCCGCGGCCGGGCTGAAGGAGGTCGCTCGGGTCCTGCGGCCCGGGGGCAAGCTGGTGGTGATCGATCATGATCATGCGCTCGGCGAGTTCGCCGCACTGTTGCGCGCCGGCCCTCCCGCCGCCACACAGGGCCGGGACAGCTACCCCTCGATCTGGTGGCAGGAACAGGGCGCGCGCACCACCGCGGTGATGAGCCGCTGGCAGTTCCACCGCCGGAGTGACCTCGAGCGGGTTCTGCACCTGGAGTTCCCCACCGAGGTGGCCGAGGACTGGCTGCGTCGCCACCCGGATCGACTCGGCCTCTCCTATGGCTGCCTGCTGCATATCTGGACCAAGCCCTGAACCCCTGACATGCGCCGAGTCGGGCCGGCCCGCAGAGCCGAGTCCAGCCCGCTGCGACTGCCGCTGCCCCAGGTCACATTTCGAAGGCGGAGAGTTCCGACGCCGCTGCGCAGGCTATCTTTCAGAGCAGGGCACCGAGCCCAGCACCTTTGAAAGGTTTTCCGTTGACTCAATACCGTGTAGCTCTGACCATGGACCGCTCCCTGGATGAACAGGAGATCCGAAACCTCCGTGAACAGCGCAGCGAGCTGATCTCGGACTACGAGATGGATGGCGACAACGTGGTCCTGGCGAGCCTCGATGCCGCAGACTCGCTGGCCGCCCGTGACACCGCCGAGGTGCAGGTCTCACGCGCCACGGGGGTGGCGATCCGCGCCGCGCAGCTCATCCCCTGATCGCTCCCGAGACGGAGGAAGACGCCGATCCGGCTGGTAGATCAGACCCAGCGTGAAGAGTGTGACCGCCGCCGAGAGGTGCAGCAGCAGCCCCATCAGCGGAACCAGCCCAGGACCGATGCTCTCGGTGGGCATGGCGCGCACGAGTGCGTCGCCGCCGATGAAGAACACCGCGGCCAGCAGCGCCACCCCGCCCAGGAGCACCCGGAGGACCCTGCGCAGCGAGGCCAGATACAGCGCATAGATCGAGCACAGCGCCGCGGCGAGGGACCCGGTGCCGGCCACGAGGCTGAACTGCTCGTAGCTGAGGATGAAGAAGGCCAGCAGCAAGAAGGCCACGGCCGGCAGCAGGTTCAGCGCGGCGGCGATCAGCAGCAGCGCACGGGGCCGCCGGCCTGCCGCCGTCGTCGTGCTGCGCATCGGCGGTCTGGCCCCGGGGCTCGCCATCGCTAGCGCGCCTGGCGCTGGGACAACCGGTAGTCCAGCAGCACCAGCACCAGCACCACGGCGAACCCTGCGGCGCCCAGTCCCAGTGCCAGTCCCAGGTTCTCACCCGGGCCCAGCAGACCGCGGCCCTCGTCCTGCCAGGGCCACAGCGTGCGCAGTGCACCGACCATCACCCCGGCGAGCACCACCATGGTGATCCGGTGCCGGTGATCCAGCAGCCACTTCAAGCCCTTCACGATGGAGATCACGCCGAGCGCCAGGCCCAGCGCGAAGATGCCCAGGTAGGCGAGGTCGAAATCTGCCGCGGCGCGCAGCGTGGGCTCATACAGACCGAAGGTCAGCAGCAGGAAGGATCCCGAGAGCCCCGGCAGCAGCAGCGCCGAGACGGCGATGGCGGCTGCCGGCAGGATCACGTACCAGGTGGGCTCCACCGCGGTGGGCGGCAGCGAGACCAGCCAGAAGGTCAGACCGGCGGCGGCGATGCCGGCCACGAGGTGCGAGATCTTCAGCGGCCCCGACCGGTCGAACCAGGCCATCTGCAGCGGCACGAAGATCGAGGCGAGCACCATCCCGAAGAAGGTCGCCCGGGTGAGCTCGGGGTAGGTCTCCACGGCCTGGGACATCGGGCCGGCGACGGTGAAGACCGCGATGATCATCCCGATCATGACCGGCAGGATGATCTTCCAGTCCACCAGGCGCAGGTGACCCATGAAGCCGGCCCGGCGATCCGGTCCGGTGATCAGCGCCCGACCGGCGGAGACCACATGGGAGGCGGAGTCGATGAGCTGCCGGTAGATCCCGACCACCAGCGCCACGGTGCCTCCGGAGACTCCGGGGACGGTCTCCACGGTGCCGATCATGGCGCCGCGGATCAGGTTCCCCGGCAACGAGGTGCGACGCGCCGGAGGCGGGCCGACGGGGCCCTGGTGTGCGACGGCGGGAGCGACGTCGCCCCGACGGCTGGTCTGGGAGGCGGAAGACTCGGCAGAGATGATGGACTCCTCGGTCAGGCAGATAGGGGGAAGCGGGTCTGATGACCGCACCGGGGCACCACGACGTCGGCCATTATCTCACCGAGTGCTGCGCGCGCCCAGCGTCTCGGGGTCCACCGCCTGGAACCGCACCTCGGCGCCGGGTGAGAGCTGCGCCGCCAGTGAGAGATCCTCACGCACCACGACGCCCAGCACCGGTTCTGCACTGGTCACCGGGTGCTCCGCCAGCGCCACCGAGGGCTGACCGGATGCGGCGATGCTGATGGCCCCGCGCAGCAGCGGTTCCGCCGGCAGCGCCTCGGGCTGGGTCCGTGTGAGGGGATCATCGCCGTCCAGCAGCAGGCTGGACCGGTCAGAGCCGGCCAGGACCTCCCAGGGCTGTCCCTCGAGCCGGGACAGGCCCGCGGCCCCGGCGCGGCGGGTGCCGAAGTACTCGACCCTGGGGCCGGGCACGTAGCGCAGCACGGTGGCCTCCCCCGGCAGCGGCAGCGGGGTGGGCGCCACGGAGGCGATGCCCACGAACCGCGAGGCCGCGCCGGCCAGCCCGAAGCGATCCCCCACCTGCACCGGGGCCGGCCCGATCCCTGCCACCGTGTCCGTGGCGGAGCTGCCCAGGACCACCGGCGCCGCCAGGCCGCCGGAGATCCCCAGGTAGCTGAAGACCCCGCGACGTGGCGGTCCCAGGTGCAGCACCTCGCCGGGGAAGACCCAGAACGGGGCGCGGCCCGGGGCGGTGCGGCTGCGCTGGGTGGTCTGGGCCACCTCGGTGCCTCCCCGGGAGATCGGCACGGGTTCCTGCGTGAGGATCTCCAGGGAGACCTCGGCCCCGGTCACAGCGAGGATGGAGGTCTGGCACAGGCGCAGGCTGAGCCCTCCCCCGCAGATCTCCAGGACCGCAGCGGAGTCATCATTGCCGATCAAACGGTTCGCCTGACGCGCGGCGGAGAAATCGGCCGGTCCCGCGCGGCCGATGCCCAGGCCGCCGAAGCCATAGCGGCCCAGGTCCTGGATCAGGACCTGGCCCGGAGACTCGCAGGTAGCGTTCGGCAGCACCTCCACCACGGCCTCGCGCTCCTGAGGCCGCAGGCCTTCGGCGTAGGACTGCGGGATCTCGACGGCCGGGCCCCCGAGGTCCAGGGGCTCCTCGGGCGCCTCCCCGTCAGCTTCCGTGGCCGCGGAGCCGCTGGAAGCAGCAGACCTGCGCCGACGCAGCTTCAGCCGCTTGGCCTGCTTCAGCGCGGTCTGCGCGTCGCGGCGTCGGCGGAAGTCCACCAGGACCGTCCGAACCCCGGGAATCGCATCCAGCTGACCGGGGAAGGGCTGTCCGGCCAGGTGCGCCATCAGAAGAGAGCGATCTCTCTCCGCGGTGACCTCGAGGAGCAGGGCCCGCTGCCCTACTTCCCGGACGCTGTGAATCATCCCCCCAGCGTGCCACACCCAGGCGGCCATCCCCTGACCTGGATCATGAGCCAGAACACGCGCACCGGCGGTCGTTTCCCCTGCGAACCATGAAACAATCGGCCTGTGATCGCCGCCAAGAAGACTGCCGCCGCGCCGAAGGAACCGCTCTTCACCAAGGACTTCCTGCTGGCGATCGTGATCAACCTCTTCCTGGCGATCGTGTTCTTCGTCCTGGTCACCGGTCTGGCGGTCTACGCCGCCGAGGAATTCTCCGCCGGCGAGACCGCCGCCGGGTTCGCCGCCTCCGCCTTCGTGGTCGGCGCACTCACCGCCCGGATCTTCGCGGGAAAGTACGTGAACTTCTTAGGCCGGCGCCGCACGGTGCTGGCCTGCCTGGTGGTCTACGTGCTCGCCGGTCTGGCCTACCTCGTGGTGGACAGCTACGAGATGCTCATCGCGCTGCGCGCGGTGCATGGAATTTCTTTCGGCTTCGGGCAGACCGCGCTCAACGCCGGGGTCTTCGCGATGATCCCGCGCACGCGTCGCGGCGAGGGCGCTGGCTACTACCTGCTGGCGAACTCGCTGCCCCCCGCGATCGGTCCGCTGGCGGCGATCCAGCTGACCCAGCGCTATGACTTCTGGGCGATGTTCCTCGCGGTCACCATCGTCTCGGTGATCGCGCTGATCTTCTCGCTGTTCCTGCGTCTGCCCGAGGACAAGCCCTGGCGCACCAGTCTGCTCGAGAAGCTGACCCTGCGCCCGCGGGACATCATCGAGCCCCGCGCCTTCAAGATCTCCCTGGTGGCGATGCTGCTGGGCATCGGCTTCGCCTCGGTGATGACGTTCCTCAACGGCTACGCCCGAAGCCTCGACATGGTGGACGCCGCTTCGCTGTTCTTCGTGATCTACGCCGGCGCGGTGCTGGTCTCCCGGTTGTTCATGGGCAAGGTCCAGGACCGCTACGGGGACAACGCGGCGGTGTACCCGGCGGTCATCTTCTACATCATCGCCATGGGACTGCTCGCCTGGGCGCCGAATCAGGGGGTGCTGCTCACCGCCGGGGTGCTGGCCGGCTTCGGCTTCGGCTCGCTGCTGCCGGTGCTCCAGGCGATCATCGCCTCGGATCTGCCCGCGCACCGCACCAGCATCGGGATCTCGACCTTCTTCATCATGCTCGACGCCGGGTTCGGCTTCTCCCCGCTGTTGCTGGGCCCGCTGGTGAGCTTCGCGGACTACCGCTTCATGTACGCGGCCTGCGCCGGCGTCGTCGTGCTCTCGCTGGTGCTCTACTGGCTGGTCCACGGCCGTCACGACGTCCACCAGGGTGTGGCGCGCCGGATCCCCCGCTCGGGTCCGCGGGGTAAGGACGCCGACGACGCCGGGTCAGGTCCGTCGAGCAGCTGACCCGGGCGTCGGCGCACCGGCGGAGAGAGCTCCGCGGCGGCGTCAGGGTGTGGGCGTGCCGCCGTTGGCGTTGAGGGTCTCACCGCTGACGTAGCTGGACTCCGGCGAGGCCAGGAAGACGAAGGCCGGCGCCATCTCCACCGGCTGCCCCGGACGGCCCAGCGGCGTGTCGTGGCCGAACTCCGGCAGCTTCTCCTTGGGCTGACCCTGGGTGGGCTGGATGATCGTCCAGACCGGACCGGGGGCCACGGCGTTGACGCGGATGCCCCGGGGGCCGAGCTGCTGGGCGAGCCCCTTGGTGAAGTTGTTGATCGCGGCCTTGGTGGCGGCGTAGTCCAGCAGCATCGGGTTGGGCTGGTAGGCCTGGACCGAGGTGGAGTTCACGATCGTCGAGCCCGGGCCCATGTGCTTCAGCGCCGAGCGGCTCAGCGTGTACATCGACTTGATGTTGATCTGGAAGGCCTCATCGACCTGTTCGTCGGTCAGCTCCTCCAGGGAGTCGTTGACGATCTGCTTGCCGGCGTTGTTGACCAGGATGTCGAGTCCACCCAGCTGCTCGGCGGCGGAGTCGACCACGCTCTCGCGGTACGTCTGGTCCATCAGGTCACCGGGCAGCGCGACCGCGGTGCGCCCGGCATCCTCGATCGCGGCGATGACACGCTCGGCGTCCTTGCCCTCGGCAGGGAGGTAGGCGATCGCCACATCGGCGCCCTCGCGGGCGAAGGCGACGGCGGTGGCCGCACCGATGCCCGAGTCGCCGCCTGTCACCAGGGCTTTGCGGCCCTGCAGCCGACCAAGCCCGCGGTAGGACTCCAGGCCGATGTCCGGGACCGGCTCTGCGTCCACCTCGAGGCCCGGCTCGGGCTGGTCCTGCTTCGGCGGGGAGATCTTGCTGTGACGGGTGGTCGGATCGTCGAAGGCCAGCTGAGTGCCCTGCAGCTCAGCGGCGTCGGGAAAGGAAGCGGGAGTCGAATGAGTGCTCATGATTCCGACCCTATGACTGCACCCGAGTGACCCGCAAGGACCGTCATCCACTGAAGCTCATGAGGTTTCCCACACCGGGATCGGGAATGAATTCCCGCCCCGAGGCCCGCCCGAGGCCCGGTCCGGCGGGGCGTCCAGCTCGGGGTCGGCTGCGGCTCAGGGCACCTGGAGCGCGGCGTTGGGCAGGTCGGTGATCAGCATGTGCCCGGGGGCGTGGCTGATCGCGAGCTCCGGCCGGGACTCCATCACCGCCGCCTGCGGGGTGACCCCGCAGGCCCAGAACACCGGGGTCCATCCGGCGGGGATCTGCACCGGATCCCCGAAGTCCGGGTCGCCGAGATCGGTGATCCCCAGGTCTGCGGGGCTGCCGATGTGCACCGGGGCGCCGTGGACCCCGGGATAGCGCGAGGTGATCCGGACCGCGTCGGCGATCAGGTCCGCGGGCAGCGGGCGCATCGAGACCACGAGGGGTCCGCTGAGCCGTCCCGCCGGGGCGCAGCGAAGTGCCGTCTTGTACATCGGCACGTTCACACCCTGCTCGATGTGCGCGATCGGGATGCCAGCCTCGAGCAGCGGGGCCTCGAAGGTGAAGCTGCACCCGATCAGGAAGGCCACCAGGTCCTCGCGCCAGTACTCGAGCGCGTCGTCGGGTTCCGCGACCAGCTCCCCCTCGCGGTAGACCCGGTAGGCCGGGATGTCGGTGCGCAGATCGCCCTGCGCCAGCAGCGGTCTGCCGGCCCCGGCGTCGTGGAACTCTCCGGGCTCGAACACGCCGAGCACCGGGCAGGACTTCGGGTTGCGCTGGGCGAAGAGCAGCATGTCGAAGGCCAGTTCTCGGGGCAGCGCCAGCAGGTTGACCTGGGCGAAGCCCGGGCTGATCCCGCTGGTGGGCCGCCGCAGCCCGGCGCGGAACTGCGCGCGGGCCGCGGCTGGACTCAGCTGGGGCGTTGACCCTGGGGGGTGGCTCATCCTTCGGTCCAGAGGCTGGCCAGACCGCCCAGCGAGCTGTAGCCCATGAAGATGGTCAGCAGCCAGACCAGGACACCGAGGATCAGCAGCCACTTGGGGTACTTATAGCCCTGCAGCAGGTCCCGACGGCGCCAGGCGGCGTAGAGGATCACGGCGAAGCCCAGCGGAAGCACGGTGCCGTTGAAGGCGCCTGCCATGATCAGCAGGGTCTGCGGGGCCTGACCCAGAAGCAGGAACACCGTGGTGGTGAGCACCAGGAAGCCGAGGAAGTACCAGCTCTTGGTGCTGTCCTTGGTGTTCTTCGTGGTCAGGAAGGACACCGTGGTGTAGGTGCAGCCCAGGACCGAGGTGATCGCGGCGACCCAGAAGACCGCTCCGAAGACGCGCAGCCCGATCTCGCCGAGCGCCACCGAGAACGCGTCCGCGGCGACGTTGTCCTCAGCCAGGACCACACCGGTGGAGACCACTCCGAGCACGGCCAGGAAGAGCAGGAAGCGGATGATGGTCGCCACGACGATTCCCAGAATGGAGGTCTGGGAGATCGCCTTGACGTTCTCCACCCCGGTGTTGCCCGAGGCGATCAGCCGGTGCGCGCCGGCGTAGGTGATGTAGCCGCCGACGGTGCCGCCGATCAGCGTGGTGATCACCAGGAACTCCACCTCATCGGGGACGAAGGTCTGGCGCAGCGCCTCGCCCAGCGGCGGGGCGGTGGTGATCGCCATGAAGATCATCAGCAGGATCAGCACCGCGCCACAGGCGACGACGATCCGGTCCAGGGCGACCCCGGCCTTCTTGGAGAGGAAGATCAGCAGCGCGAGGATCACCGAGAGGCCGCCGCCGATCCGGGCGTCCATGCCGGTCATCGCGTTCAGGCCCAGACCCGCGCCGGCGATGTTGCCGATGTTGAAGACCACGCCGCCGAAGAAGATCAGCGCGGCGAGCGCCCAGCCGAGGCCAGGCAGGATCCGGTTGCCCAGGGTCTGGGCGTAGAGCCCGGAGACCCCGAGCACCCGCCAGACGTTGAGCTGCACGGCGATGTCCACCAGCACCGAGATCAGGATGGCGAAGCCGAAGGCGGCTCCGAGCTGGTAGGTGAAGGTGGCGGTCTGGGTGATGAAGCCCGGTCCCACCGCGCTGGTGGCCATCAGGAACATCGCGCCCAGCAGCGCGGTGCGGCGGGTGCGGATCAGCACCGGACCCTTGGAGTCCGTGCCGCTGGAGCCCGGGCCGCCGGAGCCCGGGCCGACCTCTGGGCCTGAGAGGTCTGCATGCTGCGGGCGCTCTTCGTGCTTCGGGCTGCGGGGTGCATCCGCAGAGGATCTGGGGGTTGAGGCGTCAGCCACAGGAGCCCTCCGTGAGTGAGTAGGGGGAACAACGCGGACACCGTGCGCAGTGCACATGTGACGTACGTCTATTCCGTGGATCACAGCTCACAGTACTGTTGTTCAACAATCCAAGCAAGGAATTGTGGAACAATCCGCCGACCTTTTACATGACTGTCACATGCGTCGGCCTCAGGTGTCGGCGAGGATCCGCCGATTGATCTCGTGTCCGAAGCCGAACCAGACGAGCGTGCCCCCGATCGGGAATCCGACCAGCACGATCACCCAGCACACCGTGAGCACCGGTGGCAGCCTGGGCTCCCGGGCCACCTGGATCAGCGCGATCACGATGAAGCCGATGATGGCGGCCACGGCCGCCGTTCCCAGGAGCATGAACAGGATGGACAGGACGCTGACGTTCATGCCGATGACCCTACGTCGGCGGCCAGCTCACCCTCAAGGGTCAACTGACCTGCAGTGACCCGGCGGTTCGGAATGCGGGTAGCGTTGAATCGGTTGTGGCCTGTGGGCTCGACGGTGCCGTCGCAGCCAGCCCGGCACCACGGAAGATCTTGGGGGTTTGTGCGTGAGCATGGAACGCGCGGCATGGGGCTCGCTCTACAGCATGACCCATGCGAAGAAGGACTATCGGCCGTTCAACCGGGAGACGCTGAGCCGCATCGGCCGGTTCGCTCGTCCACACCGGACCCGGCTGATCTGGTTCCTGATCCTCTCGGTGGTCACCGCGGCACTGGCCGTGGCGACCCCGCTGCTGGCCGGTCAGGTGGTCAACGCGATCACCAGCTCCGCGGAGGTGGCGGTCGTGATCCGACTGGCCGTGCTGATCGCGCTCATCGCCGTGGCCGATGCGGGGTTCAACATCCTGAGCCGCTGGCTCTCCTCACGGATCGGCGAGGGCCTGATCCTGGATCTGCGCACCGCCGTGTTCGACCACGTGCAGAAGATGCCGATCGCGTTCTTCACCCGCACCCGCACCGGTGCGCTGGTGAGCCGGTTGAACAACGACGTCATCGGCGCCCAGCGCGCGTTCAGCGGCACCCTCTCCGGCGTCGTCGGGAACCTGGTGATGGTCCTGCTCACCATCATCGCGATGCTCTCACTGTCCTGGCAGGTCACCCTGCTGGCCCTGGTCCTGCTGCCGGTGTTCGTGGTGCCTGCTCGTCTGATGGGCGGCCGGCTGGCCAAGCTGCAGCGCGAGGCGGCGAACCACAACGCCACCATGGGCACCCAGATGACCGAACGCTTCTCCGCCCCGGGCGCCACGCTGATCAAGCTGTTCGGACGCCCCGAGGAGGAGTCGGCGGAGTTCGAACGGCGCGCCCGCCGGGTCCAGGACATCGGGGTCAAGACCGCGATGCTGCAGTCCACCTTCATCACCGCGCTGACCCTGGTCTCCGCCCTGGCTCTGGCGCTGGTCTATGGCCTGGGCGGGTTCTACGCGATCCTCGGCGAGCTCGAGGCCGGCGCCGTGGTCTCCCTGGCGCTGCTGCTCACCAGGCTCTATGCGCCGCTGACCGCCCTGGCAAGCGCCAGGGTCGAGGTCATGAGTGCGCTGGTCAGCTTTGAACGCGTCTTCGAGGTACTGGACCTCAAGCCGCTGATCACCGAGAAGGAAGACGCCCAGCCGCTGCCCGAGGGCCCCACCGCCGTCGAGTTCGAGAATGTCACCTTCTCCTACCCCTCCGCGGAGAAGGTCTCACTGGCCTCCCTCGAGGAGGTCGCCACACTGGACCAGCGCGGCGGCGAGGAGGTGCTCCACGGCATCAGCCTGCGCGTGGAACCGGGCCAGACCGTGGCCATCGTGGGCTCTTCCGGGGCCGGCAAGTCCACCATCGCCGCGCTGCTGGCCCGGCTCTACGACGTGGACTCCGGTGCGGTGCGCATGGCGGGTGTGGACCTGCGTGACACCACCTTCGAGTCGCTGCGGGCCACCCTCGGTGTGGTCACCCAGGACGGACATCTGTTCCATGACACGATCCGGGCCAACCTCACGCTGCCGGCGCCAGATTCCACCGATGAGCAGGTCTGGGACGCGATCCGCCGGGCCCGGCTGGAGGCGGTGGTGCATTCCATGCCCGATGGCCTCGACACCGTGGTCGGGGAACGCGGCTACCGGCTCTCCGGCGGCGAGCGCCAGCGGATGACCCTGGCCCGGCTGCTCCTGGCCCAGCCGCAGGTGGTGATCCTCGATGAGGCCACCGCCGCGCTGGACTCCACCTCTGAGGCCGCCGTGCAGGCCGCGCTGACCGAGGCGCTGGTGGGTCGGACCGCCCTGGTGATCGCCCACCGGCTCTCCACCGTGCGCGCAGCAGATGCGATCCTGGTGGTCGAGGCCGGGAAGATCGTCGAGCGTGGCACGCACACCGAGCTGCTGGCTGCGGATGGGCGCTATGCCGAGCTCTACCGGACCCAGTTCGCCACCGAGGACTCCTGAGCAGCTCCCTGCCCAGGACCGACATTCGATCAAGGAGAGACCCCCGCATGAGTGCACGGTTCGAAGAGCTCGACTGGCAGCAGACGCCGATGGGCGAGCTGATGCTGCGCCGGCGCGCCGAGCCCGGCACCGGCACTCAGATCTATGAGGTGAAGCTCGGCGAGGAGTTCCTCATGTCGAGCCTGTTCACCGTGGCAGAGGAGCAGATGTCGCTTCTGGGCCTCGCCGCGACCAGGGGCGAGAAGCTCGACGTCGTCGTCGGCGGTCTCGGCCTGGGCTACACCGCGGTCACCGCGCTCGGCGACGCGCGGGTCCATCGGCTCGAGGTCATCGATGCGCTCCCGGCCGTCATCGACTGGCACCAGCGCAAGCTGCTGCCGGTCTCCGCGCAGCTCGTGGAGGACCCCCGGAGCAGCCTGCGCCAGGATGACTTCTTCGCCGTGATGCGGACACCCCCGGCACCGGAGGCACCCCGGCATGACCTGATCCTGCTCGACGTCGACCACTCGCCCCGGCACACCCTGCACCCCAGTCATTCGGACCTCTACACCACCGAGGGGCTCACCGCGCTCGCAGCGCACCTCGCCGATCACGGGGTCTTCACGCTGTGGTCCGACGATGCCCCGGACCAGGAGTTCATGGCCACGCTCGCCACGGTCTTCGATGACTGCCAGGCTCACCTCGTAGAGTTCGCCAACCACCTGACCGGCGGAGTCTCCTCGAACACCGTCTATGTGGGGATCAAGCCCGAACCGAGCAACGAGGCAACGCGTAATACAGCGTAATGTGTGATCAGCGGCACGTGAGGTCTTCCAAAAGCGGCTTCTGCGGGTGAAGATGACGGTGAGTGAGAGCTCACCCATCACCTGCCCCGCAGCGATGCGGAGCCGATACTGTTCAGGAGACACCGCCATGACCGAGAGCACCCGCACCGAGAGCGTGAACCCACAGGGAAACCAGCCCCACCAGATCGGCGACTGGGCCGATCTCGGCCAAGAGATGTGGTCCTATCTCACCGGCCGGGGCGCCGTGGTGAACTACACGCTCCAGGACATGACCGTGGAGGTCCCCCGCGACATCGGACCGGACGCGCCCCGGGCGGTCTGGAAGTTCAACGGCACGCTGCGGGTGACCACCAGTGACGACGCCAGCTGAGCATGTTCGGCTGCGGTGGAGACCGGAGGAGCCATGCGTCTAGACATCGACCTCGCCTTCAACGTCACCCAGGTGGAGCCGGATGGGACCTCGTCTGAACCGATCAACGCGACCATCACCGCGGCGGGCCGGCACATCGAGGTCCGCACCGAGGACTCTTCACTCCTCGACGGGATGCCGCGCTCGATCACCCGCGCGGCCGATGCCTTGGCCACCCAGTTGGCGGCGCAAGATCTGACGCTCAGCGTGATCGGTCCGGCGGGAGAGATCGTCTCCCTTGGTGCGGTGAAGACCACCATGCTGAGCCGAGCGCTCACCCGGTCGAAGCACATTCGGCTGGGTTCGCTGAAGTCGCTGCCCCGCTTCGCGGGCAGCGGTTCATCGGAGGCCCAGGGGTCCGGGTCGCTGATCCCGCCGGAGACGCCGTGGCCCCCGGCACCGACGTTCAACCGCAGGATCCGGCGACGGGTCACCACCACGCATGCTCCGCGCGGCGCCGGCCGTCCGCGGCTGGTGATGAGTCGCACCGATCAGCCCGGCGCAGGCCCGCTGGAGTTCAACCTGGTGGCCGATCGCACGCTGATCGGCAGTGACGAGTCCTCCGATCTGCTGCTGGCGGGTCTGGAGCCGCTGCACGCGGAGATCCTGCACGACGAGTTCGACGAGTTCGTGATCGTCCGCCATGGGTCCATCGGTGGCAGCCGCAGCGCCGAGCCCGGGGCGCCGGTCACGCTGCGCACCGGGTCCCGGATCGACCTCGGGATCTGGCGGCTGGTGTTCCTGCGCGCGGAGTATGCCGATCACGG
The DNA here is from genome assembly GCF_017347085.1 of Nesterenkonia sp. E16_10. Taxonomy (GTDB): domain Bacteria; phylum Actinomycetota; class Actinomycetes; order Actinomycetales; family Micrococcaceae; genus Nesterenkonia. The sequence continues at coordinate 40,549 of NZ_JADPSA010000001.1, forward strand.
CAGACCCTATGGAGGACGCCAGGGCGGGGAGTATGCGTATCAGAAGCCGCAGTACGATCCGTATCGACAGCGAAGCTGATCCGTCGACGGCAGTCACCGCACGCTGAAGGATCCGGGGCCAGGCTCGGTCGAGTCTGGCCCCGCCCTGCGTGGCGGGCCAGCTGGACTCAGCCGCCCAGGTGTTCGAGCAGCTCGGCCTCGGCCGCATCGAGGTAGCGCAGCAGGTGCGTCTCCGCGGCCTGCCGGTCCCCCAGCGCGAGCAGCCGGGCCAGTTCCCGGTTTCGGTCGATATAGGCGTGATGGAAGCTGGGCTGCTCGGACTTGGCATAGAACGCCAGACGCATCCGCGCCAGCACCTGCTCCATGAGCGCGTCGATCATCGCGCTGCGCACCTGCGCGGCAATGGTCCGGTGGAAGACCTGGTTCGCCTGGGCCATCGCGGGGATGTCCCCGCGCTCCCTCGCCAGCTCCGCGGCGGAGACGATCCGGTGCAGGTGCTCGAGCTCCTCGGCGGGGAATGCTGCGGTGCGCACCGCGCCGACCTCCAGCACCCGGCGCACCCGGTAGACCTCGGCGATGTCTTCCGCCGAGGGCTGGTGCACGAAGACGCCGCGGTTGGGATGCCGCTCCACGAGCCCCTCGGAGGCCAGGATCTGGAATCCGCTGCGCAGCGTGTGCCGCGAGATGTCGAGCTGTCGGGTCAGCTCGACCTCGGGAAGCTTGGTTCCTGGCCTGATGGTTCCGGCGGAGATCGCCCCGCGCAGCAGCTCCGCGACGCGTTCCGGCACCTGAGCATGCTCGCTGAGGCCCTTGGGGGATAAGGAGCTCCACATCACATCGGTCATGACATCAATCTAGCCGACACCGCAAAACTGCACCTCAACCTGGCATCACGTAGGTCATTCGATGGCGCCCAGCGCCTGGCCGGCGCGCAGCGCCGCACCGGGGGCAAGGTCCTCACGCCGGAAGCGTCCGCCGCGCGGGGCGGCCACGGTGGACTCCATCTTCATCGCCTCCACCACCGCGACCGGGTCCCCGGCGGAGACCTCGGCGCCGTCCTCCACCGCGAAGTTGACCAGGCTGCCGGCCAGCTTCGTCACCACGGCGCCGGGCGCGGCGTCGGTGGGGGCGTCCCTGGCGTCGTCGTCGGTGGCGTCGTGACCGGCCCCGGCACCTGCGCCGCCGCCGCTGCCGCCGCCGCTGCCGCTGCCGAGCAGGTTCAGCAGGGCGGCCGGCAGTCCCAGGCTCACCGCGCGGCCGTCGATCTCCACGGTGGTGCGACGCATCCGCTGCTCCCGGTGGCGCAGCGCGGCGACGAGATGCTCGGAGTCGACCATGGACTCGCCGTAGGCTTCCTCGAACTCGGTCTCGATCCAGCGGGTGTGGACCCGGAAGGTCTCCGCCCCGTCGGCGGCGAGGAAGTCCTCGGCCTCGAGCACCTGCCGGTGGAAGGGCAGCACGGTGGGCAGACCCTCGATGCGCATCTCGGCCAGAGCCATCCGGGCCCGGCGCAGCGTGGTGTCCCGGTCCGGTCCGGTGACCACGAGCTTGGCCAGCATCGAATCGAAGGCGCCGGAGATCTCATCTCCACTGCGCACCCCGGTGTCGACCCGGATGCCGGGGCCGGTGGGCGGGGCGAAGAGCGTCACCGGTCCGGGGGTGGGCAGGAATCCCTGGGCCGGCTCCTCAGCGTTGAGCCGGAACTCGATGGAGTGCCCGTGCGGCTGCGGGTCTTCTGTGAGGCGCAGCGGCTGCCCTTCGGCGATGCGCAGCTGTTCGGCCACCAGGTCCACCCCGGAGGTCTCCTCGGTGACGGGGTGTTCCACCTGGAGCCGGGTGTTGACCTCCAGGAAGCTCAGCAGGCCGGGTGTCTCGCCCTGGCCGGGGCTGAGCAGGTATTCCACGGTGCCGGCTCCGAGGTATCCGGCCTCGGCGCAGATCGCTCGGGCGGAGCGGTGGATGTCGGCGCGCTGGTCCTCGCTGAGGAACGGCGCGGGCGCCTCTTCCACGAGCTTCTGGTTCCGCCGCTGCAGCGAGCAGTCTCGGGTGCCGACGACGACGACGTTGCCCTGGGCGTCCGCGAGGACCTGGGCCTCCACGTGCCGTGGCCGGTCCAGGAACCGTTCCACGAAGCATTCTCCGCGGCCGAAGGCGGATTCGGCCTCGCGCGTCGCCGAGGCGAAGGCCTCATCGATCTCGGACTCCTCGCGCACGATGCGCATCCCGCGGCCCCCGCCGCCATGGGCGGCCTTGATCGCCACCGGCAGTCCGTGCTCGGCCACGAACTCGCGGATCTCCTCGCCGCCGGAGACCGGGCCGTCGGTGCCCGGGACCAGCGGGGCGCCGACCTTGACCGCGAGCGCCCGGGCGGTGACCTTGTTCCCGAGGGCTTCAATGGTCTCGGGCTTCGGGCCGATCCAGGTCAGTCCGGCGTCGATCACGGCGCGGGCGAAGTCGGCGTTCTCCGAGAGGAAGCCGTAGCCGGGGTGGATCGCGTCGGCGTCGAGCTCGCGGGCGGCGGCGAGGAGCTTCTGCTGGTCCAGGTAGGTCTGCGCCGGGGTGGTGCCGTGCAGCGCCACCGCCGCGTCGGCCAGCTGGACATGCAGCGAGTCCGCGTCCTGGTCGGCGTAGACCGCGGCGGCGCTGTAGCCGGATTCGCGGGCGCTGCGGATGATGCGGACGGCGATCTCGCCACGGTTGGCGATCAGGATTCGCTTCATGATGAGGGCTTCTTTTCTGCGTCAGGGGTCGCGGTGGTCTGGGGCAGCGGGGTCAGCGTGTCGGGATCCACGGGGACCAGGGTGATCTGGTCTCCGGGGGCGAGCTGGGCGGCACGCGGGAGGTCTTGGTCGATGACGACGCCGATCACCGGGTATCCCCCGGTCACCGGGTGGTCGTTGAGGAAGAGCACCGGGGTGCCGGCGGGGGGCATCTGCAGCGAACCGCGGACCACGCCCTCACTGGGAAGCTCACCCTCCTTGATCCGGCGCAGCGGGCGCGGGGAGTCCGGTGCGGGAGTCTCCGGTGCAGGAGTCTCCGGCTCGGGGACATCGAGCCGGATCCCGATCCGGTTCGAGGACTGGGAGACCGCCCAGGGCTGCGCCGCCAGCCGAGCGGCCTCCTCGGGGCTGAACCAGTCGGCCCGCGGACCGTAGGTGAAGCGCAGCGCGGTCGGCAGCCTGAGGGTGGGCGACTCAGCCGCGGAAGGCTCAGACCGAGGCTCGGCCACGGCGCCGGTGGCGACCCCGGCGGTGCGCAGCCGGTCTCCGGCCGCGAGCGGAGCCGGGCCCAACCCGGACATGGTGTCAGCGGAGACGCTGCCGAGCACCGGCGCGGCGGCGATGCCTCCGCGCAGCCCGATCACGCTGCGCAGTCCCCGTTCGGGGGCGCCGAGGCTCAGGGTCTCCCCCGCGGCGAGGGCGAAAGCGGTGCCCAGCGGGGCTCCCCGGCCGGACCCATCGGGGGCGGTGATGGTCAGCGGCGCCTGTGCCCCGGCGACCGCGAGCACCACGGTGGCTTCGGCGTGCAGGCTGAGTCCGCCATGCAGCGCTTCGAGCACTGCGGCCTGCGCGGGATTGCCCAGAAGCCGGTTCACCTCTCGGGCGGCGGCTTCATCGGCGACCCCGGCGCGGGAGACTCCGAGGTCGCTGAGTCCGCTGCGGCCGAGATCCTGGATCAGGGTCTGCAGACCCGGGTCCAGCACGGTGAGCGCGAGGTCCTCGCGACCGTGGGAGCCCTCGGTCGCGGTGTTCTCGGTTGCGGTGTCCTCGGTCGCGGCATCCTGCGGGTTCAGCGGGCCCGGCGGGTTCAGCGGGTTCGAGGGTGCATCGCGCGCGGTGGACTCGGTGGTCACCGCGCGGGCCGTGACGGGCTTGTACCGCACCGAGTCCCCTGGCCGGACCAGCGCCGGGGATTCGCCGTGGGCTTCTCGGGAGAGGTCCCACATGGTGGCCGGGGTGTGACCGATCAGCTGCCAGCCGCCCGGCGAGACCCGCGGGTAGACCGCAGAGAACTCACCGGCCAGCGCCACGGCACCGGCCGGCACCGCCGTGCGGGGGCTGCTGCGACGCGGCACATCGAAGGCGCCCGCAGGGCCGGAATCAGCGCGGCCGGAATCAGCGCGGCCGGAGTCGGCGCTGGAGTCGTTTCCGGAGCTGCGTTGAGCGGGCTCCCCCGAGGCCGGAACAGGCACGCAATAGGTGAACCCGGGGGCGAATCCGCCGAAGGCTCCGGTCCACGAGGTGGAACTGTGCCAGTCGATCAACGCCTCGACGCTCATCTCCAGATGCGAGGCCAGCTCCTGGAGGTCCTCCCCGTCGTAGACGATCTCCAGCTCCACGTGGCGAGAGTCTGCGGTCGAGAACTCCCCCAGCTCCAGGCTGGGCAGCCGGGTCCGGGCTTCGCGCAGGGCAGGGCGGGCGGTGAAGCGCAGCAAGATGGTGCGAGCCGCCGCCACCGCCTCGACCTGGCCGGGCAGCGGGTCTCGGCGCAGCTGCTGATGCCAGGTCAGCACCTGGTCCAGGGTGTCGAACTCCAGCAGCAGCGCGCGGGGGCCGGCCTCTCGGATGGCGCGGATCATGCGAAGCTGCGGATCTCGACTCCGGCGCCTTCCAGCGCGGTGCGCACCGCCTGGGCCATCGCCACCGCACCGGGGGTATCGCCGTGGGTGCAGATGGACTCTGCCTGGGTCTCGATGCGGGTGCCATCGCGGGCGATCAGCACCGACTCCTCGGCCAGGCGCAGCATGTTCTCCACGATCTGGTCGGTGTCATGCAGGACGGCGTCGGGCTCGCGCCGGGAGACCAGGGTGCCGTCGGGGTTGTAGCTGCGATCGGCGAAGGCCTCGGAGATCCCGCGCAGGCCGGCCTCGGCGGCGTAGTCCAGAGCGATCGAGCCGGGCAGCAGCAGCACCGGGAGGTCGCGCCCGGTGCTCTCGCGGTAGGCCGCGATGGTGTCGATGACCGCGTGGGCGTGCCCGGTGTGGGAGATCATCGCGTGATACAGCGCGCCGTGCGGCTTCACGTACCGGATGTGGGACCCCAGCCCCAGGGCGATCCCTTCCAGGGCGCCGAGCTGATAGAGCACGTCGGCGGCGAGCTCCTCGGGAGAACACTCCAGGTGACGGCGACCGAAGCCGGCGAGGTCGCGGTAGCCGATATGGGCTCCGATGACGACGTCGTTGGCCACTGCCTCGCTGGCGGTGGCCCGGATGGTCAGCGGGTCCCCCGCGTGGAAGCCGCAGGCGATGTTCGCGCTGGAGACGGTGCGCAGGATGGCGGCGTCGTCCCCGCTGGTCCAGTTGCCGAAGGACTCTCCGACGTCGCTGTTCAGGTCGATCTGTGCCACGTGAACCTCCTCGAGCCGATGTAGCCCACGTCTCAGTGTGAGCTGAGTCAAGGATGCCTGACTCGAGAGGATTGTTCAACAATCTGAGCGAGATTCATGGTCACCGTCCCCGCGCCGGACGGCGCTCAATCCTGACGCGAGTGCCGCTCCAGGAACTCGTAGACCTCCGTGGTGTCCACTCCGGGGAAGGCGCCCTGGGGCATGGCGGCGAGCAGGTGACTGTTGGCGCGCGCCGCCGGCCAGGCCTGGCCCTCCCAGCGGGCCGCAAGCGCCGCAGGGGGCTGACGGCAGCAGGTCGGGTCATCGGGGCAGCGCGAGGAGGATCGCGAGGTCGTGTCGGAGCCGCGGAACCATTTCACGTGCTCGAAGGGCACCCCGATGGAGAGCGAGTAGAGCCCGGAGGAGTGCGCCTCGGTCCGTGCGGTGCACCAGAACGTGCCGACCGTGGTGTCGGTGTACTGGTGGAAGGACCGGAACTTGTCGTCGACCTCGAAGACCTGCCGCGAGGTCCATTGCCGGCAGATCGTCTGGCCCTCGATGGCCCCGGAATGGTCCGCCGGGAAGTTCACCCCGTCGTTCTCATAGGCCTTGTGCAGGATCCCGGACTCATGGACCTTCTGGAAGTGACACGTGATGCCCAGATGCTCCGTGGCGAGATTCGTGAACCGGTGGGCTGCCGACTCATAGGAGACCGCAAAGGCGTCGCGCAGATCCTCGATAGCGATCTCCTTGCGCGCCTTGGACTCCTTGAGGAAGCGCACCGTGGTGGCCTGGGGCATCAGCAGGCTTGCGGCGAAGTAATTGGTATAGACGCGCTGTCGCAGGAACTCGGAATAGTCCTGGGGCTCGGTGTGGCCCAGCACCTGATGACCCAGCGCCTGAAGCAGCACCGAACGGGCGTCCCACTGCCGCGAGGTGCCCTGGGTCAGGTAGATGATCCGGTTCTTCTGATCCGTGACCGAGCGGGTGGATTCGGGCAGATTCTTCACGAAGCGCAGCGAGAACCCCAGGTGCGCGGCGATGTCGGCGGCCACATGGTGGGACAGCGGACCCTCGCGGTGGGCTACCGCGTCCAGCAGTCCTTGGGCGGCCGCCTCGATCTCAGGGTAATAGTTGTTCTTGGCGCGCATCTCCTCGCGCAGCTCGGTATTGGCCCGCCGCGCCTCCTCCGGAGTGGCGGCCTGCTCCTCGAGCTGACGGCGCAGCTCGCGCTGCAGAGCCACCAGTGATTCGAGCACATCCATGGGCAGCCGATTGCTGATCCGCACCGCAGGCAGGTTCAAGGCGGCATAGAGCGGGCCCCGCTGAGCCTTCTCCAGCTCGATCTCCAGGGCGGCGCGCTTCGAGGGCGGCTCGGCACCGAAGAGGTCGTCGAAGCTGACCTCCAACGCCTTGGCCAGCTGCTGCAGCTGAGAGAGCTTGGGCTCGCGGCGGCCGTTCTCCAGCAGCGAGAGCTGGCTGGGCGCGGTGCCCAACGCCTCGGCGAGCGCGTCGAGGGTCATTCCGGCCTGTTTGCGCAGGTGGCGCACGCGTCGACCGAGTGCGATCAGGTCGAATCCCTCGTCCTGGGCGTCCACCGAGGCGCGCTCAAGCGAGCGCAGCTGGGTGCGGTGGGACGCTTCCCTCGCCGTCGAGGTCTCTCGGACTGTCCGCATACCTATGGAGCATACCGCCCGGAGTCACATGGCCGGTGATGCACACCACTGCTGAGTGTACGCGAGTAGCGTGGAACACACCGCCGCATTCGACGTGCTGAAATCGCTCGTTAACAGGTTGTAAACAGGTTATATGCGGCTCCTGGTAAGGTCGAAGACCATTACTTCAACGGGGGAGAATCTTGAATTCCAGCACCACCGAGCCCGTAGTCCGAGCGCGGAACGTGTTCAAAGCCTTCGGCAAGCGCCCCGATGAGATCGTGCGGCGTATCAAGGACGGTGCCGATCGTGAGGACGTCAAGGACCTGGGCACCGCCGCGGTCATCGACGCGAGCTTCGACGTCCAGCCCGGCGAGGTCTTCGTCGTGATGGGCCTCTCCGGCTCAGGAAAGTCCACGCTGATCCGCATGGTCAACGGCCTGCTGCCGGCCACCTCCGGGAGCATCGAGGTCGGCGGTGAAGACATCGCGCGACTCTCGGCCAAGGAGCTGCGCCGGGTGCGCCGCGAGAAGGTCTCCATGGTGTTCCAGCACTTCGCGCTGCTCCCGCACCGCACGGTCGGGCAGAACGCCGCCTACGCACTGGAGGTCCAGGGCCTTAACCGCTCGGATCGGGAGCGCAAGGCCGAAGAGGCCCTGCAGATGGTCGGCCTCGACGGGTGGGGCGGATCCATGCCGGACGAGCTCTCCGGAGGCATGCGCCAACGAGTAGGTCTGGCCCGCGCCCTGGCGGCCGGCACCGACGTGATGCTCATGGACGAGGCCTTCAGCGCACTGGATCCCCTCATCAGGCGGGAGATGCAGGACCAGCTCGTGGAACTCCAGGAGCAGCTGGGCAAGACCATCCTGTTCATCACCCACGACCTCAACGAGGCCATGCGGCTCGGCGACCGGATCGCCATGATGCGCGACGGTCGAACAGTCCAGATCGGCACCTCGGAACAGATCCTCAACGACCCGGCCAACGACTACGTGGCCCAGTTCGTCCAGGACGTGGACCGCACCCGGGTCCTCACCGCAGGGGCCATCATGGAGCCTCCGGTGGCGGTGCTCGGCACGGAGCAGGGTCCCCGCACCGCGCACAAGCTGATGCGCGAACACCAGACCAACGTGCTCGCGGTCGTGGACCGAGGCAAGAAGCTGCATGGCTTCGTCCATGAAGCAGCTGTCGCTGCCGCGGTGGCGCAGGGCACGAACACTCTCGAGGGACTCCTGCAGCCGGCGCCCTCGGTGCACGCCGAGACCCCGCTGGCCGAGCTGATGACCCAGGCCGCGCAGAGCGAAGCCGGACTGGCCGTGATCGATGACGCCGGCCGGCTGGAAGGAATCATCGCCCGCGTGACTCTGCTCAACGCCCTGGCCGAGCCGAAGCACACCACCCACGACACTCCGGAGGCGGTGACGGCCCCATGATCACGACTGCAGAAGAGACCGAAGGAGTCGGGGTTCCCCGGCTGAACGTCGGCGAATGGATCGAGACCGGCTTCGACTGGATCAACGACAACCTCGGATGGCTTTTCGACATCATCCAGACGGTGGTCTCGACACTGACCGGCGGTCTGGACGGGGCGCTCAACACTCCCGATGCACTCCTGCTCGCGCTGGTGTTCTCCCTGCTCGGCTGGCTGGTCAAGGACTGGAAGCTCGGCCTGCTCTCGATCGTGATGCTGGTCTTCGTGATCAGCATCGATCAGTGGGAGAACGCAATGACCACGCTGGCGCTGGTGGCCGTGGCGGCCGCCATCGCCCTGGTGATCGCGATCCCGCTCGGCATCTGGGCCGCCCGGTCAGACCGGGTCAGTCAGACGATCCGGCCCGTGATGGACCTGATGCAGACCATGCCGGCGTTCGTCTGGCTGGTCCCGGTGGTGACCATGTTCAGCATCGGGGTGACCAGCGGCGTCGTCGCCACCATCATCTTCGCGCTCCCTCCCGGCGTGCGTTTCACCGAGCTCGGCATCCGCGGGGTCGACTCCGAGGTGGTGGAGGCGGGCCACGCGTTCGGCAGCACGCCCGGGCAGATCTTGCTGCGCATCCAGCTTCCGCTGGCGCTGAAGACCATCATGGCCGGCGTCAATCAGGTCATCATGCTGGCGCTGTCCATGGCTGTCATCGCCGGCCTGGTCGGAGCCGGAGGGCTCGGTGGCGAGGTCATGCGAGCCATCGGCAGCCTGGACATCGGTCTGGCGTTCGAGGCCGGGCTGGCCGTCGTCGTCCTGGCCATCTATCTGGACCGGGTCACCTCCGCCATCGGTCACGGCGGCATGGCCATGGGCCGGATGTCGAAGCTGCTGCGTCGGGGCCGTCCTCGACGAAGCCCTGAGCCCGTCCCCACGAACACCGCCTGATCCGGCCTCGCCCGCGCGCGAAGCCACTCCCGAGGCCACAGACCAGACACCGCACCGCACACAACAGATTGAGGCACATCATGAGTACACGCACTGGCACAGCATCGAAATTCATCGGCCTGACCGCCGCGGCAGCCCTCGCGCTGACCGCCTGCGGCGGTGGAGACGACGCCGCAGAGAACGGGGACGCTGCCGAGAGCTCCGGCACCATCACCCTGGGCATCATTCCCAGCTGGACCGATGGACTGAGCATGGCCTACCTCTGGCAGGCCATCCTCGAAGACGAAGGCTACGAGGTCGAGATCGAAGAGATCAATGACGCCGCCCCGCTCTACACGGGTGTCGCGCAGGGCGATCTCGACGTGTATCCCTCCGCATGGCCGGAGGTCACCCACGCCGAGTACATGGAGGAATACGGTGACGATCTGGAAGACCTCGGCGCCTATTACGAAGGCGCCGTGCTGACTCTGGCGGTCCCCGCATACACCGAGATCGACTCCATCGAAGAGCTGCCTGAGAATGCCGAGGACTTCAACGGTCAGGTCATCGGCATCGAGCCCGGCTCCGGTCATATGGGCGTGACCGCCAACGATGTGTTCCCTGCCTATGAATTGGATGCAGACTTCGAGCTCGTCGAATCCTCCACTGCCGCGATGCTGACCGAACTGGGCTCGGCGATCGATGCTGAGGAAGACATCGTCGTGACCCTGTGGCGTCCGTTCTACGCCTACGGCGACTTCGACCTGAAGGACCTTGAGGACCCGGAAGGCGCGCTGGGCGAGCCCGAGACGCTGAACTTCATCGCCAACTCCGAGTTCTCCGGGGAGTTCCCGGACGTGGCCGAGTGGATGGGCAACTTCACGCTCTCCGACGAGGAGTACGCGGAGCTCGAGGACATGATGGTCAACGAGTACGCCGACAACGAGGAAGAGGGCGCAGCAGCCTGGATGGAAGACAACGCCGAGCTGATCGACTCACTCAAGGAGTGATCTGCAGACGTTGATCAGCAGCGGCTGCTCAGCACCCGAAGACGGAGACCCCCGGCCCCGCGGCGAGTCATGGACTCGAGCGTGGGACCGGGGGTCTCCGTCTGTCGTGCCACGGCCAGCCGAGGTTCAGCGGGCCCGCTTCTGCAGCAGGACGGCGCCGCCGGCGTCGTCCTGCTCGGCGCTGAAGGTGATGGCCCGGATGGTGCCGGCCGGGAGGCCGACCAGCTCCTCGGCCCGGGTGAACATCTCCTGCCAGATCTCCAGCTCCGATTCGCCCTCGATGCCGAGCAGCGAGATGAACGGAGCCCTGCCCTCCGAGACCAGGCGGCGGGCCCGACGCTGGATGTGCAGCGCGAAGTCGACCAGCCCGGCCGAGAGCGGCTGCCCCTGCGAGAAGATCCGGTCCTCGGGCCGGGTCAGTCGCCGGGGAGTCGCAAAGGCCGCGGGAGGTTCCACCAGGTACCGCTCGACCAGCGCCTTCCAGGAGGCCTCGGCCTCCTCCGCACTTCCGCGCCGCCCCGTCGGGCTCGGCGCGAAGTTCCGCTGCGGCTGGAGCTCCGGTGCCTGGAGTTCGGCGATCCGTGTGCCGAATTCGCGGTGCAGGGTGCTCAGGAAGGTCAGCGCATCCGCGGTGAACACCTCGTTCTGCCGCGGTGCCCGCGGTGCCGTGAGGGTGATCCCGTTGATCGTGATGCCGCTGCTCGCACTGGCCTCGGTCGGATCGGTGATGCTTTCATTCCGGGGTTCGGTGCTGGAGTGCAAGGATGTGCTGGTCTGGGCGTTCATGGCTGACTCCTTTGTCAATGCCGGTGGATCAGTGGAATTGTCCTGCTTCGGTGGAACCCTTATAGGCCACCGTCGAGGACTCGGGGTTCAACGTGGTCGAGATGGCATCGAAGTATCCGGTGCCGACCTCGCGCTGGTGCTTGGTGGCGGTGTAGCCGTCTGCTTCGGCGGCGAACTCCTTCTCCTGCAGCTCCACGTAGGCCTTCATCTGGTTGTCCTTATAGCCGCGCGCCAGCTCGAACATCGAGTAGTTCAGCGCGTGGAAGCCGGCCAGGGTGATGAACTGGAAGGTGAAGCCCATGGCGCCCAGCTCACGCTGGAACTTCGCGATGGTCTCGTCGTCGAGGTGCTTCTTCCAGTTGAACGAGGGTGAGCAGTTATAGGCCAGCATCTGGTCCGGGAAGTCGGCCTTGACCGCCTCGGCGAACTGCTTGGCGTACTCCAGGTCCGGGGTGCCGGTCTCCATCCAGATCAGGTCCGCGTAGGGCGCATAGGCCTTCGCCCGGGAGATGCAGGGCTCGATGCCGTTGCGCACCTTGTAGAAGCCCTCGGCGGTGCGCTCCCCGGTGATGAAGGCCTGGTCGCGCTCGTCGACGTCGGAGGTGATCAGCGTGGCCGCCTCGGCGTCGGTGCGGGCGATGACCACGCTGGGGGTGTTGTGCACATCGGCGGCCAGGCGGGCTGACTGCAGCGTGCGCACGTGCTGTCCGGTGGGGATCAGCACCTTGCCGCCGAGGTGTCCACACTTCTTCTCCGAGGCGAGCTGATCCTCCCAGTGCACGCCGGCCGCGCCGGAGGCGATCATGGACTTCATCAGCTCGTAGGCGTTCAGCGGTCCGCCGAACCCGGCCTCGGCGTCGGCGATGATCGGGACCATGTAGTCCTCCACCGTGCGGGTGTTCTCGAGGTAGTCGATCTGATCCGCGCGCAGCAGAGCGTTGTTGATCCGGCGCACCACGGAAGGCACCGAGTTCGCCGGGTAGAGCGACTGGTCCGGGTAGGTGTGGCCCGAGAGGTTGGCGTCACCGGCGACCTGCCAGCCGGAGAGGTAGATGGCGCGCAGCCCGGCCTTGACCTGCTGGACGGCCATGTTGCCGGTCAGCGCACCCAGGGAATTCGTGTACTTGCCCTCGGCGTGCTCTGCGGTGAGCTGGCTCCAGAGCTTCTCGGAGCCGCGCTTGGCCAGGGTGTGCTCCTCCTGGACGTTGCCCTGCAGCTTGATGACCTCGGCTGCGGAGTAGTCGCGGGTGGTGTGTTCCCAACGGGGGTTGGTGTCCCAGTCCTGCTGCAGCGCGTCGACCTTCTGCTGGAAGACCTCTTTGGTCTCGGGGCTGAGCGTGCCCTGGGGCTGCGAGGTCTGCGATGTCTCGGACTGCGGAGTAAGTGTGTCGGTCATCTGAATCTCCTTTGAATCGTGGACCGTTTTTCGGGGACAACCCCAGTTCACGCCCTGTGCAACCCAAACGCCAGGGTTTTCTCATCAAAGATCCTCACTTCTTTGCGCAATCGAAGAAACGTCGAAAGATGCGGAGGACCCCCATCTTCTACACTGTGTAGAAGAGACAGGACACAGCACACCCGCACCACACCACCCGAGGAGGAGCACCATGACCAACCCCGCAACACCGCGGAACCCCACGACATCGACGACGACGGCCCCCGCCGCTCCGGCCAGCCCGATGCCGCGCCTGACCCTGATCGTCGGCGGCCTGCTGGTGGTGATCGGCATCGCCGGCTATGTGGCCACCAGCTTCGCCAGCGCGACCGCGCTGATCCCCTCAGTGGTCGGCGTGCTGCTGCTGATCAGCGGCGGCATCGCGCTGAAGAACCGCAAGCTCGGCGTGCACATCGCCCTGGTGGTCGCGCTGCTGGGCGCCTTCGGCATGATCATGCCGCTGATGAGCCTGCCCGAGCTCTTCGCCGGCGAGTCAGAGAACCCGGGAGCCGTGATCTCCTCGCTGGTCACCGTGATCGTGCTCGTGGTCTACATCGTCCTGGGCGTGCGCAGCTTCATCGCTGCCCGCCGATGGAAGAGCGCGCACTGAACTGACGCGGGCTGAGCTGGACGGGACTGAGCCGGCTCAGTCCGCAGAGCAGCGCAGGAGGCCGGGGACCAGATCGAGGTCCTCGGCCTCTTCCATGTCCTGGACCTCGAAATCGGAGCCCAGGATCAGGTCCACGCTGAAGTCACCGCGGTCATCGAGGTCCACCATGCTGCCGGGGATGTGCTGCTGCAGGGTGTAGGCCTGTCGCAGGCCCCGGTCCCCCACTCGGATGATCCCGGCGAAGCCCGTGTCGGCGAAGTAGTCGTTGTCGACCTCAGCCACCCGGAAGCCGCGAAGGCTGAGCTCGTCGGCCACCTGATGGGCCAGCCCGGGCGCGTTGGTGGTGTTGAACACCGAGATCCGGACCCGTTCGGGCACCACCGGCTGCTGGGTGCCGGAGGGGCACTGGTCCGCCGCGGGGATCGAGCCGCGGCCGAAGATGCTCACCGGCAGCGTTCCATTGATCATGAGCCAACTGGTCCCGCTGATCAGCCCGATCACGGCGAAGGTGCCCAGCCAGATCAGCAGCCGCTGGGTACGCGTGCTCGCAGGCCGGTGATCCATGGGACAAGTCTAGAAGCTTGCCGGGTGTGGAAGATTCATCAGACGGATGCGGCGAGCCGCGGCTCACCCTCTGCGATGCCGACGCGTCTCCCTTGCTGCTCCGGGGCGCCCCCGGTGGCTCCTGCGACCAGACCGCCCAGCACGGCCATCACGATCCGTGGCCGCGCGACGCCGAGTTCACGCAGCTTGTCCTCTATGGCGCCATCAGCCCACAGCGAGAAGCGCATGTACCCGTAGACCGATGCTCCGACGGTCAGCCCGACGCACCATAGCGCCATCCTGCCCCGAGGGGTCAAGGGCGGCTTCTGGTCCTGCGTTGCCTGGTCCTCCGGGGCCGGCGGCTCACCCCGCTCCCCCTGCTCAGGTTCCCCCTGTTCGTTCGTCCGATCCTCGGGCGACGTCCGGCCAGCGTCGGCCATGGCCTCCCAGATTCGCGGCGTGACCAGGACTGTGGTGATGCCCGCCGCAGGGACCCACATGATGGCTTGGCGCAGCCATTCCGGATACTTGCGCACCGGCACCAGGGTGAGGACGCCGGCAGCGGTCCCCTGGACCCATCGATTCTGGATCCAGGCTGGAACTCGACTCGGTGGCCGGTCAGAGAGGCGGGAAGCAGTCGCAGAAGAGTCCGCAGTCGGTGAAGTCATGCTCCCAGAGTAGGAATGCGGCGCCGACCGGGCATCCGCCCAGAGGCTGATCCTGCCGGGATGGTCTAGCCGATGGTGAGCTGCTGGAGACATTAAGAGCCCCACGTGCACCTGCCAGAGCCCACTTACCCTTGCTACCTTCCGGTCCTGGGGGAGTTCAGCAGGATGGCACCGCACGTGGGGCCAGGAGTCATCGTATCTCGGTCTCAGCCTCGAAGGCCAATGGAGCTCAGCGCTTGAGCGCGTTGGCCACGTCCTGGAGCAGCTGCGGGATGTCATCGCGGTCGGTGATCGCCTCGATGAAGACCAGCTTCTCGCGGTTGCTCATGGTGTCCTTGCAGGCCGCCAGCAGCTCTGCCTCGGTGCTGACCCGGCGGTAGAGGTAGTCCTCCTCCTCGGCGCCGAAGAGGCGGGGCACCAGTTCCCAGCGCCACGGGGCGATGTCGTTGTAGACCTCGTCGGGGCCGTGGATGGCGCGTTCCACGGTGTACCCGTCGTTGTTGACCAGCACCACGACCACAGGCAGCTTCTCCCGGATCATCACGCCCATCTCCTGGATGGTCAGCTGGGCTGAGCCGTCACCGATGAGCAGCACCGGCCGACGGCTGCGGTCAGCCAGCCCGGCACCGATGATCGCCGGCAAGGTATAGCCGATCGAACCCCACATGGGCTGCCCGATGAACGTGGACTTCGCCGGGAAGCGGTGGGAAGCCATCCCGAAGTAGCTGGTCCCCTGGTCGGCGGCGACGATATTGGCCGACTCCAGCTGTGAGGCCAGCACCGACCAGAGGCCGTCCTGGGTCAGCGGCCCCTCGGAGGGCTCCCGTGGGGTCTCCGTCGCCGGAGCCTCTGCAGCGGGCATGGGGACGACGTCGTCGAGCTCGGTGGTGACCCGATGCAGGACCGCGAGCGCGTCCTGCAGCGAGATCGGGGTGAAGACCTCATCACCGACCCGGGCGCCGAAGCGGGAGACGTCGATCATCCGGGCGGGATCGAGATCCATCGAGAACCCGGCGGTGGTGTTGTCGGTGTATTCCACACCGAGGGTGATCAGCGCATCGGCACCCTCGATGACCTCGCGCACCCGATCCTGAGATGCAGCTCCGGCGTAGATGCCCACGAAGTTCGGGTCCGACTCATCGACCAGGGTCTTGCCCCAGGCCAGGGTCGCGAAGGGGAGCTCGGACTCGGTGAGGAAGGAAGCCAGCTCCTCGGTGGCGCCGAGCCGGTGGACCAGCAGGTCGGCGAGCACCGCGGTGCGCCGCCCGGGCAGGAAGCGGCGCACCGCGTCTTCGAAGGCGGCGACGGCGCGCGGGGTGGTCACCGGCAGGTCGGTGGTCAGCGGTTCCGAGGGCGGGTAGGCGGCAACCTCGGCGACGTCGGCGGCCAGCATCAGATAGCCGGGGCGTCGGCGGAAGACCACATCGCGCAGGACCCGGTCGATCTCCCAGGTGGCGGTGGGGGCGTCGAGGTCGGCGTGCGCACAGGTGACCTCTTCGGCCATGCGCAGGAAGTGCTTGAAGTCGCCGTCGCCCAGCGAGTGGTGGATCTTGCGACCCGAGGCCTGGGTCTCCTTGGGCGGGGCGCCGACGATCTGGACCACCGGCACGGACTCGGCGTAGGAGCCGGCCACGGCGTTGATCGCGGAGAGCTCCCCGACCCCGTAAGTGGTCAGGAAGGCGCCGATGCCGCGGATCCGGGCGTAGCCGTCGGCGCTGTAGCCGGCGTTGAGCTCATTGGCGGAACCAACCCAGCGGATGCCGCGGTGGGCCACCACGTGGTCCAGGAAATGGAGGTTGAAGTCTCCGGGGACCCCGAACAGCTCGGTCAGGCCGAGTTCGGCCAACCGGTCCAGCAGGTAGTCACCGATGGTGTAGTTCTCCAGGGACGCATCCTGGGCGGCTTCGGACTGTACTTCTTCGGGCATGGGTCTCGCCTTCTGGTCGTGGCAGGCTCCAGCGATGCGGGTGGTTCGACTGGGCGGCCAACGGTCTACGGTGCGTTCAGTCTACGTGGGAGCCGTCACAGCAGGTCCTGATCAGGCCGCCGGGCGGGACGGTGAACGGAATAGCCCGCGGCGCAAAGCCGTTCCTCCACGCGTGACGCACGGACAGCATCGGCGTCACCGGCATCATGCAGCAGCACCCTACGGAAGGCAGAACATCATGCGCGCAGTCACCCAGAAGACCTTCGGCGAGCCATGGGACGTCCTCGACGTCGAGGAGGTCCCCACCCCGGACCCCGGCGCCGGAGAGGTGCGGGTGCGGACCCTGCTCTCCCCCATCCACAACCACGACCTGTGGACCATCCGCGGGTCCTACGGCTTCAAGCCGGAGCTGCCGGCTCGCACCGGGTCCGAGGCGGTCGGTGTCATCGATGCCCTCGGAGAGGGCGTGGAGAACCTTGCAGTGGGTCAGCGGGTAGCTGTCGGCGGCGCCTTCGGCGCCTGGGCCGAGTACTTCACCGCCCCGGCCGCGGGCCTGATCCCGGTGGATGAGAACGCCGCCGACGAGGTCGCCGCCCAGCTGGTCGCGATGCCCTTCTCCACCATCGCGCTGCTGGACTGGTTGGACCTGAACGAGGGTGATTGGATCATCCAGAACGCCGCCAACGGCGCCGTCGGCCGGATGCTCGCCCAGCTGGCCCCGACCCGAGGCATCAACGTGCTCGGCCTGGTGCGTCGCGACGCCGGCGTCGAGGAGCTCAGCGCCCAGGGCATCGACCGGGTCGTCTCCACGGAGTCAGCCGGCTGGCAGGACCGCGTCGCCGAGATCACCGGCGGCGCGAAGATCATCGCAGGCATCGACTCCGTGGGCGGAGACGCCAGCAACGATGTGCTCTCCCAGCTGGGCGAGGACGCCACGCTGGTGATCTTCGGCGCCATGGCAGGTGGCACGATGGCGCTGAACTCCGGGGCGATCATCTTCAAGAACGTCACGATCAAGGGA
Organism: Nesterenkonia sp. E16_10; assembly: GCF_017347085.1. Taxonomy (GTDB): domain Bacteria; phylum Actinomycetota; class Actinomycetes; order Actinomycetales; family Micrococcaceae; genus Nesterenkonia. The sequence continues at coordinate 57,876 of NZ_JADPSA010000001.1, forward strand.
TTCTGGGGCTCCCGGGTGATGAGCGATCTCGCGCCCCAGCGTCGAGGAGAGCTGTTCACCGAGCTGCTCACCCGGGTCGCGGACGGCACGCTTTCACTCACCGCCGAGGCGACCTATCCCTTCGATCAGGCACGCGAGGCGGCGAAGGCGAACTTCGTCCCGGGCCGCAAGGGCAAGATCCTGCTGCGCCCCTGAGCGCCTGCACGCGCTGACCGGGCGCGCTCAGCTGCCCGGCGGCTGGAACACCCAGGGCTCGCTGGGCAGCGCCTGGGGGTCGAAGGACCCCAGCGCCTGGTCCAGCGGGCCGGCCGGGAGGCCCAGCGAGACCAGCAGCAGGTCCCGCAGGGCCTCGGCATCGATCCCCTGCTCCTTCAGGGCAGCAAGGGTCACGGCACCGTCCCGCTTCGCCAGGCGCTCACCCTCGGTGTTGAGCACCAGCGGGACATGCGCGTACTGCACCTTCGCGGCCGCCTCCGTGCCGTAGAGCAGTCCGCGCAGATAGGCCTGGCTCGGTGTCGAGGAGGCCAGGTCGTCGCCGCGCACCACCTGGTCCACACCGGTGAGCTGATCATCGACCACCACGGCGAGGTTGTAGGCGGCGGCGCCGTCGTTGCGCTGGATCACGAAGTCGTCGACCTCGGTGGCGAGCTGGCCCAGCAGCATGTCTTCGACGGCGAACCGTTGCGCCGCCCCGGTCTCGGTGCGCGGGGTGCGCAGCCGCACCGCCGCGGGGCGCTGCGCTCGCCGTCGCGCCCGCTCGGCGGCGTCTAGGTCGCGACAGGTGCCCGGGTAGGCGCCGGTCGGCCCATGCGGGGCCCGCGCGGCCTCTCGAATCTCCCGGCGCGAGCAGAAGCACTCATAGGTCAGACCCGCCTGCTCCAGCGCCGCGATGGCTGCGGCATAGCGATCCGTCCGCTCGGACTGCCAGATCATCTCGGCGCCGTCCTGCGCGTCGAAGCTCAGTCCCATGGCCTGGAGGTCCTGGAGCTGCTGTTCCGCAGACCCGGGGACGGTGCGGGCGGCGTCGAGGTCTTCGAAGCGCAGCAGGAACGCCCGTCCGGTGGAGCGGGCGAAGAGCCAGGCGAGCATCCCGGTGCGCAGATTGCCCAGGTGCAGCTCCCCCGAGGGGCTGGGTGCATAGCGTCCAGCGGGCATCGGTGTCCCCTTTCCTCAGGTCAGATCGCGGCAGTGATCCATCCTACGGGGGCTCGATGTGCATTATGCGTCGGTTCTCCGCTAGTATGAAGTCTGCTCTCGAGGGCCGTGCCGATCAGGCAGGCCAGCGGAAGCAGCCAGGAGGATTCGCCTAGCGGCCTATGGCGCACGCTTGGAACGCGTGTTGGGTTCACGCCCTCGGGGGTTCAAATCCCCCATCCTCCGCCAGTTGAGGCCCGGAATCCCGCGGAAGTAGCGGGGTCCGGGCCTCTTTTCTCCCCAAAAGTCTCGAATCTGTCCCCACGGGCTCCGCAGACTGGCCTTATGGCAAGCATTGAAGTGCGTTCAGGGATCGCCGGAGACTCTTTCAGGGTCATCCGGCGGGTGAAGATCCGGGGCAAGTGGGTCAAGAATTCCGCCAGCGCGCTCCCAGACAAGCCGGCAGCCCAGCTGGCACCAGGGACTCATCGAGTCCCTCGACGGGGACCAAGAGGCCGCAGACCGACTGCTGATGGCGCACGCCTCCGAGGCTCCCTTGCTCTCCACGATCGCGGCCGAGCACATCGCCCGGCTGATCGACGTTGCCCCATACACGCGGCACAAGTATCGAAACCACATCCAGCACCACCTCCCCCACCTCGACATCCCGGTGGACCAGATCACCGAGGACGACGTCGCCCGCTGGGCCGCATGGCTGTCGAACGAGGCGCAGGTCCGCGGCCGCAAGACCCCCGGGTACGCGGCCAAGACGATCCACCACGCGCACGGCTTCCTCTACAGCGTGCTCGCCTACGCGGTGAAGCGAAGCTACTGCGCGAGCAACGCGGCCACCGACACGCATTTGCCGAGCACAGACGACGGCGACGGCGGCGAGAAGTTCCTCACCGCCGAAGAGGCCGGGGCACTGCTCCCCCACATCGCGCCCAAGTACCAGCCATATGCCCGATTCCTGTTTGCCACCGGGCTGCGCGCCGGAGAGCTCCTCGGCCTCAAGCCGGAGGAATTGACCGCCGTGGATGGCACCGCCTGCGTGCACGTGCTGCGGGCCATGAAGCAGGACGCGGACGGTGTGGGAGGTGCACGAGGGGGCACCCAAGACGAGGCAGTCACGGCGCACCCTCGAGATCGACGCGGAGACCATGCGGCACGTGTGGCCGCTCATCCGGGCGGCCGGCCACGGGAACTACGCCTTCCCCGCCGGGACGACGAAGGCGACACCGCGGTTGCGGCAGAACATGATCGAGGGCGCCCAGACCCGGGCGGCCAAGGCAGGGTTCTCCAAGAGGTTCGGGCTACACACGTTCCGCCACTCCCACGCCGCCCACATGCTCGCGCTCGGGTTGCCGATCCATGAGCTGCAGTGGAGGTTCGGGCACTCCAGCATTCAGGTCACAATCGACCGCTACGGTCGCCTGACGGCTCAGCGGCGCGGGACTGCCTCCCGCCTGTGCGCGGATGGCACGCGGGCGCTCAGCGCCGCCCACCCCGTGGCGCAGCTGGAACGGGCGTGAGTCAGTAACTACTTTCGTCTTCACTCTTTCTAATAGCTGAAGGAGTCGCCGATGATTGCCGTAGTTGCTGTTGCTCTCCCGCTTGTTGCCACCCTGGTGACCATCGGCGCGATCGGAGCTTCTCTGTTGGCGTGGCACTACTGGGGCCCACGCAAAGGTGAATGGGATGTCCCTCTGCGTTTAGGCCTGGCCGACGGCAAGACCGTTGACGAGTCGCACTCCTCGATGTTGGTCGTCTTTCGCGTGGCATGATGTCTCCGTGAACGCTCCTCGCCCGCTCCCGGAGCTGTTGATCTACGGAGAGCGCAGCATCCCCCCGGAAGAGGTGCAGTCTACCCCGTATCGTCGTGAGCCCTACGTCCGTGTGGAGCTCCCGGACCTTGGGGCGGTGGATGCGAAGGCGACCCGCTGGACGGACAGCCGCGTGCTGATCCGGTGGGTGGATGACGCCCACGACACCCGGGGCGCATGGGTGCCGGCCGAATGGGTGACCCGGATCAACGGGAGTGAGTCGTGTTGGCGGGATCCGTATGATCATGGTGAACGGAAAGAACTGCTCTAGCCACTCGACCTGGAGGCTTGCACGGTTCGGAAGGTTTGCATAGGATTCATATCGGTTGCAGGGATATTCCAGATCCCAGAGCGCCAATTCGTGAAGCCCACGCCCTTCCAGGCGTGGGCTTTTGCGTTACACGAAAGGTGCGGACTTGCTACTTGCCTACATCGATGAGATTGGTGAGCCTGGCGCGTTCGTGTCACGTGACCACGCCCGTTACAAGACCAGCGCCGCGTTCGGCTATGCGGGCTTCATCCTGCCGGACTGGAGTGCTCGCCTCTTTGGGCAAACCTTCACGAATGAGAAGCGCACCGCATTCAAGACTGAGGTCGGAGCCGCGCCGAACCCCGGTGCATGGGAGAAGAAGGGCTCAGACATCTTTCGTGCCAAGATGAAACCTGAGTATGCGTACCAGCTCCGAGTGGTCAACGGGCTCGTGGGTGCCCTACGTGCCCGCAAGGGGCACCTGTTCTACTACGCAGCCGAGAAGAATCGGGGCACCCCCAAGCAAGTGACCATCTCCGTGGAGGAGCGCAGGATGAATGCTCTCCGACAAACGGTTAATAGGCTCGCTAGGTATGCCGACAAGAAGCAGGAGAACCTGCTCGTCATGATGGACTCGGTGCAGGAGAAGGAGCGCCGGGACAACGTACAGCAGATGTACGCCCACATTTTTAGCCGGAGCGCCTCCCATCGGGAGATGGCACGCGTATCTGAGCCCCCAATGCATATCGATAGCGCTCTGTCATCCAATATCCAGTTCGCAGACTGGATTGCATCGTTAGTCGGGCGAGCGATTGACTACCAGCTCATCCACGACTCCGCCTTCGACTGGGTCGCATCCGGCAGTCACTTTCCGAACGTTTTTCGGAGCTTCACGTACGAGTCGAAATTGGATCTGTGGCAGAGATCCGTCCCTCATCTCCATCACTCTGAGGTCTTCCATCGAGAGCGACCGCTTTACCCGACCGTGACAGGTCAAGCACTTGGATCAGCTGTTAGCGACGACCGTATTGCAAAGATGCAGGCCATCGCACTGGCTTCTTCTCAATAGGCCTTATGCACGAAAACCGCCCCACCCTCGTCTGAGGATGGGCGGCTCTGTGTGATGCGGTGGTTAGTCTCCGAGTGCCGCGGGGATCTCGGTCACGGGCTTGGGCTCGTCGTCGCTGAGATTCAGCACTGCCAGTGCGTGCGGGACCAGTGCGGCGAGGGCGGCCGCGACCAGACCGATCTCGACCACCACGGTCTCGGTAGCCTGCCGAATCTGCTGGACACTCCCCGGCTCGAGGAGCTCCGCGACAACGGCGCCGACCAACACGAGGATGGCGACACCACCGATCGCGTAGAGGACCGTGCGTGGGGTCTTGGTGAGTAGGTGCTTCGTCGCCATGGTCTATCCCTTTCCATGGATGATGTCGGCCTGCCAGTTGAGCCAGTCGACGGTGGCGTTGGCGGTCTGCGGGCCCCGCTTGCCGTCGATGCGCCCGGTGTAGAAGCGGCGCCCGGTCTTGGGGTTGGTGCGCCGGGAGAGGCTGGTCTGCCACGCCCGGGTGCTGGATGGTCCCACCACGCTGATGTGAGTGATGAGTCCTCGGTAGGTGCCGTCCTTCTTGCACCACTTCTGGAGCCGCTGGGCGAAGGTACCCGTGTACCCGACCCGGCCGAGGAGGTCGTGCAGCGCCTTGTCCTGGTGCTTGTTCCGCTTGCCGGCGCGTGAGAGGTACGCGTCGGGCCAGGGGCGGCGGCCAGAGGGCCACGGCTTCGAGCTCTTCGCGGCGGGCTTGGACGCGGCAGGCTTGACCGGTGCGGGCTTCGTAGCGGCAGGCCTGGCCGCGGACCACGATCCGCGCTTGATAGCGGCACGGAGCGCAGACCAGCCACCGGGCACCCGCGTGGGGTCAGACCGGTCGGTGGGGTTCCAATCGCCGTGCATCATGTGCACCAGGTTGCCGCCCCAGTCTTCGGTCATAGCCTTCCCGACCTTCGCGGCCGACTCGAGCTGTGCCGCGGTGACCGGGTACTTGGAGCTGTTGGCGTCGAAGCTGAACGCGATCGCCTCACGGTTGACGTCGTCGCGGTCATGCCACCACGGGAACCCCGGCCAGCGTGGGCGCACGAGCCAGCGGCGACGATGTACGCCTTGCCGGAGCGGCCATAGAGCACGTTGTAGAGCGGATACCCCTGGCCGTCGACCACGTACCCCAGGGTCGGTGCGTCCTTGCCGCTGGCGAAGGCCGAGTCAACGGTCTCCGTGGTGTGATACGTCGCGGCCTTGATCTCATCGGCGAGGCCAGCGCGCCACAGACTGCGCTTCTCCCGGCCCGGCACCACCTCATACTCCACCCCCGCAGGCTGCGTAATCCGGATAAGTCCTGTGACGAACATGCATGCCTCTTGGGCATAGGAAAGGCCCCGACCAGTTGGTGCGGGGCCCTAACCAATGCGCGCTTGTTCTACTCCGTAAAGTTCACGGTGTTGAGGTGTTGCGCAAGGGCCTCCATGTCGGGATAGATGTAAGACCGGGTGAATCCGAACCGACTCTCGAGATAGGAGCGGATCTCGTTCTTAGCCTCCGCAGCGATTCTGAATCCGAATGTCGGAGCTAAGTTGTTTTTCCTCGGAACTGGCTTCCGGGAAGGCGAGTCCGCCTTCATGTAGATGGAGGAAACCGCTAGAAGGTCGGCACGCCGATAGTACTTTCCCAGCGCCTGGTCAGGTTGGGAGTTTTTGTGTGGCCAGAAGTAGCTCGACATTTTGTGGGACGTGATCGGGACTCCGTCCAGGAGGAAGCCTGCATTCTGGACAGTGATGCGCGAGTGGTAAGCAGGTGGGATCCAGTGCCACCTCCGGGAGCCAGTTCCCCAGTCGAATTCCTGCCTGGCTACATTGTCCGTCCACTGGTGCCATAAGGGTGTGTATCCGCCCCACGCAGGGTCCAGGCTGACCCGTGAGCTTACGGCAGCTTCATCCTCTACTGCTCGCACCGGTTCAGCGGAGAACGCCAGCAGGCGACTGTCGTGCTCATCGGTTTCTTCGTGGCGTTCGACAGCGAACCACGCCGCGACATACGGATTCAGTGTTATATCCAGCAATCTGGTTGGTCCTCCAAAGTGCTGAATTCGCGCAAAAATTTCCAGTGCCGACATGCCGTCGAATCGCCAGTCGTTTCTTGCGGTGGTGAGGATGCGCCGTTCAGCCTCGACCATCTGATCTTCATCGGGATAGTCCTGTTCACCCCTTGGGGAATCCCCGGGTGCAACTACACCGTTCTCTTTCATGAGCCGCCTAAAGAGCCCGCTGTGCACTCCCCACGAGACGCTCCTGGCTCCCCTCCAAAGTAACCTGAGGTCTGGGGCTCGTTTCACCAGGTTCTCGATTTCCTTGTTGAGATCGGAGACCGAACCAATAGTGGCCTCTCGCCCCTCGAAGTAACCCTCTACTCCATTCTTCAAGTGACCTGAGTACGGTCCACTCGGAGAATCCGGATTCCTGAAGTTCTTTTCTTCGCTGAGAGTTATCCACTTATCGATCAATTCCCGGAATCGATCGTTGTATGGTCTCAGAATCCGACTAGTCAATTCGGGACTGGCGACGCCCTTTACCAACTCAGACATCTGCCGAGTTACCCGGTCTGCACCGGTCATTTTCGACCAGTCGAAGTTGCCGTAGGGCCCCTCAGGAGTATCAGTCGACATAGGAGAACCCTAACCGGTCGCGGTCTCCGAGGGCAGTAATGGTGTGGGTGTACTCCGAGTGATTTACTGGGCTGTCAAAGGCACGCTGTGCCCTTTTCTGCGTCCCCGGGGAGAAGATCGGGCAGGGGTACCCCGACACCCCGTGACGTGTCCGACCTGGGCGTTACTGTCCAGTAGATGTGGATCTCGAACACTACGCACATGCTCTCGGCGTCCGCGTGGTGCGGCAGATCCCGGCAGGCAACCGCTGGGGCTCCTACTCGCATCACATGCGAGCCATCCGGCTCTACCCCGGCCTGTCCCCGATCCAAGAGCCGTACGTCCTTAGCCACGAGATCGCCCACGCCTACTACGGTCACGACGACCGCCTTCCCCGCTGGAATCATGACGCCGATGCATTCACCGCGACCCTGCTCATCCGGCGGCAGGATTGGCGCCGAGCCACACAGATGCACGCGACACTCGACGCCGTGACGCACGAGCTCGATGTGCATCCCCATGTGGCGATGATCTACTCCTCGCACGTGACCCACACACCCACCGAATCCATCTCCCCAGTGGGGACAGAATATGGGTCACAGAGGGTCGATACGTTCGTAGAAGATCGTCATGACCGTGGGCCTTCAATGCCCCTGCATCCCTTCATTTTCAAGGGATGCAGGGCGTCTGAGGTGGTCGTAACGTTGGTGGTTCAAATCCCCCATCCTCCGCCGAGTGAAGCCCGTCAGTCTGGACACCAGACCGGCGGGCTTCTTCGTGTCCGGCGGCACTGTGCGTCAAGGACCCGGGGTACCGTTGGCATGCGCGCCCTGCGGCATCCGCCGACACCCATCACTCACCCCTGGAGGGGTCATGCACAAGCCAGCCGCTGCCGGGATCGGTGTCCTCGCGATCCTTGGCCTGGTCAGCTGCGCCGGGGAGCCCGAGGAATCGGCGGGACCCGACGAGCAGCCGACCGCCCAGGCCACAGCCACGGCGACGCCGGGGCCCGGACAAGGCTCAGCGGCCGAGGCACCGGGCGCTGCCTGGTTGGCCGAGGCCCGGGATCTCCACCTGGACGAGCTCGAAGCATGGCACCGCGAGTACCTCCAGGCCGACTGCGTGGCCGCGGAACCCCGGTGCCACGACCTCTTCGCCGAGGCTCTGCCGCTCATGGCCGATTACAGCTACTGGATCCGAAATCAGACCGCGGACCTCCCCGAGTACGTCCCGGGGTCCTACCCCTCGGATCTCGGGGCGGCCGCGCGCGGCCTGGTCTCCTGGTCCTACGCCTGCCCCGAGGGCGAGGACTGCGCGGAGATCGCCCGAGACGCCGAATCCCGAGCATCTCAGGTGATCACGGAGGTTTCGGACTGGCCAGAGCAGTGAGCGTTGCCTGGCTGACCTGAGGGGCGACTCTCAGGCGACGCTCCAACGACCCTCAGCGACGCTCAGCGGCTGAAGAGCCTGCTGAGGAATCCGCCGGAGCGCGTGGGCTCATGTCCCGGGCAGCGCTGGGCGGGACTGACCCCGCGCATCACCTGATCGACATGCTGGCCGCATCCGGCCCAGGTGGTCTTGTGACAGGTCTGGCAGGTCACGGCTCGACACATGGTGGCTCCTCTGCTTGGTTGAACGGTACCCCATTATACCCCCGGGGGTATATTCTGCGCACCCTCATCATCCTCCCGCCCCGTGCTGCGCCGTCATCCTTGCAGGTCACATGCGGTGCTGGGTTTCCTCATCTGTAGCACGCCGTTCACATGACCCTGCTTGGATTCGATGGTGGGCTGGGTCTGCGGCGCTCTCTGCACGGCGGCCCGGTCCACGCTGACACCACTGACGTGACCATCGGTGAGCGCACGAGACGATCACCTCGAATGGAAGAAGACTCCACCTTGATGAGCATCCCCCACCAGACCGCCCCACCCGGGCGAGGACGTCCGCTGCCGCGGGCACTCGCCGCCCTGGGGCTCAGCGCAGCCCTGCTGGCCCCCGCCCCCGCCTTCGGCTCCACCGACTCCCCTGCCCCTGAGGAGGGCAGTCCCGCGGGTGCCGACTGCGTCGTGATCAACGAGGCCTTCCCGAACGGCGGGAGCGGATCCGCCGCCCTCTCCCACCGGTTCGTGGAGCTGCTGAACACGTGTGAGTACGCCGTGGACCTCAGCGACTGGTCGCTGCAGTACCGCGCCCGGACCTCCACGGGCGCCCCGAGCTCCACCGTCGAGCTCAGCGGCGAGATCGAACCCGGGGGGCACTATCTGATCCAGGGCGGCGGGAACAACGGCGACGGCGCAGCCCTGCCCACCCCGGACGCCCAGACCGGTGCGGCCATCGGCGCCGCCGCGGGAGGCACGTTCATCCTGGCCACGACATCCGAGGCGCTGGAGGAACTGCCGCTGGACTCGGTGGTGGACCACGACCAGGTGGCGGACCTGCTGGGCTTCGGCACCAGCAACACGTTCGAGACCGCACCGGCCACCGCCGCGACGAACACGACCTCGATCGGCAGGGCCGAGGGCGTGGACACCGATGACAACTCCGTGGACTTCACCCGCGGCGAGCCCTCCCCGACCAATGCCGCTGGAGAGACCCTCGGCGCGACGGAACCGACGGATCCCGAGCCCAGCGACCCGGCAGATCCCGAGCCGACCGATCCTGCAGATCCTGCAGATCCCGAGCCGACCGATCCTGCAGATCCTGAGCCCACAGACCCTGAGACTCCGACCGAGCCCAGCGAGCTGGAGATCGCCGAGATCAACGCCGCACTGGACTCCGATGGCGAGGACCGCCCGGTGACCACCCGTGGCGTGGTGACCGCGGTCTACCCCGCCGAGCAGAGCTTCAACGGCTTCTACCTGCAGACCGCAGGCTCCGGCGGCGATGTGGATCTGAGCAGCCACGAGACCTCGGAGGCGATCTTCGTGTACTCCCCGGACGCGATCTCCCAGGAACTCGTGCAGATCGGGGACTTCGTGGAGATCACCGGAGACGCCGAGATCTATTACGACGCTCCGCAGATCAGTCTCTATCCGGAGTCCACCCAGACCCCGCACCACGAGCTGGCGCTCATCGAGGACGAACCCTTCGAAGCGGTCAAGCCGGCCTCTCTCGAGGTTCCGGAGGATCCGCAGCAGCGCGAATCGCTGCTGGGCATGCTGCTGGACCCGCAGGGCAGCTACACGGTCACCGATCACTACACGCTGAACCAGTACGGCGAGATCGGCATCGTCCTGGGTGAGGAGCCGCTGATCAATCCCACCTCAGCCTTCCGCCCGGGCGCCGAGGCCGAGGCGCTGGCGGCGGAGAACGATGAGCGTGTGATCTATCTGGACGACGCGGCGTCGACCTCTTGGCAGGCCTGGAGCGATGATCGGGACCAGCCGCTGCCGTATCTGAGCATCGAGGATCCGATCCGGATCGGCGCCGAGGTGCTCTGGCAGACCGATGTGATCATGGACTACCGGTTCGAGGAATGGCGGCTCCAGCCGCTGAGCAAGCTCACGCCCGAGACGGCCGAGCAGGTCCAGCCGGCGCAGTTCGAGAACACCCGCGAAGGCAACGAGTCCCCTGCCGAGCGCGCCGGCGATGTGCGCATCGCCGGGTTCAACGTGCTGAACTACTTCGTCTCGCTGGGTGAGGACGAGCCCGGATGCGAGTTCTACACCGATATCGACGGCAATCCCACCACGAATGACTACTGCGACGCCCGCGGCGCCTACAACCAGGCCAGCTTCGAGCGCCAGGAGGACAAGATCGTGACCGCCATCAGCGGACTCGATGCCGACGTCGTGGCACTGCAGGAGATCGAGAACAGCCGCTACTTCGTGGAAGACGGTGATCGTGACCGCGCGCTGGCCGCACTGGTCGAGGCGCTCAACGGCGCCGAGGGCACCGCCGGCACCTGGGACTACGTCGAATCCCCCGAGGAGGTGCCCGCTGACGAGGATGTGATCCGCAACGGATTCATCTATCGCACCGATCGCGTGGCACCCGAGGGCGATTCACGGATCCTCTTCGAGGACGGGGTCGAGGACCTCGATCAGGAGGCCTTCGCCGGATTGGACCTCGAGGAGATCTTCTCCAACGCACGGGAGCCGCTGGCCCAGGAGTTCACCGCGGTCGAGGGCGGAGCCCAGAACGGCGGAACACAGGAGGACGAGAGCTTCCTCGCGATCGTCAACCACTTCAAGTCCAAGGGCGGCAGCGGCACCGGCGAGAACGCCGACACCACCGGGCAGGGCTCCTTCAACGGGGACCGCGTCCAGCAGGCGCGGGCGCTGGTGGCCTTCGCCGATGCGCTCGAGGAGGAGGTCGAGACCGAGAAGACCTTCCTGATGGGCGACTTCAACTCCTACGAGATGGAGGACCCGCTGCAGGTCATCGCCGAGGCCGGTTATACGAACCTCTCGGCTGAGACCGGTGGGTACAGCTACATGTTCGACGGCGCGGTGGGGTCCCTGGATCACCTCTTCGCCTCCGAGGCCGCCGTGGCCGATGTCGTGCAGACCGAGATCTGGAACATCAACTCCGTGGAGCCGCTGGCGCTGGAGTACAGCCGCTATAACTCCGTGGGCACCCTGCTCTACTCCCCGGACCAGTGGCGCTCCTCAGACCACGACCCGATCCTCGCTGACCTGGTGCTCTCAGGCTCCGAGGCTCCCGGGGACGGGGACCAGGACGAGGAGGAGTCTCCGGAGCACGAAGCCTGGAGCTCCGGGGCGGTCTACACCCACGGTGACACCGTGAGCCATGACGGCGGCGTCTACCGGGCGCTCTGGTACACCCAGAACCAGGAGCCCGGGGCCTCCCCATGGAGCGCCTGGTCCCAGATCGGCGCCCCCACCGCCTGCTCCGGTGAGACCTGGGCGCAGTGGGCGCCGAGCTCACAGTTCGACGGCGGCGAGACCGTCGTCCACGACGGGGTCCGCTACACCGCGAAGTGGCACACCCGGAACCAGGAGCCCGGAGGCCGCTACGGTCCCTGGGAGGAGTCCGGCAGCTGCTGAGCCGACCCGCCCCGACGTGAAAAAATCGTAGGGCTGGGGGATGTCGTAGAGCCCACGCCCTGCGACATCCCCACAGCCCTACGATTTTTTTGCCGAGAAGCAGGCTCAGCGGGTCTGCTGGCCCATCGGGGAGACGATCGCGTCCACACGCTGGAAGGACTTCAGATCCACGTAGCCGGTGGAGGCCATCGCGTGGCGCAGGCCGCCCATCAGGTTTGAGGAGCCGTCGGTGTGATGCGCGGGCCCCCAGAGCACCTCCTGCAGCGGTCCCACGGTCCCGACCCGGGTGCGATGGCCGCGCGGGAAGTCCTGGTGCACCGCCTCGAGTCCCCAGTGCCAGCCTTGCCCCGGCGCCTCTTCGGCGCGGGCGAGGGTGGTGCCGAGCATCACGGCGTCGGCGCCCATCGCAAGGGCCTTGACCAGGTCTCCGGAGGAGCCCATGCCGCCGTCGGCGATGACGTGGACGTAGCGGCCGCCGGACTCATCCAGGTAGTCCCGGCGTGCCGCGGCGACGTCGCTGATCGCGGTGGCCATCGGCACCCGGATGCCCATGGCGCGGCGGGTGGTGGTGGCGGCCCCGCCGCCGAAGCCCACCAGCACGCCGGCAGCGCCGGTGCGCATCAGGTGCAGCGCCGGGGTGTACCCCGCGACGCCCCCGACGATGACCGGCACATCGAGCTCGTAGATGAACTCCTTGAGGTTCAGCGGCTCACCGTTCTGCGCCACGTGCTCGGCCGAGACGGTGGTGCCGCGGATCACGAACATGTCCACCCCCGCCTCGATGACGGTGCTGTAGAACTCCTGGGTGCGCTGGGGAGTCAGCGAGCCGGAGACGACGACGCCGGCCTCCCGGATCTCGGCCAGCCGTGCGGTGATCAGCTCGGCCTTGATCGGCTCGGCGTAGAGCTGCTGGAGCCGGCGGGTGTTCTGCGCCGAGACCTCCTCGGCGCCCAGCGCCGCGATCTCGGCGAGCACCGGCTCCGGGTTCTCGTAGCGGGTCCAGAGGCCCTCCAGGTTGAGGACCCCGAGGCCGCCCTGCCGGCCGAGCTCGATGGCGGTGGCCGGGGACATCACCGAGTCCATGGGGGCGCCGACCACGGGCATGGAGAAGGAGTACGCGTCGATGCGCCAGTCCAGACTCACATCCGCGGGGCTGCGGGTGCGTCGATTCGGGACGATGGCGACATCGTCCAGCGCCCAGGCCCGACGGCCGTTCTTGGCCAGGCCGATGGGGATCTCGTTGCTCAAAGCTGCTCCTTTACTAGCGCCGGTAGTTCGGCGCTTCCACCGTCATCATGATGTCATGAGGGTGCGATTCCTTGAGTCCGGCGGAGGTGATCCGCACGAACTTGCCCTTGTACTTGAGCTGGTCGATGGTGTGCGCCCCCACGTAGAACATGGTCTGGCGCAGACCGCCGGTGAGCTGGTGGAACACCACCTCGAGCGGGCCGCGGTAAGGCACCTGCCCCTCGATGCCCTCGGGGATGAGCTTCTCATCGGTGGGGACGTCGGCCTGGAAGTAGCGGTCCTTGGAGAAGGAGGTGTTCTTCCCGCGGGTCTGCATCGCGCCCATGGAGCCCATGCCGCGGTAGGCCTTGAACTGCTTGCCGTTGTAGAAGACCAGGTCTCCGGGGGACTCGGCGGAGCCTGCCAGCAGCGAGCCGAGCATCACCGAGTCGGCCCCGGCGACCATCGCCTTGCCGATGTCCCCGGAGTGCTGCAGGCCACCGTCGGCGATCAGCGGCACCCCTGCCGGGATGGTCGCCTTGGATGATTCGTAGATCGCGGTGACCTGGGGAACCCCGACGCCGGCGACGATGCGGGTGGTGCAGATGGAGCCCGGGCCGACGCCGACCTTGACCGCGTCGGCTCCGGCGTCGACGATCGCCTGGGCTCCCTCGCGAGTGGCCGCCTGACCGCCGATCACATCGACCCCGGCCGCGGCCGGTTCGGCCTTGAGCCGGGCGATCATGTCCAGCACGCCGCGGGTGTGGCCGTTGGCGGTGTCCACCACCAGGGCGTCGACTCCGGCGTCGATCAGGGTCATGGCGCGCTCGAAGCCCTCACCGAAGAAGCCCACGGCCGCACCGACGCGCAGCCGGCCCTCTTCGTCCTTGGTGGCCTGCGGGTAGCGGTCGGCCTTGTCGAAGTCCTTGATGGTGATCAATCCCTGCAGCACGCCCTGGTCATCGACCAGGGGCAGCTTCTCCACCCGGTGCTCGGAGAAGATCCGCAGCACCTCCTCGTTGGGGATGCCCACGTGGGCGGTGATCAGCGGCTGCGGGGTCATCTTCTCGTAGACCTTGGTGGTCAGGTACTGCTCACGCGGGATGAACCGGGTGTCGCGGTTGGTGATGATGCCCAGCAGCTTGGACTCGGCATCGACCACGGGAAGTCCGGAGACCCGGTAGTGCGCGCAGAGCTCGTCGAGATCGGCGATGGTCGCGTCCGGGGTGATCGTCACCGGATCGCTGATCATGCCGGACTCGGAGCGCTTGACCTTGTCCACCTGCCGGGCCTGATCCTCGATGGAGAGGTTGCGGTGCAGGATGCCGATGCCGCCCTGGCGCGCCATGGCGATGGCCATCGGCGCCTCGGTGACGGTATCCATCGCGGCCGAGGCCACCGGGGACTGCAGCACGATGTTGCGTGAGAAACGGGTGGCGGTATCTGCTTCTGAGGGGATGACGTCGGTCGCGCCGGGGAGCAGCAGGACGTCGTCGTAGGTCAGTCCGACGAAGCCGAAGGGATCATGCTCCGGGCCTCCGGCCGCGCTCGGCTGCTGATGAGGTTCAGTCACGGTGGTGCCTCTCGGGGTCAAAAGCGGGTGGCTCGGGCCCAAGTCTACGTGTCGTCCACGTCCGCCCGGAGCCAAAGGCTTAGCACTCTGCTTGACCGAGTGCTAAGCCCGTCTATAAAGTTTCGTCTAGCACTCGAGACCCTCGGGTGCCAGCTTGTCCGCGGGTCGTCAACCCGCGGAGATCAGCCTGACGGGGCACCATCCGGCACCGCGACGACGGTTGGCCACTCCCAAGGCGTGCGACAGATCTCGGCTCGTCGAGCACCCCGGAAGCACCGGGAGTCTCTGGACGGGTCTGTGCTGATAAACCGAATCCACACCACGCAAAGGAGAGTACTGACGTGTCAGTCTCTATCAAGCCTCTCGAGGATCGCATCGTTGTTCGCCCCCTGGAAGCAGAGCAGACCACCGCTTCCGGGCTGGTCATCCCCGACACCGCGAAGGAGAAGCCCCAGGAGGGCAAGGTCATCGCGGTGGGCCCAGGTCGCTTCGACGAAAAGGGCAAGCGCATCCCGGTTGACGTCTCCGAGGGCGACGTCGTCATCTACTCCAAGTTCGGCGGCACCGAGGTCAAGGTCAGCGGCGAGGAGTACCTCGTGCTCAACGCTCGCGATGTCCTGGCCATCATCGAGAAGTAAGAACGGACCACTGAAGGTTCTTCACGGACCCGATCACGATCCGATTCTCACACTCTCAAAGGAGCACTAACCCATGGCAAAGCAGCTTGAATTCAGTGATGCTGCACGCCGCGCTCTGGAAGCCGGCATCGATAAGCTTGCAGACACGGTCAAGGTCACGCTCGGCCCGAAAGGCCGCAATGTAGTCCTGGACAAGTCCTGGGGCGCACCGACCATCACCAACGACGGCGTCACCATCGCCCGCGAGGTGGAGGTCGAAGACCCGTACGAGAACCTTGGCGTGCAGCTGGCCAAGGAGGTCGCCACCAAGACCAACGACGTCGCAGGCGACGGCACCACCACCGCAACGGTCCTGGCCCAGGCGCTGGTCAAGGAAGGCCTGCGCAACGTGGCCGCCGGTGCGGCACCGAGCGAGATCAAGCGCGGCATCGAGACCTCGGTCGCCGCCGTGACCCGCCGACTGCGCGAGAACGCCCGTGAGGTCGAGGGCCAGCAGGTCGCCAACGTGGCCGCGATCTCCGCACAGAACGACGAGGTCGGTGAACTCCTGGCTCGTGCATTCGACGCCGTGGGCACCGACGGTGTGATCACCATCGAAGAGGGGTCCTCGACCTCCACCGAGCTGGAGATCACCGAGGGCATGCAGTTCGACAAGGGCTACCTGTCCCCGCACTTCGTCACCGATCCTGAGCGCCAGGAAGCGATCCTCGAAGATCCGCTGATCCTGATCAACCAGGGCAAGATCTCCAACATGGCGGAGTTCCTGCCCGTGCTGGAGAAGGTCCTGCAGGCCAAGCGCCCGCTGTTCATCATCGCCGAGGACGTTGAGGGCGAGGCCCTCTCCACTCTGGTGGTCAACAAGCTGCGCGGCACGCTCAATGTGGTCGCGGTCAAGGCTCCCGGCTTCGGGGACCGCCGCAAGGCCATGCTCGAGGACATCGCCGTGCTCACCGGCGGACAGGTCATCTCTCCTGATCTGGGCCTGAAGCTCGATCAGGTGGATCTGGAATCACTGGGCACCGCACGTCGGGTGACCGTGACCAAGGACGCCACCACCATCGTCGACGGCGCCGGGTCCAAGGAGGATGTGGACGCTCGCGCGGCCACCATCAAGGCCCAGGCCGACGCCTCTGACTCCGAGTGGGATCGCGAGAAGCTCCAGGAGCGTCTCGCGAAGCTCTCCGGCGGCATCGGCGTCATCAAGGTCGGCGCTGCCACCGAGGTGGAGCTCAAGGAGCGCAAGCACCGCATCGAAGATGCCGTCTCCTCCACCCGTGCGGCTCTGGAAGAGGGCATCGTGGCCGGCGGCGGCACCGCGCTGATCAACGCCCTCTCCGTGCTGGACGAGGACGAAGACGTGCAGGCGCTCTCCGGGGATGCCGCAGCCGCTGTGGGCATCGTCCGCCGCGCGCTGGTCCAGCCGCTGCGCTGGATCGCTCAGAACGCCGGGGAGGACGGCTTCGTCGTCGCCTCCAAGGTCGCGGAGCTGGAGCCGAACCACGGCTTCAACGCCAAGACCGGCGTCTACGGCGATCTGATCGCCGACGGCGTCATCGACCCTGTGAAGGTCACGCGCTCTGCTCTGCAGAACGCCGCCTCCATCGCGGCCCTGGTGCTGACCACCGAGACCCTCGTGGTCGAGAAGCAGGAGGAGGAAGACGATCACTGATCGTCTCTGAGTCTTCCCTCACAGCTGGGGCCCTGACCGTTCTCGGTCAGGGCCCCAGCTGCGTTCGGGCTAGGAGAGCGCGATGAGCTGCAGCACCAGCGGGAAGGCCAGGAACGCGACCACGTCCAGCAGCAGGTGCGCGATCACCAGCGGCATCACACGGCCGTAGCGGTGGTAGATCCAGCCGAAGATGATGCCCATCAGCAGGTTCCCGATGCCCGGCCCGAAGCCCTGGTAGAGGTGGTAGGCCCCGCGCAGCAGCGCCGCCGCGAGGATGATCAGCCAGATGCTCACCCGGGGCCAGATCCGGCGGGCCCGGTCGAAGAGGTACGCGACCATGATCACCTCTTCGAGCAGCGAATGCCGCAGCGCGGCCAGGATCAGCACCGGAGTGGTCCACCAGTGCTCGCCGACGTCGGCCGGGATGATCTCGGTGGTGATCCCCGCCGCCCGACCCAGCCCGTAGACCACCAGCGTGCCCAGCCCGATGATCAGAAACAGTCCGACGCCGAGGCTGAGGTCCCGCACGGGACGGCGCAGGTCCAGCCCGAAGCGGCGGAACGGGTTCATCCCCTGCAGGAAGAACAGATAGCAGACCAACACCACCGGGAAGAGCGCGAACACCGAGTCCAGCACCTGGTAGCTGAAGTCGAAGAACTCCGCCCGGGATCGCGAGGACTGCACCGTGGCGCTCTGCTCGGACAGCGGCGCCAGGCTCAGCCGTTCCATGAGCCGCAGCACCGCGTAGACGGCGGAGCGGCCCAGCGAGAGGCCGAGCACGATCGCGAGCTCCCAGCCCAGGAACCGCCGACTCATCGGAGTGGGCGCTCCCTGCGCGCGCACAGGGAGCGCCGATCCCGATGAGTCGGTGGACTGCGGACCGGAGACCTCCGGCGTCGTTGGCTTCACGCTCAAGAGTCTAGATCTGACCAGCGTCGAGGAGTGTGGTCAGATGGAAGCCATGACTGAGACTTACACCCTGCTCGCCGTCTGCACCGGCAATATCTGCCGCTCCCCCGCCATGGACCGGCTGCTCGCCCATGAGTTGGGTTCCGAGCCTGGCATCACCGTGGGCTCCGCGGGCACCCACGCCCATGTCGGAGACGACATGGAGGCGCAGATGAAGGATCGGCTGGTGGAATACGGCGCCGACACCGAGAATTTCGAGGCCCAGCAGCTGGAGCCCGCGCTGGTCCGCAGCGCCGATCTGGTGCTCACCGCCACCCGGGGACATGTGCGCGACATCCTCGCCGATGTCCCCGAGAGCGGGCAGAAGGTGTTCACGCTGCGCGAGTTCGTCCGGCTCCTCGATTCCCTGGACCCCACCGCTCGTGCCGAGGCCCTGGAGAGCTCACAGACCGTGGCGGGGAAGCTTGCAGCCCTGCTGCCGCTGGTGGCAGACCAGCGCGATCAGACCCAGTCGCCCACGGCGCAGGACGATGTGGTGGACCCGTACATGATGCCCGAGGACGTCTTCGATGAGTCCTTCGCCCAGGTGCGCGAACCGATCACGACGCTGCGCGAGACCCTGCGAGGCTGAGCGGCCGGTCTCAACCTCCCGCGGCCCGCCCAGCGCACCGGCCCAGCGCCTGCGCTCCGCAGGTTCGCCCCGCAGGTTCGTGCCACTCAGAGCCGGAGCACGGCCTCGGCGGCGTTCAGCGTGGCCCCGCGATAGCTGGCTCCGAAGAGCAGCCAGTGCACCTCGAGGCAGAAGAGCTGGTGCAGCGGGATCCGCTCTCGCCAGCCCTCCCGCAGCGCGTGCTCCTGCTGATAGCCGCTGATCACCGCGTCCAGCTCAGGCAGCCCGAAGAGGTGCAGCAGCGCGATGTCGGTCTCCCGATGTCCGGCGTGGGCTGCCGGGTCGATCAGCACCGCCTCCACGGCGCCGGCCTCGGTGCTGGTCCAGAGCACGTTGCCGGCCCAGAGGTCCCCGTGGATCAGCGCGGGCGGCTCGTCGTCATCGAGCACCCCGGAGCCGATCCGGTCTCGCGCGGCGCGCAGCAGCTTCGCATCCTCTGCCGTGATGCTCGGCTCCAGGGCCTGCAGCACCGGGTCCAGCCGCTCGGTCGCGGTGAAGGCACCCCAGGAGTTGTGCACCCCGATCCCCAGGGCCAGCGGCCGCTCGGCGGGTCCGAAATAGGCCGGGGTGCCGACGGGATGCTCGGGGGGCAGCGCGCCGAAGCCAGCGGCTCCGGGGCGGGAGGCGAGCCAGGCATGGGTGCGGGCCAGTGCGGCGCCGAAGCGCTGCGCAGAAGCGGCATCCGGGGTCCTCGAGCTGAGCTCCTCCAGCTCCAGCGCGCCGCGTCGCGCATCGGATCCGGCTCCGGGCCCAGACCCGGGCTCGGTCCCCGGCGAGGCCCTGAGCACCGGCACCACCGGTGCCCCGGCGGCCTGGGCGAGCCAGCGCAGCCCGGCGGCCTCCACCATGGTGGCCTGCGGGTGAGCTGCGGGGGCGTGCTTGATGAAGACCATGTGCCACACCCTAGTCACGACTAGACTCAGACGAGTGAGCGAAACAACCCAGAACCCCGCCGCTGACTCCTCCGAGGCCGCCGCCGAGGCGGTTCCGTCACACGCGCTGCGCGCGGAGTACGTGGAGCTGGTGGAAGAAGTGCGCAAGCACCGGATCGCCTACTACCAGGACAACGATCCGATCATCTCCGACGCCGAGTTCGACGTCCTCTTCGAACGCCTGGAGCAGATCGAGGCGGAGCACCCAGAGATCATCGCCGCAGACTCCCCCACCCAGGAGGTCGGTGGCGAGGTGGCCGAGGCCTTCTCCCCGGTGCAGCACCTGCAGCGGCTGTACTCCCTCGAAGACGTCTTCACCGCCTCGGAGCTGCGCACCTGGTATGACCGGGCGAGCGCCTCGCTGGCCGCCCAGCGCCCCGAGGAGACCGTGAATTGGCTGGTCGAGGTCAAGATCGACGGCCTGGCGATCAACCTGCTCTACCGCCACGGCAAGCTGATCCGCGCGGCCACCCGCGGCGACGGCACCACCGGTGAGGACGTCACCCATAACGTGCTCACCATCAAGGACATCCCCGCCGAGCTCGCCGGAACGGACCACCCGGAAGAGCTCGAGGTCCGCGGCGAGATCTTCATGCCCACCGCGGAGTTCCATGCCTTCAACACCGGGCTCACCGAGGCCGGCAAGGCTCCGCTGGCGAACCCACGCAACGCCGCGGCCGGTTCGCTGCGGCAGAAGGATCCCGCCAAGACCGCCGAGCGGCCGCTGTCGATGTTCGTCCACGGCATCGGCGCGCGCACCGGCTTCGAGCCCGGCAGCCAGCACGCCGCCTATGACCAGCTCGCCGCCTGGGGGCTGCCGGTCAGCCCCTACACCGCCCTGCTGGAGGACTACGCGCAGATCGAGGCGTATCTCGACGAACATCAGGCCAAGCGGCACTCGCTGGTCCATGAGATCGACGGGGTGGTCATCAAGGTCGATGACTTCGCCCAGCAGCGCGGCCTGGGACACACCTCCCGGGTGCCGCGCTGGGCCGCGGCGTATAAATACCCGCCCGAAGAGGTCCACACCCGGCTGCTCGACATCATGGTCCACGTCGGACGCACCGGCCGGGTCACTCCCTTCGCCGTGCTGGAGCCCAAGAAGGTCGCCGGCTCGGTGGTCTCCCGCGCCACCCTGCACAACCGCGACGTGGTCAAGGCCAAGGGGGTGCTGATCGGCGACGACGTCATCGTCCGCAAGGCCGGGGACGTGATCCCGGAGGTGGTCGGACCGGTGCTGCCGGCGCGGAAGAACCGGGAGGACGAGCTCTTCGAGTTCAGCTTCCCCACCCACTGCCCGGTCTGCGGCACCGAGCTCGCTCCCGCCAAGGAGGGCGACGTCGACTACCGCTGCCCCAATGCCGAAAGCTGCCCCGCCCAGGTCAGCGAGCGAGTCATCCACATCGGTTCCCGCGGCGCCCTGGACATCGAGGCGCTCGGCGAGGAGGCCGGACTGGCGCTGACCAACCCGGACCTGCGCCGGCCCATCCCGGAGCTGATCGACTGGGCGGAGACCCGCGCCTCGGGCATCGGCCTGGAGCTCGACGAGGAGGGTGCCCCGACCCCGCAGGAGCCGGTGCTCCACGGTGAGGCCGGACTCTTCGACCTTCGGCTCCAGGACCTCAAGGACGTCTACGTCTGGCGCGAGACCCGACGCAAGAACGCCGAGACCGGGCAGCGTGAGTCCACCGGGAAGTGGGCGCCGTCGCTGTACTTCTTCACCAAGGCGCAGCTCGCCAAGGATGGAACGGTGAAGAAGGCCTCCGAGCCCACGGCCAACACCGTCCAGCTCTTCGCCGAGCTCGAGAAGGCCAAGGCCCAGCCGCTGTGGCGGGTGCTGGTCGCGCTCTCGATCCGGCATGTCGGACCCAGCGCCTCCCGTGCGCTGGCCAACGCCTACGGCTCCATGGCGAAGATCCGGGCGGCCAGCGAGGAGGAGCTCGCCGGGATCGACGGGGTCGGCCCCAGAATGGCGTCCACGCTCGTCGACTGGTTCAGCACCGACTGGCACTGCCGGATCGTGGATCGCTGGGCCGCCGCCGGAGTCCGGATGGTCGATGAGATCGACGAGTCCGCTCCGCGCACCCTGGAGGGACTCAGCGTGGTCGTCACCGGATCCCTGGAGGGCTACTCCCGGGATGAGTCCAAGGAGGCGATCATCACCCGAGGCGGCCGGGCCGCCGGATCGGTCTCGAAGAAGACCGACTACGTGGTGGCCGGCGCGAATGCCGGCACCAAGCTCGAGAAGGCCGAGGCGCTGGGCGTCCCGGTGCTCGACGAAGAAGCGTTCACTGTACTGCTGAACAAGGGTCCCGACGGATTGGACGATGCCTGACTATGCCGAAGCCTGAGAACGTGAACCCCGAAAGCGTGGACCCAGCGATCGTTGCCCCACAGAAGCTGAGCCCGCAGAAGCTGCAGGACCTGTTGGAGATCGCCCATGAGGCCGCCGCCGCCGGTGCCGGGGTCCTGGCCGAACGCCAGGACGTCTCCCCCTCCGGGCTGGTCCTGGGTCAGGAGCACTCCGGGGTGCAGACCAAGTCCTCGGCCTCGGATCTGGTCACCGACTTCGATCGGCGCGCCGAACAGGCCGTGCGCGAGGTGATCAACCGGCGTCGACCCTCCGATGAGGTCTCCGGTGAGGAGTACGGCACCACCACACCGGCTGAGCCCAGCGGCTACCGGTGGTCCATCGACCCGCTCGACGGCACCACGAACTTCATCCGCGGGATCGTCTACTACGGAACCTCGGTGGGTCTGCAGGGCCCGGACGGCAGCTGGCTGGCCGGCGTCGTCGTGGCTCCGGCGCTCTCCCGCATCTGGTGGGCCAGCGCCGGAGCCGGCGCCTGGAGCACCCACGGGGACTCCGAGCCGACCCGGCTGGGCGGACCCACCGGCGAGCTCGACGCCGGGCTGCTCTCCACCGGCTTCGGCTATGACCCCGCCCGACGCGCCGAGCAGACCCGTGCGGTCAGCGCGATGCTGCCGCACTTCGGCAATATGCGCCGACTCGGGGCCGCCGCTCTGGACATCTGCATGGTGGCCGATGGCACCCAGAACGCCTACGCCGAGTACGGCATCTGGGAGCACGACTGGGCCGCCGGGGCGCTGATCGCCGAAGAGGCCGGGGTCTTCGTGCGCCGCCCGATCGCGGCAGACAGCAGCAAGACCCCGGATTGGACCGTGATCGGGGACATCGGCATCGACCCCAGCGAGCTCTCCCCGGCTCCGCTGACCCGCTGAGCGCCATGGACCGGAACCACTCGCAGCCCAGCGGCGCCCGAACCGACTCGGGGTCGATGCACATCCGCCCCGCCGCCGTCGCCGACTGGGACCGGATCGCGGAGCTGACCGTGGCCGCCTATGTCGACGGCGGCTTCCTCAGCGCAGGAGACTCCTACGTCTCACACCTGAGCGACGTCGAGACCCGCGCCCGCGGCTCGCAGCTTCTGGTCGCCGAGGTGGACACCCTCGAGGGCCCCGCGGTGGCCGCCTCCGTGGCGGTCGCCGATGCCGGAGGCCCGATGGCCGAGGTGGCCCGGGCCGGGGAGATGGAGTTCAGGATGCTCGCCGTCGCGCCGGAGCATCAGGGCCGGGGCATCGCACGGGCCCTGGTGCGTCACATCATCGGCCTGGCCGAGTCGCGCCCGGAGATCCACGCGCTGACCCTGTGCAGCCTGACCTCGATGACCACTGCGCACGCGCTCTACCGCTCCGAGGGCTTCCGCCCGATGCCGGAGCGGGACTTCTACCTGCCCGAGAAGTCAGCACGGTTCCCGTTCTTTCGGCGTGAGGTCTGAGCCCGGCGCATGCAGGCACGAGAAAGCCCGGTGGTTCCTCTCCCCTCGAGAGGCACCACCGGGCTTCATCGTTCATCGCGACGTGTCGCGAAGAGCTGCTGGGATCAGCGGCGCTCTGCCAGCTCGTGGGGCAGCGGCTCCGGATCCTCCAGCAGACGACCCGCCTTGCGGTCCGCCAGGTACTGCTTCATCTCTTCCTTGACCTTCGGCGCCAGGATGACCAGGCCGATGACGTTGATGAAGATGCACATGAACAGCGCCGAGTCGGCGAAGTCGAAGATGTTCTGCGTGGAGACCAGGCAGCCCAGGACCACCAGGGTCAGTGCGATGATCCGGAAGATCGTGTCACCGACCTTGGTGGTGCCGAAGAGGTGCCGCCAGGCCTGGATGCCGTAGTACGCCCAGGTGATGAGCGTGGAGAAGGCGAAGAGCAGCACCGCGACGGTCAGCACGATGTTGAAGCCGGGCAGGAAGGAGTCGAAGGCCGCCGAGGTCAGGCCCACGGGGTTGTCTGCGCCACCGGCGTCCAGTGCTTCCTGGTACTCGGGGGTCCAGGCGAAGATGATGACCAGTGCGGTCATGGTGCAGATCAGGACCGTGTCGATGAACGGCTCGAGAGCAGCGTTGAAGCCCTCGGAGATCGGACGGCGCGTCTTCACGGCGGAGTGGGCGATCGGTGCGGAACCGATGCCGGCCTCGTTGGAGAAGGCCGCGCGGGTCACACCGATGATGATGACGCCGAGCACGCCGCCGGAGATGCCCTCAGGGGAGAAGGCGCCGCCGATGATCGCGCTGAAGGCCTCGCCGATGTTGGAGAAGTTCACCCCGATGACGATGAGGCAGGCCACCACGTAGATGATGGCCATGGCGGGAACCAGCTTGGCGGTGACCGCACCGATGGACTTGATGCCGCCGATGATCACCACGCCGACCAGTCCTGCGAAGACCAGGCCGAAGATCAGTGCGGCGAGGTCCGAGCCGAAGAGGCCTTCCTCTCCGCCGGTGGCGGCGCGCAGCTGGCCGAAGGCCTGGTTGGACTGGAACATGCCGCCGCCGACCACGCCGAAGAGCATGATGGCGATGGCGAAGAGGCCGGTGATGATGGCCACCGGGATGCGACCGAGCTTGTGGTAGGCGACCTTGAGGTACTGGAAGGGTCCGCCATGGACGATCCCGTTCTCATCGATGTAGCGGTACTTCACGCCCAGCGTGCACTCCACGAACTTGGTGCACATGCCGAAGAGACCAGCGACGATCATCCAGAAGGTGGCGCCGGGGCCGCCCAGTGAGACCGCGGCGGCCACACCGGCGATATTGCCGAGACCCACGGTCGCCGAGACCGCTGAGGTCAGCGCCTGGAAGTGGGAGACCTCGCCGGGGTCCTTCTCGGTGGTCCACTTGCCGCGGAGCACCTCGAGGCTGACCTGCGGGGTGCGGAACTGCACAAAGCCGAAGTAGATGGTGAAGCCGATGGCGGCCAGGATCGACCAGAGCACCACGACGGGTGCGTCGAAGCCGCCCAGTGGAACGGTGGCGAAGATGATTCCGGAGAAGAACTCCGTGATTCCGGCGAACCAGCCGTCCACGGTGTTGGCGGCCCCCTGCAGCGCGGATTCCTCCGTGGCTGCCGCCGAGATGTATGCACTCATGGTGCTCATGTGATTCCCTCACTCGATGATCGGTGCAAAGCGCGTGTGATGTGTTGGTGCGAAGCGCGTGTGATGTGACGGTCCGAGGTCAGGCCTCGGGTTGCGCAATAATCTACTCCCCCACTGTTACGGCCAGTTTGCGACACGCAATGATTGTGTATCGAGCATGTTGCCAGGTGGTGGAATATTGCACAAGAGAGAATTGTGCCATAGAACACAAAAACGGCCCAGAATCGCGCTCAGGGAGCGGATTCTGGGCCGTCTGTCAGGGTCTCGGTGGTGTGCCGGGGCGGCTGCGGCGCCGCGATGCGGCGGGCCGGTTCAGCCCTCGATCCCCAGCTTGGCCAGCACGATCTCGCGGACCTTGCCGGCGTCTGCCTGACCCCGGGTCTCCTTCATCACCGGGCCGATGAGCGCCCCGATGGCCTTGAGCTTGCCGGCGGCGATCTTCTCCACCACGTCAGGGTTCCCAGCCATCGCCTTCTCCACCGCAGCGGTGAGCGCACCGGAGTCATCCGAGACGACCTCCAGTCCGCGGACAGTGACGATTTCCTCCGGGGTTCCCTCCCCGGCGATCACGTGCTCCAGAACCTGGCGGGCGATCTTGTCGTTGATCCGACCCTGGGTGATCAGCCCGTTGAGCGCGCTGATCGTGCCGGGCTCCACGCCGAGGGCGGCGGGTTCGAGGTCGCGCGCGTTGGCCAGTCGGGAGATCTCCCCCATCCACCATTTGCGGGCCACGCTCGGGGAGACCCCGGCGGCCACGGTCTCATCGATCTCATCGAGCAGACCGGCGGCGACCACGTCGCGGAACTCCTGCTCGGAGAAGCCCCAGGCGGCGAGCAGTCGA
The DNA here is from genome assembly GCF_017347085.1 of Nesterenkonia sp. E16_10. Taxonomy (GTDB): domain Bacteria; phylum Actinomycetota; class Actinomycetes; order Actinomycetales; family Micrococcaceae; genus Nesterenkonia. Next base: position 83,701 of record NZ_JADPSA010000001.1, read on the forward strand.
CGCTTGCGATCGGCGGGCGGCTCGGGCAGCTGCGCGCGCAGCTCCTCGACCCAGGCGGCGGTGGTCACGATCGGGACCAGATCCGGCTCCGGGAAGTAGCGGTAGTCATCGGCGTCGGATTTCGGGCGGCCCGAGCTGGTGGTGCGGCTGCCCTCCTGCCAGTGCCGGGTCTCCTGCACGATGGTGCCGCCGGCGGCCAGGATCCCGGCGTGGCGGCGCATCTCGTAGGTGACCGCATGCTCCACGGCGCGCAGCGAGTTCACGTTCTTGGTCTCCGAGCGGGTGCCGAAGGTGGTGGTGCCCTTGGGCATCATCGAGACGTTGGCGTCGCAGCGGACGTTGCCGCGCTCCATCTTCGCGTCGGAGATGTCGAGGCCCTTGACGATGTCGCGCACCGCGGAGACGTAGGCCCGCGCGAGCTCCGGCGCCCGAGCACCGGCACCGACGATGGGCTTGGTGACGATCTCCACCAGCGGGATCCCGGAGCGGTTGTAGTCCACCAGGGAATAGTCCGCGCCCTGGATCCGCCCGGAGGTGCCGGCGTGGGTCAGCTTGCCCGCATCCTCCTCCATGTGGGCGCGTTCGATCTCCACGCGGAAGACCTCCCCGTCGTCGAGCTCGATGTCGAGGTAGCCGTCGAAGGCGATCGGCTCGTCGTACTGCGAGGTCTGCCAGTTCTTCGGGGTGTCCGGGTAGAAGTACTGCTTGCGGGCGAAGCGGCAGCGTTCGGCGATCTCGCAGTTCAGCGCGAGCCCGAGCTTGACCGCGTACTCCACGGCCTTGCCGTTGACCACCGGCAGGGTGCCCGGGAGTCCCAGGCAGACCTCGTTGACGTTGGTGTTGGGCTCGTCGCCGAAGGCATTGGGCGCCGAGGAGAACATCTTGGTCTTGGTGTTGAGCTCCACGTGGACCTCGAAGCCGAGCACCGGGTCGAACCGCTCCAGTGCCTCCTCGAAGCTCAGCGGGGACGCGTCGGTCAGCGTGTCAGTCATGTCTTCCTTCACTTCCCGGCGGCGTGAGCCGCCGCTTCCGCAGTCTCCGCCAGCTCTGGGGCCTGGGCCCAGAGTGGTTCAGCGTCCTGGGTCAGCAGCTTCTCCAGCGCCGCGCCGGCGCGGTAGACCCGGGCGTCCTCTCGGATCGGGGCGAGGAACTGGATCCCCACCGGCAGGCCTTCGGAGAGTCCGCCGGGCACCGAGAGGCCGGGGATCCCGGCGAGGTTGGCGGGGATGGTGGCCACATCGTTGAGGTACATCGCCAGCGGGTCGTCGTCCTTCTCTCCCAGTGGGAACGCCACGGTGGGCGAGGTCGGGGAGATCAGCACGTCGGCCTTGGTGAAGGCCGCGTCGAAGTCCTGCTGGATCAGCGTGCGGACCTTCTGGGCGGACCCGTAGTAGGCGTCGTAGTAGCCCGCGGAGAGCGCGTAGGTGCCCAGGATGATGCGACGCTTGACCTCGTCGCCGAACCCGGCGGCCCGCGTGGAGCCCATGACCCGTTCGATGGTCAGCGGCCCGGCCTCAGGCAGCACCCGGGTGCCGTAGCGCACGCCGTCGAACTTCGCGAGGTTGGAGGAGGCCTCCGAGGGCATGATCAGGTAGTAGGCGCCCAGCGCGTATTCGAAGCTGGGGCAGTCGACCTCCACGATCTCGGCCCCGGCGGCGCGCAGCGCGTCCAGCGCTTCGTGGAAGCGGGCCAGCACGCCCTCCTGGTATCCCTCGCCCTGCAGCTGCTTGATCACCCCGACCCGCAGACCGGACACATCGGCGCCGCGGACGGTCTCGGCCAGGGCCGGGACCTCTCCGGTGAGCGAGGTGGAGTCCTTCGGGTCGTGTCCTGCGATCAGCTCGTGGAGCAGCGCGGCATCTTCGGTGGTTCGCGCCACCGGGCCGATCTGGTCCAGCGAGGAGGCCATCGCGATGGCCCCGTAGCGGGAGACCGCGCCGTAGGTCGGCTTGCCGCCCACGGTCCCGGTCATCGCGCCGGGCTGGCGGATCGAGCCCCCGGTGTCGGTGCCCAGGGCCAGCGGCGCCTCGAAGGCGGCGACCGCGGCCGCGGAGCCTCCCCCGGAGCCGCCGGGGATGCGGGTGATGTCCCAGGGGTTGCGGGTCACCCCGTAGGCGGAGTGCTCGGTGGAGGAGCCCATCGCGAACTCGTCCAGGTTGGTCTTGCCCAGGATCGGCAGCTTCGCGTCGCGCAGCCTGGTCACCACGGTGGCGTCGTAGGGGCTCATCCAGCCGTCGAGCATCTTGGACCCGGCGGTGGTGGGCTGGCCCTGCGTGACGATCAGGTCCTTGACCGCGATCGGCACCCCGGCCAGCGGGTGCAAGGCCTCAGCCTCGGCGCCGCCGGCGGCGCGGATCGCGTCGACCTCGGCGGCGGTGCGCAGCGCCTCCTCCTCGGAGACATGCAGGAAGGCGTTGATCCCGCGCTCGCCGCCGTCGACGGCGGCGATCCGGTCCAGGTGCGCCTGGGTCAGCGCCACGGAGGTGATCTCCCCGGCGCGCAGCTTCGCGGCCATCTCGGCGGCGGTGAGCCGGATCAGCTCATGGGTGTGGGTGGTCATATCGGGGGTCACTCCTCGTCCAGGATCGCCGGGACCTTGAAACGGCCGGCTTCAGCGTCAGGTGCATTGAGCAGCGACTGTTCAGCGGTGAAGACATGCCCGACCTCGTCCTCGCGGAAGACGTTGGTCAGCGGCAGCGGATGACTGGTGGCGGGGATCTCGCCGGAGACGGCCTCGGAGACGGTCGCCACGGAATCCACGATGACGGCCAGCTCGTGCGCCATCTTCTCCAGCTCCTGCTCAGTCATGCTGATGTGCGCGAGTTTTGCAAGATGCTCAACGTCTGCGCGCGAGATCTCAGACATGCAGCTCCCTCGGGGATCGGTGGTGGATGAACTCGGTCCAGTCTATCGGCCAGCACGACGACGGCGGCCGCGTCGAGCGACCACCCGCGAGGAGGCTGCCGAGATCACCTCCCGGGTCGAGCAGGTGGGCGGCCGCCGTCGTGGTGCCGGGCTGATCAGTCGATTCGACCGATGACTCGGTCAAGCTGGTCAGCCAGCCGGGTGGTGCTGGGGTGTCTGCTCAGTCGGCGACGTCCTGGACCGGGGCCTCGTAGCGCAGGACCGCGGCCGCGGCGCCGGAGACCGGCGCGCCGACCAGGCCGAAGGAGGCGCCGCTGGCGGAAGCGTCCGCCAGCAGCTGGTCCTCGCCCTCGGCGCGCTCATCCTGGCGCAGCAGAAGCGTGTCCACCGCGCCGAGCCGGATGGCCGCGCGGACCTCCTCGACGCCCTCTGCGGAGCGGCCGTGTCCGGTCGCCTCGCCGTAGCGGTCGGTCTGCTCGTTGCCGCGGGCGATGACGACGCGACGAGCGATCACGGTCAGCTCATCGCGCAGCGCCTGCTCGGTGCCTTCGTCTGCGTGGCCGGCGGGGATTCCGCCGCCGGTCTCGGCCTCGACGGTGAGCTCCTGGAGCGCCTTGGGCAGCTCCTCGTGCAGGGTCCGACGGCCCTGGGTCTCGCCGGCGACCACGATCACGTCCGGGTTCCAGGAGTCGGCGATCTTGGCGACCCGCTGGGTGATGTCCCGAATGTTCTGCGTGGCGGCCTCGTCGGCGGATCGCTGGATCTGCTTATGGCTCAGCGCACCCTGGCGGGGCTTGTGCACCGACTCGACGCTGCTGCCCTGGACCGACTCCTCTTCTCCTGACGCGAGCAGGTCCTCGCCGGAGACGACCAGGCGGCGGATGACGGCCTGCTGCTGGTCAGCGATGACCACCAGCATCCGGGCGGCCCCCAGGCGGTGGCGGACATAGTCGCCGAGCTGCGGCGGCTCGCCGACCGTAGCCAGGTCACCGGAGCCCTGGGCGGCGTCGAAGTGCTCGTTGAGGACCACACGGGTCTGATCGGCCACGAGGACGCGACCCTCGGTGTGGACCTCGGTAGGGGCTGGCCCGGTGACGGCCTCATCCAGCGCGGTCAGCGCGACATCGGGGGTTCCCGCGTCGGCCAGCTGAGTGCGAAGGTCCTGCCAGCGGAGCCGAAGCTGGTCCTCGGCATCGGCGGCGGGGGAACGTGCTTCAAGGTAGACGGTGGCGAACGGGCCCTGGGCCTCGTAGACGCCTCGGAGATTGGTCAGCTGCAACGGTGCTCCTTCCTGCATCCGACGGCGACGGAGACGCTGCTCCAGATCGCCGCCCGACGCGAGCTGTTGGTGACAACAGGTGACTGTCTCCGACGCTATCGACGACGGAAAGGCAGGGTCAAGCGATCTGTTCCTGCACGTCCACGACGACGACGGTGACGTTGTCGCGGCCACCGGCGCGCAGCGCCTGGTGGATCAGCCAATCCACGGTGTCCTGGGCGTTGCGGCCGGCGCCGAGGATGCGTTCCATCTCGGAGTCGTTCAGCTCTCCGCTGAGTCCGTCGGAGCAGATCATCAGCCGCTGACCGGCGCGCACCTCGGAGGTGAAGTAGTCCGCGTCCCACATGTCTCCAGCGCCCAGGGCGCGGGTGATGACATTGCGCTGCGGGTGGGTGTGCAGCTCCTCGGCGGTGATCAGGCCGGATTCGAACATGTCCTGGACCTGGGAGTGGTCGCGGCTGAGCTGCCGCAGCTGGGACTGCTCGAAGAGGTAGGTGCGGGAGTCCCCGATGTTGAAGACGATCCAGTTCAGTCCGGCGCCCTCGTCGGCCAGCAGCGCCCCGGAGACGGTGGTGCCGGCCTTGGAGTCGGTGGCCTCGCGGATCCGCTGATCGGCCTCGGCCAGAAAGGTCTGGATCTGGTCCCGGGCCACGTGTCCTTCGGCCCGGTTCCAGCCATCGGCGAGGGTCTGCACGGCAAGCGCCGAGGCGACCTCTCCTGCCTCGTGGCCGCCCATGCCATCGGCCACGGCGAAGAGCGTGTCGGTGATCACCGAAGAGTCTTCGTTGAGTTCCCGGCGCAGGCCCACATGGGACCCGTACCCATAGTCGAGGTAGAGGCCTGCGGGCGGGGTCTGCTGGACCCGGGGTTCCTCTGGACTTTCTGCGCTGGCTGCCACATCACCATCTTGTCACGGGGCCGGTCGCTGTGGTGACGATAGGGCGCGTTTCGCTCCACTCGGGCGCGGGTCGCGCACGGTTCGAGCGCTGCCGTCGTGAGCACCGGGTCTCGGCGCGGGTCGGGTCAGCGGCGCTCGGTGACGATCCCGGCGCCCTGGCCGCGCAGCAGCATATTGGGCTGGACCTCGCCGAAGCCGCGCACGATCCGGGGCGGCTGCGGCACCAGCAGATAGTCGGGATTGGACTCCAGCGTCTGGGCGGTGACCTGGTCCACCAGGATCGTGCCCGGATCCGCCAGTGAGGTGAGCCGGGCGGCGAGGTTCACGGTGGGTCCGTAGATGTCCCCCATCCGGGAGAGGACCCGTCCCCAGACCACCGAGACCCGCGCCTCGGGCAGGACGTCGTCGGCGGCGATGGACTCGGCCAGGGCGAGCGCGATCTCGGCGCCGGCCTCGGGGGTCTCGGCGTTGTAGAGCACCTCGTCCCCGACGGTCTTGACCAGCCGGCCGCCGCCGATGGAGATGATCTCGGCACATTTGGACTCGAAGTGCTGCACCATATGGGCCAGGGTGCGCTCGTTCATCTGCCGGGAGAGCGAGGTATAGGAGACCAGGTCGGCGAAGCCCACGGCGCGGGCCAGCGGCAGGGCGGCGTCGTCCTCGGCGCCGGTGCGTCCGTGCGCGGTGGCGGCCAGCCCGGATTCGACCCGGACGGTGAGCCGCTGCAGGGCCGCCGAGAGCTGGCGGCGCCAGGTGTAGCCCATGAGCTTTTGGATCGGTTCGATCAGCTGGGGCAGCGTCCCCACGACCTGGGTGCGCGCCACGGCGTCGGAGAGCTGGCCGTTGGCGATCTTGTCCTCCACCAGGGCCTCGATCTGCCAGACCACCATGCGGTCGGTCATCTGACCCACCGAGCGGGTCAGCGAGATCGCGGTCTCCTCGTTGAGGTGCCCGTCCCGGACCAGCTCGATCATTGTGGCCAGCGCCTCGACGTCGGTCTTGGTGAACGCCTTGACGTCGTCGTCGAGGTTGGGGAAGCCCAGCGCCCGCCAGAGCCGGCGGGCGGATCGGGTGGAGACGCCCAGCTGATGCGCCATCTCCCGGTAGGTCAGGGTGCGTTCAGCCCCGAGCAGCCGGTGTTCCAGTTCCCGGATGGTCCGGTGCCACTCCCGCTGCTCCATGCTCGGGATCGGGATCGCGGCGGTCTCCGGGGCACGCTCATGGCCGGTGAGCGGCGTGGCGCTCCGACTCGTCGCGGCGGCGGCCCCGGCGCTCTCGAACTGGGCGTCGCGCCCGTCGGGCGCCTCGCGGTCCGCGCGGCCGGCGCTCCGGTCGGCCAGTCCTTCGACGGGGACGGCGAGGTCGGGGCCGTCGGTGATGCTGCTCTCCCCCGCCTCCTGCAGCACGGTCTGGCGGACCTGACCCTGCAGCCGCGGAGAATTGAAGTCCGACCAGTCCTGGCGGGCGGCTTCGAGCTCGGCGGCAGAGTAGTGCGCCGACACCTCGGCGGGCGGCGCCGCGGCTCCCGCCGCCTCGGCCGATCCGGCGGCCTCCGGGGTGAGACGGGTGGGCTCGCCGCTGAGCTCGAGTCCGCGGCTGGCTCCTGGAGGCGTGTAGCGCACCGCCCGCCATGAGGCGTCGGTGTCCTCGCCGCCGAGGTAGACCGGTCTGCGGTCGGGTCCTGGCGGGTTCTCAGGCATAGTGCGCCTCTCCGTATCCTCCAGGAGCAGGAGCCTGGTTCGCGTATTGCGCCGCGACGTGACGCCGGTATTCACCCAGCTCCTCGGCGATGACGGTCTGGAAGTGCGCGGCATCGGGCATATTGGACAGCCGGGTCCGCTGGTGCTGGCCGTAGGCGCCGTGGAGCAGGATCAGGTCCCCAGCCTCGGACATGGACTGGATGCGGGACTGCTTGAGCTGCACCTCGGAGAGCAGCCCCAGCGGCACGACGCTGGCCTGGGCGGCCCCCAGCAGGTTCTTCTGCACCAGGCGATGGCTGGTCAGGTAGGTCATGCGGTTGCCCCAGCTCAGCAGGGGCTTGAGCGTGCCGAACGCGAACGCGAGGAGTCCGCCCGCCCAGATCAGGAAGACCCCGATGTGCTGGTAGTGCTCGACGAACGCGGGCTGGTCGGCCCGGGAGATATAGCCCAGCAGGAAGCTCATCACCGTCACGGTGACGAGCAGGTTCAGCAGGGCGGGCAGCAGCGCGCGGTAGTGCGCGCGGGTCCGGATGACCACCTGTTCGCCGTCGACCAGCTTGAGCTTCATCGTGAGCCACAGCCTCCTGCCGGTCTTCGTCCACGCCCCCTGAGCCCAGGGCGCGCCAGTAGTGCCGATGTCGATCGCCAGTCTACCGGCACAGCCCTGGGGTTCGTCCGGGAGGCCCACAAGCTGAATAGTTCGGGATCCCGCTCGTGCCACCTGCATGGCCAGAGAACTGCCTGGCGTGCACTGACCGCTGAATCTTGCATTCGGCTCAATCGAGCCACAGGTGACTCCTCAGCCAGACAGGTCCAAGCGGTCTGCTCAGCGGCTGCAGTTGATCGGGGTATAGGTCGTGGACGACCGATTCCAAGACATCGAGTCCCCGGTATTAACGGTTGTGCGCTGGTACAGGTCACACCCTCGGTACACGGCGTCCGAGAATTCACTGGGCCACTGCAACGTGTAGGCGACCTGGCAGGCATGACTGTAGCCAGCTGGAAGTCGGGTGCATGCCACGCGACCCAATGAACCGGCATTGTGAGCCGCTACAACCTCTTCATTGGGGAGGTAGTGGGTGATGACGTTGGGTGGGTTATCAACCCCGCCACCAGCCCAGTCCGCGGCACTGGCAGGCGCCGCTGCACCGAAGATCGCTCCAGCTCCAAGGACCCCTGCGGAGAACATCGATATTATTCGCTTCTTCATGAGTCTCAACTCCAAAACCAGTTTTGAATCATTATCAACCGTATAATCTCGTGCGTTCAACATAATATGCACGGTGGCCCAGTATTTCAACAGGTCCCATTATTTCTAATTCTAATTAATCCCTGATGCCGAATGGATCGAAACGACGCAGATGAACTACGTCGCCGGCCGAGAAGGCCTTGGGCTCCGGCATGCAGGACTGCCATCCCTGCTCGGTGGTGGCGCGCCGGGCAGTGACCTCCACCTGGAGCGCCCCCTGGGAGGTCAGCCGCTGCGCCACTCCGCGCTCGGCGCTGCCGTCGGGGAGCTCCACGCGGACCTGTTGACCCAGGGTGCTCAGCACCTGGGACACCATGGTGACCAGCACCTCCGAGACCGTCTCGGGAGCCCGTCGCGCAGCCGCTTCGACGGGGCCCAAGAGATCCGCGAAGCGCTCCAGGAAGCAGCACAGCAGCTCGGTGCGCAGCGCCCCGGGCTCCTGGCTCTCCGGTCCCTGGGCAGCCGAACCCTGGCCCTCCGGCCCCTGAGCGCTCTCAGCGAGCCTCGGGTCGAGCTGCGCCGCGCGGCGGCGCAGTTCGATCAGCACCGAGGTGGAGCCCTCGATGGGGAGCTGCTCGGGCGTGAGCAGCACGTTGATCCCGACTCCCAGCACGACGGTGCCCGGCGCTGCGGGGCGCCCGGGGACGGCGGAGGCGAGAATCCCGCTGATCTTCTTCTCCGGCCCCTCGGTCTGGGTCACCTGTACGTCATTGGGCCACTTGAGCACCGCGCGCTGGTCTGCGGCATCGAGTCCGAAGTCCTGGCGCAGCGTGTCCACCAGTGCCCGACCGGCGAGCATCGAGAGCCAGCCCAGGTGTTCCGCCGCCAGCTGCGGGCGCAGCACGATCGAGGTCGAGAGAGACGCCCCTTTCGGCGAGCTCCAGGCGCGCCCCAGCCGGCCGCGGCCGCCGGTCTGTTCCTCCGCGGTGAGCACCGAGAGGTGCGGCCACGCCGTCGGAACCTGCCGTCGCGGCGGCGTGTCCGAGTGCGAGCCCGGCTGCGCCTGCGTCTCGGCGGCCAGCGCTCGAGTCAGCCATTCATTGGTGGAACCGACGGACTCCACCCGTTGGATCCGCGCGTAGGCCCCTCCGGCCTCGCTGAGGAGTCGCCGGGCGAGCAGGGCGTCGTCGAGTGGTGGCAGTGCGGCGGTCATCAGCTCAGGCTAAGCCACCGGATCCTGGGTTCGCCGCGCAGCCGCAGCGCAGCGGTTGGGGCAGCCGCGGTGACAGTCGTGGTGGCAGCAGGGGTCGCAGTCGCCGTCGGGGTCGCAGGCTCAGCCGGGGTCGCAGGCTCAGAGGAAGGCGTCGGGGATCAGCTCGGCCTCGGGGTCCACCGCATAGTCGGTGAAGTCCTCGACGCCCAGCTGGCGCAGCACCTGCTCGTCGGTGAGGAAGGCCCCGCTGATCGGGTGCGGCGTCCCATCGGCCCCGGGGGTGCTCACCTGCCCGGAGAGCAGCGCCACAGCGGCGTCGGCCACGATCTCCACGCGGCGGGCCCCACGGATCATGGTCTCGCCCTGCTCACCGGCGAGCGCGGCGAGGTTGCGGATCGCTGCGGTGTCAATATAGGTGGCGGGCCAGAGCGAGTTCACCGCCACGCCGTCGGGCTCGAGCTCAGCGGCCAGGCCCACGGTGGTCATCGACATTCCGTATTTGGACATCGTGTAGCCCAGGTGCCGGCCCAGCCAGACCGGATCCAGCCCGGCCGAACTCAGCGCCAGCGGCGGGGAGAGGGTCAGGATCTGCGGGGTGAAGCCCGGCTCGGAGCCTTTTGAGGAGACGGCGTCTGCCGCCGCGCCCTCCGCGGCGGCCTGGTGCTTCGCGGCGCTGGTGCGCAGGTGCGGGGCCGCGGTCTTGGAGAGCAGGAAGGTGCCGCGGACGTTGATGTCGTGCATCAGGTCGTAGCGCTTCATGTCCAGCACCTCGGTGGGCGAGAGGTCGATCGCGGAGGCGTTGTTGATGACGATGTCGATCCCGCCGAAGGTCTCCACGGTGCGCTCCACGGCGGCGAGCACATCCTCGTCGCGGCGCACATCGCCGACCACGGCGAGTCCCTGGCCGCCGGCCGCACGGATGTCCTCGACCGCGGTGTGGACGGTGCCGGCGAGCTTCGGGTGCGGGGTGTCGGTCTTGGCCAGCAGCGCCACATTCGCACCGCGGGCGGCCAGAGCGACCGCAATGGCATGTCCGATGCCGCGGGACCCGCCGGAGATCAGAACAGTCCGCCCCCTGAGGTTCCCGGCGCGCTCGGCCGGTCCGGTGGCGGCGGGATCGGTGTGGGTATCGGTGTCGGGGTTGGTGTCGGCGGCGGGCTCAGACGTTGTGAACTGGGTCATAGCAGCACACTACCGGTGAGTAACCACGGGTGGAAGCAGGCAGCTCCGTCCAAGCCTGCAAGTCCGGGCCGGCTTTTTGTAGAGAGTCCACAGCGGAACCACCCTCTGCCGTGGATAGACTGGCCGCTGAATTGTGGACTTCCTCCAGCCTGCGATCGGAAAGGTGCCACCGCGCAGCCATGACGTCAGATCTCACCACCACCGCCGGCAAACTGGCAGACTTCCGCCGGCGACGCGACAAGACCCATGCCCCTGCCGGGGAGGAAGCCGTGGCCAAGCAGCACAGCCGCGGGAAGAACACCGCCCGGGAGCGCATCGACATGCTGCTGGACCCGGACTCCTTCGTCGAGCTCGACGCCATGGCGGTGCACCGCTCCACCTCCTTCGGGATGGAGACGCGCCACCCGCTGGGCGACGGCCTGGTCTCGGGCTACGGCACCATCGACGGCCGGCTCGTCGCGGTGTACTCCCAGGACTTCACCGTCTTCGGCGGCTCCCTCTCCAAGGTCAACGGCGAGAAGATCGTCAAGGTCCAGGAGTTCGCCGCGCGCAACGGCTGCCCGGTGATCGGGATCAACGACGGCGGCGGCGCGCGCATCCAGGAGGGCGTGTCCTCGCTGGCGATGTTCGCCGACATCTTCCGGAACAACGTCCACGCCTCGGGCGTGGTCCCGCAGATCACCCTGATCATGGGCCCTGCCGCGGGCGGCGCCGCCTACTCCCCCGCGCTGACCGACTTCGTGATCATGGTGGACAAGACCTCGCACATGTTCATCACCGGACCCGATGTCATCAAGTCCGTGACCGGTGAGGACGTCGATATGGAGACCCTGGGCGGAGCACGCTCGCACTCCACGGTCACCGGCACCGCGGCCTATATGGCCTCCGACGAGGCCGACGCGGTGGAGTTCGCCAAGGAGCTGCTGGAGTTCCTGCCGCTGAACAACCTGGCCGAGGCGCCCATCGAGGACCACGAGGAGCGGCCCAAGATCGAGGCTGGGGACGAGGCGTTGAACGCGCTGATCCCAGACTCCTCCTCCGCCCCCTACGACATGCGGATCCTGATCGAGCAGATCCTCGACGAGGGCCATTTCCTGGAGCTGCAGAGCCTCTACGCGCCCAACGTCAGCATCGGCTTCGGCCGGGTGGAGGGCCGCTCGGTCGGGGTGGTGGCGAACCAGCCCACGCAGTTCGCCGGCACCTTGGACATCGCCGCCTCCGAGAAGGCCGCCCGGTTCGTCCGCTTCTGCGACTCCTTCAACATCCCGATCCTGACCCTGGTGGACGTCCCGGGCTTCCTGCCCGGCACCGACCAGGAGTTCAACGGGATCATCCGGCGCGGGGCCAAGCTGCTCTACGCCTACGCCGAGGCCACGGTCCCGAAGATCACGGTGATCACCCGCAAGGCCTTCGGCGGCGCCTACATCGTGATGGGCTCCAAGAAGCTCGGCGCGGATGTGAACCTGGCCTGGCCCACCGCGCAGATCGGCGTGATGGGCGCCCAAGGCGCGGTGAACATCCTCTACCGCCGCGACCTGGCGGCGGTGGAGAAGTCCGGTGGGGACGTGGAGGGCCGGCGCAGATCCTTGATCGCCGACTATGAGGCCGAGCTGCTCAATCCCTACCAGGCGGCCGAGCTGGGGTACATCGACGCGGTGATCGAACCGGCGGAGACCCGCTGGCAGATCGCCAACGCGCTGCGCGCCACCCAGCACAAGCGTGAGGCGCTGCCGGCCAAGAAGCACGGAAACATTCCGCTCTAGAAGGGCTTCAGACCATGACTCACGCAACTCTGAGCACCGACCCGGTCCCCGGGACCGACGCTGCGGCCACCGACTCGACCGACCGGTCCGAGACGGTCGGGGCGGCCGATCCCGTGACGCCCGCCGAGGCAGAGCAGGGCTCCGAGAACCGGCAGGACGCGGAGAACCGGGAGGACTCTGAGCCCGAGTCGGATTCCGACGCTGAGTCGGATGCCGAGGACCTGACGGATCCGGCGGGCTCGGACCTGCAGCTGGCGGGAGGCTCCCTGACCGATGAAGAGCTCGCCGCGGTCACCGCCGTGCTGGGCACCCTCGCCGGGTCCCCGGAGGTCGAGCACAACGGCGCCGGCAGCGCCGGGCCCAGTGACCGCACCCTGCAGCGACGCCGTCGGCTCGGCCTGTGGGGACGCCCGGGGCCGGACTCCTGGAAGCATGCGGCGGGCCTGCGATGACCCGCCTGATCCTCGGCTCCGCCTCGACCAGCCGTGCCCGGATCCTGACCCAGGCCGATGTGCGCTTCACCGTGCGCGTCTCCGATGTGGACGAGCCCGCCGCGGTGGCGGCCGCTCAGGAGAAGCTCGGCGAGGAGCAGCTCACCCCGGCCCTGGAGGCTCAGCTGCTGGCTGACCTGAAGGCCGCCGCCGTCGCGGACCTGCCTGGCATCAACAGCCGGCCCTCCGTGATGGTGTTGGGCTGCGACTCGGTCTTCGAGCTCGACGGGGTCAGCTATGGCAAGCCCTATGAGGTCGACGTGGCGGTGCAGCGCTGGAAGCAGATGCGCGGACGCACCGGGGTGCTCCACACCGGCCACGCCCTGGTCGACGCCGCCACCGGCGCCCGAGCCCAGCGCACGGTCTCCACCCGGGTCAGCTTCGGGGAGCCCAGCGACGCCGAGATCCAGGCCTATGCGGAATCCGGGGAGCCGCTGAACTGCGCCGGGGGGTTCACCATCGACGGTCGCGGCTCAGCCTTCGTGGACCGCATCGAGGGCGATCACCTCTCCGTCATCGGAGTCTCCCCGGAGGCGCTGCACTCGATGCTCGCCGAACTGGGCCATTCCATCATCGACCTGTGGTCTCCGCCTCCGCGGTGAGCCACACCTGAGACACCCCAGGGGCGGCACTTCCCGCACCTGCAGACCCACCGAGCCAAGGTGGGTGACAGCGAAAGCAGAGAGAGGAACCATGACCGAGTTCACCAAGGTCCTGATCGCCAATCGCGGCGAGATCGCCGTCCGCGTGATCCGCGCCGCCCAGGATGAGGGGCTGGCCGCCGTCGCCGTCTATGCCGACCCGGACCGTGACTCGGTGCATGTGCGCATGGCCGACGAGGCCTATGCGCTCGGCGGCGCCAGCGCCGCCGAGAGCTACCTGAGCATCCCCAAGATCCTCGCCGCGGCCCGCGCCACCGGCGCCGACGCCGTGCACCCGGGCTATGGGTTCCTCTCCGAGAACGCCGAGTTCGCCCAGGCCGTGATCGACGCCGGACTGACCTGGATCGGTCCCCCTCCCAAGGCGATCGACACCCTCGGGGACAAGGTCTCCGCGCGGCAGCTGGCCGAACGGGTCGGCGCGCCGCTGGCACCGGGGACCAAGGAGCCGGTCAAGGATGCCAAGGAGGTCATGCGCTTCGCCGAGAAGCAGGGGCTGCCGCTGGCCATCAAGGCCGCCTACGGCGGCGGCGGACGCGGCATCAAGGTGGTCCGCGAACGTGACGAGATCGCCGAGCTCTTCGAATCCGCGGTGCGTGAGGCGGTCTCCGCCTTCGGCCGCGGCGAATGCTTCATCGAACGCTTCCTGGACTCCCCACGCCACGTCGAGACCCAGTGCCTGGCCGACGAACACGGCAACGTCGTCGTAGTCTCCACGCGCGACTGCTCGCTGCAGCGGCGCAACCAGAAGCTCGTCGAGGAGGCTCCGGCGCCGTTCCTGACCCGGGCGCAGAACCGGCAGCTCTACCGGGCCTCGAAGGCCATCATGCGCGAGGCCGGTTACGTCGGCGCCGGCACCTGCGAGTTCCTCATCGGTCAGGACGGCACCATCAGCTTCCTGGAGGTCAACACCCGGCTGCAGGTCGAGCACCCGGTCTCCGAGGAGGTCACCGGTATCGACCTGGTCCGGGAACAGTTCCGGATCGCCCGCGGCGAGCGCCTGGGCTACGAGGACCCTGAGATCCGCGGACACAGCATCGAGTTCCGGATCAACGGCGAGGATCCGGGCCGGAACTTCATGCCCGCACCGGGCACCCTGGAGACCTTCGACCTGCCGCACGGACCCGGGGTCCGGGTGGACTCCGGCGTCCACGCCGGGGAGACCATCTCCGGGGCCTTCGACTCGATGATCGCGAAGGTCATCATCACCGGCGCCACCCGGGAGCAGGCGCTGCGCCGGGCCCGGCGTGCGCTGAAGGAGATGAAGATCGAGGGCATGCCCACGGTGCTGCCCTTCCACCGCGCGGTGCTCGAAGACCCCGCCTTCGCCCCGGAGCTGGCTCCGGCCGCCCAGCCCGCCTCTGCACCCGGTGCGACGGCAGGCTCCGGCAGCCCGGTCTCCCAGGCCGCCGAGCGGCTGGCTCGACGCCGGGCCTCCGCCCCGGAGAACTTCCACGTGCACACCCGGTGGATCGAGACCGAGTTCGACAACCAGATCCCGCCGTATAACGCGCTGATGGCGCACCCGGCCCATGACCACGAGGAGCCGCGCGAGTCGGTGGTCATGGAGGTCAACGGCAAGCGCATCACCGTGAACCTGCCCGCCGCGCTGGCCGGCGGCAAGCTCGGCGGCAAGCCCGCCGGGGGCAAGAAGCGGCGCAAGTCACGCAGCAGCTCCGCCGCTGCGGTCTCCGGTGATGACCTGACCTCACCGATGCAGGGCACGATCGTGAAGGTCGCCGCGAAGGACGGCTCCAAGGTTGCCGAAGGGGACCTGGTGCTGGTGCTGGAGGCGATGAAGATGGAACAGCCGATCACGGCGCATAAGGCCGGCCGGCTCAAGGGGCTCAAGGCCAAGGCCGGGTCCACCGTGACCGCAGGCCAGGTCGTGGCCAGCATCGTCGACTGAGCCTCCCCACCCCGCGATCCCCCAGCCTGCCCCCACCCCACGGTCCGTCTGTCGAGGCCGCGGGAGAGGGGGCAGGAGCGGGGGCAGGTGGAGGACGCTCCTCGCGGCCCCGCCGCTAGCCCTGCCGCGCGGCGACCAGCTCGCGGACCCTGCCGTAGAGCGGATCCTCCGGCCGCAGCCCGGTGACCTGGGTGGTCAGTGCGTCGGCGTCAAGCTCGGTCAGCAGCTTCTGCAGCTGCTGGGTCTGCTCATCGGCGGCGGACTCGAAGTACAGTGCAGCCTCGACGACGGCGAGCAGCCCCGCCACGCTCAGCCCGCGCTCTTCGGCCTCCGCCGCAGGACCGACGAGCCGTTCGTTCCGGGAGAGCTTGCGCAGCGGCTGCCGGCCCACCCGGTCCACGGTGTCGGGCAGCTCCGGGTTACGGAAGCGCTCCAGGATGGTCTCGCGGTAGGCCGCCATCTCCTCGGCGGCGAAGCCGTGCTTGGCCACCAGCAGCGCCGAGGTCTCCTGAAGTGCCGCCCGGACTCCGGCGAAGACGGTCTCATCGGCCAGCGCTTCGGCGATCTTTCTGCGTCCGGCGCGGAAGCCCAGATACGCCGCAGCGGCATGCCCGGTGTTCACGGTGAAGAGCTTGCGTTCGATATACGGTCCGAGGTCCTCCACGAAATGGGCGCCAGGAATGTGAGGCCGGTCGGCACCGAACGGACCGGCCTCGATGGCCCATTCATAGAACGGCTCCACGGTGACGTCGACTCCCCCGTCGGCGGGCTGTCCCGGGACGATCCGGTCCACCGCAGTGTTGGCGAAGACCGCTCGGGCGGAGAGCTGCTCCCACTGGTCCCCAGCGAGCTCCTGCACGTGCCCACGCAGGGTGTCGGTGGCGCCCAACGCGTTCTCACAGGCCATCACCTGCAGCGGCTTGGCCTCGGCGGGACGCTGCTGCAGCCCGGCGAGGACATGCGGGGCGATGAATTTCAGGATGGCCGGGCCCACCGCGGTGGTGACCACATCGGCTGCGGCCACCTCGGCGGCGACCGTCTGCGGGTGCTCCGCGCTGTTGATCGCCCGGAAGTTCGTCACCTGCCGGTCCACGCCCCCGGCTCCGACCTCATGGACGGTGTAGCTCTCCGCTGCTGTGAGTGCATCCACCAGAGGTGCGGCGACGTCGGAGAAGACCACCTCGTAGCCTCCTTCGTGCAGCAGGGTTCCTACGAAGCCTCGACCGATGTTTCCCGCACCGAAATGGACTGCCAGCATGTTGACTCCCGAAGATTGAGTGCTCAGATTCATGTCGTGTGTACAGAGTCGAAGGGGGTGCGCCACCGGGTGATCCCGTGACACACCCCCTTCGACTCAACGGATGCCCGCAGGCACCTGTGTCAGCGGACTCAGCCCGCGTTGACCGCCGAGAGCAGCTCCAGCAGCTCCTCCTCGGAGGAGGCCCGCTTGAGCTTGGCGACCTCGGCCTCGTCGGAGAAGAGCTCCGCGATCTTGGAGAGGATCTCGAGGTGCTCGTCGCCGACCCCGGCGATGCCGATCACGAAGGTGACCGTCTCCCCGGACCAGTCCACGCCGCCGTCGTAGCGGGTCACCGACAGGGCCGAGGCCAGAATCGCTGACTTCGCGTCGTTGGTGCCGTGCGGGATGGCCAGCTCGTTGCCCATGTAGGTGGAGACCGTGGCCTCGCGCTCCTTCATGGCCGAGAGGTACTCACCGGTCACCGCGCCGGCCGCGCCGAGGATCTCGGCGGCTTCGGTGAGCGCCTCGTCCTGGCTGGCGGAACCGGAGTGGATCCGGACCTGTGAGCGGGTGAGGATCTGTGCCTCGCTGCGCACCCGGGTGTCCGTGGCGACGCCCCAGGCGGAGGACTCGCGTGATTCCGTGGTGTCATCGGCGCCGGCCACCGAACCGGAGCCCGAGGCGTTGGCCTCACTCTCGCGAATCAGCGTGACGACGTCGTCGTACTCCGGTGCGTTCATGAAGCTGTCCACGGAGACATGCACCGCCTGGGGCTCCTTGGCCCGTGCCCGATCGGTGAGCTGCTGCTGGGTGATGACCAGGTCAGCGTTGCCGGGCAGCGAGGCGACGGCCTTGTTGGTGACCGTGACGCCCTCGATGCCGGCGCCGCTGATCTTCTTGCGCAGCACCGAGGCGCCCATGGCGGAGGAGCCCATGCCGGCGTCGCAGGCGAAGATCACGTTGGTGATCTTCTGTGCCGGGACCTGGGTCGCAGCGGAGAGGTTCGCCAGATGCGAGGAGGACTTGCCCTTATTGGCCTCGGTCTTGGCCACCGCGGCGGAGAAGCTGTCCACCTCCATCTCGAGGTCGCGCTTGCGACTGGCGAGCAGGATCGCCGCAGCGACGGCGAAGGTGACACCCGCGGAGAGGATCACCGAGAGGGTGACACCCACGTAGGAGCCCGGGGCGGTCAGCAGCATCACGGAGATGATCGAGCCTGGTGCCGCAGCTGACTGCAGACCGGAGTCGAAGACCATGTTGGTGCCCACGCCGGTGGCGCCGCCGGCGACGACTGCCAGCAGCAGCGCCGGCTTCATCAGCACATAGGGGAAGTAGACCTCGTGGATGCCGCCGACGAACTGGATGAGCAGAGCGCCAGGGGCGGTAGCGCGTGCGACGCCGGTGCCAAAGATGGTGAAAGCGAGCAGCACCCCGAAGCCGGGGCCGGGGTTGGCCTCGAGCAGGAAGAGGATCGACTTGCCGTTCTCGGCCGCGTCCGCGACGCCCAGCGGGGTCAGCACTCCGTGGTTGATGGCGTTGTTGAGGAAGAAGACCTTCGCCGGTTCGATGATGATAGAGGTCAGCGGCAGCAGGTTCGTCTCGATCAGCCAGCGCACACCGTTGCCCATGACCTCCATGAGAGCGTTGATCACCGGCGCGACCCAGTAGAAGCCGGCGATGGCCAGCAACAGACCGCCCAGCCCCGCGGAGAACATGTTCACCAGCATCTCGAAGCCGGACTTGATCTTGTTCTCCCACAGCCCATCCAACGCCTTGATCGCATAAGCACCGAGCGGGCCCATGATCATGGCGCCGATGAACATATGCACCGGGTTGAGTGTGTCGGCACCCTCGGGAAGCGCGGCATTGAACTCGGCGACTAGCCAGTCGGAGCCGGCGATGACGCCCATGGTGGCGATCGCGCCGACCACGGCGCCGCGGCCCTCATAGACCATTCGGCCACCCTGCATCGCGATCAGCAGCGGCAGCAGGTAGTGGATCATCGGGTCCACGATCGAGGCGAGTGCCTCGTTCGGCAGGAATCCGACCTCGATGAACAGTGCGGTGATGACGCCCCAGGCGATCAGGGCTGGAATGTTGGGCATGATCATGCCCGATAGGAATGAGCCGAATCGCTGGACGGCCACACGTGCGCCGCCCCGATCCTTCGTCTCAGCTGACACCGTTGTCATGACGGAGCCTCTTTCTTATGGTGACGCCCCTTGTGGTGCGTCCAAGGTGGTGGACCCTCTGCTGAGAGACCAGTTAGGAGTGATTCAGCGGGTGGTTCAGGACTTCTGCGCCGCCCCCTGCGCGGCTTCCCGGGCCTGCGCCGCCGTGGCGGCGGTCAGCGCGGCGGCCGCGATGGAGCGTGCCTGCTCCAAGGTGTGCAGCTTCAGCTCGGCGCGCACCTCGGCGAGCGCGGCCGGGGACATCGACAGCGTGTTCACGCCGAGCCCGACCAGGACGACGGCGAGCAGCGGATCCGCGGCGGCCTCGCCACAGACTCCGACCGGCTTCTCCGAGGCGATGCCCGCCGCGCCGACTGTACGGATGAGCCGCAGCACCGCGGGGTGCCAGGGATCCTGCAGGGACGCCACGGAACCAAGCAGCCGGTCGGCCGCCATCGTGTACTGGGTCAGGTCGTTGGTGCCGATCGAGGCGAAGTCGGTGCGCGAGAGCAGCTCATCGGCCATCAGTGCGATGGAGGGAACCTCCACCATGACCCCTGCGGTGGCCAGACCGTGCTCCTTGGCCAGGGCGGTGAACGCCTCGGCCTCCTCCACGGTGGAGACCATCGGAGCCATCACCCAGACATCGGCCTCGGTGTTCTCCTGGGCCTGGGCCAGGGCCGTGAGCTGGTCGCGAAGGATCTGCTCATTGGCCATCAGTGCGCGCAGTCCGCGCAGTCCCAGTGCCGGGTTCTCCTCGTGTGCGTCGTTGAGGAAGCTCAGCGGCTTGTCAGCACCGGCGTCGAGGGCTCGGACCACGACCTTCTGGCCTGGGAAGGCCTCGAGCACCGACTGGTAGGCCTCGCGCTGCTCCTGCACCGAGGGCGCCTCGTCGGCGCTGAGGAACAGGAACTCGGTCCGGAAGAGCCCCACGCCTTCGGCACCGAGCGCCACGGCCTTCTCGGTGCTCTTGGCGGAACCGAGGTTCGCCAGCAGCGGCACCGCGGTGCCGTCTGCCAGGGCGCCGGGGGTGATCGGTGCCGTGGCCTGTGCGGCGTGTGCCGCGCGGCGGGCCTGGGCCTCGTCGAGCTGCTCCTGGCTGGGATCGGTGATCACGGTGCCGGCTCCGGCGTCGACGATCACCTGCTGGCCCTCGGTGAGGCTCTCGGCCTCGGCGACACCGACGATGGCGGTGATGGACTTCTCGCGCGCCAGGATCGCGGTGTGCGAGGTGGGACCGCCCTGGATGGTCACCAGGGCCTGGACCTGGTCCAGGTTCAGCAGCGCGGTGTCTGCCGGGGCCAGATCCTCGGCCACCAGGATGAACGGGTGGCCGGGGTCTGGCACGCCGGGGGCGGGGAGCCCGCGCAGGCTGGCGATCACCCTCTGGGAGACGTCGGAGAGGTCTGAGGCGCGCTCGCCGAGGTAGCCGCCGAGCTCCTCGAGCGTGGCGCGAAACTCAGCGAAGGCCTCATGCACGGCGTATTCGCCGGTCTTGCCCGCCTGCAGCCGAGTCGCGACCGCGTCATGCAGGGTGGGGTCCTGGGCCATCATGGCCTGGGCCTCAAGCACGTCGCGTGCCATGCCGCCAGCGGTGCGACCGCGGGCTTCCAGCTCGGCAGCCACCTCGGCGACCGCCCCCTGCACACGCTGCGTCTCAGCCTCGGCGCTCAGCGCGGAGGCTTCGTCGGCAGGTGCTGGCGGAGGAGGGGACATCCGGGCCACAGGCCCCGCAGCGATGCCCCTTCCCACGCCGATCCCGGAGAGCTCCGGCATCAGGAGGCCTCGTCGTGGTCGGTGGTGAGGAACGTCTCCAGGCTGTCCAGGGTCTGCTCCTCGTTCTCACCCTCGGCGGTGAGCAGCACCTGGTCATCGCGCTCCACGCCCAGCGAGAGCACCCCGAGGATGCTGGCCGCGTTCACGGACTTCTCGCCCTTGGCGATCGTCACCTGGGCGCCGGAGGCCTGGGCGGCCTCGACGAACAGCTTGGCCGGACGGGCGTGCAGTCCCTGCGAGGAGGCGACGGTGACAGTGCGAGTGGAGCTCATGAGAGTCCCTTTCGGGTTGATGCGGCGGCAGCCGCGTCGGGCATGGGGAAGACCTCGAGGATCAGCGCCAGGGCGCTGGTGCCCTCGAGGTCGGTGTAGATGTCTTCAGGAAGGAGCCTCACCACGGTGCCTGCCGGCGCGGTGAGTCCTCGGATGTCCTGAAGCGAGTCCGCGAGGTGCGGGCCGAGCAGGATCAGATCCGCGGAGTCGAGATCATGGAGCAGGGAGGCCTGATTTCCGGCGCGCACCGCGTAGGGGACGCCGCAGCGGCGCATCGCCAGCTTCAGGCGCTGTGCCACGAAGGTGCTGGACGCGCCAGCACCGCAGACCACCAGGATCTCCATTGATCGCACTCTCCTTCCTCCTCGATTGTGCAGTGATTCAGGGCACACTGCACCGGCCTGGGGCCGAGAGTTCTTTCCGCTGGGGAGGAAAAACGGGTGCCTCGAGAGGGCCGCCCGGTAAGGTTTGAGCGTGGACCGGATGAGCAAGCGCCAGGAGCAGCTGATCAATGTGCTCCTGCGTGAGCCCGGGTGGATCACCGCCGGTTCTCTCGCTGACCTGCTCGGGGTCACCCCGCGCAGCGTCCGGTCCTATATCGCGCAGCTCAATGCACGCGTCCCCGCCGGCGCACCTGCGGCGGATCCGCAGACGACTCCGATCGAATCCGGGCCCGCGGGATACCGAGCGGACCGGGCCGCGCTGGCGGCGCTGCGCAGCGACTCCGGCCGCGCCTCGACCCGGGACCGGCTCCACGGCCTGGTGCGCGAGCTGCTCGAGGCGCAGAACGGGGTCGATCTGCGCCGCGCTGCCGAACGGCTCTATGTCTCGGTGGCCACGCTGGAAGCAGATCTGGTGCGGGTGCGCGAGCTCCTCGCCGGAACCGGCAACACCGTCCAACGCTCAGGCTCGCGTGCGCTGCTCATCGGCGATGAGCTGGCCCAGCGTCGGCTGGTCTCGAAGCTCGCCCACGAGGAGATGGAGCACGGTTCCTTCGACGGGGAGGGCCTGCGCCGCGCGGCGGGGCTGGGCTCGTTGGAGGCGGAGGCCTTTGGTCCGTTCAAGCGGGAGCTGGCGACGCAGCTGGCCGAGCAGGGCTACTACGTCAACGAGTTCGCCTCCACGGACGTGGTCCTGCATGTGGCGATCGCCGCGGATCGGGTCAGTCACGGACACCCCTTGGCGGGCACCCACCTCGAGCCCAGCGCCCAGCAGGAGCGGCTGGCCGGCGTCGTCGGCAGGCTGGCCTCGGCGCATTTCGGAGTGAGTCTGGGGCAGGGCGACCTGCAGCATCTGGCCTCGCTGGTGCTGACCCGGGTGGTCGCCTCCGACGGCAGCGCCGGCACCGAGGTGCCGCTGGACGCCGAGGTGGAACGGGCGGTGATCCGCGCCGTGGGCCACGCCGCGGAGGAGTATCTGGTGGACATCGCTCACGAGGACTTCATCCGCCGGCTGAGCCTGCACGTGCAGAACCTGGTCCACCGGGCACGCGAGCAGGCGTTCTCCCGCAATCCGCTGACCAAGTCGCTGAAGTCCAGCTATCCGATGATCTTCCAGGTGGCGGTCTCCATCGCCAGCGACGTCTCGGAGCAGCTCGACGTGCTGATCCGCGAGGATGAGATCGCCTATATCGCCATGCATGTGGGCGGCCGGCTGGAGCGCAGCCGCCGCACCGAGGCGGCGCTGACCGCGACCATCGTGTGTCCTGGCTACTACGAGCTGCATGACCTGCTGCGCTCCCGGCTCGATGAATCCCTCGGTCCGGGCATCGAGGTCACCGCGGTGGAGACCCGGACCGATCCTGACTGGGCCGGAATGGACACCGATCTGGTGCTGACCACGATCGAGCCGCCGATGCCCGATGAGCGCACGGTGCAGCTGGCCCCGTTCATCACCGACGCGGACATCCAACGCATCGCTGCGGTGGCTTCGAAGCGGCGTCGCGCCCGGCGGCTCACCCGGCTGCGCGGAGAGCTTGAGCGCTATTTCAGTCCCGAGGCCTTCATCCGCCCGCTGAAGGCCAGAGATGAAGTGGACGCGATCCGCCAGCTCAGCGCGCCGCTGCTCGTGCAGGGCATCATCGATGAGGACTATGTGCTTGGCACCATCGAGCGCGAACGCCTCTCCTCCACGGCCTTCACCGAATCGCTCGCGGTCCCGCACGCGCTGACCATGACCGCTCGGCGCACCGCGCTCTCCATCGGGATCGCCGAGGGCTCGATCCGCTGGGGCGAAGGACGGATCCAGGTGGTCGCCCTGGCGGCGTTCTCCGAGTCCGAGCGCGAGGCGTTCCAGACCGTCTTCGAACAGCTCGTCGAGGTGCTCAGCGAACGCGAGTCGCTGCAGCGGATCCTGCGCCGCGGCACCGACTTCGGCGGATTCCTCGACGAGCTGGTCGCCGTCATCGACGGCTGATCCTGCCCGGCTGGCCCGGGGCCGGACACAGAACTGCCCCGTCCCTGACTCATGAGTCGGCGACGGGGCAGCTGGAGCCGTCTGACTACTTGGCGGCCTCGGTGTAGAGCGACTTCTTCGAGGTCTCCGGGGCCAGGATCAGCGCGATCAGCGTCAGCACGCCCAGGCCGGCCAGGTAGAGCCCGACCGCTCCGACGCCGAAGGCCTGGACGAGCCAGGCCGCCACGAAGGGGGTCAGCGCCGCGCCCAGGATGGAGGCGGCGTTATAGGCCACGCCCGATCCGGTGTAGCGGGTGTTCGTGGGGAACAGCTCCGGCAGCACCGCGGACATCGGTCCGAAGGTGAGCCCCATCAGGGTCATGCCGACGGCGAGGAAGGCCAGCATCTGCCAGACGTTGAGGTCCTCCCCCGTGCCCATGGAGTCTGCGGAGAGCCAGTAGCGGAAGCTCAGTCCGAAGGCCATGATCGCCAGGGTGACCACGATCAGCATCGGGCGGCGGCCGAAGCGGTCGGCCAGTCGGCCGGCCACCGGGACGAAGATCGCGAAGAAGGTGATCGCGATGATCTGCAGCACCAGGAAGTCCTGGTACCCGTAGCTCAGCCCGCCGACCTCGGCGCTGCCGATGGCGTAGGAGAGCACCCAGGTGGTCATCAGGTAGAACAGTCCGTAGGTGGCCAGCATGATGAAGGTGCCCAGGATGATCTCCCACCAGTTGCGCCGGAAGACCTCCCCGATGGGGGCCTTGACCCGCTCGTTGCTGGCCATGGCCTTGGCGAAGACCGGGGTCTCCTCGATCCGGAGCCGGACATAGAGTCCGACGGCGACCATGATCACCGAGAGCAGGAACGGCAGGCGCCAGCCCCAGACCAGGAACGGGTCGTTGAGGTCGCGTGCCGTGGAGTCGTAGGCGAACAGGGTGGCCAGCAGCAGGAAGAGCCCGTTGGCGAGCATGAAGCCGAAGGGGGCACCCAGCTGTGGCCACATGGCCGCCTGCGCTCGCTTGCCCGGCCGGGCGGTCTCGGAGGCCAGCAGCGCGGCACCGGACCATTCGCCGCCCAGGCCGAGGCCCTGGCAGAAACGCAGGATGGTCAGCATCGCCGGCGCCCAGAGCCCGACCTGGTGATAGGTGGGCAGCGCGCCGATCAGGAAGGTGGCGATGCCCATGGTCAGCAGCGCACCCACCAGGGTGGCCTTGCGCCCGATCTTGTCCCCATAGTGGCCGAAGATGATGGCACCCAGCGGCCGGGCCACGAAGGCCGCACCAAAGGTGGCCATCGAGGCCAGCAGCGCGGAACCCTCATCGCCGTAGAAGAAGAGCAGCGGGAAGATCGACACGGCCGCGGTGGCGTAGATATAGAAGTCGTAGAACTCGATCGTGGTCCCGATCAGCGAGGCCATGATGATCCGGCGGCGCGGGACTGTCAGGTTCTCATCCGCCACGCCGTCGACTTTTCGTTTCGAGGCGCCGGGCGCTGAGGGGTCAACAGAGGTAGACATTGCTGGGCATCTCCACAGAAGGGTTGATGGTGAGCGGCGCCGAGTGCGGCGCAGACCAGAAATGATAGGTCGGGGCCAGGAGCGTGCTGTACCCGGGTCACGGCAGTCTCAGCAGTTGAGACTTCAGGGACATCTCCCGGGGCCCGACCTACAACGAAGAGCGGTGCGAATTCACCGATTCGCCCGCAGCTTCCTCAGTAAATCTAGAGTTCGGTATTGCAAAGGACGCACCACCGTGAAGGCACCTCAGGCGCTGGTCGAACCGTGGATTTGGGCGAAGGTAAATTGTAGTTTCGGGGACTCCAGGCCGCGCCTGAAGAGCGTAGCTGCCAACCAAGTTGTGCGGCAGAAGTAGGTGAACCTTCAGGGTGCGCGGCCATCGAAGCGATCTTAGAAAGCTCCAAGCGCCTAAGCTGTACCAAATATTCATGAGCAAGGTAGTGATCGGCGCCATTCCTGTCGCGCTACCACAATGCGCATTCGACTAGGAGGCTTACATGTCCGGCACCGAAGCGCATGGAATCGTTCTGACAGACGAATTTAGAACGGCGCTTTCACTGCTTGAGCAGGGTGAAAGTATTTTCCTCACCGGAAAGGCCGGCACGGGCAAATCAACGTTGATCCGAGAGTTTCTCTCTCTAACTGCACGGACAGCGATAGTCGCCGCACCAACCGGAATCGCCGCACTGAATGTCAACGGATACACGATTCACCGTTTATTTTCGTTCTGGCCTGGTGTGACTGTCGAGCACGTCCGTTCAGATGCCTACTACCCGAAAAGGTTCGGACGAGTCCTTTCGAAGATCGACACACTGGTTATTGATGAGGCATCGATGGTCCGTGCCGACCTTTTCGATTGCCTGACGACTGCGCTTGAGCGCTTCGGCCCACGTCCAGGGGAACGTTTCGGTGGCGTCCAGGTAGTGCTTGTGGGCGACCTATTTCAGCTACCTCCAGTAGTAGTGGAAGCGGAGGAGCATTACTTCTCTGAGGTCTACGACTCGCCCTTCTTCTTCTCTGCTCGGAGCTACGAAGAGCATCGGTTCCCGGTTGTAGAGCTGACCACGGTCTTCAGACAAGTCGGCGATACACAGTTGGTCGACATACTTAATTCCGTCCGGAACGGATCTCTCGGCGACTACGAGCGGCAGGTGCTCAATCAAAGAGTGAATCCCTCGTTCGACCCACCGCTTGACGAATACTGGCTGACTCTCACCACTACGAATCGGATCGCGACTGCTCGGAACAAGGCAATGCTTGATCAGATCAGAGCGGAGACGTCGACCAGTTACGCCGTGATCACCGGCGAGCTGGATGGGTTCGACATTCCCACTGACGAGACGCTTGAGTTCAAGGTCGGGACCCAGGTAATGCTTCTGACCAATGATGGCGCAGATCGTTGGGTCAACGGCAGCATCGGCAAGATCGTGGAAGTCTTCGATGACACGGATGACCCCTCCATCTCTGTTCAACTAAACGACGGAAACACGGTTCGTGTGGAGCGACATGTCTGGGAAGTCACTCGACCTGTCGTAAACGGAAGTCGCCTCCAGCACGAGGTGGTGGGCTCGTTTACTCAGCTGCCCTTTCGACTTGCCTGGGCCATCACGATCCACAAGAGCCAGGGACAGACTCTAGACCAATGCCGTGTGGACCTATCGGGCGGCATCTTCGCTGACGGACAACTGTATGTAGCACTAAGCCGATGCACCTCTCTGAACGGACTCGTCCTGGCCCGAGCCGTGGAACCTAAACACCTTCGGGTCAATCAACGGATCCGTCGGTTCCTCGATACGGGCGGTCGATTGACGGGATCAAAAGGAGGAGCGTATCTAGGCGTGTCCCTCGTAGGAGATGTCGGTCGACAGTGGAAGCCCAGGATCGTAGAGCTTGCCGTCGTGACCGATGACGGACAAGAAGCCACGACCCTGGTGGCCCCGGGCCGTGATGTGGGAGATTCTCAGCAACGGTACGGAATCACGGCAACAGATGTGCATCTGGCTCCAACTCTGCATGAGGCTTGGAACGCGCTTTCTCCGCTGCTGGAAGGCAGGACTCCGGTTGGCGTCCGTATCGATGAGACCCTCGAGTACATCGACTTCGAACTTAAGCGCGGCGGGCTGGTCACCCACATCCCCGTGGGAGATGACGTCGCAGAGCTGATTTCCGAAGCAGCCGGCGCCAATTTCGAGTCGCTTCCGGCCATCGAGAAGGCGAGATCTGTTCGAGAGTTGGCCCTCGAAAATGGGGTCGCTTCCTCCTCAGATGTGTTCACCCCAGCGAAGCACACACCCGGTTTTCTCAAGGGTCGCGATCGAAGTTCTACCGGCATCGACTTCAGAGTCCGGTGTTCTCCTTCCGAGAACCCAGTGCAAGTTCTCGCCGAGCTCCTCAGCGAGCGGCCCCACCTGGCACACAGCGGCGTGCCCGACAGTGTCGAGATCCTCCGACAGCTTCAGGACGAGTCTGGCGTTGTCCTTGCGGCTGGTCTACACGAGGACGCACCCGACATTCGAATCGCGGACGTGTTGCAGCCAGGGGTACGGGTTTGCTTCACGGGTTCGGCCACGGATCGTGAGGGGAGGAAGATCCCCCGCGATGATCTAGAGGCGCAAGCTTCCTCAAGGGGCTTGGAAGCAGTAGATACCGTCACGAAAACCCGCTGCGACGTACTCGTAGTTGCCGAACGAGGAACCCAATCGGGCAAAGCGCGGCAAGCAGGTAAATTCGGGAAGCCGATCTTCACGGTTGACGAGTTCATCGACTGGCTCGAGGGAAACGTCGTCCCCCGTGAGAGACCAGCCGAAGGCAAGGCACAATTCACTATCGAACGGATATCAACCACAGAGGCGGAACCAAAGGACATCGCTCAGGTCCTCACCGGGGCTAGCGATCGCGTCGCCAACGAACGCCACTCCCCCGAACGAGACCGCATCACCGAATCCGAAGGAAGACCAGGAGCGCCGAACTCATTCAAGCAGGACGCAGTAGAGACGTATGAGGCACTTACGGCGAACGTCCAGAGACGTGAGCCTTTCGCCGTGGCTTACACAGATTCGAACCTAGATGAACTCCTCAGCCCAGGTTCAATAATCGCGTTCTCGGGAATCATCACCTCTCCCCGAACCGGACAGAGACTCACGCGCCCGGAGTTGGCAGGGCTCGTAGAACCAAGGGGACTCGTCGTAGATACTGCAGTAACCAAGGCAAGGACGAGCGTCCTCATTCACGTCGGTGCCAACCCTGACTCGGTCCAGGTGAGGGCAGCGGTCAAGTACGGAAAACCCATCGTTCCAGTGGGCGCCTTCTTCGCTTGGCTGGACCTCGCTGAACCGGCTTCGCACCCTCAGGGAGCTGACTGGAAGTCGGGCTCAGACCAGGGTGAAGCACCCCTTGCGCCTCGGTCTTCGGCGCCGCAAGTCCCGACAGACTCCCAGTTGATCGACTCCACCTCTTCGTTGCCAACATCTACCCATGACCACAGGCACCTGACGCCAAGCAGTAGGAACTTCGACGAGGCGGCGCGGACTGAACCTTGTGAGTCGGACGACTCTTCTGCCCCGAAACCGCACCGGCCTGCTCCGCGGTTCCATCTGAAGATGCTTGGACTTCTGCTCGCTCTCCTGGTTGCTCTGCCGTTCGTAGGTGCACTTATCGCCATCTCAGTTCCAGCGGTTGACACCGTGATGGCGGTGCTAGTATTCGCGTCCTTTCTGGCAGGGGCGCTTCTCATTCCCATATGGATAGTTATAGCTATCAGACGCTTGCGAAGAAGTCGTCGATAGTGAATGCAGGGTCAATCGACCGCAGCACGGGAAGGAACCCGTCCTCGTAGGGCGGGGTAGGTAGGCCGGCGGTCTGACTCCGACTACCCTCACAGGGGCATAGCTGCGTCCGAAGGGCAACAGCAACTTCGTTGACTTGTGATGCCTCGATCAACGCCAGTCAGCCGCGGCGAAAAGGAAATCCTAGCTCTGTCGAGTCTTGGTCGCCCACGGAGGCTCAGTAATACACCGCCAGCGGCCCGCGAGGACCCTCGATCACCGTGACCTCGGTGTCGAAGACCCGGGTCAGCACCGCATCCTGCATGATCTCCGCCGGTGTTCCGTGCTCGATGACCACGCCGTCCTTCATCGCCAGGATCTTGTCCGAGTAGCGGGCGGCGAAGTTGATGTCATGCAGCACGATCACCACGGTGCGGCCCAGCTCGTCGGCGGCGCGGCGCAGCTGCTGCATCATCTGCACCGCGTGCTGCATGTCCAAGTTGTTCAGCGGCTCATCGAGCAGCACATAGTCGGTGTCCTGGGCCAGCACCATGGCCACATAGGCCCGCTGACGCTGACCACCCGAGAGCTGATCCAGGTAGCGGCCCTCCAGCGCGGTGAGGTCCAGGAAATCGATGGCCTCGGAGATGTGCCGCTCGTCCTGGAGGGTGAGCCGGCCCCGGGAGTGTGGGAACCGGCCGAAGCCCACCAGCTGACGCACCGTGAGCCGGGTGACGAAGTGGTTCTCCTGGCGCAGGATGGAGAGAATCTTCGCGATGGTCTTCGAGGGCGAGCTCACAACGTCATGCCCGGCCACCTCGATCCGCCCGGAGTCCACATCGAGCAGCCGCCCGATCATGGTCAGGATGGTGGACTTTCCGGCACCGTTGGGACCCACCAGGGCGGTGATGCCGCCGGCGGCGATGTCCACGCTGACCGGGCCGATGGCCACGGTGTCGCTGGCCCCTTCTGTGCCGTAGTTCTTGGCGACCTCGGTGAGGCTGATCACAGGCGACCCTTTCGCATCAGGACTATCAGGAAGACGATTCCGCCGAGGAGCTCGATGATCAGGGTCACCGCGCCCTGGGCGTAGAAGATGTTGCGCATGATGAAGTACGCCCCGGTCAGGACGGCGTACCCGATGAGTATGGCCATCGGGAACAGCATCCGGTGCGAGTAGGTGTCGGCGAACTGGTAGGCCAGGGTCGCGACCAGGAAGCCCAGGAAGGTCATCGGGCCGACCAGGGAGGTGCTCATCGCCATCAGCACCGAGACCAGCGCCAGGATGATCAGCACTTCGCGCCTGTGGTGGACCCCGAGGTTGTTCGCGTTGTCACGTCCCAGCGCGACCACGTTGAGCCGTCGCGCCCGCCACCACAGCACCCCTGCGGCCACCAGCGCGATCGGGATCGCGTAGGGCAGGTACTCCCCGCGGGCGTTGCCGATATTGCCGAAGAGCCGCGCGGTGAGCACGTCGAACTCGCTGGGGGTCAGCACCCGCTGCATGAAGGTCGACAGCGAGCCCAGTCCCCCGCCGATCACCACACCCACCAGCAGCATGATGTGGATGTTGGAGAACTTCCCGCTGAGCAGCCAGGAGTAGAGGATCGTCGCGAAGAGCACCATCGCCCCGGCCTGCATCAGGAACTGCGGCAGCCCGGTGACCAGGGTGACCCCGGCGATGCCGAAGAAGAACACCGCACCGGTCTGGATCGCCACATACAGCGATTCGAATCCCATGATCGAGGGCGTGAGGATCCGGTTGTTGGTCGCGGTCTGGAACGACACCGTGGCCATCGCCTGGCAGAAGACGACGACGCCGATCACCAGCACGGTCTCTGCGCGCATCTTGGCGATCAGCCAGTACCCCTCGGAGCCCAACGGCATCGGGTTCTCGTAGCTGAGGATCCCCGCGGTGAAGAGCACCGAGAGACCGGCGAGCAGCGCCATGATGCCCCAGTAGCGCAGGCCGTGGCGCGTGGTGGTGATTGCCCCGGAGCGCCGGCCGTCCCGGTGCCGCGACCTGGGTGCCGCTGACCCGGCACCTCCGGCCGGGTCAGATGTGGCGCGGTGTTCGCGGTCGAGCTGCGTGGTCATGCGGGAAGCCCCCCTTTCTTGCGCTGCCGCAGCAGCAGTCCGACGAACACCACAGCGCCGACCAGGCCCAGCACCAGTCCGACAGGAATCTCGAACGGTGCGCGGATGGTGCGACCGATCAGGTCGCAGACGGTCACGGTCGCGATCCCGAGCAGCGCGACCCATGGCAGGTTGCTGCGCAGGTCATCGCCGCGGAAGAGTGAGACGATATTGGGCACCACGAGCCCCAGGAAAGGCAGCGTGCCGACCACTGTGGCGGTGACCCCGGTGGCCACCGCGACCATTGCGGTGCCCATGAAGAGCACGGCGGTGTAGTTCAGGCCCACGTTGGTGGCCATGTCCTTGCCGAGTCCGGCGACCGTGAACTGGTCGGCGGTGACGAACACCAGGATGCTCACCCCCAGCACCAGGAACATCAGCTCGTAGCGCCCCTCGACCACTCGGGTGAAGGAGCCCGCGAACCAGATGCCCAGGGTCTGCAGGTGGTCGGTCATCAGCGCGATATAGGTCGTGAAGGAGCTGACCACGGCGCCGAGCATGATCCCGATGATCGGCACGATCAGCGAGGACTTCAGGGTGACCCGTTGCAGGAAGAGGAAGAAGATGACGGTGCCGATGAAGGCCATCGTCACGGCCCCGCCCATCCGGGCGAGCATCGAGGCTCCGGGGAATAGCCAGAGCACCAGTATCAGCCCCAGTCCCGCCCACTCGGTGGTGCCGGTGGTGGTGGGCTCCACGAAGCGGTTCTGCGTGAGCAGCTGCATGATCAGCCCGCACATGGCCATCGAGGCGCCGGCCAGCACCAGTGCGATGGTGCGCGGGACCCGGGTGATGCCGAACATCCAGAACCCGTCTGCGGAGAAGACGTCGTACTGCCCGGTGGTCAGCGAGAGCACCAGCAGCCCTGAGGTGATCAGCGCGGCGATCAGCAGCGCCGGGGTGAGGAGTCGCTGTCGGCGAGTCTCGCGGGGGCCATGTGCGTCCGGAGTCGCGAGGTCCTCCCGACTCGGCGCCGCAGAGGGAGTGTCGGGCATCGAAGGGGCTTTCTATGATGAGCCGGAACTATGCAGTGGTCTGCATACTCCGCCCGCGGCGGGCCTGAATAGGTGATACAGGTATTTCGTATTGGAGACGGTCCCGCGCAGGTTGTCCAGGCCTGCGCGGGACCGTCGATCGACCATCATTCACCGACTGGCAAGAGAGTGAACTGCGGTCATTCCGCGGCTTCGAGTGCGTCTGCGAAGTCGCGGAAGAATTCGGTGTAGGCCTGGATGTCTTCGGTGAGGTAGAAGTTCTCCGGCAGGTACACGATCTGGTCGTTCTCCACGGCGGAGACGTTGGCCAGTGCGGCTGACTCCTCGACGATCTCGGCCGCGGGGCTGTACTCCTCCCCCTCGTCCAGGGAGAGCCGGGCATCGCGGTCCAGCACGAGCATCCAGTCTGGGTTCGCGGTGGCGATGGCCTCCACAGAGATGTCATCGCCGTGGGACTCGTTCTCACCCTCCTGCTCCAGGGCGGGAGTGAGGTCGAAGGTGTCGAAGACCGGACCGATGGCACGACCCTCAGGTCCTGGTGCCACGTAGCTCATGTCACCGCCGGAGGTGAGCAGCCCCATCACCGTGGACTCGCCGTCGTAGGCGTCCTGGACCCGCGCCATCTCGGCTTCGAGCTCTTCTACGAGCTCCGTGGCGACACCCTCCTCGCCGAAGACCTCGCCGAGCGATTCAGTCTTCCGAATCAGCTCTTCGACCAGGTCAGCGTCCTCCTGTGGCTCGAATTCCAGAACGGTGGCCTCGGGCGCAAGACCGCTGAGGTCCTGGTAGTACTGCTGGAAGCGCTGCCCGTTGATGATCAGATCGGGCTCCGCCGCGACCACATTCTCCAGGTCCGGCTCACGGTGATTGCCCAGGTCCAGGATGGACTCATCCTGGGCCCAGTCATGGGTCTGCGCGTCCATCAGGCTGCGCGCGGCGGCAGTGGGCTCGACGCCGAAAGCCTCCAAGGTCCGGTAGGACCTGTTGTCGGTGACGACGACGCTCTGGGGATCGGTGGAGACCTCGTGGGTGCCGTGGTCATCCTCGATGGTGACCGTGGCAGCGGCTTCACCCTCCGCCTCACCCTCGGCATCCTCCGCATCGGCCGCTTCCGCTTCGGTGGCCCCGGCCTCGGGCTCCTCAGCCTCGGCCTGCGAGCCGCAGGCCCCCAGGGCGAAGATCGCGATGAGACCCAGAGAGAGCGCACCCACGGTTCGGGAACGCGACGTCGGCGCCGCGCTGCGCGCCATGGGCTCAGGTGCTGCGGCCCCGACAGCGGGGCTCTTGGGCACAGTGCTCTCGGAGGCGGTGCCCTCGGGTGCGAAGTCTTCAGTGGGCATGGCCCTGCCTTTCACGGTGATTGCTCCGGGTACCCCGGAAGGAGATGTGGACTTAGTGTCCCCTAAGCTAAATAGAAACTACCGACTTATCTAATTGAGCGCAAATGGGGTGCAAATATGACGGGAGTGTGAGATTCGGTCATCAGTTCGTGATGTATTGCTTGGGATGAGGTCTCCAGTGCGCGGATTCACCCGGATCGGCAGGAAGCTACCGGTACCGTAGGAGCGGTGTCCTCCCCCACCGCTGATCCGCTCTCCCCAGTCCTCACCCCGGAGGGGTGGGAGCTGCTGAACTCGCTGCCGCCCTATGACGAGGAGTCGGCCTTCGGCCTGAACCTTCGACTGCGCGAGGCCGGCCACCCGCCGGACCGGGTGGCGGCGGCCCTGACCCAGTCCCGGCTTCGCGCGGCGGCGCGCAAGAAGTTCGGCGAGTTCGCCGGCCGGATGCTCTTCACCCACGAGGGTCTGCAGCAGTCGACCCGGCTGCCGGTGGCAGCGCGCCACGCCCAGCGTTTCCGCACCGCCGGTCTGGACCGGGTGATCGATCTCGGCTGCGGCTTGGGCGGTGATGCCATGGCAGCGGCCTCTCTGGGACTGGCCGTGACGGCGGTGGAGGCCGATGAGCGCATCGCGGCAGCGGCCACGATGAACCTGCACCCCTTCCCGGAGGCGGCGGTGGAGCACGGCACCGCCGAGGACTTCGCCGCGACCTTTGATCTGCTCGGCGCCGGGGCTCCCCCAGGCTGGGGCCTGTGGTTGGATCCGGCACGCCGCGACCCGCACGCGGCCCAGGATGCCGCCTCGACCGGGCCCTCTCGGCTCTGGGACCCGGAGTCCTTCTCGCCCCCGCTGAGCTTCGTGACCGCCCTGGCGAGCACCGGCGCCCCGATGGGGGTCAAGCTGGGCCCGGGGCTGCCGCATGACCTGATCCCCGCCGACTGTGAGGCCGAATGGGTCTCTGTGGATGGAGATCTGGTGGAGGTGGTGCTCTGGTTCAACGCCCTGGCCCGTCCCGGGGTCCGCCGTGCCGCGACGCTGCTGCCTGGCGACGGCGCCGCGCCCGTGGAGCTGATCAGCGAGACCGACTTCGGCTCCGGCGCGCAGCTGGAACCCGAGGGGCGAGCCGGGCTCTCCGGGGTGCTGCATGAACCGGACCCGGCGGTGATCCGTTCCGGGCTCGTCGCCGAGCTCGCCGACGCGTTGGATGCTCATCTGCTCGATGAGCACATCGCCTATTTCTGCGCCGAGGAGCCCGTGGGGGACCCCGCCTATCGGTTCTCCCGGCAGTTCCGGGTGCTCGAGGTCAGGCCCTACAACGTCAAGTCGCTCAAGGCCTGGGTGGCCGATTCCGGGGTGACGACCCTGGAGATCAAGAAGCGAGGGGTCGACGTCGTCCCGGAACAGCTCCGCCAGCAGGTCCTGCCGAAGAAACGCGCCAAGGGGCCCCGGCACCGGGCCACCGTGGTGGTCACCCGGCTGGGCGAGGAGCGGGTCTTCGCCGTGGTGGAACCGCTGTAGCCGCTCAGCAGGCGGAGTGGCCGCGGGGCAGCTCGCCCACCTCCACGGGGAGCGCTCCGGGCGCCTCGGCGCCGGCGAGCACCGCGGCGAGCGCCTCGAAGGATTCCTGGGTCCGGCCGTAGAGCGCGATCTGGGTGGGGGCGTCGGCCCCGGCCAGCACCTCGGGACGGTCCAGGGCCACGGCGACGTCACCGCCGGCGGCGCTGGACTCCCCGACCAGGTTCACCACCGCGCCGGTGCCCACGGTGAGCCCGGCCGCCTCGGCGGCCGCGGTCAGCCGGGAGCGGTCCTGTTCGCTGCCGCCGAGGATGGTGATCCCGGCATCGGCCAGATCTGCCTCACACTCTCCAGCGACAAGGGTCACCGCGGATTCGCTCAGCTCCGTCGCGGTCTCTTCGGGGCTGCCGGATTCTGATTCCTGGTCGGCGTCTGCTTCAGCATCTTCACCGCGCAGCTGCTCGGGCAGCTGAGCCCCGGGGCCGGCGGCGAGCTCTCCGGCGGCCAGCTCGGCCTGCCAGAGCTGCAGCGCGGCCACGCGTTCGGCCGCCTCCTGAAGGCGAGAGCGGTCGAGCTCGCCCGACTCCACCGCCGCGACGATGCCGGTGTGGGCGCCGCGGAGGTCAGCGGGCATCAGCAGCAGGTCCGCGCCTGCGCTCAGCGCGGTCACGGCGGCCTGGTCGCCGCCGTAGCCCTGGACGATGGCACCCATGTTCAGCGCATCGGTGACCACCACGCCCTCATGGCCCAGCTCGCGCAGCTCGGTGTAGGCGGCGGCGGAGAGCGAGGAGGGAACGCCTGCTTCCAGCGCGGGCACCTCGATGTGGCCCATCATGACCATCGGAACACCGGCCTCGGCAGC
Organism: Nesterenkonia sp. E16_10; assembly: GCF_017347085.1. Lineage (GTDB taxonomy): Bacteria > Actinomycetota > Actinomycetes > Actinomycetales > Micrococcaceae > Nesterenkonia. The sequence continues at coordinate 118,833 of NZ_JADPSA010000001.1, forward strand.
CTCGGCGAAGGGCGCCCAGTCGCGGGCACGCAGCTCCTCGAGGCTGGCGCCCTGGACGGGGAGTGTCTGGTGGGAATCCTCGGTCACGGAACCATGCCCGGGAAAGTGCTTGACCGAACCCGCAAGCCCGCCCTCGGCGAGACCCCGGATGCCCTCCATACTCAGTTCGGCCACGGACCCGGCATCCGATCCGAAGGACCGGGAGCCGATGGTCGGATCGGAGGCCCCGACGGTGACGTCGCCGTTGGGCGCGAAGCTGGTGGTGAACCCCAGGTCAGCCAGCTCAGCGGCGAGGAAGCGGTGTCCAGACCGGGTGAGCGCGCCGTCGTCGTCCTGCGCGTCCGCCTCCGGCTGTTCCTGCTCCGGATCGTCCTGGCCTGAGGCGGCGGCTCCGTAGGCCATCGGGGTGGGCCATTCGGTGAGCGGGGCGCCGACCCGGGTGACCAGGCCGCCCTCCTGGTCCACGCTGATCATCGGGGGCACCTCACGCTCCCCGGCGGCCTCGCCGAGTGTGCTCAGCGCGGCGGCCAGCTCCTGCGTGTCGACACCTCTCTGGGCGAGCGGGACGTTGGCGCCCATGATGATGGCACCGCCGAGGTGCAGCTCCTCGATCAGGGCCGCCATGCCCGAAGCATCGGGGGTCGCGTACTCCCCCACCAGCACGGATCCGGCCAGCTCGCTGAGGGAGTACTCCGCCACGAGCTCGGCGGCCCGTTCCTGGTGGTCCTCTCCGGGCCCGGCGAGCGCGGCCTCCTGGGCCTGCTCGGCCTCGACGCGGCGCTGCTCCTCGGCCTCCGCCGCGGCATCCTCGGCGCTCTGCTGGCTCGGCTCGCTCGGGTCCGACGGATCCCCGGAGGCCTCCGGATCGGAGCCTCCGGCGCAGGAGCTCAGCAGCAGGGAAGACAGCAGCACCGCCGCCACGAGGGGGCGAGGACGTGAGGAACCGGCAGAAGACATGTCAGCCAGGATATCCGCGCCGCCTGGACGGCCCAGCCGGACCTCGGACGCGAGTCCCGGGGGCCCGGGCCTCCAGGGGAACTTCGGGCCGTGCATCGGGGATCGTCCAGCCGGGGCAGTATTCTGTGTGTTGATGTGGCCGCCGGCCCTGACACCCTGAGGAGCCAAGTTGGAATTACCCTTCGCGCAGTCACGACGTTCCACCCTGGGCCTTGAGTGGGAGCTGGCCCTGGTGGATCGGCAGTCCGGAGATCTCCGGTCCGTGGCGGACCAGATCCTCAGGTCCTGCCACGCGGACCTGCCGGATCTGAGCCCGGAGGAGGAACACCCCTATGTGAAGCAGGAGCTGCTGACCAACACCGTGGAGCTGATCACCGATGTCTGCCCGGATGTGAACACCGGGGTGGATCAGCTGCGCGAGACCGCCAGCAACGTGATGCGCCACTGTGAGCCGCTCGACGTCGAGCTCTACTGCCAGGGCTCCCATCCCTTCGCCGCACCCACCGAGCAGGAGGTGACGGATAAGGAGCGCTACGCGGAGCTGATCCGGCGCACCCAGTGGTGGGGCCGGCAGATGGTGATCTACGGGGTGCACGTGCACGTGGGTCTCGATGACGTGGCTCAGGCGATGCCGGCGGTCAACGCCCTGTGCAACTACAACGCCCACTTCCAGGCGCTCACCGCCTCCTCGCCCTATTGGTCGGGTGAGGACACCGGATACGCGTCGCAGCGGGCGCTGGTCTTCCAGCAGCTGCCCACCGCCGGCGCGTCCTTCCAGTTCGAGGAATGGTCCGGCTATGAGCGGGCCGTCAGCGACCTGGAGCACACCGGCGTGATCAACGATGTCACCGAGGTCCGCTGGGACGTGCGTGCGGTGCCGCGGCTGGGCACCGTGGAGCTGCGGGTCTGTGACGGTCTCGCCACGCTCGAAGAGATCGCCGGGGTCGCGGCGCTGACCCAGTGCATCGTGCACTCCACGGTCAAGGACCTGGAGAACGGCGGCAAGGTGGTCTCGATGCCGCCGTGGTTCGTGCAGGAGAACAAATGGCGCGCCGCGCGCTACGGCCTGGACGCCGAGATCATTCTCAACGCCGAGGGCGACGAGATGCTGGTCACCGATCACCTTCAGCAGGAGCTGAACCGGCTGGAACCGGTGGCCAAGGAGCTCGGCTGCGCCGATGAGCTCGCCCTGGTCGAGCAGATGATGCGCGACGGCGCGGGCTATATCCGTCAGCGTCAGGTCGCGGAGACCCACCAGGGGGACCTGCGGCAGGTGGTGCTCGACGCGGCCGCCCGGACCCGGATGTCGATCAACGGTCCGCGGCGGGTCTGATCAGACGCTGATCCGCTGCACCGGTTGGGAGGAGTCGGCCGGGATCTGCAGCGAGGAGGGCGTGACTCCGGCGGCGACGAGCTGCGCGCCCAGGGCCGCGACCATGGCACCGTTGTCCGTGCACAGGCTCACCGGTGGAATCCGAAGCTCGATGTCGGCCTCCGCGCAGCGCTGGGTGAGCAGCTCGCGCAGCCGCTTGTTCGCCGCGACTCCCCCGCCCAGCATCAGCGTGGTGATGCCGTGTTCGCGGCTGGCGCGCACCGCCTTGGCGGTGATCACATCCACCACCGCCTCCTGGAAGCTGGCGGCGATGTCTGCCACCGGGACCGGCCGGCCGGCGACCTCAAACTGCTCCACCGCGCGCGCCACCGCGGTCTTGAGCCCGGAGAAGGACCAGTTGTGCCGATGCTTACCCGGGGTCTGCGCAGAGCCTTCGAACTTCGGCATGGTCAGGCCGCGCGGGAAGCGGAAGGCGTGTGGATCCCCGGCCACCGCGGCGGCGTCGATCGCTGGGCCGCCGGGGTAGCCCAGTCCCAGCAGCCGGGCGGTCTTGTCGAAGGCCTCACCGGCCGCGTCGTCGATCGTCGAGCCCAGCAGCTCCACGTCGCTGGTCAGCGAGCCGACTCGAAGGATCTCGGTGTGGCCGCCGGAGACCAGCAGCGCCCCGGTGTTCTCCGGCAGCCTGCGCATGCCGCCCGGCTCGGGCTCGGGCTCCGCATCCGGCTCTGCGTCGGGGCCTTCGGCGCGGTGCCCGGAGGGGTTCCCGTGGGAGTCCCCGTGGGAGTTCGCGTGGGGCTCGAGCAGCCCGACGCCCACGTGGGCGACCAGGTGATTGACTCCATAGAGCGGCTTGTCCGCGGCCAGGGCGAGCCCCTTCGCGGCGGAGAGCCCGACCATCAGCGCCCCGGAGAGCCCGGGGCCGGAGGTGACGGCGATCGCGTCCACCTCGTGCAGCTCGATCCCGGCGGTCTCCAGCGCCTCTCGCAGCGTCGGGAGGAAGGCCTCGAGGTGGGCGCGGGCCGCGATCTCCGGAATCACCCCGCCGAAGCGGACGTGTTCCTCCATCGAGGAGGCGACGGTGTTCGCCAGCAGCTCGGTCCCGCGGACGATCCCGATCCCGGTCTCGTCGCAGGAGGTCTCGATGCCGAGCACCAGCGGGGCCCTGCGGGCTGAGAGGGTCTCGCTCATGTGAAGGGGCTCCTGAGGTCTGCGGCCGAGCTGGGTGCGGTGAGGTCGATCAGCGGCTTCGCCATGATCAGCGCATCCTCGCCGTCCGGGTAGTACTGCGCGCGGGTATGGATGTGGCTGAAGCCCTCCCGGCGATACAGCGCCTGGGCCCCCGGGTTGTCGGAACGGACCTCGAGCAGGATCTGCTCGGCGGACTGCTCTCGGGCCGAGCTGATCAGCAGGCGCAGCAGCCGGGTGCCGAGTCCGTGACCCTGGGACTCGGGGGCCACTGCCAGGGTCTGCACATCGGCCAGCGGCAGCACGCACATCATGCCGGCGTAGCCGGCGAGCCGACCCTCGGCGTCTCGGGCCACCCAGTATCGACGGGTGGGCTCGGTCCCCGGGCCCGAGACGGTATGTGCCAGTTCGTCGTAGAAGAAGCTCTCGGGCCAGGCGTCCTGCGGGAAGAGCCGGCGCTCCAGGGCGAGCACCTCATCCACGTCAAGCGCCGTCATCGGGGTGAGGCCGTAAGCCTCGGCGGCAGGGTTGACGGGGTGCGGCGGGGTCGTGTCGGTCATGACGTCTGCTTCGCGCGCATGTGGGCCGGGACCTTGGCGTCGGATTCGCGCAGGTACAGCGGAAGCGGTTCGAGCAGCCCCGCCCCGACGGCTGTCGCGGCCGGTTCCCCGCGGCGCTGCGGCTCCGGGATCTGCCCCAGCCGACGCTGGGCGAGCTGGCCCAGCTCCACGGCATCGGGCAGCCAGTGCGATTCCGCCGTCCCACGGGCGGCGAGGTCCTGCGGATACAGGCTGGCACCCACCCCGACCACAGGGAGCTCCGGCAGCTCGCTGGCGGCGCTGACCCGGGGGCCCTCGAGCAGCTCGGCGAATCCCTGAGGCTCGGCACGGTAGCGCGCCCAGTAGACCTCGCGGCGGCGGGCGTCGCTGGCGACCAGGAACTCGTGCGATGTCGAGGTTCCCGAATCCGCCGGCTGGTTCACGGCGCGCTGCGCCAAGGAGTCCAGGCTGCACACTCCATAGAGCGCGACGCCCCAGACCTCGGCGAGCGACTGCGCGAGCGCGAGACCGACCCGCAGCCCGGTGAACGGGCCCGGGCCCACTCCGACGACGACGCCGCGGAGCCCGGCACCGGTCGCCTCGGCGTCGCGCATCGTGAGCGCCACCGCCTCGGCGAGCACCTCGGCATGGGTCGTGGTCTCGGCGGTGCGCCATTGGGCGCGCACCCCATCGGCGTCGAGCACCGCCACGGAGGCGCCGGCGGAGGAGTCGATCGCAAGAATCACCCCTCCATGGTAGTTCCTCACAGCTGCGGGGGCTGAACCCAGGCAGGCCCGTAGCCGCGCAGCACTGCGCGCCGCCGGGACCCCAGCACATCGGCCTCGGTTTCGGAGAAGTCGGTGATGATCTCGGCCGCCCGGTGGGCATCCTGCGGGGCGGCTTCCGTATGTGAATCCCTGATCAGCTCGAGATCCAGCCAGGACCCCGCCGTTCCGACCAGTGCCGCCTCGACCATTCCGCGGCCCCATTCCACCACGGTCACGGAATCGGCCATGGTGGAGCTCAGATCCAGAGATTCCAGGCCCTGCGCGTCGGTGCGGTAGGCGTCCACATGGACCAGGTCGGGTCCGAAACCCTGCGCACGGTGGATGCGGCTGAGGGTGAAGGTCGGGGAACTGATCATCCCGCTGACGCCCAGTGCGTCGCCCAGGGACTGGGTGAAGGTGGTCTTGCCCGCCCCGAGGCCTCCGGTGAGCACCAGCAGCGTGCCCGGCGTCAGCTGTCCGGCGAGATCTGCGGCGAACCTGGCTGTGGCCTGCAGATCCTCCAGGACCACCTCGATGCTCCACCGCTGCCCCTCCAGGGGGGCGGCGGGGCTCTGCAGGCCGCTCATGCGGAGCCCTGCTGCGAGGTGGCGGCGGCGGGTGCCTGCTCGGAGTCCAAGACCAGGCGGGGCACGCGTTCCCCGATCCGGGTGATGATCTCGTAGTTGATCGTGCCGGCCGCGCTGGCCCAGTCCGCGGCCTCGATCCCGGAGTCTCCCCCGAAGATCACCACCTCGTCCCCGACCTGGACCGGGGTGTCGAGCTCCTCGAGGTCCACCACGAACTGGTCCATCGCCACTCGGCCCACCGACTGGTAGCGCCGGCCGTTGATCCACACCGGGGCGTGGACCGCCACCCGGGGGATCCCGTCGGCATAGCCCAGCGGAACCAGCGCCAGGCTGGTCGGCCGGTCCACCCGGTGGGTGAGTCCATAGCTGATCCCCTGGCCGGTCGGGACCTGCTTGACGTTGGCCACGGTGGTGCGCAGCTCCATCGCCGGACGCAGTCCCAGGTCTTCTGCGGTCCGGTCCGCGAAGGGGCTGTGCCCGTAGACCCCGACCCCGACCCGCACCATGTCGAAATGCGCGTCCGGACGGGAGAAGGCGCCGGGCGTGTTCGCCACATGGCGAAGGTCCGGCACGATCCGGTGCTCCTGCGCCACCTCGAGCGCGTGGCGGTACACCTCCAGCTGGTCATCGGTCTCCCGACGGTCAGGCTCGTCGGCCACGGCGAGATGGGTGAAGATGCCCTCCACGCTGATCAGACCGCGCTCCTGGCACTGCGCGGCGAGGCTCAGCAGCTCGGGCCACTGCTCCACGGTGCAGCCGTTGCGGCCCAGTCCGGTGTCGATCTTCAGGTGCACGCGGGCCGGCTTCTGCAGGGCCTCTGCCGCACGCGCCACGTGGTGGATCTCCCAGCCGGAGATCCCCAGATCGATGTGTTCGGTGATGGCCGCGGCGAAGTCGGTCCCGCGGGTATGCAGCCAGGCCAGGATCGGCGCCTCGATGCCGGCTGCACGCAGCGCCAGCGCCTCGGTGACATGGGCGGTGCCCAGCCAGTCTGCTCCACCCTCGAGTGCGGCCCGCGCCGCGGTGACCGCTCCGTGCCCGTAGCCCTCGGCCTTCACAGCCACCAGCACCTTGGCCGGCTGCACGTAGGAGGCGATGGTGCGCACGTTGTGCCGGATCGCGGCGGGGTCGATCACGGCCGCACGCTCGGCGGCCTCGGGAAGACGGGGGGTGGCGCGGGGGTCGCCGATGATGCTCATGGAACCACCCTATCGAGAGCCACGGACACAGATGCGGTGCGGCGGCTACTCGCGCAGCGCGCCGATGAGCGCGCTGGCTCCGAACTGTCCCCGACCGTGGGGATCCAGACGCTGGGCCGCGGCGGCGTGCAGCCGGGCGCCCTCGGCGGCGATCCGGGAGAAGTCCAGGTCCTGCGCGCTCGAGGCGGTGGCCAACAGCGCCCCGATGATCCCGGTCAGGACGTCGCCGGTGCCTGCGGTGGCCAGACCGGGGGTCGCGGAGCGCACGATCAGCGGGGCGGCGCCGTCGGGACCGGCCACCACGGTGCTGGGTCCCTTGAGCAGGACCGTGGCGCCGAGGGTCTCGGCCAGCGCACGGGCGGACTCCAGGGTGTCAGGCTCCCCGGCGAGCAGCCGCTGCAGGGTCTGGTCCTCCAACGCCTCGGCGATTCGACGGGCCTCGCCCAGGTGTGGGGTCAGGATCAGCTGGGCGCCGAGTCCGCCGGAGCTGAGCAGGTCGCCGCGGAGCAGCTCCAGCCCGGTGGCGTCGAGCACGCAGGGCATCTGGGCCTCCACGGTGGCGCGCAGCATCGTCTCGGCCTCCACCTGGCGGGAGCGGTCGCGTCCGAGGCCCGGTCCGATCGCGGCGGCGGTGGCGCCCTCGATGGCCTTCTCGGCCCGGCCCTGACTCATCACGGCCTCGGGCCAGGACTGCAGCACTGCGGAGGAGACGCTGGGCTCGGCCTTCAGCCGGACCATCCCGACCCCGGAGGTGATGGCCGCACCCACGGTCAGCTCGGCGGCCCCGGGGAACTGCGCGGAGCCGGCCACCACCTGCAGGGTGCCGCGACTGTACTTATGGTCCCCTGGGCGTGGCCGCGGGGCGCTGGGCTCGGGACCGGTCAGGTCCCAGGCGGCGGGGGCTGGCAGCTGGTCGTCAAGCCCGATGTCCACGGTGTGGATCTCCCCGCTGAGCAGGCCTCCCTCCCCCAGCAGCAGTCCCAGCTTCGCGGCGCCGAAGCTGACGGTGTGCTGGGCGGGGATCGCGTCCCCGGGGCAGCGTCCCGTGTCCGCCTCGACCCCGGAGGGGATGTCGCAGGCGACGACGGTGCTGGTGCTCGCCGCGGCGCTCAGCCCTGGGACCTCAGGCAGGCTGAGCCCGCCGCGGGCGCCGGTGCCCACGATCGCGTCGATCAGCACCGTGGTATTCGCCGGGACATCCGCGCGCAGTCGGCCCCCGGCGCGAAGGAAGGCTTCCAGCGCCTGCGGGTGGGCACGCTCGGCCACCAGCACCGCCGCTGCGTCGACGCCGCGGGAACGCAGCTCGGCCAGCGCGAAGAGTCCATCGCCGCCGTTGTTTCCGGAGCCGATCAGGCCCACGACCCGGGCTCCGTAGATCCCGCCGCCGCGGCGCAGCAGTTCCAGGACCCGGCTGGCCAGTCCGTAGGCGGCCCGCCGCATCAGGGCAGGCCCCTGCCCGGCCTCGACCAGGGGCAGCTCGGCGGCGCGGACCTGGGTGCCGGAGTAGAGCGGAAGCGAGGCAGCGGTCATGATCAGCCCTCCGCGACCACCATGGCGGTGGCCACGTCGCCGTCGTGGGAGAGCGAGAGGTGCCAGCGTTTGACGCCCTTGGACTCGGCCACCTTTTCCACGGTCCCGGAGACCTTGACATGGGGTGCTCCGGCGGAGTCCATGACCACCTGGCAGTCCTGCCAGTTCATGCCCGCCGGGGCGCCCAGCGCCTTGGCCACGGCCTCCTTCGCCGCGAAGCGCGCGGCGAGCGAGCGGGTGTTGAGCTCACGCTCGGCGGGGACGAAGAGTCGCTGCCGCAGCGCCGGGGTCCGGCGCAGCTGATGTTCGAACCTGGTCACCAGGACGACGTCGACCCCTATTCCGACGATCATGTGCTGCTCCTTCTTCCGCAGGATCACGCTCAGCTGCAGGGGCACCCCCGCTGTACGGCTCGCGCCGCACAGCGGATCACCCCGTCTTGATGGTCACTCCACGGTGACCGACTTGGCCAGGTTGCGCGGCTGGTCGACGTCGTAGCCCTTCTCGGCGGCCAGAGCGCAGGCGAAGATCTGCAGCGGAACGGTGGTCAGCAGCGGCATCAGCAGCGGCTGGGTCTCCGGGACGTAGAAGACCGTCTCGGAGTAGTCCACGACGTCGGCGTCGCCGACCTCGGCCACGGTGATCGTCTTGGCGCCGCGGGCGCGGACCTCCTGAATGTTGGAGACCACCTTGGCGTGCAGCGAGTCGCGGCCGTGCGGGGAGGGGACCACCACGAAGACCGGCTGGCCCTCGTCGATGAGCGCGATCGGACCGTGCTTGAGCTCGCCGGCGGCGAAGCCCTCGGCGTGGATGTAGGCGATCTCCTTGAGCTTCAGCGCGCCCTCCATCGCGACCGGGTAGCCGACGTGGCGTCCGAGGAAGAGCACCGAGGGGGCCTGGGCCATCTCGCGAGCGAGCTCGCGGATCTGCTCGCCGCCGTCCAGGACTTCCTGGATCTTGGCGGGGATCTTGTGCAGGTCAGCCAGAATGTCCTCGATCTCGCCCTGGAAGAGCTTTCCGCGCAGCTGCGCCATGTAGAGGCCCAGCAGGTAGGAGGCGGTGATCTGAGCGAGGAAGGCCTTGGTGGAGGCCACCGCAATCTCGGGTCCGGCGTGGGTGTAGAGCACCGCGTCGGATTCACGCGGGATGGTGGATCCGTTGGTGTTGCAGATCGCCAGGGTCCGGGCGCCCTGCTCCTTGGCGTAGCGGACCGCCATCAGGGTGTCCATGGTCTCTCCGGACTGGGAGAGCGAGACGATCAGCGTGGAGTCATCGATGATCGGGTCGCGGTAGCGGAACTCGTGGCTGAGCTCCACCTCCACGGGCACGCGCACCCAGTGCTCGATGGCGTACTTGGCGACCATGCCGGCGTAGGCGGAGGTGCCGCAGGCCAGCACGATGATCTTGGAGATGGACTTGAGCTCTTCTGGGTCGATGCGCAGCTCGTCGAGCACCAGGCGGCCGGAGGCGTCGGTGCGGCCCAGCAGGGTGTCCTCCACGGCCTTGGGCTGGTCGTGGATCTCCTTCTCCATGAAGGTGCCGTAGCCGCCCTTCTCGGCGGCGGCGGCGTCCCAGTTCACCGAGAAGCGCTTGCCCTCCGCGGGGGTGCCGTCGAAGTTGATGATCGCGACGTCGTCGGTGGTGATGGTCACGACCTGGTCCTGCTCGAGCTCCACGGCTTCACGGGTGAAGTCGATGAAGCCGGAGACGTCGGAGCCGAGGAAGTTCTCTCCCTCGCCCAGGCCCACCACCAGGGGTGAGTTCCGGCGCGAGGCGACCACGCGGTCGGGCTGATCGGCGTGGACCGCGAGCAGCGTGAAGGCTCCTTCGAGCTCGCTGGCGGCCAGGCGCATCGCCTCGGTCAGGTCACCCGCGGCTGTGCCGGTGAAGTACTGACCGATCAGCTTCGCGGCCACCTCGGTGTCGGTCTGGGAGCTGAACTCCTCGCCGGTGGCCACGAGCTTGGCCTTGAGCTGTGCGAAGTTCTCGATGATGCCGTTGTGGATCACGGCGAGCTTGCCGCCGTCGGCCAGGTGCGGGTGCGCGTTCGCGTCGTTGGGCGCCCCGTGAGTGGCCCAGCGGGTGTGTCCGATGCCCACCGAGGCCTCGGGCATCGGGGCCTCCTCGATCTCCGCCAGGAGGTTGGCGAGCTTGCCGGACTTCTTCCGCGTCGAGACGCTCCCGGCCGTCACGGTCGCCACGCCCGCGGAGTCGTATCCGCGGTACTCCAGACGACGGAGGCCCTCTAGGAGCACGTCAAGTGCTGAGTGCTGACTGGTCTTCTCGGGCAGGCCTATATAGCCGACGATTCCACACATGAGGGATAGCGTATCGTGTCAACGTGTCTGAACGCCCATCCGAAGATCCTCATCCGCGCGCCTCCACGGGACCTCTGCCGGCCCTGGTGGCGGGCACCGCACCCTGGGCGGGCTCGCCGTTCAAGCAGGATCAGGCGAACACCTCGCACTCGCCCTTCGCGGAGCTTGACCGCCAGGCCTGGGCCCGGTTGGCCGACACCATAGAACAGCCGCTGAACCAGGACGACGTGGACCGGCTGCGCGGCATCGGTGAGCACCTCTCGCTCAACGAGGTCGAGCAGATCTACCTGCCGCTGAGTCGGCTGCTCTCGATCTATGTGGAGTCCGCCGCGCAGCTGCGCTCCGCGGCGAACGAATTCCTCGGCGAGCAGACCCTGCGCACCCCCTTCGTCATCGGGGTGGCCGGATCGGTGGCGGTGGGCAAATCCACCACCGCCCGCGTGCTTCAGGAGATGCTGCGCCGCTGGCCCTCGACCCCCCGGGTGGAGCTGGTGACCACCGACGGCTTCCTGTATCCCAACGCCGAGCTGCAGCGCCGCGGCCTGATGGACCGCAAGGGCTTCCCGGAGGCCTACGACCGCAGGGCGCTGCTGCGCATGGTCTCGGAGGTGAAGTCCGGCAAGCCCGAGGTGCGCGCTCCGTGGTACTCCCACCTGGTCTATGACATCGTCCCGGACCGTGAAGTGGTGATTCGCCAACCCGATGTGCTCATCGTGGAGGGCCTCAATGTGCTGCAGCCGGCGCGGGTGCGTGAGGACGGGACCACAGGTCTGGCGCTGAGCGACTTCTTCGACTTCTCGATCTATGTCGATGCCAAGCCCAAGCACATCGAGCAGTGGTACGTGGATCGGTTCATGCGCTGGCGCGACGGCGCGTTCGCCGATCCGCAGAGCTACTTCCACCAGTACTCCTTCCTCGACGACGAGCAGGCGCAGGCGCGCGCCTCCGAGATCTGGAACCGGATCAACGGCCCGAACCTGCGCGCCAACATCGCCCCGACCCGCTCCCGGGCGCGGCTCGTGATGGCCAAGGGCGAAGATCACTCGGTCTCCCGCGTCCTGCTGCGCAAGGTCTGACGCCTCGACCATGGTTCTGCCCCGCTTCGCCTGCACCCTTGACGTCTTCACCGCCTGCTCCTTCACCGCCTGTGCCTTCAGCACCGGTGCCCTGCTGTCCGGTCCTCGCCGAGGGGCCGCCTGATGTCGAAAGCACGGTTGGGCCCGGACCGGGGTCGTCAGTACCAGCAGCAGCAGGCCCGCCGTGCCCGGATGTACCGGCGACGTCGCATGGTCGTGGCCCTGCTGATCCTCAGCGTGCTCGCGCTGATCGGCTTCCTGCTGCCCCGGGCCTGGGACGGGATGCGTGCCGCGCTGGACGTGGACCAGACGCTCGCCGAGGTGCGCGGGGACCAGCTGCCGGAGGCCCCGGATGCGTCCCGGGACTCCGAGCAGACCCCCGAGCCCACTCCGGAGCCAAGCGCAGAGCCCGCACCAGAGCCGTCCCCCGAGCGCGCCAGCGAGCCCTCCTGGGACCCGGACTCCGTCCACGTGCTGGTGAACCCGCAGAACCCGCTGGAGCCCGAGGACTACGCCCCCACAGATCTGGAGGTTCCGGAGGTCCGCACGACCACCGAGAACCAGCTGATGCTGCGCGCACCCGCCGCCGAGGCGCTCGAGCAGCTCATCGCCGCCGCCGCCGAGGACGGTCAGGTCCTCGCCATGACCAGCGGCTACCGGTCCTACGACGCGCAGGTGAGCTTATATGCGAACCGCCACGCGGCGGTGGGCACCGAAGCCACGGACGAGCTCGTGGCCCGGCCCGGCTACTCGGAGCACCAGACCGGGCTGGCGGCCGATGTGATCAGCATCGAGAACCCCGAATGCATCCAGGGGCACTGCTTCGCGGAGACCCCGGAGGGCCAGTGGGTGGCGGAGCACGCCGCAGACCATGGATTCGTGGTGAGGTATCTGGAAGGGGCCGAGCAGATCACCGGCTATGAGTTCGAACCCTGGCACCTGCGCTATGTCGGCGAGCAGACCGCGCAGGAGGTCGCCGCCGAGGGTCTCACCCTGGAGGAATACTGGGACCAGCCGGGCGCCGCGGAGTACGACGACGCCGGGCCGGCCCTGCCCTGAGGCGCGCCGCGGGCCACCGCTGAGCACCTCCGGGAGCGCCCGCTGCCGATCCGGCCAGCGGGTTCTGGTGTCCTAGACTTCTTCCATGCTCAAGGGATTCAGACACTTCATCACGCGCGGAAACGTTGTGGACCTGGCCACCGCGGTGGTCATCGGCACCGCGTTCACCGCGGTCGTCACCGCACTGGTGGAGAGCGTGCTGATGCCGCTGATCTCCGCGCTGGTGGGCACCCCCGACTTCGATGACTTCGCGGTGGTGATGCTCAACGACACTCCGATCCGCTTCGGCGTGCTGCTGACCGCCCTGGTGAACTTCCTGCTGATCGCCGGCGCCGTCTACTTCGTGATCATCGCGCCGATGACGCGCATGATCGAGGCCAGGGAGCGCCGATCCAGGGCTGCTCCGCCGGCGGCGGAGGATGAGAACATCTCACTGCTGCGCGAGATCCGGGATCAGCTCAAGGCCCAGACCGAGGTCACCAATCCGGCGTTCCTGGCCTCCCTGGCGGAGGCTCAGCGGCAGGCGGCCGAGGACGCGGAGCAGCAGAGCACCCAGGGACCCAGGCGCCATCCGGTGCTGGGCAAGGCCAAGGACGTGGTCTGGGGCAAGGACTAGCCCCACCCCACCCTGCGTTGAGGGGCGGATTCTCCGACCAGTTGAGGCCTTTCCAGGGCTCAGATGCTCGGAGAATCGGCCCCTCAACGAAAGAGGGCACGCCCCTCAACGAAAGAGGACACGCCCCTCAACGAAAGGGGGCTATGGGGTCACAGCGCGAGTTCGGCCTTCACGACGTCGGCCAGCGCCTCGGACTCGGCCCGGGCGAGGTCTGCCGTCGGGGCCTCCACCATGACCCGGACCACCGGCTCCGTGCCCGAGGGACGCAGCAGCACCCGGCCGGTGGCGCCCAGTCGGGCCTCCACCTGCGCCACGGCCTCCTGGACCGACTGGTGCGTCTTGACCCGGGTTCGGTCCACACCCTTGACGTTGATCAGCACCTGCGGCAGCCGAGTCATCGACTCCGCCGCGAGGGTCCGGACCGACCTGCCGGTGGCCGCGACCCGGGCGGCGAGCTGCAGCCCGGTGAGCAGTCCGTCACCGGTGGTGGCGTAGTCCGCGAAGATCAGGTGCCCCGACTGCTCGCCCCCGAGGTTATAGCCCGCTGCGCGCATCGCGGCGAGCACGTAGCGGTCCCCGACCGCGGTCTCCACAAGCTTGATCCCTGCGGCCTCCATGCCGAGCTTCAGGCCGAGGTTCGACATCACCGTGACGACCAGGGTGTCATCGACCAGGGTGCCGGCTTCCTGCTGCGCGATCGCCAGGACCCCCATGATCTGGTCACCGTCGATGATCTCTCCGGTGTGGTCCACCGCCAGGCAGCGGTCGGCGTCGCCGTCGTGGGCGATGCCCAGGTCGGCTCCATGCTCGCGCACCGCGTCCTGCAGCGGACCCAGGTGGGTGGAGCCGTAGCCATCGTTGATGTTCAGACCGTCGGGCTCGGCCCCGATGACGATCACCTCGGCCCCGGCGTCGGTGAAGGCCTGCGGCGAGACCCCGGCGGCGGCACCATGGGCGCAGTCGAGCACGATCTTGAGTCCCTTGAGGCTCACACCGTTCAACGAGCGCAGCAGATGCACCAGGTAGCGGTCCTCCGCATCGGCGAATCGGCTGATCCGCCCGACGTCGGCTCCGGTGGGCCGCGGAGGCGTGCGCCCCATCTCGGTCTCGATGGCGTCCTCGGCGGCGTCGTCGAGCTTGTGCCCGCCCCGGGCCAGGAACTTGATCCCGTTGTCCGGGGCCGGGTTGTGCGAGGCGGAGATCATCACGCCGAAGTCCGCGCCGATGTCGGCGACCAGGAACGCCGCCGCCGGGGTGGGCAGCACGCCGGCGTCGAAGACGTCGACCCCGCTGCTGGCGATGCCGGCCTGCACCGCGGCGGAGATGAACTCCCCGGAGATGCGAGGGTCCCGCGCCACCACTGCGGTGGGCCGGGTGCCGGGGGTCACCTGCTGGTGGCCGAGGACGGTTGCTGCTGACTGGGAGAGGGTGAGGGCGAGTTCAGCGGTGAGCAGCTCGTTGGCCACACCGCGCACGCCGTCAGTGCCGAAAAGTCGTGCCATGATGTCGGCCAGTCTACTGGGCAGATCCCGCACAGACGCGAAGAACCCCGCCGGAGAGTCTCCGGCGGGGTTCTTCGAGCAGCTGGGGTCAGCACTGAGAACAGTGCTGGTTGATCAGCGCTTGGAGTACTGCGGTGCCTTGCGAGCCTTCTTCAGACCGGCCTTCTTGCGCTCCACCGCACGGGCGTCGCGAGTCAGGAATCCGGCCTTCTTCAGTGCCGCGCGGTTGTGGTCGCGGTCGATCTCGTTCAGTGCCCGGGAGATGCCGAGCCGCAGCGCGCCGGACTGGCCCGAGGGGCCGCCGCCGTCGATGCGGGCAATGACGTCGTAGGCGCCCTTGAGGTCGAGCAGGGTGAAGGGATCGTTCACTTCCTGCTGGTGCAGCTTGTTGGGGAAGTACTCCTCCAGGCTGCGACCGTTGAGGGTCCAGTTGCCGGTGCCCGGGGTGATGCGGACACGAGCACGTGCGCGCTTGCGTCGAC
Organism: Nesterenkonia sp. E16_10; assembly: GCF_017347085.1. Classification (GTDB taxonomy): domain Bacteria; phylum Actinomycetota; class Actinomycetes; order Actinomycetales; family Micrococcaceae; genus Nesterenkonia. The sequence goes on from NZ_JADPSA010000001.1 coordinate 133,983, forward strand.
CGATGGCGGCTCCGCCGACGGTCAACGGTGCACGCTCGGACTCGCCGGCGGTCTCCTCGGTGGGTGTTGATTCCGAGGTGTAGCTTGAAAGCTCCTCGGTTTCGGTGAGCTCTTCAGTGTTCTGAGCCACGATTCTCCTTGAAAATTCTAGTGTCGGGTGGCCAGGACTACTGAGTGACCTGGGAGATGTCGAACGGCTTCGGCTGCTGCGCGACGTGCGGGTGCTCTGCACCTGCATAGACGCGCAGCTTCTTCAGCTGGGCCGTTCCGAGCTTGTTATGCGGCAACATGCCCTTGACCGCCTGGTAGGCGGCGCGGGTGGGGTAGCGCTCGACCATCTCGTTGAAGGTCAGCGACTTGATGCCGCCGGGAAAGCCGGAGTGGCGCCAGTAGCGCTTCTTCTCGGCCTTGTCGCCGGTCATGGCGACCTTCTCGGCGTTGATGATGATGACGAAGTCGCCCATGTCCTGGTGTGGGACGAAGGTCGGCTTGTGCTTGCCGCGCAGCAGCGCAGCAGTCTGGGAAGCGAGCCGGCCCAGCACGACGTCAGTCGCGTCGATGACGTGCCACTGGGCGTCGGCGTCGCCAGGCTTCGGGGTGTACGTACGCACGTTGGTATGCCTTCGGTCGATGTTCTACGGTTCAGTGCACTGGACTCTCCGGTGTGTGAGAGGCACCGAGTGTCAGTGACTGTTTCTTCGCGAGTGCGACATCCGGATTCCCAGGTGAGGACTGGGAAAAGACCGGGCCCGTGAGTTCCCCTGCAGTCCGCGGAGGCTGACGACCATGCAACTGAGCCGCCTCGACACGAACCCACGCAAGGGTGGACACGCACAACAACCAACAACTATACAGAGCGCCCCCGCCTTTGAGCAAAGTCACCCTCAGATCGTCCAGCGGTGACCCTCGCTCCAGGCGGGGGCGACGCTCCCCCACGGGCGCTTCAGCGCCCGGAACGGGCGTGGCTTCAGCACCCATCCCAGGCGTGGCTTCAGCACCCATCCCAGGCGTGGCTTCTGCGCCCAGGATGGGCGTGGCCTCAGCGCCGGCTCAGCGGGCCTTCGTGGCCCGTGGAGCCTTCTCGTAGGCGCCGTCTGACATGTCTTCCAGCTCACGCCCATTGGTCTCGGGCACCCATTTGAGCACGAAGAACATCGAGAGCAGCGCCGAGACGGCGTAGAAGCCGTAGGCGAAGACCAGCGAGAACGCCGCCATCTCGGGGAACAGCATCGAGATCAGGAAGTTCGCGGCCCAGTTGGCCGAGGCGGTGACGCCCAGTGCCACCGCGCGGACCCGGTTGGGGAACATCTCACCCAGCAGGACCCACATGAACGGTCCCCAGGTGGCGCCGAAGAAGAGCACGAAGACATTCGCGGAGACCAGCGCGATCATGCCCCAGGCGCCTGGCAGGGAGACCAGCTCCTCGCCGTCGGCTCCGATCGTGATGATGGCCCGGCTGAATGCCACCGCCATCATGCCCAGGCCCAGGGCCATGCCGGCCGAGCCGACGGCCAGCGGGATCCGGCGGCCCACCTTGTCCACGATGATGATGCCGATGACGGTGGCCACGATGTTCACGCTCGTGGTGATGATCTGGACCAGGAACGCCTGATCCTCCGCGATGCCCACGGCCTGCCAGAGGGTGTTGGAGTAGTAGAAGATGACATTGATGCCGACGAACTGCTGGAAGACCGCCAGGCCCAGGCCCACCCAGACGATGGGGGTGAGTCTGCCGCTGACGATGAGGTCACGGAACTTCTGCCGCGCCTCGAGGTTGATCGTCTCCCGGACCTCCTTGATCTTCTGCGCGATCGCCGATTCACCCCGAACGCCCACGATCTCTTCGAGGACCTTCGCGGCCTGCTTCTCCCGGCCGCGGGAGATCAGGTAGCGCGGTGATTCGGGGATCGAGGAGGCCAGCAGGCCGTAGAGCAGCGCTGGGCCGGCCTCGAGCAGGAACATCCAGCGCCAGGCCTCCAGCCCGAGCCAGAGCTCCTCTGCCGCGCCGTCGGCGACATTGGCGACGAAGGCGTTGGAGGAGGCGGCCATGAAGATGCCGACCACGATGGCGAGCTGCCAGGTGGAGCCGAGGCGTCCACGCAGGTGGGTCGGGGCGACCTCGGCGATGTAGGCCGGGGCGATCACCGAGGCCATGCCGACGCCGATGCCGCCGAGCACGCGCCAGAGCACCAGGTCCACGGCGCCGAAGGCCAGCCCGGAACCGATCGCGGAGAAGCAGAACAGTGCGGCGGCGACCATCATGGCCCGCTGGCGGCCGATCCGGTCCGAGAGGCTGCCACCGGCCCAGGCGCCGATCATGCAGCCCAGCAGCGCGGAGGAGACCGTGAAGCCCACCGCGAGGTCAGAGAGGCCGAACTCGGCCTGGATGGGGCCCACGGCCCCATTGATCACGGCGGTGTCGAAGCCGAAGAGGAAGCCGCCGAACGCGGCCACCAGGACGACCCATGCGACGCCGCCGATTCCGGATTCCTGCGAACGAGAGGTGGTGCTCATCTGTGGTGGGTTCCTTTGCAGGTCAGGGATGAGGGCCTTCATCGGTGAAGGCGAGCCCGAACGAGTATGGCCCTCAACCGTGTTCCATGCCACCCCGGAACCCTGCAGCAGGCTGCCCGGGAAGCCCTGACAAGGCTCTGAAGCCCAGCAATGACAGGACCTCCAGGGTTCGAGGAACTGTCTGACACGATACCCGGCTGTGCCTGAGATCACAGCCGGGTAGCGTCATCCGTCCTGTTCTGCGTGCTGTTCTGCGTGCTGCCGGCGCGCTCGGGTCTGGGCCGAGCGGTGCCCCAGCTGCTCGTGCGGCGGATACGCGACGGACTCCAGGACCAGGCCACCGGGTGGGGCCAGTCGGACCCGCTGGTCCCAGATCGGCTCCTGGAGCCGGTGCATCAGCCAGCCGGGGGGCCGGCGCCCCTCCCCCACGTCCAGGCAGGCTCCCATCAGGGCGCGGACCATATGGTGGCAGAACGCATCGGCGGTGAGCTCGGCGATGATCACCCCGTCGACGTCGCGGCGGATGCTGAAGTCATGCAGCTCCCGGATCGTGGTGCTGCGCTCCCGAGGTCGGCAGAAGCTCCCATAGTCCTGGAGACCGGCCACTGAGGCCGCCTCAAGGCGCATCAGCTCGGCGTCCAGCGGCACCCGGTGCCACGCCGTCTCGACCCGGCGCAGCGGGTCCCGGCGGGCCGGAGCATCGGCGATCCGGTAGCGGTAGGTGCGGCTCAGCGCGGAGAACCTCGCGTCGAAGTCCTGCGGGACGATGGCAGCCGCGAAGACGACGACGGCTCCGCGCTCACCGTGCAGCACCCCGGCCAGACGGCGCACCAGCGCCTCCTCCGGGGCGATCCAGCGATCCCGACCCAGCTCGGTGTACTCGGCCTCGGTGAGGTCCAGGTGGACCACCTGGCCTCGGGCGTGGACGCCGGCGTCGGTGCGCCCGGCCACGATCAGCGGCACCTCGCGTCGAAGCAGGGTCGCCAGCCCCGAGCGCAGGGCACCTTCCACGGTGCGCAGCCCCGGCTGCATCGCCCACCCGTGGAAGGCGCTTCCGTCGTAGGCCAGGTCCAGACGTACCCGGAGGGTCGGGGTCTGGGGGTCTTCACGGAGGTTCATGGGCTCCCTCTGTCCATGCGAGATCAAGGTCTGAATATGAGGTGGATCTGGGCACAGACACGTCAGGCGCCCGCGATCGGTGAGATCGGGGGCGCCTGAGCGGTGCGTGCTGTGGGGTCTACTTCTGGCCCTCGGCCTCAGTGGACTCGACCTCTGAGGACTGCGCCTCAGTGGACTCGACCTCTGGGGTCTGCGCCTCAGTGGACTCGGCCTCGGGGGCCTGCGCGGCGGGGGTCGCGGTGGCCTGTTCGGCCTCCTTGACCACTGCCTGCTTCGGCGAGACCGGCTCCATGACGAGCTCGATGACAGCCATCGGGGCGTTGTCGCCCTTGCGGTTGCCGATCTTCACGATCCGGGTGTAGCCGCCTTCACGCTCGGCCATGGCCGGGGCGATGACGGTGAACAGCTCGTGGACGATCGCCTGGTTGGTCGCGCTGTTGGCGCTGATCTTGCCGACCACGCGGCGACGGGCGGCGATGTCGCCCTGCTTCGCCATCGTGATCAGACGCTCCGCATAGGGGCGCAGGCGCTTGGCCTTGGTCAGCGTGGTGGTGATCGAGCGGTGCTCGAACAGGTTGGCGGAAAGGTTCGCCAACATCATCTTCTCGTGCGACGGGCTGCCGCCCAGGCGCGGACCCTTGGTGGGGGTAGGCATGGTCTGGTTCTCCTTGAGTGGTGCGCAGTCAGTTCAGTTGAACGTCAGCGCGAATAGTTGTCGTGGGCCGCAGTTCTTCAGAACCGCTGCTGCTCTTCTTCGACGTAGTCCTCGTCGCCAGCTTCCTGGAAGCGAGCCGCGGTCGGGTCGAAGCCTGCCGGGGAGTCCTTGAGGCTCAGGCCAAGCTCGACGAGCTTGTCCTTGACCTCGTCGATGGACTTGGCACCGAAGTTGCGGATGTCCATCAGATCGGCCTCGGAACGAGCCACGAGCTCACCCACGCTGTGGATGCCCTCGCGCTTGAGGCAGTTGTAGGACCGCACGGTCAGTTCCAGATCCTCGATGGGCAGAGCCATGTCGGCGGCCAGTGCGGCGTCGGTCGGCGAGGGGCCGATCTCGATGCCCTCAGCGGCCACGTTGAGCTCGCGAGCCAGCGAGAACAGCTCGACCAGGGTGGTGCCTGCCGATGCCAGGGCATCGCGGGGCTCCATGGACGGCTTGGTCTCGACGTCGACGGTGAGCTTGTCGAAGTCGGTGCGCTGCTCCACACGAGTCGCCTCGACCTTGAAGGAGACCTTCAGGACCGGGGAGTAGATGGAGTCGACCGGGATCCGGCCGATCTCGGCGTCGGCCATCTTGTTCTGTGCCGCCGAGACGTAGCCGCGTCCGCGTTCCACGGTCAGCTCCATGTCGAGCTTGCCGTGCTCGTTCAGCGTGGCGAGGTGCAGCTCCGGGTTGTGGAACTCCACGCCAGCTGGCGGAGTGATGTCGGCCGCGGTCACAGGACCGGGGCCCTCCTTGCGGAGGTAGGCGACCACGGGCTCGTCATGCTCGGAAGAGACCGAGAGCCGCTTCACGTTCAGGATGAGCTCGGTGACGTCTTCCTTGGTGCCGGCGATGGTGGTGAACTCGTGGAGCACACCGTCGATCCGGACGCTGGTGACGGCCGCACCGGGGATGGAGGAGAGCAGGGTCCGGCGCATGGAGTTGCCGAGGGTGTAGCCGAAGCCCGGCTCGAGAGGCTCGATGACGAAGCGGGAGCGATTGTCGGCGACAACTTCTTCGGTCAGCGTGGGGCGCTGTGCAATGAGCACTGATTGTTCCTTTCAGAGTGCGTCCGCTATATGACGCATTCTCACTGAGTAATGATGCTCGGCCTGCCCCCGGCGTTGCGGCCAGGGGCAGGCTCTAATGTCTTGTAAAGAAGTTCTCGCTCAGACGCGACGGCGCTTGGGCGGGCGGCAGCCGTTGTGCGCGCTCGGGGTGACGTCCGAGATGGAGCCGACCTCGAGGCCTGCGGCCTGCAGCGAGCGGATCGCGGTCTCGCGTCCCGAACCGGGTCCCTTGACGAAGACCTCGACCTTCTTCATCCCGTGCTCCTGGGCCCGCTTGGCGGCCTGCTCGGCGGCCAGCTGTGCGGCGAAGGGAGTGGACTTGCGTGAACCCTTGAATCCGACCTCACCTGAGGACGCCCAGGACACTACGGCACCCTGGGGATCGGTGATGGAGACGATGGTGTTGTTGAAGGTCGACTTGATGTGAGCCTGACCCTGGGTGATGTTCTTGCTGACTTTGCGGCGCGGTTTGCGTGCCGCTGCGCGTGACTTTGGTGGCATTTCTTCTCCGTGACTAAGTTCTTCGGATCAACTGCTGACTCGCTGCGAGTCGGCGCTGCTGAACTACTTCTTCTTACCTGCGACGGTCTTCTTCGAGCCCTTACGGGTACGAGCGTTGGTCTTGGTGCGCTGACCGCGGACCGGAAGGCCGCGACGGTGGCGGATGCCCTCGTAGGAGCCGATCTCGACCTTGCGGCGGATGTCAGCAGCGACCTCACGACGAAGGTCACCCTCGACGGTGAGATTGCTCTCGATGTAGTCACGCAGAGAGATCAGCTGATCATCAGTCAGATCCTTCACGCGGGTACCAGCTTCGATACCGGTTGCTTCAACGGCTGCTTCGGCGCTGGTGCGCCCGACGCCGTAGATATAAGTGAGTGCGATCACCGTGCGCTTTTCGCGCGGGATGTCTACACCTGCCAGACGTGCCACAGTGGCAGTCCTCCTTGTTGTATTCCGAAGGTCTTCAGCAGTGCAATTCCCTCTGGGACCGGTGTGGTCCGACATCGGAGGTGATGTCATCAGCGGGTCCCCGGCCTTCGGAAACCGGGGGTGTGCTCGTCCAGCTCAGTGACGGGCTGCACTGCATATGATGTGAGCTGTCCAGCGCGGGTGCGCCCTCACTTACAGGTGTAAGTGAAGGACTCAGCCCTGGCGCTGCTTGTGGCGTGGGTTTGACTTGCAGATCACGCGGATCACGCCGCTGCGGCGGATGACTTTGCAGTCGGTGCAGATCTGCTTCACGCTCGGCTGAACCTTCATGGGTTCTCCTCTTATTCGGTCGCGTGCGACAGGTTTTTACGTTGACCGACGCGTTCGTCTGCTCACTTATAGCGGTAGACGATGCGCCCACGGTTGAGGTCATACGGGCTCATCTCCACCACTACGCGATCCTCGGGGAGGATGCGAATGTAGTGCTGGCGCATCTTGCCCGAAATGGTCGCGAGGACGACGTGCTCGTTCTCCAGACGCACGCGGAACATTGCATTCGGCAGAGCTTCAGAAACCCGGCCCTCTACTTCGATGACGCCTTCTTTTTTACCCATATGCTCCACATACCGTTCGCGACCCCCGAGGCCTCCGATGCCGACACTGCGGCGCAGTGCGATCTCGGGCGACCCAGGTGGTCTGATTCGATTGCTGCGGCGTCTCTCCCCGATGCGTACCGGCACTGGATGCAGGCACGCAGAACGACAGAGACAACCAGCAGTAAAGCCTACAGGACGGGTTCGCCCTGGACAACTTCGGAATTCTGCCGCGCTGAACCTCCGACGGCGCGGATGTTCCGGAGAGGTTCAGGCCGCGGGCAGCGGCACGGGCGTCACGCCCAGCGGTGCCAGCGCGGCCGCCCCACCGTCTGCAGCGGTCAACACCCAGATGCCCTCTTCGTGGCGGGCCACCGAGTGTTCCCATTGACTGGCTCGGGAGCCGTCGCTGGTCACCACGGTCCAGTCGTCGTCCAGGACCTTGGTCTCGATGCCACCGCGGGTGAGCATGGGCTCGATGGCCAGCGCCATGCCGGGGCGGATCTTCGTGCCCTTGGCGCCGGTGGAATAGTTGAACACATCCGGGGGCATGTGCATCTGCGAGCCGATGCCGTGGCCCACGTAGTCCTCCAGGATGCCGAGCTTCTTGCCGGGCTGGGCCGACACGTAGTCCTCGATGGCCTCGCCGATCTCTCCGGTGGCCTTGGCGTTGGCGAAGGCCGCGATCCCGCGCCACATCGCCGCCTCGGTGATCGCCGAGAGTCGCTCGTCCTCAGGATCTGCGGTGCCCTCCTGGGAGGAGCCCAGGATGCGGGTGCGCGCCGAGTCCGAGTGCCAGCCCTCGATGATGCAGCCGCCGTCGATCTTCAGCACATCCCCGGGGGCGAGGACCCGCTCCCCCGGGATGCCGTGGACGACCTCCTCGTTGACGGAGGCGCAGATATAGCCGGGGAACCCGTGGTAGTTCAAGAAGTTCGGCTTCGCGCCGCGGGCGGTGATGATCTCGGCGAACACATCGTTGAGCGCGCCGGTGCTCACCCCCGGGGCGGCTGCGGCGAGCGTGGCCTCCAGAGCCTCGTTGAGGATCGCGCCCGCAGCAGCCATATGGCCCAGCTGCTCCTCGGACTTCAGCTCGATCCGTGTGCGCGAGAACATCAGGGCTTCAGGGCTTCCATGATGCGTGCGTTGACCTCGTCCATCGGGCCCAGCCCGTCGACTCGGCGCACGAGTCCGCGTGATTCGTACTCCGCGATCATCGGCGCGGTCTCGGACTCGAAGATCTCGAGTCGACGACGAATGGCGGCTTCGTCCGCGTCGTCCTCTCGGCCCTCGATCTCCGCGCGCTTCTTGAGCCGGGAGATCAGCTCCTCGCGGTCTGCGGTGAGCTCCAGGACCACGTCGAGGCTCACGTCGAGACGGGAGAGCATCTCGTCCAGCGCGGCGACCTGCGTGCGGTTGCGCGGATACCCGTCGAGCAGGAAGCCGTTCTCGGCGTCCGCCCAGGTGAGGCGATCTTCGACCATCCGGTTGGTGACGGAGTCCGGCACCAGGTTCCCGGCGTCCACGTAGCCCTGAGCCTCGCGTCCGAGCTCGGTCTGCTCCTTGATGTTCACTCGGAAGATGTCACCGGTGGAGATGGCGACGATCCCGAGGTCCTCGGAGATCCGCTTCGACTGGGTGCCCTTGCCTGAACCGGCGGGTCCGACTATCAACATGCGCGTCATCGCAGCAACCCTTCATAGTTCCGTTGTTCCATCTGTGCGTTGATCTGTTTCACCGTGGTGAGTCCCACGCCGACCATGATCAGGATCGAGGTGCCGCCGAACGGGAAGTTCTGGTTCGCGCCGATCAGCACGAAGGCGATCAGCGGGATCAGCGCGATCAGGCCCAGGTAGAGCGCGCCGGGGAAGGTGATCCGGGAGATCACATAGGCCAGGTAGCTCTCGGTGGGCTTGCCCGCGCGGATGCCGGGGATGAACCCTCCGAACTTGCGCATGTTCTCGGCGACCTCGTTCGGGTTGAACGTGATCGTGACGTAGAAGTAGGTGAAGAAGATGGTCATCAGGAAGAACGCGGCCATGTACAGCGGATGGGTGCCGCCGACGAAGTACGTCTGGATGAACTGGATGAACCCCGAGGGCTCCTCGCCGGGTCCGGGCTGGTTGAACTGGGCCAGCACCGAGGGGAGCATCAGCACCGAGGAGGCGAAGATGACCGGGATGACCCCGGCCATGTTGACCTTGATCGGGATGTAGGTGGAGGTCCCGCCGACGGTGCGGCGACCCACCTGCCGCTTGGCGTACTGCACCGGCACGCGGCGCTGGGACTGCTCGACGAAGACCACTGCGGCGATGGTGACCAGACCGATCAGCATCACCATGCCGAAGGTGCGCCATCCCTGGGTGGTCCAGATCTCGCCCATGGCGCCGGGGAAGCCCGCAGCGATGGAGACGAAGATCAGGATGGACATGCCATTGCCGACGCCGCGTTCGGTGATCTGCTCGCCGAGCCACATGATCAGCGCGACACCGGTGACCATCGCCAGGATCATCAGCAGCACGACAGGAAGCACGTCGTTGGTGATGATCGGGATGTCACAGCCCAGCAGGGCGCCGGTGCGGGCCATGGAGACCAGAGTGGTGGCATTGAGCAGCGCCAGCGCGATGGTGAGATAGCGGGTGTACTGGGTGAGCTTGGACTGACCCTGGGCGCCCTCGCGCTGGAGGTTCTCGAAGCGCGGGATGACCACGCGCAGCAGCTGCACGATGATCGCCGCGGTGATGTAGGGCATGATCCCCAGCGCGAAGATGGACACCTGGAGCATTGCTCCGCCGGAGAACATGTTCACGAACGAGTAGAGGCCGCCCTCAGTGGTTCCCAGTGCCAGGCACTGCTGCACTGCTGAGTAGTCCACCCCGGGTGCCGGGATGAATGCGCCGATGCGGTAGATCGCGATGATCGCGATGGTGAACCAGATCTTTCGACGCAGGTCGGGTGTCTTGAACACCCTTGCGATCGCGCTGAACAAGCGGCCTCCTGAAGCGTGAATTGCCGTCGCGCGGCCTTCGGCCGCACAGTCAGTCATACTAACGCGCGGTGCGCACGGGGAAAGAATCCATGGCCGGGACCGGCCGGGACATGACAGGCCGGAACCGGCCTGGATATGACAAGACCCCCGTGGGAACCACGGGGGTCTTGATCATGGAGAGCCGATCAGGCCTGCTTGGAGGCGGCCTTCAGCGGGAGCTGCTCGGTGGAACCACCGGCAGCCTTGATCTTCTCCTCGGCGCTGGCCGAGAAGGCGTGAGCCTTCACGGTCACGGCCACGGAGATCTCCCCGGAGCCGAGGACCTTCACCGGGCGGCCCTTGCGAGCAGCCCCCTTGGCGATCAGGTCATCGGCATCGACGGTGCCGCCCTCGGGGAACATCTCGCCGAGCTTGGTCAGATTGACCGGCGAGTACTCCACGCGGAACGGGTTCTTGAAGCCGCGCAGCTTCGGAAGGCGCATGTGCAGCGGAAGCTGACCACCCTCGAAGCCGGCGCGGACCTGGTAACGGGCCTTCGTGCCCTTGGTACCACGGCCTGCGGTCTTGCCCTTGGAGGCTTCACCACGTCCCACACGGGTGCGGGACTTCTTGGCGCCGCGTGCTGGACGCAGATCGTGGACCTTGAGGACGTTGGAATCGTCAGCGGTGTTCTCTGGCATCCTTAGTTCGCCTCCTCAGCCTGCACTAGATGCTTCACACTGTTGAGCATGCCCACGGTCACGGCGTCGGCTTCACGGACCACGGTGTGGCCGATCCGCTTCAGACCAAGCGAGCGAACAGTCTCGCGGTGCTTGGGGTTGGCGCCGATCAGGGACTTCACCTGAGTGACGGTGAGCTTGTGCTCGCCGACCTTCAGGTTGCGCGCGGTGTTGTAATTGACGGTACTGCGCAAAGTCATGCACCTGCCTTCTGTGCACGGGCTTCGCGGTCAGCCGCCATGGTGCGCAGCATCCGGGCCGGTGCGATCTCGTCGAGAGCCTTGCCGCGGCGGGCTGCCACGGATTCGGGCTCTTCGAGCTGCTTGAGGGCATCGATGGTGCCGTGAACGATGTTGATGGCGTTCACCGAGCCCATGGACTTGGTCAGCACGTCATGGATGCCTGCGCACTCCAGGACTGCGCGGACCGGACCGCCGGCGATCACACCGGTACCGGGTGAGGCCGGACGAAGCAGGACGACGCCGGCAGCATCCTCACCCTTGACCAGGTGCGGGATGGTGGAGCCGACGCGCGGGACGCGGAAGAAGCTCTTCTTGGCCTCTTCCACACCCTTGGCGATGGCCGCCGGGACTTCCTTGGCCTTGCCGTAGCCGACGCCGACCAGTCCGTCGCCGTCTCCGACGATCACCAGGGCGGTGAAGCTGAAGCGTCGACCACCCTTGACGACCTTGGAGACGCGGTTGATGGTCACGACGCGCTCGAGGAACTTGTCCTTCTCCTCTTCACGTCCGCCACGGCCGCCACGACCGCCGCGGCCGCCGCTTTCGCTGCGACCACCACGACCGCCGCGGTTGTCACCGCGGCCGCCGCGCTCACCGCCAGCATTGCTCTTCTCACCGGCGGCCTGAGTCTGCGATGCAGTCTCGGGAGCGGCGGTTTCCTTGGCCTCAGTCACAGACGAGTCCTTCTCAGGGTTGTTTGCGTTCTCACTCACAGCTTCAGACCACCTTCCCGGGCGCCGTCGGCGACGGCTGCCACGCGACCGTGGTACTTGTTGCCGCCGCGGTCAAAGACCACAGCGTCGATGCCGGCTGCCTTGGCGCGCTCGGCGACCAGCTCGCCGATCTTCTTCGCCTTGGCGGTCTTGTCGCCGTCGAAGCTGCGCAGGTCTGCCTCCATAGTGGTGGCGGAGACCAGGGTCGTGCCCTCCAGGTCGTTGACGACCTGAGCGACCATGTGACGAGCAGAGCGGTTGACCACCAGGCGCGGACGCTCGGCGGAACCGTTGAGCTTCTTGCGCAGGCGCAGGTGGCGGCGGCCGCGGGCAGCGGACTTGGACTTGCCCTTGATACCAATAGCCATGGTTTACTTACCTGCCTTTCCAGCCTTGCGGCGAACCTGCTCGCCCTCGTAGCGCACGCCCTTGCCCTTGTACGGGTCAGGCCTGCGCAGTTTGCGGATGTTGGCGGCGACCTCGCCGACCTGCTGCTTGTCGATTCCGCTGACAGACAGCTTGGTGGCGCTCGCAACCTCGAAGGTGATGCCCTGAGGGGCCTTCACCGGGACCGGGTGCGAGTAGCCGAGTGCGAACTCCAGGTCTGAGCCCTTGGCCAGCACGCGGTAACCGGTGCCGACGATCTCGAGCTTCTTGGAGTAGCCCTCGGTGACACCGATGATCATGTTGTTGATCAGGGTGCGGGTCAGGCCGTGGAGTGAACGCGATTCGCGCTCATCGTTGGGACGGGACACCGTGAGGGTGCCGTCCTCTTCTGAGACGGTGATGCCTTCGGCAAGAGTGCGGGAGAGTTCGCCCTTGGGCCCCTTGACGGAGACCTGGCGACCTTCCAGCTTGACCTCGACGCCGGCAGGGATGGTGATCGGAAGACGACCGATGCGTGACATAGTGCTTCGACTCCTTCCGGTTACCAGACGTAGGCGAGGACTTCCCCACCTACACCCTTCTTGGCTGCCTGCCGGTCTGTGAGGAGACCGGAGGACGTGGACAGGATCGCGATGCCGAGGCCGCCCAGGACGTGCGGGAGGTTCGTGGACTTCGCGTAGACCCGGAGACCGGGCTTGGAGATGCGGCGCAGGCCGGCGATCGAACGCTCACGGTTCGGGCCGAACTTGAGGTCGATGGCCAGGGTCTTGCCGACCTCGGCCTCCTCTTCGCGCCATTCGGAGATGTAGCCTTCCGCCTTCAGGATGTCAGCCAAGCGAACCTTCAGCTTGGAGCTGGGCATTGAGACCTGATCGTGGAAAGCCGAGTTGGCATTGCGCAGACGGGTCAACATGTCTGCGACGGGGTCAGTCATTGTCATGAGGGGCTTCTGCCCTTCCTCGCCGTGGTTTCAGATCTCCGAAGGAACTCGATCCCCCGAGATGAGTCGGAAGGAGTCGGAACCTTTGGTGAAAGGACCTGCGGCGTAGTTGCTGTTATTCGGTCTTGAAGGGGAAGCCCAGCGCCTTGAGCAGCGCGCGGCCTTCCTCGTCAGTCTTCGCGGTGGTCACCACAGTGATGTCCATGCCGCGAGGGCGATCGATCTTGTCCTGATCGATCTCGTGGAACACCGACTGTTCGGTCAGACCGAAGGTGTAGTTGCCGTTTCCGTCGAACTGCTTGCCGCTGAGTCCGCGGAAGTCGCGGATACGGGGCAGCGCCAGGGTCACCAGGCGGTCCACGAACTCCCACATGCGATCGCCGCGCAGCGTGGTGTGCGTGCCGATCGGCTGTCCTTCGCGCAGCTTGAACTGGGCGATGGACTTCCGGGCGCGAGTCACCTTGGGCTTCTGACCGGTGATCTTGGTCAGGTCCTCGATGGCGCCCTGGATGAGCTTGGAGTCACGAGCCGCCTCGCCGACGCCCATGTTGACCACGACCTTGACCAGGCCGGGGACCTCCATGACGTTGGAGTATCCGAACTCCTCCTGCAGCGTGGAGCGGATCTCTGCGCGGTACTTGCCCTTGAGCCGGGGGGTGGTCTTCTCAGTCTCGCTCTGAACCTCAGTCATCACAGGTCCTTTCCGGAAGCTTTGGCGAAGCGGATGCGCACGGTCTTGCTGACGCCATCCCGCTCCACGGTCTCCTGCCGGTAGCCGACGCGAGTGGGCTTGCCCGTCTCGGGGTCGACCACGGCGACGTTGGAGATGTGGATAGCAGCCTCGGACTCCACGATGCCGCCCTCGGTGCTGCCGAACTGGCCGGCACGGAGGTGGCGCTTGACGCGGTTGACGCCTTCGACGATGACGCGTTCCTTGGCTGGCAGGACCTGCAGGACCTTGCCCTGCTTGCCCTTGTCTTTACCGGTGAGGATCTGGACGAGGTCGTCCTTCTTGATCTTGGCCATGGGTCAGAGCACCTCCGGAGCGAGCGAGACGATCTTCATGAACTTCTTCTCGCGCAGCTCGCGACCGACGGGCCCGAAGATACGGGTTCCGCGCGGCTCAGGAGTCTCACCCTTGAGGATCACAGCAGCGTTCTCGTCGAAGCTGATGTAGGACCCGTCGTTACGACGGATCTTCTTCTTGGTGCGCACGACAACAGCCTTGATGACGTCGCCCTTCTTGACGTTTCCGCCCGGAATTGCGTCCTTGACGGTGGCGACGAATGTGTCGCCGATACCTGCATAGCGGCGTCCCGATCCACCGAGCACCCGAATGACAAGGACTTCCTTGGCACCGGTGTTGTCGGCGATCTTGAGCCGCGATTCCTGTTGAATCACTTGTTTTCTCCTGTCGTCTCACTGGTTCTCGGACTCGTGCCGAGCCTTGTGGAACTTCTAGCCTGAGTCGGACACCCGTGGCGGCGATCAAACCGCTGCGGGCCTGTGGTCCGACTTACCTGACAAGTCCCCTGGCCGCTTACCCACACACTCTCCATCCCGTGAAGGGACGGGCAGTTGAATGCATGGCCGAGGCGGCGTTTCCCGGGGCCCCGGGGGGCCCTTTCGGGGACGTGCGCTGTCCTCTGAGGTGGATAGCCTCATCTACAAGGGCGCACAGCCTCAATATCCTACACGAGAGACGCCAAGGGCCCAACTTCTGCACCGGGAGGGTGCAGGAGTCGGGCCCTTGGAGGCACGCGGAGCGTGCACGCTGAGCGCGGCGGCAGCAGCTGCTGCCACTGCGCTCAGCGTGGGATCACTCGGCCTTCTCGACGATCTCGGCCAGCCGCCAGCGCTTGGCTGCGGACAGCGGGCGGGTCTCGGCGATCACCACGGTGTCGCCGATGCCTGCCTGCTCGTTCTCATCGTGAGCCATGAACTTCGTGTGCCGCTTCATGATCTTGCCGTAGAGACCATGCTTACGACGGTCCTCGACCTCGACGACGATGGTTTTATTCATCTTGTCGGAGACGACGACGCCGCGCAGGGTCTTGCGGTCATTGCGGGTCTCTGCAGTTGCTTCACTCATGCTCAGTCCTCAGTCTTCTTCTCGTTCTGCTCATCAGCCGAATCCGAGGAGTCCGCAGCGGCATCGACATTCTCGCGAATGCCCAGCTCCCGCTCACGCACCACGGTGTAGATCCGGGCGATGTCGCGCTTGATGTCCTTCAACCGGCTGGAGCTCTCAAGCTGGCCGGTGGCGGACTGGAAGCGGAGGTTGAACAGCTCTTCCTTGGAAGAGCGCAGCGCCTCTGCAAGGCCTGCTGAGTCCATCTCTGCGAGCTTCTCAACGGTCAGCTCTTTGGTTCCAACTGCCATTGTCACTCACCACTCTCTCGGCTGATCACGCGTGCCCTCATGGGCAGCTTGTGGATTGCCAGGCGGAGCGCCTCTTTGGCGACTTCCTCCGTGACACCGGACAGCTCGAACATGATCCGTCCGGGCTTGACGTTGGCGATCCACCACTCCGGGGAACCCTTGCCGGAGCCCATGCGGACCTCGGCAGGCTTCTTGGTGAGCGGCTGGTCCGGGTAGATGTTGATCCAGACCTTGCCGCCACGCTTGATGTGGCGGGTCATGGCGATACGCGCAGATTCGATCTGGCGGTTCGTCACGTAGGCGGGATCAAGGGCCTGGATGCCGTACTCGCCGAAGGCGAGCTCGGTTCCACCCTTGGCCCGCCCGCGGCGCTTGGGCCGGTGCGGCTTGCGGTACTTGACTCGGCGGGGCATCAACATCAGTTCTGCCCTCCTTCAGCACCAGATCCGGCTTCGGCGGGTGCCTGGGCACCAGCTTCGCGGCCGCGGCCCGGGCCACGACGACGACGCTCTTCGCCGCCTCCGCGGGGTCCACCACGACCGCCACGGGCTCCACCGCGACCTGAAGGCTGTGCAGCCTGCTGCGCGGCGAGCTCCTTGGCGGTGAGATCGCCCTTGTAGACCCAGACCTTCACGCCGATGCGGCCGAAGGTGGTCTTGGCCTCGTGCTTGCCGAAGTCGATGTTCGCGCGCAGGGTGTGCAGCGGAACGCGACCTTCGCGGTAGAACTCGGAGCGGGACATCTCTGCACCGCCGAGGCGTCCGGCGCACTGGATACGAATACCCTTTGCCCCTGAACGCATCGCCGAGGTGATGGCCTTCTTCATCGCGCGGCGGAACGCCACACGAGCGGCGAGCTGCTCGGCAACACCCTGGGCGACCAGCTGAGCATCGGTCTCGGGGCTCTTGACCTCGAGGATGTTCAGCTGGATCTGCTTGGCGGTGAGCTTCTCCAGCTCGCTGCGGATCCGGTCCGCCTCGGCGCCGCGGCGACCGATGACGATGCCTGGCCGCGCCGTGTGGATATCCACCCGGACGCGGTCGCGGGTGCGCTCGATCTCAACCTTCGAGATGCCGGCGCGCTCCACGGACTTGGCCAGGAGTTCACGAATCTGGACATCCTCTTTCACGAAGTCCTTGTAACGCTGACCGGCCTTGGTCGAGTCGGCGTACCAGTGCGAAACGTGGTCAGTGGTGATGCCCAGACGGAAACCATTGGGGTTGATCTTCTGTCCCACTACTGATCCCCACCTTTCTCTTCGGCGCCGACCACGATGGTCACGTGGCTGGTGCGCTTGTTGATGCGGAACGCCCGGCCTTGAGCCCTGGGACGGAACCGCTTCATGGTCGGGCCTTCATCGACGCGTGCCTCGGTGATGAAGAAGGCGTCCTCGTTAAAGGCGACTCCTTCCTTGTCTGCGTGCTGGCGAGCATTCGCCAGCGCAGAAGCGACCACCTTGGCCACCGGCTCTGTAGCGCCCTGAGGGGCGAACTTCAGAATTGCCAGTGCTTCGTTGGCCTGCTTGCCGCGGACAAGGTCGACGACGCGCCGGGCCTTCATAGGCGTCACACGCAGGTAGCGCGCAATTGCCTTGGCTTCCATTGCTTTCCTTCTCTCGTCTTGTGACACGAAGTACAAGCTCGCAGATCGTTCCTCCAAGGAGGAAGCGATCAGCGGCGCTTGCCCTTCTTGTCGTCCTTCACATGGCCGCGGAATGTACGCGTCGGAGCGAACTCGCCGAGCTTGTGCCCGACCATCGACTCAGTGATGAACACGGGGATGTGCTTGCGTCCGTCGTGCACGGCCAGGGTGTGGCCGAGCATGTCGGGGATGATCATGGAACGGCGGGACCATGTCTTGATGACATTCTTGGTGCCCTTTTCGTTCTCAGCGACGACCTTGAGGTACAGGTGCTGATCTACGAAGGGGCCCTTCTTCAAGCTGCGTGGCATGTCTCCAGGCTCCTATCGCTTGTTCTTGGTACGACGGCGACGCACGATGAGCTTGTCGCTTTCCTTGTTCGGACGGCGGGTGCGCCCTTCCGGCTTGCCATTCGGGTTGACCGGATGACGACCGCCGGAGGTCTTGCCCTCGCCACCACCGTGCGGGTGGTCGACCGGGTTCATCACAACACCGCGGACGGTCGGACGAACGCCCTTCCAGCGCATGCGTCCAGCCTTGCCCCAGTTGATGTTGGACTGCTCGGCGTTGCCCACCTGACCGATGGTCGCGCGGCAGCGAACATCGACGTTGCGGACCTCGCCGGAGGGCAGACGCAGCTGGGCGAACTTGCCCTCGCGGGCCACCAGCTGGATCCCTGCGCCTGCGGAGCGGCCAAGCTTGGCGCCGCCTGCTGGACGCAGCTCCACTGCATGCACCACGGTGCCGAGCGGGATGTTGCGCAGCGGCAGGTTGTTGCCGGGCTTGATGTCGGCGTTGGGGCCGGACTCCACGGCAGCACCCTGCTCCAGCTTGGCCGGGGCCAGGATGTAGCGCTTGGTGCCGTCGATGAAGTGCAGCAGCGCGATACGAGCGGTGCGGTTCGGGTCGTACTCGATATGAGCGACCTTCGCCGGCACTCCGTCCTTGTCTGCGCGACGGAAATCGATCACACGGTACTGGCGCTTGTGGCCACCACCCTTGTGACGTGTGGTGATCTTGCCCGAGCTGTTTCGGCCGCCGGTCTTGGACAGCGGACGCAGCAAGGACTTCTCCGGGGTGTCCCGGGTGATCTCTGCAAAGTCGGCCACAGACGAGCCGCGTTGGCCCGGTGTGTTCGGCTTGAGGTTACGGATAGCCATATTCTTCTTCCTCGATCAAGTGGTTCCGATCAGCCGATCAGGCTGCGGATCCTCCGAAGATGTCAATGTTGTGTCCCTCTTTGAGGGTGATGATCGCACGCTTGGTACCGGTGCGTGAGCCCCATCCGAACTTGGTGCGCTTGCGCTTGCCAGCTCGGTTGATGGTGTTGACCGAGTCGACGCGCACGGAGAAGATCTTCTCCACCGCGTACTTGATCTCGGACTTCGTGGCTCGGGGGTCCACCAGGAAGGTGAACTTGCCCTCATCGATCAGGCTGTAGGACTTCTCTGACACGACGGGTGCGATGACGACGTCGCGCGGGTCCTTGCTTGTCAGGACGCTCACTTGGTCTCCTCCTTCGCAGTGCCCTGTGCCAGGAAGGCGTCATAGCCGGCCTGCGTGAACACGATGTCATCAGAGACGATGACGTCGTAGGTGTTCAGCTGATCGGCATACAGGGTGTGGACGTGCGGCAGGTTGCGGGTCGACAGCGCGGCGATGTCATCGCTGCGGTCGATCACGACCAGCCAGTTGCGGTTCGCGCCGCCGAGATCCGCCAGCGCCGCCTTGGCCGCCTTCGTCGAGGCCTGGTCGGTGACCAGTGAGTCCACGACGACGATGCGGTCGTTGCGTGCCCGGTCCGAGAGGGCACCGCGCAGGGCGGCGGCCTTCATCTTCTTGGGCGTGCGCTGGGAGTAGTCGCGGGGCTGCGGTCCGTGGACCACGCCGCCGCCGACCATGTGGGGTCCGCGCAGCGAGCCCTGACGAGCACGACCGGTGCCCTTCTGCCGGAACGGCTTGGCGCCGGTGCCGGAGACCTCTGCACGAGTCTTGGTCTTGTGGGTGCCCTGGCGAGCCGCAGCTCGCTGAGCGACGACCACCTGGTGGATCAGCGCGACGTTGGTCTTGGCGTCGAATACTTCGGCGGGGAAGTCGACAGAAACCTTGTTGGCCATGTGGATCATGCTCCCTTCACTGCAGTGCGGACCAGGACGACCTGGCCGCGAGCACCCGGAAGGGCACCCTTGATGAGCAGCAGGTTCTTCTCGGGGTCCACTGCGTGGACGGTCAGGTTATGGGTGGTCTGACGGACGCCGCCCATCCGACCTGCCATGCGCAGACCCTTGAAGACGCGGCCCGGGGTGGATGCGCCGCCGATGGAGCCTGGCTTGCGGTGGTTCTTGTGGGAACCGTGCGAGGCGCCCACACCGGCGAAGCCGTGACGCTTCATGACGCCGGCGAAGCCTTTGCCCTTGGTCTTGCCGATGACATCGACCTTCTGGCCGGTCTCGAAGGACTCGACGGTCAGGTCCTGTCCGAGCTCGTAGGAGCCGGAGTCACCGGTGCGGATCTCCACCACGTGGCGACGTGGGGTCACGCCGGCCTTCTCAAAGTGACCTGCCAGCGGCTTGGTCACCTTGCGGGGATCGATGCGCCCGAAGCCGATCTGCACGGAGTTGTATCCGTCGCTGTCGGTGGTGCGGACCTGGGTCACGACGTTGGAGTCGGCCTGGACAACAGTGACTGGGATGAGAACGTTGTTCTCGTCCCAGACCTGGGTCATGCCGAGCTTCGTGCCCAGCAGTCCCTTGACGTTCAGTTCAACGCGGGAAATATTGGTCATAGTGTTCTCAGCACCTCCCTGCTAGAGCTTGATCTCGATATTGACGTCTGCAGGCAGGTCGAGTCGCATCAGGGAATCGACGGCCTTGGGCGTCGGGTCCACGATGTCGATCAAGCGCTTGTGAGTGCGCATCTCGAAGTGCTCGCGAGAGTCTTTGTACTTGTGGGGCGACCGGATGACGGCATACACGTTCTTCTCGGTGGGCAGCGGCACTGGGCCGACAACCGTTGCACCAGCACGTGTGACCGTGTCGACGATCTTCCGGGCCGAGGTGTCGATGACTTCGTGGTCATACGACTTCAGCCGGATGCGGATTTTCTGTCCCGCCATGCGTTGAGCCTCTTTCTGGTGTTCTGACATTCGTCTTACGTCGCAGCCCAAGACTGTGACGGAGCCATGGGGGCTCCCAGAGAGGCATCAGCGCTGGCTCCCTCGCGGGGCAGGCGGTGCTGACCTTCTGCAGTTATGGGCTGCGCACCCGCACCTGCATCCGCTCGGTCTCCCAAGTCTGACGATGCGTGGCGAAGATGCACGACCCGAACAGTCCGAATCCGTGCCTGCGAATCCTGCGTGAAGCAGGCCTCGACGGGTTCCTCGGGCTGACGGGCATCCGACCCCCGCGGTCGGGCGTGTCGCTTATATGAGCAGGGATCCTGCACACAGCGAAACACTGAACGGGTGTCGGCCTATAAGTTTTGGAATTCGCTCCACGCGGTGGACCCGAGGGCACACCGGGGCACAGGGCCCGTGAGCAACCTGTCTATTCTCACATAGATGGGCACCCATGACAAACACGAGACCCCGGTGGCTGATGCCACCGGGGTCTCATGATTTTGCTCAGCTCAGCTTCCGGGTTCTTCCCCCGGCAGCTGGGTCACGCAGAGGATCCGAAGATTACTTCAGGATCTTCACGACGCGGCCTGAACCAACGGTGCGTCCACCCTCGCGGATGGCGAAGCCGAGGCCCTCTTCCATGGCGATCTCCTGGATGAGCTCCACGGTCATCTCGGTGTTGTCACCGGGCATGACCATCTCGGTGCCCTCGGGCAGCGAGATGACGCCGGTGACGTCGGTGGTCCGGAAGTAGAACTGCGGACGGTAGTTGGTGTAGAAGGGGTTGTGGCGACCGCCCTCATCCTTGGAGAGGATGTAGACGTTGGCCTCGAACTGCGTGTGCGGGGTGATGGAGCCGGGAGCTGCCACGACCTGGCCGCGCTCGACGTCATCGCGCTTCAGACCGCGAAGCAGCAGGCCACAGTTCTCGCCGGCCCATGCCTCGTCGAGCTGCTTGTGGAACATCTCGATACCGGTGACGGTGGTCTTCTGCTTCGGACGGATTCCGAGGATCTCGATCTCGGAGTTGATCTTCAGCGTGCCGCGCTCGGCGCGACCGGTGACCACGGTGCCACGACCGGTGATGGTGAAGACGTCCTCGATGGGCATCAGGAACGGCTTGTCCTTGTCGCGCTCCGGCTCCGGGATGAAGCTGTCCACGGCTTCCATGAGGTCTTCGACGGTCTTGACCCACTCGGCGTCGCCCTCGAGAGCCTTCAGGCCCGAGGTGCGGATGACCGGTGCGTTGTCGCCGTCGTAGCCCTGTGAATCGAGGAGCTCGCGCACCTCCATCTCGACGAGGTCCAGGAGCTCTTCATCCTCGACCATGTCGGACTTGTTCAGTGCGACCAGCAGGGAGGGCACGCCCACCTGGCGGGCCAGCAGCACGTGCTCGCGGGTCTGCGCCATCGGGCCATCAGTGGCGGCGACGACCAGGATCGCACCGTCCATCTGAGCGGCACCGGTGATCATGTTCTTCACGTAGTCAGCGTGACCGGGGGCGTCCACGTGTGCATAGTGGCGCTTGTCGGTCTGGTACTCCACGTGGGAGACGTTGATCGTGATGCCGCGCTCGCGCTCCTCGGGAGCGTTGTCGATCGAGGCGAAGTCGCGGCCCTGGTTCAGGTCCGGGAACTTCTCTGCCAGGACCTTCGAGATCGCGGCGGTCAGGGTGGTCTTTCCATGGTCAACGTGACCGATGGTGCCGATGTTCAGGTGCGGCTTGTTACGCTCAAACTTTGCCTTGGCCACAGGTTCCTCCTATAGAACTTGAAACAGGTAAGAAGACTTACTCCAGCCGCACTGTCAACGAGGCTGAAACTCATGCAAGTCTACTAATCGCTAGGTATTTGGTGAAATTTCCCGAATGGTGCTGCGTGAGGAGCGGTGGAGGTCATTCGGGGACCTCGCTTCCTCGAAGCATTGCCGAGCCGCCTGGCTCGATCCCGGTCCGCCGAGCGGACTCAGCGGACCGGGGAGCCGAGTGGTGGATCAGGCGCCGCGGTTCTTCTCGATGATCTCTTCGGCCACGGCCTTCGGGACCTCGGCGTACGAGTTGAAGGACATGGTGAAGACTGCACGGCCCTGAGTGCGCGAGCGCAGTTCACCGATGTAGCCGAACATCTCGGACAGCGGCACGAGTGCCTTGATGACCTTCACGCCTGCTGCGTCATCCATCGACTGGATCTGACCGCGGCGGGAGTTCAGGTCACCGATGACCTCGCCCATGTACTCCTCGGGAGTACGGACTTCGACGGACATCATCGGTTCGAGCAGCACGGGATTGGCCCGGCGTGCGCCTTCCTTGAACACCTGGGAGCCGGCGAGCTTGAACGCCATCTCCGAGGAGTCGACGTCGTGGTAGGCGCCGTCGGTGAGTTCGGCCTTGACTCCGACCATCGGGTAGCCGGCGAGGACGCCGAGACCCATGGCGTCCTGGATGCCTGCGTCCACCGAGGGGATGTACTCGCGGGGGATGCGTCCACCGGTCACCAGGTTGGCGAATTCGTACATCTCGCCGTCCGCGGTGTCGAGAGGCTCGAAGTTCATGAGCACCTTGGCGAACTGGCCCGAACCACCGGTCTGCTTCTTGTGGGTGTAGTCGACCTTCTCCACACGCTTCTTGATGGTCTCGCGGTAGGCGACCTGGGGCTTGCCCACGTTGGCCTCCACGTTGAACTCGCGACGCATGCGGTCCACCAGGATGTCCAGGTGGAGCTCGCCCATTCCGCCGATCTCGGTCTGGCCGGTCTCGTCGTTCTGGGTGACGGTGAAGGTCGGGTCCTCGGCCGCCAGCTTCTGGATGGCCGTGGAGAGCTTCTCCTGGTCGGACTTGGACTTCGGCTCGATGGCCACGGAGATCACAGGCTCCGGGAAGGTCATCGACTCGAGCACGATCTGGTCGTTCGGATCGCACAGCGTGTCACCGGTGGTGGTGTCCTTGAGTCCGATGACCGCGTAGATGTGACCGGCCTGGATCTCCTCGACCGGGTTCTCCTTATTGGCGTGCATCTGGAAGAGCTTGCCGATGCGCTCCTTCTTGCCCTTCGTGGAGTTCACGATCTGCGCGCCGGCGGAGAGCTTGCCGGAGTACACGCGGATGAAGGTGAGCTGCCCGAAGAACGGGTGGGAGGCGATCTTGAACGCCAGCGCGGAGAAGGGCTCCTCCTTGCTCGGGCGACGGGTCAGGATCTGGTCCTCATGGTTGGGCTTGTGCCCCTCCATGGCCTCGACGTCTGCCGGGGTCGGCAGGTAGTCGATGACGGCGTCGAGCATCGGCTGCACGCCGCGGTTCTTGAAGGCAGAGCCGCAGAAGACCGGGTAGGCGGCGGAGGCCACGGTGAGCTTGCGCACGCCTTCCTTGAGCTCGTCGTTGGTGATCTCTTCGCCCTCGAGGTACTTGTTCATCAGCACATCGTCGGCTTCGGCAACCTGCTCGATGAGCGTGTTGCGGTACTCCTCGGCCTGCTCCTTCATGTCCTCGGGGATCTCCTGGGTCTCATACTGAGCACCCATGGTGACATCGCCCTTGGAGTCGCCGGGCCACACCAGGGCCTTCATCTGGAGCAGGTCCACGACGCCGACGAAGTCACTCTCAGAGCCGATCGGCAGCTGCATCACCAGCGGTGTTGCACCCAGCCGGGACTTGATGGTGTCCACGGTGTAGTAGAAGTCTGCGCCGAGCTTGTCCATCTTGTTGACGAAACAGATGCGCGGGACGTTGTACTTATCGGCCTGGCGCCAGACAGTCTCAGACTGCGGCTCCACGCCTTCCTTGCCGTCGAACACGGCGACGGCACCATCGAGGACGCGCAGCGCGCGCTCCACCTCGACGGTGAAGTCCACGTGCCCGGGGGTGTCGATGATGTTGATCTGGTTGTCGCCCCAGAAGCAGGTCACCGCGGCGGAGGTGATCGTGATGCCGCGCTCTTTCTCCTGCTCCATCCAGTCCGTCGTGGACGCACCGTCGTGAGTTTCACCGATCTTGTGGTTCATGCCGGTGTAGAACAGGATGCGTTCGGTTGCGGTGGTCTTACCGGCATCGATGTGAGCCATGATGCCGATGTTGCGGACCTTCTTGAGGTCAGTGAGCACGTCTTGTGCCACGGTGATTCCCCTTTTCTATTACCAGCGGTAGTGGGCGAAGGCCTTGTTGGACTCGGCCATCTTGTGAGTGTCCTCGCGGCGCTTCACAGCGGCACCAAGACCGTTGGAGGCGTCGAGGATCTCGTTCATCAGGCGATCCGTCATGCTCTTCTCGCGGCGATCCTTGGAGTAGCCGACCAGCCAGCGCAGGGCCAGCGCGGTCGAGCGACCGGGCTTGACCTCCACGGGGACCTGGTAGGTCGCGCCGCCGACGCGGCGGGAGCGGACCTCGAGTGCCGGGCGGACGTTGTCCATGGCCTTCTTGAGCGTGGTCACCGGGTCATCGCCGGACTTCTTCGCGACGCCTTCGAGTGCGCCGTAGACGATGCGCTCGGCGGTGGACTTCTTGCCGTCGACCAGGACCTTGTTGATCAGCTGCGTGACCAAGGGTGATCCGTGGACCGGATCCTGGACGAGAGGGCGCTTGGGTGCGGGTCCCTTACGTGGCATTACTTCTTCTCCTTCTTGGCCCCGTAGCGGGAGCGAGCCTGACCGCGACCCTTGACACCCTGGGTGTCGAGGGCGCCGCGGACGATCTTGTAACGGACACCGGGAAGGTCCTTCACACGACCGCCGCGCACGAGCACGATCGAGTGCTCCTGCAGGTTGTGTCCCTCGCCCGGGATGTAGGCGGTGACTTCGACGCCGCCGCCGAGGCGCACACGGGCCACCTTGCGCAGAGCCGAGTTCGGCTTCTTCGGGGTCGTGGTGTACACACGAGTGCACACGCCACGACGCATCGGGCTGCCCTGCAGTGCAGGGGTGTTGTTCTTGGTGCGCTTGGGATGACGCCCCTTGCGCACAAGCTGCTGAATAGTAGGCACTATGCGTTCTCCATACGTGTAGTGAGGGAAGCAGAGGTTTGAGGTCTGCCCGCGGTCGAGAGTTCTACACACGGTCCGCGGGTACTGGTCCCCAGGCGTGCAAAAATGTGGCATGTGTTGCGCAACTTCCCCGCAACCCGGACCGAGTCCCTCTGCCACATCAGAAACAATCACGTTAACACTAACAGCTGCGCCCCCGGAGCGCGAACGGGCCCGAGGACGCTTCAGACGAGGCAGGGCCCGGGAGAGCATCGCTCCCCCGGGCCCTGCCTGCCGCTCCGTCCTCAGCCCTCGATCTTCGGGGCCTCAGCGGAACCTGGTGTCAGCTCCGCTCAGCGGAAGTCGACGTCGGTGTTGTAGTCGTCGAGCGGGATGGCATGGAACTCGCCGTCGCCCTCGGCTCCTGCGTAGTCGAAGCTCGAGCCGTAGAGGCTCGGGCCGGTGAACAGATTGGCCTTGGCCTCCTCGGTGGGCTCCACCGTGGACTGCGTGTACCGATCCAGACCGGTGCCGGCCGGGATCAGCTTGCCGATGATCACGTTCTCCTTCAGGCCCAGCAGCGGATCGGACTTGGACTCCATCGCCGCCTGGGTGAGCACCCGGGTGGTCTCCTGGAAGGAGGCCGCCGAAAGCCAGGAATCCGTGGCCAGCGAGGCCTTGGTGATGCCCATCAGCTCGTCGCGTCCCGAGGCCGGCTGCGCGCCCTCTGCCACAGCCTTGCGGTTGGCGGCAGTGAAGCGGAACCGGTCCGCCAGCTCGCCCGGCAGCAGGTTGGTGCCTCCGGAGTCGATGACGGTGATCCGGCGCAGCATCTGCCGGACGATGACCTCCACGTGCTTGTCGTGGATGCCCACGCCCTGGGACTGGTAGACGTCCTGGACCTCGGAGACCAGGAACTTCTGCGCGGCGCGGGGGCCGAGCACTCGAAGCACCTGCTTGGGGTCCACGGCGCCTGCCACCAGCTGCTGACCGACCTCGACGGCTTCACCGTCGGAGACGAGCAGACGTGCACGGCGCAGGATCGGGTAGGCGTGCTCCTCGGAACCGTCGTCCGGAGTCAGCACCAGGCGCAGCTGCTTCTCCGAATCATCCAGGTGCACCCGTCCGGCGACCTCCGCGATCGGCGCCACACCCTTGGGGGTGCGGGCCTCGAAGAGCTCCTGGATACGGGGCAGACCCTGGGTGATGTCGTCTGCCGAGGCGATGCCGCCGGTGTGGAAGGTACGCATGGTCAGCTGCGTGCCGGGCTCACCGATGGACTGTGCGGCGATGATGCCGACAGCCTCGCCGATGTCCACGGTCTGTCCGGTGGCCAGCGAGCGGCCGTAGCAGCGGGTACACGTACCCACCGCGGACTCACAGGTCAGCACCGAGCGGATCTTGATCTCGGAGACGCCTGCGGCGAAGAGCTTGTCGATCAGCACATCGCCGACGTCGGATCCGCCCTCTGCGAGCAGGTTGCCCTCGGCGTCGTGCACATCCACGGCCAGCGTGCGGGCGTAGGCGGAGTTCTCCACCTCTTCATGCAGCTTCAGCTCGCCGTTGTCGTCGGCCACCGCGATCGTGACGGTCAGCCCGCGGGAGGTCCCGCAGTCTGCCTCACGCACGATGACGTCCTGCGAGACGTCCACCAGACGACGGGTCAGGTAGCCCGAGTTCGCCGTCTTCAGCGCCGTGTCCGCCAGGCCCTTGCGGGCGCCGTGGGTGGCGATGAAGTACTCGAGGACCGAGAGGCCCTCGCGGTAGGAGGACTTGATCGGCCGCGGGATGATCTCACCCTTGGGGTTGGTCACCAGACCACGGATGCCCGCGATCTGCCGGACCTGAAGCCAGTTGCCTCGGGCGCCGGAGGTGACCATCCGGTTGATGTTGTTGTGCTCATCCATGCCGGCCTGCATCGCTGCGGCCACCTCGTCGGTGGCCTTGGTCCAGATCTCGACAAGCTCGGAGTGGCGCTCGTCATCGCCGATCAGACCCATGTCGTACTGGGACTGGACCTTGGCGGCCTGGTCCTCGTAGACGTCCATGATCTTCTTCTTGTCCATGTTCGAGGTCACGTCGGAGATTGCGACGGTGACGCCCGAGCGGGTGGACCAGTAGAAGCCGGCGTCCTTGAGGTTGTCCAGGGTGCGGGCGGTGACGTTGTTCGGGAAGCGCTCGGCCAGATCGTTGATCAGGTTCGAGAGCTGGCCCTTGTCCGCCACCGAGTCCTGCCAGGGGTAGCCCTCCGGCAGCAGCTGGTTGAAGAGCACCTGGCCCATCGTGGTGTTCAGCGTGGCCGGGGTTCCCGGCTCCCAGCCTTCGGGAGCAGGCACCGCGGCTGAGGGCGTGTAGCCCTCCACGGTGATCTTGACCGGCGCGTTGATGTGCAGCTCACGCAGGTCGAAGGCCATCTGCGCCTCACCGATGGAGGAGAAGGCGCGACCTGCGCCGACCTCGTCCTCACGTTTGGTGGTGAGGTGGTGCAGACCGATGATCATGTCCTGCGAGGGCAGCGCCACCGGGCGGCCGTCCGAGGGCTTCAGGATGTTGTTCGAGGAGAGCATCAGGATGCGCGCCTCGGCCTGGGCCTCGGGAGACAGCGGAAGGTGGACGGCCATCTGGTCGCCGTCGAAGTCGGCGTTGAACGCCGAGCAGACCAGCGGGTGCAGCTGAAGGGCCTTGCCCTCCACCAGCTGCGGCTCGAAGGCCTGGATGCCCAGACGGTGCAGGGTGGGTGCGCGGTTCAGCAGCACCGGGTGCTCGGTGATGATCTCTTCGAGAACGTCCCAGACCTGGGGACGCTGACGCTCCACCATGCGCTTGGCCGACTTGATGTTCTGCGCGTGGTTGAGATCCACCAGACGCTTCATCACGAAGGGCTTGAACAGCTCCAGCGCCATCTGCTTGGGCAGACCGCACTGGTGCAGCTGAAGCTGGGGTCCGACCACGATGACCGAACGCCCGGAGTAGTCCACGCGCTTGCCGAGCAGGTTCTGCCGGAAGCGTCCCTGCTTGCCCTTGAGCATGTCAGAGAGCGACTTCAGCGGCCGGTTGCCCGGTCCGGTGACCGGACGACCGCGACGACCGTTGTCGAAGAGCGAGTCCACGGACTCCTGGAGCATGCGCTTCTCGTTGTTCACGATGATCTCGGGGGCACCGAGATCCAGCAGACGCTTCAGGCGGTTGTTGCGGTTGATCACACGACGGTAGAGGTCGTTGAGATCCGAGGTCGCGAAACGACCGCCGTCGAGCTGGACCATCGGACGGATCTCCGGGGGGATCACCGGGACGGCCTCGAGCACCATGCCGCGCGGGGTGGTGCCGTTGGCGAGGAACGCGTTGAGCACCTTCAGCCGCTTCAGGGCCCGGGTCTTGCGCTGACCCTTGCCGGTGGCGATGATCTCGCGCAGCCGCTCTGCCTCAGCCTCCATGTCATAGCTCGCCAGGCGACGCTGGATCGCCTCGGCGCCCATGGCACCTTCGAAGTACTGGCCGTAGCGGGTGCGCATCTCGCGGAAGAGCGCCTCATCGCCCTCGAGGTCGGAGACCTTGAGGTTCTTGAAGCGATCCCAGACCCGCTCGAGCTGCTCGATCTCGGCGTCGGCGCGCTTGCGCACCTGTGACATCTGCTTGTCGGAGGTGTCGCGCGCCTTCTTCTTCTCGGCAGCCTTGGCACCCTCGCCCTCCAGACGCTCGAGGTCACCCTCGAGGTCCTTGGAGATCGCGGCGATGTCGGAGTCACGCTGATCGGCCAGGTGCTTGAGCTCCTGGTCGATCTCGGCCTGCAGGTTGGGCAGGTCGTCGTGGCGACGGTCGGTGTCGACCTCGGTGATCATGTAGGCGGCGAAGTAGATGACCTTCTCGAGGTCCTTCGGCGCCAGGTCCAGCAGGTAGCCCAAGCGCGAGGGAACGCCCTTGAAGTACCAGATGTGAGTCACCGGGGCGGCGAGCTGGATGTGGCCCATCCGCTCACGGCGCACCTTGGCGCGAGTGACCTCGACGCCGCAGCGCTCACAGATGATGCCCTTGAAGCGCACGCGCTTGTACTTGCCGCAGTAGCACTCCCAGTCCCGGGACGGGCCGAAGATCTTCTCGCAGAAGAGTCCGTCCTTCTCGGGCTTCAGGGTGCGGTAGTTGATGGTCTCAGGCTTCTTGACCTCACCATAGGACCAACCACGGATTTCGTCACCGGTGGCAAGCCCGATACGCATTGTGCCGAATGAGGATTCTTGGGACATAGTCCGGTATCTCTCTTTTCTCTAAAGATTCGTGACGGAGTGAAGGTGCATCGGTGAGGCCCTCAGACCTCTTCGACCGAGCTGGGCTCTGCGCGGGAGAGATCGATGCCGAGCTCCTCCGCAGCGCTGAACCCGGTTTCCTCCGAGTCACGCATCTCGACCTTGCTGCCGTCCGCGGAGAGGACCTCCACGTTGAGGCAGAGCGACTGCATCTCCTTGATGAGCACCTTGAACGACTCCGGAACACCAGGCTCCGGAATGTTCTCGCCCTTCACGATGGCCTCGTAGACCTTCACACGACCGTGGATGTCATCCGACTTGATCGTCAGCAGCTCCTGCAGGGTGTAGGCGGAGCCATAGGCCTCCAGGGCCCAGACCTCCATCTCACCGAAGCGCTGACCGCCGAACTGCGCCTTGCCGCCCAGCGGCTGCTGGGTGATCATCGAGTACGGTCCGGTGGAGCGTGCGTGGATCTTGTCGTCGACCAGGTGGTGCAGCTTCAGGATGTACATGTAGCCGACCGCGACGCCCTCGGGGAACGGCTCGCCGGAGCGACCGTCGAAGAGCTGCGCCTTGCCGTTGGCACCCACGAGCTGCTCGCCGTCGCGAGACGGGTTCACAGACTCCAGGATGCCGGTCAGCTCGGCCGGCTCGGCGCCGTCGAACACCGGGGTGGAGACCTTGGTGGGTCCGGTCTCGCGGGGCAGGTTCGGGAGCTTCTTGATCCAGTCAGGCTCGCCCTCGATCTTCCAGCCCTGCTTGGCGGCCCACCCGAGGTGGACCTCCATGACCTGGCCGATGTTCATACGACCGGGCACGCCCAGCGGGTTCAGCACGATGTCCACCGCGGTGCCGTCGGGCAGGAAGGGCATGTCCTCCACAGGAAGGATCCTGGAGATGACGCCCTTGTTGCCGTGGCGGCCGGCGAGCTTGTCGCCGTCGGTGATCTTGCGCTTCTGAGCCACGTAAACGCGGACCAGCTGGTTCACGCCGGGGGGCAGATCGTCGCCCTCCTCCGCGTCGAAGATCCGGACGCCGATGACGGTGCCGGACTCGCCGTGGGGGACCTTCAGCGAGGTGTCACGCACTTCGCGGGACTTTTCGCCAAAGATGGCGCGCAGCAGGCGCTCCTCCGGGGTCAGCTCGGTCTCGCCCTTGGGCGTGACGCGGCCGACCAGGATGTCGCCTGCCGAGACCTCGGCACCGATGTGGATGATGCCGCGCTCGTCGAGCTGGGCAAGCATCTCCTCGGAGACGTTGGGGATGTCACGAGTGACCTCTTCGGCACCGAGCTTGGTGTCGCGAGCGTCGACCTCGTGCTCCTCGATGTGGATCGAGGTGAGCACATCGTCCTGGATCATCCGCTGGGAGAGGATGATCGCATCCTCGAAGTTGTGACCCTCCCAGGACATGAACGCGACCAGCAGGTTCTTGCCCAGAGCCAGCTCGCCAGCCTCGGTGGAGGGTCCGTCGGCGATGATCGACTGGCGCTCCAGTCGATCCCCCTCGGAGACCCGCACCCGCTGGTTGTAGGCGTTGCCCTGGTTCGAGCGCTGGAACTTCATGATCGGGTAGTGGATCTGCGTGCCGTCGTCGTTGAGCACGGTGACGATGTCGGCGGCCACGCGGGTGACCACGCCGGGCTTCTCCGCGGTGACCGAGTCACCGGCGTCGATCGCGGCGAACTTCTCCATGCCGGTGCCGACCAGCGGGGACTCCGACTCCAGCAGCGGCACAGCCTGGCGCTGCATGTTGGCGCCCATCAGTGCGCGGTTGGCGTCGTCGTGCTCCAGGAACGGGATCAGCGCGGTGGCGACCGAGACCATCTGGCGCGGTGAGACGTCCATGTAGTCGATCGCGTCCGGGACGGTCAGCACGGGCTCGCCCTGCTCACCGGTTCCGTCTGCACGGCCGCGGCAGAGCACGGTGGACTCAGCGAAGGTCCCGTCCTCGTTCAGCGGCGCGTTGGCCTGGGCGATCTGGGAGACCAGCTCGTCGTCGGCGGTGAGGTAGTCGATCTTCTCGGTGACCACGCCGCCGATGACCTTGCGGTACGGGGTCTCGATGAAGCCGAAGGCGTTGATCCGCCCGTAGGTGGCCAGCGAGCCGATCAGGCCGATGTTCGGGCCTTCCGGGGTCTCGATGGGGCACATGCGGCCGTAGTGCGACGGGTGGACGTCACGGACCTCCATGCCGGCGCGATCACGGGAGAGACCGCCCGGGCCCAGCGCGGAGAGGCGACGCTTATGCGTCAGTCCGGCCAGCGGGTTGTTCTGATCCATGAACTGCGAGAGCTGGGAGGTGCCGAAGAACTCCTTGATGGAGGCGACGACGGGGCGGATGTTGATCAGCGTCTGCGGCGTGATGGCCTCGACGTCCTGAGTCGTCATCCGCTCGCGGACCACACGCTCCATGCGGGACAGGCCCGTGCGGACCTGGTTCTCGATGAGCTCACCGACCGCACGGATGCGGCGGTTGCCGAAGTGGTCGATGTCGTCGACGCTGATGTGCACGTCGATCTCTTCCGCGTCGCGGACGCCCTTGATGCTCTCCTTGCCGGCATGCAGCGCGGCGAGGTAGTGGATCATCGCGACGATGTCGGCCTCGTTGAGCACCGATGCGTCGGCGTCGGTGAACGCCTTGTCCACGCCGAGCTTGCGGTTGAGCTTATAGCGGCCCACCTTGGCCAGGTCGTAGCGCTTCGGGGTGAAGTAGAGCCCGCGCAGCAGCGACTCGGCGGCCTCCACCGTCGGCGGCTCGCCCGGGCGCAGCTTGCGGTAGATGTCGATCAGCGCGTCGGCCTGGGTCTCGAAGGCGTCCTTCTCCATGGTGGCGCGGATCGAGTCGTACTCGCCGAACTCTTCCAGGATTCGGGACTCGCTCCAGCCCAGGGCCTTCAGCAGCGCGGTGACCGGCTGCTTGCGGCGCCGGTCCAGGCGCACGCCGACCTGATCGCGCTTGTCGATCTCGAGCTCGAACCAGGCACCGCGTGAGGGGATGACCTTGGCGGTGTAGATGTCCTTGTCGCTGGTCTTGTCCGGAGTGCGCTCGAAGTAGGCGCCCGGGGAACGGACCAGCTGGGAGACGACCACGCGTTCGGTGCCGTTGATGATGAACGTGCCGCGATCGGTCATGAGCGGGAAATCGCCCATGAACACGGTCTGCTGCTTGATCTCACCGGTGTTGTGGTTCATGAACTCGGCCTTGACGTACAGCGGAGCGGAATAGGTGGTGTCCCGCTCCTTGCACTCAGCGACCGGCATCTTGGGGTCGGCGAACTCAGGATCCGAGAAGCTCAGGGACATGGTGCCCTGGAAGTCCTCGATCGGTGACATCTCCTCGAAGATGTCGGAGAGTCCGGAGGTTTCGGAAACGCCCTTGATGCCCTTCTGTCGGGCCTCCTCGACGCGAGCAGCCCAGCTGTCGTTGCCGATGAGGCGGTCGAAGGAGTCGATCTGCAGAGCCAGCAGCTCTGGGACATCGAGGGGTTCGTGGATCTTTGCGAATGAGAGTCGGCCTGCGTATTCAGCAGTGCGGGCCGAGGCAGCGGTTTGAGTCGTTGAGGTGCTCGAGGCGACCAAGTTGGATCCTTCCACAGACCTTCGTAGCTTCCGTAGGAATCACGCATAAATTCAACTGCCCACCGCTATTTGAAGGCACTGATGTAGAGAAGATGCGCAAAAGTACAGAATAGACCACGAAGACAGCCCAAGGCAAGAGGAGGCCACTGGGGCATGAGACGCGAGGGCTGTGCCTGACGCCGAATGGGAAGGCCGGCGGAGAGTGTTGAGGGGGCTCCGGGCTTTCTGGGCAGTAACTGTACCAGCCTGTGTGCACCGGACGTGCGATGGGACACACCCCGGCGCGCCGGGCGTCAGACGTCGGACGCGCCGGGTCCAGGCCGCCGGGCGTCAGACGATGCGACGCCTCTCCGCCCAGCGGGTGAGTTCGTGGCGCGAGGAGAGCTGCAGCTTGCGCAGCACCTTGGAGACATGGGTCTCCACGGTCTTGATCGAGATGAACAGCTCGCCGGCGATCTCCCGGTAGGTGTAGCCGCGTGCGATCAGCCGCATCACCTCCACCTCGCGGGCCGAGAGCCGGTCCAGCTCCTCGTCGCGCACGTCCTGGACTCCCCCGGTGCCGAAGGCGTCGAGCACGAATCCTGCCAGGCGTGGCGAGAAGACCGCGTCTCCGGTGGCCACGTCCAGGACGGCCTGGACCAGGTCGGCGGTGCTGATGGTCTTGGTGACGTAGCCGCGGGCCCCGGCGCGGATCACCGAGACCACATCCTCGGCCTGGTCAGACACGCTGATCGCGAGGAAGCGCACCTCGGGGAGGTCGCGGCAGGCCCGTACGACCTCGGCCCCTCCCCCGCCGGTCCCCCCGGGCAGGTGCACGTCGAGCAGCACCACCTCCGGGCGTCCGGCCCGGACCGCGGCGATCGCGGACTCGACGTCGTGGCCTTCGCCGATGACCTCGACCCGGCCCGAGAGCTCCGACTTCAGTCCGGCGCGGAAGATCCCATGGTCATCGACGATGACCACCCGGCGCAGATCGCCGGTCGACTGCTCATCCATAGGTCTCCTCGCGCTGAGGCATCGGCTCGGTGGCGGATTCCGGGGCGGTCGTGGCAGTGACGGGCATGCGGAGCTGGACCTCGGTGCCGGTCTCGCTCGAGCGGATCCTCGCCGACCCGCCGGCCCGGTTCATCCGTCCGATGATCGATTCGCGCACGCCCAGCCGGTCGGACTCGATGCCGCCGGGGTCGAAACCGGCCCCGCGGTCGCGGATGAACACCGCATCCTCGGCAGGAGTGGACTCCAGGTACACCGAGGCGGGACCGGCGTGCTTGAGCGCGTTGACGATGCCCTCTCGGGCCGCGGCCACCAGGACCCGATGATCGCTGCGCTGCGATTCTCCGACGGCGACGACCTCCACGGGCACGCTGTGCAGCTCCTCGAGCTCGGCGGCGACGCCGCTCAGCTGCTCCTTCAGGGTCCCGGTCTCGGCGCTGTCCCGGCTGTAGAGCCAGCCGCGCAGCTGCCGCTCCTGTCGCCGGGCGAGCCGTTCCACGGAGGCCGGGTCGTGG
Source organism: Nesterenkonia sp. E16_10 (assembly GCF_017347085.1). Lineage (GTDB taxonomy): Bacteria > Actinomycetota > Actinomycetes > Actinomycetales > Micrococcaceae > Nesterenkonia. The sequence continues at coordinate 168,322 of NZ_JADPSA010000001.1, forward strand.
CGCTGCTTCTGGATCATGGCCAGGGTCTGGAGCACCGAGTCGTGCAGGTGGGCCGCGATGTCGGCGCGCTCGGCCTCGGCGGCGGCGCGGGCACGTTCGGTGTTGGAGGTCCGGTAGAGCCGGATCAGCCACGGCGCGGTGACCAGGGCGACGCCGGCCAGCAGCATCGCCGCCACCATCAGTCCCAGCAGGAGGTCCGCCGCGGGCAGGAATCCACCGGCCAGGAGCAGCAGGGCCAGGATCACCAGCAGCGCCCCGATGGAGAACTGCCACAGGATGGCCTGCCGGGACCGAGCCCCGGGGGCGCGCTGGCCTGGCGCCTGGTCCGCGGTGCTGGGGCCGATGGCGTCCACCTGGGACCAGGCAAGCAGCACCCCGACCCCGAGGATCAGTGGAGGTCCGATGAGCCACCAGTTGATCTGTGCGCCCAGCAGCTGAAGCCCGATCAGCCCGGCCCCGCCCAGCAGCGCTCCGCCCAGCAGCACCTGAGGGGAGCTGGTCAGGGAATGCAGCAGCTCGCGTGCTCGGGCGCTGAAGTACTGCGCCGGTTCTGCCTTGGGGTCGATGCCGCTGGCGGCACGCCCCTGCGTCCCGGCGCTCTCCTGACCCTCGGCGTCCTCACCCTCGACGGCGGGGCCGCTGAGCCCCCGCGCCGCCGCATCGGGGCGCGGCTCGTCCTGAAGCGGGACGAAGATCCAGAGCCAGCAGTAGAGCAGCAGGCCGATGCCGCCGGCGATGCTGAGTCCGATCATGACGGTCCGCACCGAGGTCACCGAGACCCCCAGGTGACGGGACAGGCCCAGGCAGACCCCTGCCAAGGGGGTCTGCGCGGCGCGCAGCAGCGGAGGCCGCTGCGGGCGCGCGCTGTTCTGCGCCGGTGGCGTCGGGCTGGCGCTGTCCATATTCTCCATACTGCCACGCACACCGGTGCACTTCGATGGTCTGAGTCCCGTATCGGGGGCCCAAGGGCCAGGATTCAGGGTTTGATCAGGGTGCCCCCCAATAGCGGAGAGAGGCGGGCGCGGCGGAGACTGGAGGCATGGACAATCAGAAGCCTGAGACAGGCCGCCGCTTCTTCGACTGGATGCGCACCACAGGACTCGTCCGCCCCGAAGAAGGCTGGCTCGGCGGAATCTTCGCCGGAATCTCACTGAAGGTGGGATGGGACGCCGCCCTGGTGCGTGGGCTCGGCGTCGTCGCCCTCATCATCTTCTTCTCCCCCGCGGCCCTGCTCTACGGGCTGGCGTGGATGTTCATCCCCGATCGCGAGGGAAGGATCCATGCGCAGCAGGCGGTGCGGGGCGACTACACCTCGGGGTTCATCGGCGGCGCCGTCCTCACGGTCATCGGCGCACTGAACATCTTCACCCCGGTCAGCATCGCAGGACCGCTGGCGGTGCTGTTGAACCTGGTCATCCTGGCGGCCGTGGGCTGGGCCATCTACGTGATGGTCCGCAATCACCGGCGCCGCGCCGGCACGACCGGCGGGCAGGCATCAGCCTCCGGCGCCGCAGGCCGGTCGACCCCGGGGCGCTTCGACGCCTCGGGTCAGGGCACCGCGGGAAAAGCTGAGGCCGGGGACTCGAAGCCGCCGCGTGCGGACGGGAAGCCGGCCTGGTACCCCAAGGAAGAGTCGACCACGCCGAGCCCCGCCGCTCACACCTCCTCCGCTGCTTCCGCCGCAGCCCCGGCAAGCTCCGTCTCCGCCAGGACCCGGGAACCCCGCCCGCAGCCCTCGCTCCGAGAACAGGCCGCCCGGCGTCGTCGCCGTCAGCTGAGCTGGGGTCTGGCGATGCTGGCGCTGCCGGTCATCGTGGGGCTCGCCTGGCTCGGCGGAGGACTCGGCCTCTCCAGCACCACCGTGGCCATCGCGGCCACCGCCGGTCTGGTGCTGATCCTCGGGCTGACCCACTTCACCGCGGCGCTGCGCGGTCGTCCCGGCACTCCAGGACTGCTCGCGCTGAGCACGGCGCTCATGCTGGTGCTCTTTGCCGGACAGAGCGCCTCCGGCTTCGGCGGCGGATCGAACCACGCCTTCGGCGAATACACCACCACGCAGACCCAGGTGCAGAGCGTCTTCGCCAACACCACGGTGGACCTGCGCGAGCTTGAGACGCTGGGCGGACCGGCTGATCCCGTCGTCTGGGACGCCCAGGTCAACCAGGCCTTCTCCAACACCACGGTGATCATCCCGGATGAGACGCAGGTCCTGCTCAGCACCGGACAGGCGCTGAGCAACCTGGAGATCGCCACACAGGACCAGAGCCTGGAGCGTTCGGGCATCTCCGGCGACGACCTGGTCATAGGCCCGGAGGACTCCGAGGATCAGATCCATCTGGAGCTCAACTCCGCCTTCGGCAACACCACGATCTATGACTCCACCACCTACGAGCAGGAAGGTGAGCAGCGATGACCGCAGAGCAGCCCGAGCAGGACCCGCGCACCCACCCCACCCGACCGCTTCCGCCGGAGCCGGCCGACGTCGACGAGCTGCTGGCCGAGTCGCTGCGCGCGCAGAGCGAACGAGACTTCACCTGGAAGGAGCCCGAGCGCGGCCCCCGCTGGTTCGAGCGCGCCGAGCAGGAGGCCGCGCTCAGCGCCGGGACCGTTCCCCCGACCGGCACGGCGGCGGCCCCCGCCGCGAAGGGTCCGCTGGCGGCGACCTCCGGCGGCGCAGACTCGGTCCGCGGACCCCGCATCTCAGGGGCCATCTATGCCGCCATCGCGGTGGCGCTGGCGCTGTGGGTCTTGGCGAGCATCGTGCTGGGGATCTACATCGACTGGCTCATCGTGGCCCTCGGGGTCTTCGCCCTGGCCGGGCTCGCCCTGGTCGCGACGGGGCTGATGCCCAAACCTGGCAGCCGACTCTGATCGGGCATACGGAGTTTCTGGAGCATACAGAGTTTCAGGGACATACAGAGATCCCCCGGAAGGAAGCCTTCCGGGGGATCTCTGTATGCAGTCAAGACTGCCTGGATGCGGCTCTCGCCGCCCCGATCACTTGAGGGTGACGGTGGCGCCTGCGGCCTCCAGGGTCTCCTTCGCCTTCTCGGCGGTTGCCTTGTCGACACCTTCGAGAACTGCCTTGGGAGCGCTGTCGACGACGTCCTTCGCCTCCTTGAGACCGAGGGAAGTCAGACCGCGCACCTCCTTGATGACGCCGATCTTCTTGTCGCCGGCGGCCTCGAGGACCACGTCGAACTCGGTCTGCTCTTCTTCTTCCTCAGCTGCTGCTGCGGGAGCCGCTGCGGCTGCTGCGGGAGCAGCTGCAGTGACGTCGAAAGTCTCCTCGAAGACCTTGACGAACTCGGAGAGCTCGATCAGGGACATGTCCTTGAACTGTTCGATCAGTTCGTCGTTGCTCATCTTCGCCATGGGGGCGCTCCTTCTAAATGTTTAGGGGGTGTTGCTTGCGGATCAATGCTGAGCTCGAGCTCAGGCAGCTTCCTGCTTCTCGCGCAGCGCCTCGACCGTGCGAACGGTCTTGGACAGCGGCGCCTGGAAGACGGCAGCGGCCTTGGACTGGACGCCGATGAAGGCACCAGCCATCTTGCTGAGCAGAACTTCACGGGATTCAAGATCCGCGAGCTGCTTCATTCCTGCCTCGTCGAGGGCGGCGCCATCCATATAGCCGCCCTTGACGATCAGTGCAGGATTGCTCTTGGCGAAGTCACGCAGCGCCTTGGCCACGTCCACGGCGTCGCCGTGGACGAAGGCGATCGCGGAGGGTCCGGACATCTTGCCTTCGAAGGCGTCGATGCCGAGTTCCCGTGCCGCGATCTCTGTGAGCGTGTTCTTCACCACAGCGTAGTGTGCGTTCTCTCGCACGGACCGGCGCAGTGTCTGCAGCTGGCCCACGGAGAGGCCGCGGTACTCCGTGAGCACTGCGGCTGTCGAGTTGTTGAAGAGTTCCTTCAACTCGTCGACGGCGGCAGCCTTCTCAGGATTCGCCATGGCACTCCTTCCGATCATGTAAGCCGGTCACCACCCTCGGGCGGGCATAAAAAATGCCCCGCTGCGCAAGGCACGGGGCATGACTCCTAAAATTCGCCGCTCACGTCTCACCGCGGGCAGCATCTCCAGAAGAGCTGATCGTGTCCTGCGCAGGTCGCCCGATTCGGGTCTTTACGTTGCATCGCCTCACAGACATGATGTCTGCTGACCACGCAGATCAGCCAATGATCTGCGCACGAGAACAACGACCGGCGGTCTTTGGTCAAGACTCAGCCTACACGCGGATCCGCGGCTTCGCAAAGCCGCCGGGGAACAGGCAGGGCCCCCGTCCCATGGGACGAGGGCCCTGCCTGATGCCGCGGGAGCTGAGAGATCAGTCCGTGAGCACCTTGGTCACGTTCGGGTCCACCGGGATGCCGGGGCCGAAGGTGGTGGTCACCGTGGCCTTGGCGATGTAGCGACCCTTCGAGGCCGAGGGCTTCAGCCGCAGGATCTCTTCCAGGGCTGCGGCGTAGTTCTCCGCCAGCGCCTTCGCGTCGAAGCTGGTCTTGCCCACGATGAAGTGCAGGTTCGAGTGCTTGTCCACGCGGAAGGTGATCTTGCCGCCCTTGAGCTCGTTGACGGCCTTGGCGACGTCCGGGGTCACCGTGCCGGTCTTCGGGTTCGGCATCAGGTTACGCGGACCCAGGACCTTGCCCAGGCGACCGACCTTGCCCATCATGTCGGGCGAGGCGACGGCGGCGTCGAAGTCGGTCCAACCATCGGCGACCTTGGCGATGAGCTCATCGCCGCCGACGTAGTCCGCCCCGGCCTCTTCGGCCTTGGCGATGTTGTCGCCCTGGGTGAAGACCACGACGCGCGAGGTCTTGCCGGTGCCGTTGGGCAGGATGACCGTGCCGCGGACCATCTGGTCGGCCTTGCGCGGATCCACCGAGAGCCGCATGGCGACCTCGACGGTCGCGTCAGTCTTCGACGGGTTGATCTCCTTGGCCAGGGCTAGCGCCTCGGCCGGGGAGTACAGGTCATCTTCGTTGACCTTTTTTGCCGCTGCTTCATAAGCTTTGCTGCGCTTTGCCATCTGCGTGTTCTCCTTAGCAGTCGTGGTACGCGGGTCGCGCTCGACCCTTCCCACCGTCCGACTCATAGGCCGGACTGTTTGTCAGTTGATGGTGGGCGTGAGCCCGGTTCAGCCTTCGACCGTGATGCCCATGGAGCGGGCAGTTCCGGCGACGATCTTGGAGGCCGAGGCGAGGTCGTTCGCGTTGAGGTCCTCCATCTTGGTCTGAGCGATCTCTTCGACCTGTGACTGGCTGAGCTTGCCGACCTTCTCGGTGTGCGGCACGCCCGAGCCCTTGGCCACGCCTGCTGCCTTCTTGATCAGCTCGGCGGCCGGCGGGGTCTTGGTGACGAAGGTGAAGGAGCGGTCCTCGTAGACCGTGATCTCCACAGGGATCACATTCCCGCGCTGAGCCTCAGTCGCGGCGTTGTAAGCCTTGCAGAACTCCATGATGTTGACACCGTGCTGACCGAGTGCGGGACCGATCGGCGGGGCCGGGTTAGCGGCACCTGCCTTGATCTGCAGCTTGATCAGGCCGGAGACTCTCTTCTTCGGGGCCATGTTTAAGCGTCCTTTGCTTGCGTGGTGGCCTCAAGCCCTCGCGCCGCTGGAAGCCGCGCGTGAGCTTGAACCCTCACCTGGTGTCCCTGTGCCACAGGAGCGTGACGCAGGGGGGTGGTCATCATGGCGTGATGACCGGTTCGACGCCGCCGGCCAAAGCCACCTGCGGCATCGAAAGTCTTGAGTTTTCGCATGGACCGGACCGACGACGTCGTCGGTTCGGTCCATGCTGGTGAACCTCAGTAGATCTTTTCGACCTGGTTGAAGTTCAGCGTCACCGGGGTCTCGCGCTCGAAGATCGAGACCAGGACCACGAGCTGGCGCGAGTCTGCGTGGATCTCCGAGATCGAGGCCGGCAGCGTGGCGAAGGGGCCATCGGTGACGGTGACCGATTCACCGATCTCGAAGTCCACCTTGACGTCGGAGGCGGCCGGAGCCGCGGAGCCGTCTTCGCCGTGCTTGGGTGCATCGGGCTTGCCCAGGAGGTGGTCCGAGAGCATGTCGAAGACCTCTTCGGAGCTCAGCGGGTGCGGATCGTGGGCGTTGCCGACGAACCCGGTGACCCCCGGGGTGTGGCGCACGACGCCCCAGGAGGCGTCGGTGAGCTCCATGCGCACGATCACGTAGCCCGGGATGCGGACCCGGCTCACGACCTTGCGCTGAGTGCCCTTGATCTCCACGACCTCTTCCATGGGGACCTCGATCTCGAAGATGTGGTCCTCCATGTCCTGGGTCTGGATCCGGGTCTCCAGGTTGGACTTCACACGCTTCTCGTAGCCCGCGTAGGTGTGCACCACGTACCAGTCACCGAGCTGGCGGCGCAGCGTGGATTTCAGTGCGGCGGCGCGCTCCTCGTAGGACTTCTCCTCCTCGGGAACCTCGGCCTCGGCGGGAGCCTCGGAGTCGGCGGGGGCCTCGGGGCCGGCTTCGTCCTGCGCCTCGGTCTCCTCGGCGGCCACATCGGCGTCGGCGGAATCCTCGTCGGTCCCGGCTTCGGTCTGCTCAGCCGTCTCGACAGCGGCTGAGGTCTCCTCGGCCGCATCGGTGCCCGCTGCTGAATCGGCAGCGGCGTCCTGGGCGGCGTCGACCTCTTCGGTCTGCTGCGAAAGATCCTGTTCAGACACTGTTCTCCTGCTTTCCGTGGTGCTCACCGACGCACGGCGAGCTCTCGTTCACGTGGTGGATGCCTGGCTGCGGCATCTCGTCATGGTCATCTGGGCGGCCCGGCTCAGTCCTCGGCGCCGCCGCCGACTCCGGCGGGCGGCTCCACCGGCTGCTCGACGCCTCCGGTGGACCCGAAGAGCGCCTCGGCGCCCCGGCTGAAGACCGCGTCGAAACCGGTGACGATTCCGATCACGATGACCACGAAGACCAGCACCACCAGGGTGTAGTTGGTCAGCTCCCGGCGGGTCGGTACGACCACCTTGCGGAGCTCGTCGATGACCTGGCGAAGGAACAGCCACAGCTTCCCGAACGGGCCCTTCGGATCGCCGCCGGCAGGCGTGGAGCCCTGATCATGCGTCGAAGGCGACTGGGACACGAAGACTCCATCTGTTCACGGTTAAGGCGGGTGCCTAGCAGGGCAGACAGGACTCGAACCTGCAACCTACGGTTTTGGAGACCGTTGCGCTACCAATTGCGCCACTGCCCTAGGGGAATCTGACCCTCCGCCACATTACCGCATCGAGGACCGGAGCACCGGTTTCGGGGCACGATGGATCGGAGGTGCCGGAGACACCGAACGATCACTCTACGCCCTCGGCCCGGTGCAGGACAAACCGGTAGGCTTGGATCAGTCCATGAATCCCGAAAGGATCCCACAGACATGACTGCTCCGAGCTCCCGCATCTCCGACCGTATCGGCTCCATCGCCGAGTCCGCCACCCTTGCCGTGGACGCGAAGGCCAAGGCGCTGAAGGCCGCAGGTGAGGACGTCATCGGTTTCGGTGCAGGCGAGCCGGACTTCCCCACCCCGGGCTACATCGTCGAGGCGGCGCGTGAAGCGGCGCTGAACCCTCGATTCCACCGCTACTCCCCTGCCGCCGGGCTGCCGGAGCTGCGCTCAGCGGTGGCTCAGAAGACCACCCGGGACTCCGGCTACCGGATCCGGGGCGAGGCGCTGGAACCGGCGAACGTGCTGATCACCAACGGCGGCAAGCAAGCCGTGTACAACACCTTCGCCACGCTGCTGGATCCCGGGGACGAGGTGATCCTGCCGGCTCCGTTCTGGACCACCTACCCGGAGGCGATCAAGCTGGCCGGCGGCGTGCCGGTGGATGTCTTCGCCGGACCCGAGCAGGGGTACAAGGTCACCCTGGCCCAGCTGGAGCAGACGCTGAGCCCGGCGACGAAGGTGCTGGTCTTCGTCTCACCCTCCAACCCCACCGGCGCGGTCTACTCCGCCGAGGAGGTCCGGGAGATCGGCCGCTGGGCCGCAGAGAATGGCCTGTGGGTGGTCACCGACGAGATCTATGAGCACCTCACCTACGACGACGCCGAGTTCACCTCGATCGCCGCCGTCGAAGAGCTGGCCGATCAGGTGGTGATCCTCAACGGTGTCGCCAAGACCTATGCGATGACCGGGTGGCGCGTGGGCTGGATGGTGGGCCCGACCGACGTCATCAAGGCGGCGGCGAACCTGCAGTCCCATGCCACCAGCAACGTCGCCAACGTCTCACAGATGGCCGCCCTGGCCGCCGTCGAGGGGCCGCTGGACGCGGTCGAGGAGATGAAGACCGCCTTCGACCGGCGCCGCCGCGCCATCGTGAGCGGGCTCAACGAGATCACCGGGTTCTCCTGCCCCACCCCCGAGGGTGCCTTCTACGCCTACGTCGATGTGCGCGAGGCGCTCGGCCGCGAGATCGCCGGTCGCACCCCGCAGACCTCGGCAGAGCTGGCCGAGCTGATCCTCGAAGAGGCCAAGGTCGCCGTCGTCCCGGGTGAGGCCTTCGGACCCAGCGGATTCCTGCGACTCTCCTACGCGCTGGGCGACGAGGACCTGGCCAAGGGTCTGCGCCGGCTCCAGGACCTGCTCGGCTGATCCCCTCGCCGCAGAAAACCGGCTGGCCAGGGCCTCTGCGGATCCCACTGCACCCCATAGACTGAGGCGAAGCAACCTGCCGAGGAAGTCAGGCCTGAGATTTTTCCTGAAATCCATGAAGGGACGAGCTGAATCACCATGCGCATCGGACTGCTCACCTCCGGCGGCGACTGCCCCGGCCTCAATGCCGTCATCCGCTCCGCCGTGCTGCACGGCATCAAGAGCTATGGCGATGAGTTCGTCGGCCTCAAGGGAGGCTGGCGAGGGCTCATCGAGGGCGACTACATCGACCTTCCCCGACAGTCCGTGCGCGGACTCTCCCGCGAGGGCGGCACCATCCTCGGCACCTCCCGCACCCACCCGTACAACCACCCGGGCGGCGGGCCGGAGAACATCGCCAAGCAGCTCAAGCGCCATGACATCGACGCCGTCATCGCCATCGGCGGCGAGGGCACCCTCGCCGGCGCCAAGCGGCTCGCCGACGACGGGATCCCCGTGGTGGGCGTGCCCAAGACGATCGACAACGATCTCAAGGCCACCGACTACACCTTCGGCTTCGACACCGCGATCTCCATCGCCACCGACGCGATGGACCGGCTGCGCACCACCGGCGAATCCCACCACCGCTGCATGGTCGCCGAAGTCATGGGTCGCCACGTCGGCTGGATCGCGCTGCACTCCGGCATGGCCGCCGGGGCCCACGCCATCCTGATCCCGGAGCACAAGGTCTCCATGGACCAGGTCTGCGAATGGGTGGAGCAAGTCCACTCGCGCGGACGCTCACCGCTGGTCGTCGTCGCCGAGGGCTTCATCCCCGAGGACGCCGAGTCCGCGCTGGCGGGCAAGGGCGAGGAATCCGACGGGCGCCCCCGACTGGGCGGCATCGGGGAATGGGTGACCCACCAGATCGAGACCAAGACCGGCATCGAGTCCCGGAACACGACCCTGGGCCACATCCAGCGCGGCGGCAACCCCACCGGCTATGACCGGGTGCTCGCCACCCGATTCGGCATCCGCGGCCTGGACCTCGTGCACGAGCAGGCCTGGGGCCACATGGCCGCGCTGCGCGGCACCGAGATCGTCAAGGTCGATCTCGCCGAGGCGCTGGACGGACTCAAGACCGTGCCCCAGGAGCGCTATGAAGAGGCCCAGATCCTCTTCGGCCGCTGAACCGGTGCCGCGGACCACGCACCCGAGAGCTCTCCCGGCCCGGCCCCCAGCACGGGGGTGCACCGGATGAGCCTGACGGAGCATACCCGCAACATCATCGCGCTGTCCTGGTCTCGGATGCTCGGACTCGAGGACGAAGCCCTGCTCGGCGCGGGATCCCATCATGAGGTCCCCGCCTCCGAGGGCTCGCCGGCGACGTTCCTGCGACTCTTCGATCACACGGTGCTCAGCGCGCCCACCGAGGTGCTGCGCCAGGCTCGCGGTCTCGCGCCGGTCGAGCTCGCCGAGGAGCGTCGCCTCCTGGAGATCTGCCACCGGCATGCCGTGGGCGCGCGCAGCCTGGGTGCCGCGAGGCTGCTCTACGCGGAGGAGCCGCCTGCCCTCGACGCTGCGCAGCGCGGGGCGGTCTCCTTCGACCCGAGGCATGTGAGCGCGGCGCTCGCGGCGTCACCTGCGGATGACGTGCAGGCCTGCGGCATCGCGGAGGCCCCCTGGAGGGCCGCGCTGGTGGACGAGGACACCGGGACGGTGCTCGGCGCCGCCGGGCGGGAGCTCTGGGCCGGGATGCTGGGGCACCTCGGGGTGCTCACCGTGCCGCAGCAGCGCCGCGGCGGGGTCGGTCTGCATCTGGCCGCTGTCGCCGCGGAGGAGGCCTTCACCGAGGGGCTGATTCCGCAGTGGCGCGCCCGCACCGAGTCCCCCGGGCCCCTGCGCATCGCCGCCGCGCTGGGGTTCAGCCCCGCCGGGGCGCAGATCACCGTGGCCCTCGACTGAGCCCTGGCCTCCGGGTGCCGAGCACCTGGTTGCGAAGCACCAGGTTGCCAGCACCTGGCGCCGAATACCTGGCGTCCGGGGCCAGGAGTCAGCTGCCAGTGGCCAGCAGCCAGGACGTGCCGGCTCGGCCGCCGTGGATCAGCGGCGCTGGCCGCGCAGGAAGTCTCCCTGCGGGCGTCCTACCGCCTGGCCGGCGTCGGGCCGGACGATGACCTCCTGCGCCGCGGCATAGTAGGTCGCCGAGTCGGCGTCGCCGTCGCGCACCACCAGCTGCAGCTCAGGGTCCACCTTGCGCTTGACCAGGGCCAGCGCGATCGGACCCATCTCGTGGTGACGGGCCACCGAGGTCAGCTTCCCGACCGGACGCTCCTGGGCCAGCTGCTCCGGGGTCGCCGAGGCGTCGGCGGCCAGGACGTCGGCGCCGAGGGCCGGAAGCGTGTGTTCGCTGCCGTCCAGGTGCAGGAAGACCAGGCGGCGCGGCGGGTGGCCGAGATTGTGCACCCGCGCCACGGTCTCCTGGCCCTTATAGCAGCCCTTGGACAGGTGCACGGCGGTGCGGATCAGGTCCAGCTCGTGCGGAATGGTCTTCTCATCCACCTCGCGGGCCAGCCGGGGCCGCCAGGCGGCGACTCGAAGCGCCTCGGCAGCCATGGTGCCGGCCAGGTTCCAGCCGGCCTGCTCCAGTCCGGCGACCGTGGCTTCCAGCGCGGTCCGCGGGACCACGCTCAGCCGCCAGGACCAGTCCGCGCCGGGGTGGTCTGCCTCGGCGACCTGGGCGTAGCTGGCTGCGCCGGGACCGAGCTGCGGCCACGGGTCCTCCCAGCCGACGAGGACCTCGGCGACGGCCGGAGCAGGCAGAGCGGCGGTGGATCCGAGCACGGCGTACTCGGCGGTGCGATCGGTGATCTCCACGCGGAGCATGAACTTCATCGAGTCCAGCCACTGGGCCAGCACTGCGCCGTGGGAGCTCTCGGTGATCAGCCAGGCGGTCTCGCCGTCGTCGACCACCGCGGCGTCGTGCTCGATGCGTCCGGAGATGTCCAGCAGCAGCAGCTCGGTGGACTCCCCCGGCTTCAGCCCGGCCACCTCCTGGGAGGACAGGGTGCTCAGCCAGCTCAGCCGGTCGGGCCCGGAGACCGTGACCACGCTGCGGTGGGAGAGATCGACCACGGCGGTGCCGCGGGCCAGGGCTCGCTGCTCCCGGGTGGGGTCCCCGTAGTGGGCGGCGACGGCGGCATCATCTCCGCCGTCGGCCACGGCACCGTTGCGGGCGAGCAGGGGCGACTTCGAGTTCTCATCCACGGGCGGACTCCTTCATCGGTGCGGCGCGTGCGCAGGGCACACGGCGCGGGGGTCCTGCCGCGGGTCGGGCGAGCGGCAGGCTCAGGCGGTGCGCTTGGCGCTGACCTCTTCGGCGGAGGCCGTGCGGTCCAGGATCGCGGACGCATGGGGAACCATCTCCCCATCGGCGGCCCGAAGGTCCCAGCGCCAGAACAGCTGGCTGTTCACCAGTCCGAACATGCGGGAGGCCCCGGGATATTCCGCGGCGTGCTCGCCGCGCATCACGGCGTCGGTGGCGAGCTGCAGCTGCGGGCCCTTGATCTTGCCGTAGTAGAGCTCGGAGATGCTGCCCGGGTGGGTGATGGTGGCGGTGATGGCGAAGGCGCCGTCCGGCTGCGCGAGCTGGTCGACGTCGGCGGCGCTCCTGTACGCCGGGACCAGGTCTGCCGGCGCCAGTCCGGGACCGACGTCGGCGTCGGTCCGGGCACGGTCCAGCGACCAGAAGCCGGTCTCCACCGTGAGCGGGCGCAGCGGCGCACCTGCCTCGTCGGCGAGCCAGGTTTCGGCGCGGTACTCCACGAACTCCAGTCCGGTGTCCCGGAAGGTGACGTCCTGGGTGAAGATCGGATCATCCTGCTCACCCAGGCCCAGGCGTCCCTGGCCGCGCCAGCGCCCGAGCAGCCAGTACAGCGGAGCCAGCTCCGGGGTCAGGTCGGTGGGAAGCTCGATCGGGGCCATGGGTTCAGCTCCTCAGCGCGCGAGTGACACCGGCGTATGCCGTGGGAGGGTTCCGGCGGATCAGCGCTGACCCTTGTACAGCCGGGAGATGACGGTCCAGGAGATCCCGGCGATCATCAGCGTCACCAGGACCAGCAGCCCGATGAAGAAGATCTCCAGTGCGAGCAGCGAGACGTTCTGCAGTGCGAAGTTCATGGAGCAAAGTGTACAACTTCACACCAGCAGAAGACGCTCCGTGAAGTAGGTCAGCGCGCCCATGGCCGCGATCGGGGCGGTGCCGACCGCGATTCCGGAGAGGATCCCCTGCGGCGGACCCTGCGCGAGCAGGAATCTGCGGAACGAGGCCAGCAGCAGTCCGGCCACCAGCCCGAGCGTCCCGGCGAAGAGCAGGGTGAGCTCCCCCCAGGCCAAGGTCATGCCGATGGCGGCCCCGACGCTTCCCAGGACCACCAGGAGCATCGCCCAGGCATTGGGCAGCGGGATCGCGGCCAGCAGCGTCGCGATGATCAGGGTGCCCGCGGCCAGCGTCACCACGGCAAGCTCCCCGGAGGCTCCGGTGACCGCCAGCAGCGTGGTGTCCTCCAGCGGCAGCAGCCCGCGCACGGCCAGCAGCCCGCCGGGGGCGCCGTCCCCGGTCGCGTCGGCGAGCTCCACGGGGTAGCGCAGGCCGGCCACCCAGCCGGCCCCGGTGGTCGCGATCAGCACCCCGGCGCAGGCCCCGATGGTGGACTCCAGCCGGTGCGGCCGACCGGTGCCGCGCAGCACCTGGATCAGGAAGACGCTCATCACCCCGAAGGCCAGCGCCACGGAGGACCAGAAGAAGAGCTCGTCGGCGGTGTCCACGATCCCGGCGCCGAGGGCCGCGATGACTCCGGCGCAGGCGATGACGGCCGAGAGCGAGCGTCGAGCCGCGACGCCCATCAGCTGGGGCCAGCCCAGCGCGATCAGGATCGAGAGCCCGCAGACCACCAGGGTCATCGCGAGGGTCCCGGCCCAGGAGGCCAGGGCGAGCGCTGTGGCTGCGAGCAGCGCGGAGGCTGCCACTGGGATGTACTTCACAACAGGCCATCCTAGAGGTCCACGCTTCGGACGTCGCATATACTCAACTGCAGATCGCTGAATAGTGTTTCCGCATTGTGAAATCACCGGCGTCGAAGACCGTAATCACCGCTGATGACCCTGCCGCACCCGGTGAAGATCGTGACCCAAGGGGAAGGAGTCATGCATGGCTCAAGTTCTGCTGCTCTCAGACACCCCCGACGACGCACTGCCGTCCCTGGAGCTGCTCACCCACCGCATCCGCAGCTTCCCCGCCGAGGCCTCCTCGATCGTGCGAGCTCCGAATGTCGATGTCACGCTGATCGACGCCCGCACCAAGCTCGCCCACGCCCGTTCGCTGTGCCAGCTGGTGAAGTCCTCGATGCTCTCCCCGGTGCTGGTGATCGTCACCGAGGCCGGCCTGGCCACGCTGAACGAGTCCTGGCAGGCCGATGACTTCATCCTCGGCGAGGCCAGCCCGGGCGAGATCGACGCCCGCATCCGACTCGCCGCCGTGGAGACCGTGGAGGAGACCCCGGTCGGGGAGATCCGCGCCGGTGGGATCACCATCGACGAGACCACGTATATGGCCACCATCAATGGACGCCTGCTGAACCTGACCTATAAGGAGTTCGAGCTGCTCAAGCACCTGGCTCTGCACCCGGGCCAGGTCTTCACCCGCGACCGGCTGCTCCACGACGTCTGGGGCTATGACTACTTCGGCGGCACCCGCACCGTGGACGTGCACATCCGCCGTCTGCGCGCCAAGCTCGGACCCGATCACGAGTCCCTGATCGGCACCGTGCGCAACGTGGGATACCGCCTGGTGATCAGCGGCACCGATGCGGTGACTCCCAGCGATGACGACCGGCGCGACGACGGAGCGGACGCCGCCTGAGCCGGTGACCTGAGGGTTCGGCTCGACTACAGTGAGCCTATGAAACCAGGCGATGTCACCCCCGAAGCCGTCGAGTCTGCCGTGGTCGAGCTCAGCGACGGCGCACCCGATGCCGATCTGCACCACGCGCTGCTGGAGCTGGCCGCCGTCGCCACCGAGGCGGACGCGAATCCGCCGTTCTCGGAGCAGACGCTCGTGGAGCTGCACCGCGCCGCCGAGCGGGGACCCACCGACTCAGCCGCCACGGACTCAGCCGCCACCGCCTCAACCGCCACCGGGTCCGCGCGTCGGGCCCCGCTGCGGATCGCCTACGCCTGGACCGACGCGCGGCCCGACTCGCGACTGCTCGCCGGGGCCGGCGTCGTCGTCGAGGGCCAGGACGGCGCGCCCGACGTGCTCGAGATGGTGGTCCGGCCCGACTGCCGGCAGCGTGGGATCGGCACCGCCCTGACCGAGGCGCTCACCACGAGCGCGCTCTCCCCCGAATCCGGTCGCGTGCAGCGGGCCTGGGCCCATGGCGAGCACGACGCCGCCGCTCGGCTCGCCCGACGCTACGGCTGGACCCCGGTCCGGGAGCTCTGGCGGATGCGGCTCACCGACCTCGACGAGGCTCCTGCCCCGGAGCTCCCGGAGACCGTCACCCTGCGCGGCTTCCGCCCGGGCGTCGACGATCAGGCATGGCTGGCCGCGAACGCGGCCGCCTTCGCCGATCACCCCGAACAGGGCCGGCTCACCCTGGAGGATCTGCACGCCCGGATGGCCGAGGACTGGTTCGACCCGGAGGGATTCCTGCTGGCCTGGGAGGGTGAGGAGCTTCTCGGGTTCCACTGGACCAAGGTCCAGGGCGCGGAGCTCGGCGAGGTCTACGTGGTCGGCGTCGTGCCTGGCGCGCGCGGGCGGGGTCTGGGCCGCAGCCTCACCCTGGCTGGGATCGAGCATCTGCACCGTGCCGGGCTGGCCGCCATCATGCTCTATGTCGACGCGGACAACACCGCAGCGGTGGAGCTGTACAAGAAGCTCGGATTCACCAAATGGGACGCTGACACGATGTACGCCCCGACCGTGGAGCCCGCCGCCGAACCAGCCTGATATCTTGGTCTCTCGTGAGCTCCCCCGAGACCATGAGCAAGGTCCCCCGCCGCAGAACTGTCACGGTCTCCGATGACGGGCCGGATGCCGAGATACTCGCCGCAGGCGCCCTGTGCTGGCGCCTCCGCCGCGGGGAGCTCGAGGTCCTGGTGATCCACCGCCCCCGCTACGACGACTGGTCCTTCCCCAAGGGCAAGCTCGACGAGGGCGAGACCCTCCCGGAGTGCGCGGTCCGCGAGGTCCGCGAGGAGATCGGGCTCAAGGTCCGGCTCGGGATGCCGCTGCCGGTCACCCGATACTCCGTGGGCAAGGCGCGCGGGGCCAAGAACGGCAACGGCGGCAAAGGCCGTAAAGATAAGGCCGTCTGGTACTGGGCCGCCCAGGTCGCTGAGGGCACCCCGATCCCCGACGGCGAGGAGGTCGACGAGACCGCCTGGGTCAGTGTGGACCGGGCCCGGGAGCTGCTGACCAACCGCGGTGACGTGCTGCCGCTGGACGAGCTGGCCCGCCTGAACGCGGACCGCCGGCTGCACACGCTGCCCTTCGTCGTGCTGCGCCACGCCAAGGCCAAGCCACGCTCCTCCTGGTCCCGCGCCGAGTCCGAGCGTCCGCTGGCGGCCACCGGAAAGCGCCAGGCCCGGTCCGTGGAGCGGCTGCTGATCTGCTGGCGACCCCGCCACCTGGAGTCCAGCCCGTGGAGACGCTGCGCCGAGACCATCGCCCCCTATGTCAAAGCCCACCGGAGCCGAGCCACCTACCGGAAGTCCTTCACCGAGAAGCGCGCCGAGGCCCACCCCGAACGGACCCGCACCCGGGTCCGACGCTGCCTGGAGCTGCTGCTGCCGACGCTGATCTGCAGCCACCGCCCGGTGCTGCCGCTGATCCTGGACACCATGGGCGGCTGGCTGCAGGACCCACAGCTGCTGGAGGCGATCCCTGACCAGGACCCCTACCTGCGTCCTGGTGCCGTGCTGGTGGCCCAGCAGGCCATGGACCGCGACGGGGAGATCGTCTCGATCGAGGTCTACGAGCCCTTCGAAGACTGAGCCGCGACGGGACTCCTGACATCGACAGGCTGTGACGGTAGTCTCAATACATGAGTGCGCCCAAGAACGTCCACCCGACCGCCGAGCTCAACATCGACGAGGACCGGGGCCGGGCCGAGCTCTGGGACACCATCAACGGCAGGCGCACGTTCATCGGGTTCATCGGCTTCACCCCCGAGACCCTGCGAGGCCAGGAGGTCACCCTTCTGCAGCACACCATCGTGCACCCGCAGTACGGCCGGCAGGGCTACGCCCGCTGCCTGGTCACCCTGCTGCTGGACCAGCTCCAGGCCGAGGGCCGGCTCTTCGCCTCCGAATGCACCTACGTGGACGCCTATCTGCACCGGTACCCCGAATACCGCTCCCTGCAGGCCACCTTCTCCTGAGCAGGCGGGCCGACCGGCCCTCCGACCGGCCCTCCGACGGATCGCCCGAGGGACAGCCTGACCGGCGCTCGGCCGCCACCGGTATGCTGATTCCGTGAACTCGCCGATCCCCACCCCGTACGAGGACCTGCTCGCAGACGTGCTGAACACCGGCACCGCCAAGTCTGACCGCACCGGAACCGGCACCAGAAGTGTGTTCGGGCGTCAGATCCGGTTCGATCTCGCGGAGTCCTTTCCCCTGATCACCACCAAACGAGTGCACTTCAAGTCCGTGGCGCTGGAGCTGCTCTGGTTCCTGCGCGGGGACTCCAACGCTGGCTGGCTTCAGGAGCGCGGCGTGCGGATCTGGAACGAATGGGCCGGCGAGGACGGCGAGCTCGGCCCGATCTATGGGGTGCAGTGGCGCTCATGGCCCACGCCCGACGGCCAGCACATCGACCAGATCGAGCAGCTGATCAGCTCGTTGAAGACCAATCCCGATTCCCGGCGCCACGTGGTGAGCGCATGGAACCCGGCGCAGATCGATCAGATGGCGCTGCCCCCATGCCACATCATGTTCCAGTTCTACGTGGCCGAGGGCCGGCTCTCCTGCCAGCTCTACCAGCGCAGCGCCGACATGTTCCTCGGTGTGCCCTTCAACATCGCCTCCTATGCGCTGCTGACCCGGATGGTGGCCCAGCAGGTGGGACTGACCCCGGGTGAGTTCATCTGGACCGGTGGGGACTGCCACATCTATGACAATCACGTGGAGCAGGTGCAGCAGCAGCTCTCACGCACCCCCTACCCGGCGCCCACCCTGGAGATCACGCGCACCCCGAACTCGATCTTCGACTACGAATTCGAAGACTTCGAGGTCCGCGACTACCAGCACCACCCCGCGATCAAAGCCTCCGTGGCCGTATGAGCGGCGACTCGGCCCCCGCCGAGATCGGCATGATCTGGGCGCAGACCCACACCGGTGTCATCGGCGATGCCGGGGCCATGCCCTGGCACCTGCCCGAGGACCTGGCGCACTTCAAGACCACCACTCGCGGCGCTCCGGTGGTGATGGGGCGACGCACCTGGGAATCCTTCCCGGAGAGGTACCGCCCGCTCCCTGGCCGCCAGAACATTGTGATCACCAGTGATCAGCACGCCGCCGAGCAGATCCGCGAGCGGGGTGGCCACCCGGTGGCAAGCCTGGATGAAGGGCTCGAGCTCGCCGCCGGCTTCGCACCGGAGCGCATCTGGGTCATCGGCGGCGGCCAGGTCTACTCCGAGACCGTGACCCGGGGGATCGCGGACCTCGCGGTGATCACCGTGATCCAGAGCTCAGCCTCCGGTGACACCTCGGCCCCGACGCTCACCGCCGATTGGGAGCTGACCCGGCGCGATCCCGCCGTGGGCACGCACCAGGGCGCCAATGGACTCCAGTACCACTTCGAGACCCACCGACGGAAGCCTGAGATGACCGAGACCTCCCGCGCCACCGCGACCCAGCCAGCCGGCCCGAACACCTCCCAGGCCGCCTCCCAGGCGACCTCCACGAATCTGACGATGCTGGGTCTCGGCGGATATCTGATCCTGCCGTTCCTGGCCCTGTTCACGGTGACTCTCGGCTTCGTCCTGGTGCTCAATGATCGGATCCTGCCCGGTCTGGCCTTCCTGTTCGTCGCGCAGCTCTGGGTGGCCGGAGGGCTGTGGGCGCATCTGAAGCGCCGTCGGCTGCTCCAGGAGATCAAGGAGGCCAGGGGCTTGGCGGAACGCCCGGAGGCCCCCGGCGCCGGGGGCTGACTCTGACGCGCTGAGCCGACTCCGCTACCCTGGAGGCATGACTTCTGCCGTGAACTCCTCCGTGTCCCCTGCCCTCTCCGCCGTGCCCGGCGAGACCCCCTCGGTGGGTCTCATCGGTTGGCGCGGCATGGTCGGTTCGGTGCTGATCAACCGGATGCTCGAGGAGGGGGACTTCGCCCACATCAACCCGGTGTTCTTCTCCACCTCCAACGCCGGGGGCCAAGCGCCGAGCTTCGAGGGCGTCACGCCCGAGGAGACCATCCTGCAGGACGCCTTCGATCTGGACACGCTGATCAAGCTGCCGATCATCGTCACCGCCCAGGGCGGGGACTACACCTCCGAGGTGTACCCGAAGCTGCGCCAGGCGGGCTGGGACGGGATCTGGATCGACGCCGCCTCCACCCTGCGCATGGCCGAGACCTCGATCATCGCGCTGGACCCGATCAACCGTGAGGTCATAGACGCCGGGCTGGCCGCCGGGGTCAAGGAGTTCATCGGCGGCAACTGCACCGTCTCGAACATGCTGATGGGCCTGGGCGGGCTGTTCACCCATGACCTGGTCGAGTGGGGCACCGCGATGACCTACCAGGCGGCCTCCGGCGGCGGCGCGAAGCACATGCGGGAGCTGCTGAACCAGTTCGGCACGCTGCATTCCACGGTCGCCGAGGACCTCAGCGATCCCGCTGCGGCGATCCTGGACATCGACCGCGCGGTGCTAGAGGCCCAGCGCAACGACCTCGACGCCACCCAGTTCGGCGTCCCGCTGGCCGGCTCGCTGATCCCCTGGATCGACGCGGATCTGGGCAACGGCGTGGCCAAGGAGGAATGGAAGGCCGGGGTGGAGACGAACAAGATCCTGGGCCGCGGTGAGAACCTCGCTCCCGGAGTGACCTCCCGCGGTGCGGCCGTGCCCTTCGACTCGCTCTGTGTGCGGGTGGGTGCGCTGCGTTCACACTCCCAGGCGCTGACGCTGAAGCTGCGCGAGGACCTGCCGCTGGCCGAGATCGAGCAGATCATCGCCTCGGGCACCGAGTGGTCCAGCTTCGTCCCCAACGAGAAGGACGCCACCGTGGCGCGGCTGACCCCGGTGGCGGCCACCGGCTCGCTGGAGATCCCGGTGGGGCGGATCCGCAAGCTGGAGATGGGTCCGGAGTACATCTCCGCGTTCACCGTCGGAGACCAGCTGCTCTGGGGCGCCGCCGAGCCGCTGCGCCGGATGCTGCTGATCACGGTGGGCAAGCTCTGATCCCAGGGCTGTAGAGCTGCGCTGTAGAGCCTCTGAGCCCGGCTCCGGGACGCCCCCGGAGCCGGGCTCAGCGGAGCCGAACTGAGATCTGGCTAGAGCGCGTGGCCGATCAGCACGGGTTCTTCATGCATCGTGATGCCGAAGGCCGTGCTGACCTGTTCCCGGGCGGCCCGGGCCACGGCGAGCAGGTCGTCTGTGGTCGCTGAGCCTCGGTTGGTCACCGCCAGCGTGTGCTTGGTCGAAAGTGAGGCCCGGCCTCCGGCGATGCCGGTCCCCTGCCTCCCGCGCCCGGCCTCCGGCCCGTCGGGCAGGCCGAATCCCTTTCCGCAGCCGGCGTTGTCGATCAGCCAGGCCGCGGAGAGCTTTACCAGCGGGGCACCCGCCTCATCGACCCCGGCGGAGAACTGCGGCGCCCCGGCGGGCAGCGCTGCGGCGACCTCGCGCGGGACGATCGGGTTGGTGAAGAAGGAACCCGTGGACCAGGTGTCATGGTCGCCCTCGCTGAGCACCATGCCTTTGCCCTCGCGCAGCCGCAGCACCGTGCTGCGGACCTCCTTCAGCGGGGCGCGACGCTCGTGGTCCGCGCTCTCGGCGTCGAGGCCCAGGGTCCGGGCCAGCTCGCCGTAGCGCACCGGGGCGGAGAGCCCGTCGGGGCGGTTCTGCAGCAGGAAGCGGACCTGGGTGACCACGTAGCGCGGTGAACCATGCACCGTGGTCTGCTTGAGCACCGAGTCGCGGTAGCCGAATTCCAGCTCGGCGTTGCTGAAGCGCACCAGCTCTCCGCGGGCTCGGTCCCAGGCCTGGATGTCCTTGAGCGTGTGGGCCACATCGGCGCCATAGGCGCCCACATTCTGCACCGGGACCGCCCCGGTGGCGCCGGGGATCCCGGAGAGCGCCTCCAGTCCGGTCAGGCCGCGGGCCACGCTGAACCGGACCACGTCGTCCCAGTTGTGCCCCGCGGCGACCGAGACCAGCACCTCACGGTCGCCGTGGAACTCGGTGCTGATCCCGTTGAACGCCAGCTGCAGCACGGTGCCGGGGAAGCCGTTCTCGGTGACCAGCAGGTTCGAACCGCCGCCCAGCACGATGAGGGTGTCCTCGCCGCGCTCACGTGCGGCGTGGTCTGGCAGCGGGTGCTCTCGCAGCACCTCCAGGGCCTGCTCGGGGGTCTCTGCGCGGACCCACCGGCCAGCAGGTCCGCCGACCCGGGCGGTGGTGTGATCGCTGAAGCGGCGCAGCGATGCGCGGGGGGAGGTCTCAACACTGGTCACAGCCCAGAAGCCTACCCGGCGTCGCTGAAATGGTCATCTGCGCGCCGCGCAGGTGCTGGCTACTCGCCCAGCGGGTGCAGCACGCGCCGCAGGAAGTCCTGGGTGCGTGGCTGCTGGGGGTCACCGATGACCGCAGCGGCGGGGCCCTCCTCGACCACGAGGCCCTGGTCCATGAAGACCACCCGGTCCGCCACCTCGCGGGCGAAGCCCATCTCATGGGTCACCACAAGCATGGTCATCCCGGCCTGGGCGAGCTTGCGCATGCTGGCGAGCACGTCGCCCACGGTCTCGGGATCCAGCGCGGAGGTCGGCTCGTCGAAGAGCATCAGCTGAGGCTTCATGGTCAGCGCCCGGGCGATGGCCACCCGCTGCTGCTGCCCGCCCGAGAGCTGGTCGGGCCGGCGCTCGGAGAGGTGCTCGAGCCCGACGGCGTCGAGCTGGGCCAGCGCCTCGGTCTCCGCCTCGGCCTTGGACTGTCCCAGCACCCGGCGCGGGGTGATGGTGCAGTTCTCCAGCACGCTCAGATGCGGGAACAGGTTGAACTGCTGGAAGACCATGCCGATCTGCCGGCGCATGGCGTCGAGATTGACGTCCGGGTGGGTGGCCTCGTGCTCGCCCACGGTGATCGTGCCAGCGTTGGGGGTCTCCAGCCGGTTCACGCAGCGCAGCAGCGTGGACTTGCCGGAGCCGGAGGCGCCGATCAGGCAGACCACCTCGCCGGGCGCCACGCTCATGTCGATGCCCTTGAGCACCTCGTTGTCCCCGAAGGACTTGTGCAGCCCGGTGATGGTCACCCCGGCTGCGGAGGTGCCGTGGCCGCCGGGCACACCCTTGGCCGGGCTGGTCTCAGGGCTTGTGGTCCCCGCTGCGTCGCTCTGGCTCTGGCTCATGTTCGCGTCCATCTCTTACTTCTTCGCCGTGCGGGGGTTGCGGTGCTCCATGCGGCGGGCCAGCAGCGACAGCGGCACGGTCAGCAGCAGGTAGCAGAATCCGGCCACCACCAGCGGGGTCAGTCCCGCCTGGTAGATGTTGATGCCGTCGCGGCCCATCTTGGTCAGCTCGGCGGCGCCGCCGGCCATGCCGACCACGAAGATCAGCGAGGAGTCCTTGGTCAGCAGGATCGCCTCATTGGTCAGCGGAGGCAGCACGATCCGGAAGGCCTGCGGGATCTGGATGGTGACCATGGCGCGCCAGGCGGGCATGCCCAGCGCGCGGGCCGCCTCGAGCTGTCCCTTGGGGACCGCCTGCAGGCCGGCGCGCAGGGTCTCCGCGATATAGGCGCTGGCCACGATGGCCAGCGCCGAGCCGGCGATCTGCAGGGTGGAGAGGTTCCACCCGAAGGCCAGCGACGCACCGAAACCGAGCGCGATGAACACCAGGATCGCAGGGATGCCTCGGAAGAACTCGATGTACGCGGTGGCCACCCACCGGTAGACCGGGAACGAGGACATGCGCATCAGCGCCAGCAGCGTTCCACCGAGCAGGCCGAAGACGAAGCCCACCACCGTGTATTGGACCGTGTTGAACAGTCCGACGGTGATGATCTCCGGGAACATCGGCCCGATGCTCTCGACGGCGAAGAAGCTGCTGCGGATCGCGGTCCAGTCGATCAGGATGGCCAGCACGATCACGACTGCAAGGAAGATCCCTGCCTGGATCCCGAGGCTCAGTCGCGCTCGGTCACGGGTTGTCATTGCCATGAGGGTTATTCGTCACCCTCGTCTTCGGTGGCCGCGTCCTCGGCGGGCTCCTCATCAGAAGCCTCGTCGGCAGCCTCGTCCTCGGCGCCTTCGCCCTCTTCAGGGGTGTCGCCCTCGCGGAACCAGCGGTCCTCGAGCTCCTCCATGCCGCCGGAGGCGTCCAGCTCGGCGAGGACCTCGTTGACTGCGTCGATCAGCTGATCGTTGCCGGTCGCCACGGCGATCCCGAGCTGCTCGCCGGTGTCGATCTCCTCGATGAACTCCGCCGTGTCTGATTCGCCGGCCTGGTAGCCCAGGATGGAGATGTTGCCGATGGCAGCCTCCACCTGGCCGGACTCCAGACCCTGAATCAGCAGGCCGGAATCGGAGTACTCGCGCACCTCGTAGCCCTGCTCCTCGGCGTAGTCGGAGCCCGTGGTCTCGGTCTGCACACCCACGGTGAGGCCCTCGAGGTCGTCGAGTGAGCTCACGTCGGCCTCGGTGGCGGCGAGCAGGCCCAGGTTGTCGTCGAGGTAGGGCTCGGAGAAGAGCATGTTGCCCGCGCGCGCCTCGGTGATGGACATGCCAGAGATCGCCAGGTCACAGGTGCCCGCGTCCAGCGCCACCCCGGACTGGATGCCTTCGAAGCCGGTCTGCACGACCTCCAGCTCGACCTCCAGCGCGCCGGCGATGACCTCGGCGATGTCGATGTCGAAGCCGACGACGGCGCCGTCCTCGTCGTAGTACTCGAACGGCGGGTAGGGAACGTCGGAGCAGACCTGCAGGGTGCCCTCGTTGTTCAGCTCGACCTCGCCGAGATCGAGGTCCACGGTGATCTCGTTCTGCGGCTCGGCCTCGAGGCTTTCGCCACCTTCTTCACTGTCGCCGCAGGCGGTCAGCAGAAGTGCTGCCAGCGCGGAGGCGCCTACGGCCTTGGCCGCGGTCTTGTGCATGGGCATGTTGGGATCCTTAGGTTGATCAGCAGAAACCGACATCAGGCGGTTTCCGCGAGTATACGGTGATGCTGTGTTTCCGCCCTATGTCAGCCGTGCGAGAGCTTGACGGCGTGTCCGCCCGGCAGACGCGCAGCCGCCTCAGCATCGCAGGCGACGCAGAGCCGCACCAGGGCTGACATGCGGCGAGGTCCTAGAGCTGCACCACGGCCTGCGACTTCGCGAGCACCTTGGTGCGGACCGGGTCTGGGTCCGCTTCGGCACCCGGTTCCTGCTCGGCGGCCGGTTCGGTCAGCAGCTCCACGCTCAGATCGATCCGGACCCGGCGCTGCTCGGCGTCCACCGCGCCGATCTTGCCGCTGAGCTGCAGCCGGGCGGTCGGGGTCTCCGGGGACCCCGAGGCCGCATCCGGGACCGGGACGGGTTTGGTGAACCGGGACTGGTAGTCCACGACGGCGCCCGGGTCGCCCGCCCAGACGCTGACCAGGTCCACGGCGGATCCCATGGTGAGCATGCCGTGGGCGATGACCCCGTCGAGGCCGACCTCCCGGGCGAAGCGGTCGTTCCAGTGGATCGGGTTGTGGTCCCCGGAGGCGGCGGCGTAGCGGATCAGGTCCGCGCGGGAGAAGCTCAGCTCACGGGTGCCGATCTGCTGGCCCTTCTCGAGCTCTTCAAAGACCGGGGTGCTCATGCGTCATCCTCCTCGTTGCGGACCAGCAGGCTGGAGGTCACGGTGGTCCGGGGCGAGCCGTCCTCGGCGCTGATCTGCACCACCGTGGTGACCATCGCGCCGGCGCCCATGGTGCGGATCCGGTCCAGGGTGACCTGGGAGCTCAACGTGTCTCCGGCCAGGATCGGGCTGTGGTGGGTGAAGCGCTCCTCGGCGTGGACCACGCGGGAGAAGTCGATGCCGGCCTCGTCGTCGTTCACCACGGCGGCCTCGGCGCGCTGGGCGATGACCACCGCGAAGCTCGGCGGTGCGACCAGATCGCGGTGACCCAGCTCCTGGGCGGCCTCGACATCGTGGTGCGCCGGGTGCTCGGCCTGCACCGCGAGCGCGAACTCGCGGATCGCTTCACGGCTGACCTGGTACGGCGCGGCGGGAGGGTACTGGTGGCCCTGGCGTTCTGGGTTGATCATTCAGTCGTCCTTCGCTCGGCGGGAGAGGATCTGGGCGGCCTGGCGTCGGCGCAGTCCGATGGCGATCAGGTGACTCAGGATTCCGGCGCCCAGGAAGACCAGGCCGGTGCGCTGCAGCGCGGCGGTCATCTCCTCGGCGTCGAGCAGGGCCGCCAGCACCACCAGGATCACGCCCACGGCGGTGGAGGCCATGCCCAGGACCAGGGTGACCCGGTAGGCGCGCGTCCCGCTGCTCCACGGGTCAAAGGACTGAGTGCTCACGGCGGCCAGCTTACAGGCCCCGAGGTGGCGAGCTCGAAAAACCTCACACCACCCGGAGCGGAGTATGAGCCTGGTTTATCGCGACCGAAACTCCCCGATCCACTGACCGAAACACGGTCTTGTCAGAGTGGGAGCGTCATCCCCGGACCACCGGAACACCGGACCCCCCAAGGGTCACCGTGCGGCCCAGCCCCGCGAGACGCCAGGAAGCAGGACATCGCGATGAATCCCCAAAGCTCCACCGCCACGGCTGAACACCACGGTCAACCCACCGAAACCGCCGCGACCGCCGCGACCACCGCGCCGACCGATCGGCTGGTCGTCGAAGAGGGTCGCTGGATCACCAACTGGCAGCCGGAGAACGACGAGTTCTGGGAGGGACCTGGCCGCCCGACGGCGCGGCGGAACCTGATCTGGAGCGTGTTCTGTGAATTCCTCGGGTTCGCCGTGTGGCAGCTCTGGTCGGTCACGGTGGTCTTCCTACCCCTGGTCGGCTTCGATCTGACCACCTCCGAGCAGTTCTGGCTGGTGTCACTGCCGCCGCTGGTGGGAGCAACCCTGCGGGTCCCCTACAGCTTCATGGTGGCGATGATCGGCGGACGCAACTGGACCATCATCTCCGCGCTGCTGCTGCTGATCCCCACCGTGGCGATGGCGCTGACGCTGGGGAACCCGGAGATCCCGAACTGGGCGCTGTTCGCCATCGCGGCGGCCGCCGGGTTCGGCGGCGGCAACTTCTCCTCCTCGATGGCCAACATCACCTACTTCTATCCGGCCAGGGAGAAGGGCGCGGCGCTGGGCGTCAACGCCGCCGGGGGCAACCTCGGGGTCGCCGTCGCCCAGTTCACCGTGCCGATCGTGGTCACCGCCTTCGCCTTCGGCGCGCTGCAGCCGAACCTGCCCGCCGCCGGGCTGTTCTGGATCCCGTTCATCCTGCTCGCCGCCTGGGGTGCGCGGAAGTACATGCACAACCTCTCCCACGCCAAGAACGACCTCAAGGGCTCGCTCTCGGCGCTGAAGGAGAAGCATCTGTGGATCATCTCGCTGATCTACATCGGCACCTTCGGCTCCTTCATGGGCTTCGGCTCGGTGTTCCCGACCCTGATCAACATCCAGTTCCCCGAGTTCTCCAGCATCCAGGTCCTCGGCGCCGCGCTCTCGCTGGCCTTCCTCGGCCCGCTGGTCGGTTCCCTGGCCCGACCCTATGGCGGCAAGCTCGCCGACCGGATCGGCGGCGCCCGGGTGACCATCACCAGCTTCCTGGCCATGGCGGGGGTCACCGCCGCCGTGGTGCTCACACTCTCGATGGCGAACTTCTGGGTGTACCTGCTGCTGTTCCTGGTGCTGTTCACGCTCACCGGTGTGGCCAACGGGTCCAGCTACCGGATGATCCCGGTGGTCTTCAGGCTCTCGGTCGACCCGGCCGACCGAGTGGGACACGAGCGCAAGGCCTCCTCGGCGCTGGGACTGATCGGCGCGATCGGGGCCTACGGCGGGTTCGCGATTCCGCAGATCCTGCGGATCTCCAACGAGTCCACCGGCTCCTTCGACATCGCCTTCTGGGTCTTCGCCGCCTGCTACATCGCCCTGGCCGGACTCACCTGGTTCGTCTACATGCGCCCCGGCACCGTCTTCGCCCGCGCCAACGTCTGATGCCGGCGCACAAGAGCACCCGCGAGGTCGGAACCCACTGCCCCTACTGCGCGCTGCAGTGCGCCATGACGCTGCAGATCACCGACAGGCCCGACGGCGCCGGGCCGGCGCATCCGGAGATCACGGTCCAGGGCGCGGAGTTCCCGACCAACCGAGGGCGACTGTGCCGGAAGGGCAGCACCGCCGCGGAGCTGCTGGGCTCCCGCCAGGACCGGCTCCGCTCCCCCTTGGTCGCCGAGACCGACGACGCGGGCGAGCGCGGATTCCGTGAGGCCTCCTGGGCGGAGGCGCTGGATCACATCGCGGACCGGCTGCGCAGCATCCAGGCCGCCCACGGCCTCGACGCCGTCGGGGTGTTCGGCTCCGGCAGCCTGACCAATGAGAAGACCTACGCGCTGGGGAAGTTCGCCCGGGTCGCGCTGGGGACCGCCCAGATCGACTACAACGGCAGGTTCTGCATGTCTTCGGCCGCCAAGGCCTCCACCGAGGTCTTCGGGCTCGACCGCGGACTGCCGTTTCCGCTCACGGATCTCGACGCCGCCTGCACGATCCTGCTGCTGGGCTCCAACGTGGCAGACACCATGCCGCCGTTCGTGCAGCATCTCGAAGGGGCCCGGTCCAAGGGCGGGCTGATCGTGGTGGACCCGCGGCGCAGCACCACCGCCGAGCTCACCGCGGAGGGTGCCGGCTTCCATGTGGCCCCGGCGCCCGGCGGGGACCTGGTGCTGCTGCTCGCGCTGGCCAACGTGGTCTTCGAGGAGGGTTACAGCGATCAGGGCTACCTGGCGCAGCGGGTGCGCGGCACCGAGGAGTTCCGCAGGTCCGCCGCCGCCTGGTGGCCCGAGCGGGCACAGGCCGCCACCGGGGTCGGCGCGGACCAGATCCGCTTCATCGCTCGCCGACTGGGCTCTGCCGCCGTGCGCGCCCGCCACGGCGGGGACCCGGTGTTCATCCTGACCGGGCGCGGAGTGGAGCAGCACCGCGACGGCACCGATACCGCCCGAGCGGCGATCAGCCTCGCGCTGATCCTGGGTCTGCCCGGCGGCCGTGGCGGCTACGGGACCCTGACCGGGCAGGGCAACGGTCAGGGCGGCCGTGAACTGGGGCAGAAGTCTGATCAGCTCCCTGGCCTGCGCTCGATCACCTCGCCCACCGACCGGGCGCACATCGCCGAGGTCTGGGGCGTGGCCCCGGAATCGATCCCCGGCCCCGGGACCCCGGCCACCCAGCTGCTGCACACCATGGGGACTCGGTCCGAGGAGGGGCCCGAGGGGATCCGCGCCCTGCTGGTGCATGGTTCGAACGTGGCGGTCTCCGCGCCGGACAGCTCCCGGGTGTTGGAGAATCTGCGCTCCCTGGACCTTCTGGTGGTGGCCGACTTCTTCCTCTCCGAGACGGCCGCCGAGGCCGACGTCGTCCTGCCGGTGCTGCAGTGGGCCGAGGAGGAGGGCACCATGACCAGCCTCGAGGGTCGACTGCTGCGCCGCCGTCGGGCGGTGGACCCGCCCCCGAGCTGTCGTTCCGAACTATGGATCTTCGCCGAGCTGGCCCGCCGACTCGGAACCCCCACCGGCTTTCCCACCGACCCGGCAGAGGTCTTCGAAGAGATCCGCCGGGCCACCGCAGGGGCGAGCGCCGACTACTCCGCCATGAGCTGGAAGCTGCTGGACACCGGCCACGCAGGCTACTGGCCGCACCCGGCGACCGGTGACCCCTCCGCAGACACCGGCGGGCCGGGTGGGCCGGAGCTCACCAGCACCGGGGAGCCGATCATCGGGACCCCGCGGATGTTCACCTCACGCTTCGCGCACCCCGACGGCCGGGCGGCGCTGCGCGGAATCCGCCCGCGCGGCCAGGCGGCGCCGGGCGCGGCGGAGCTGACCTTCACCACCGGCCGGCTGATGGAGCACTATCAGTCGGGCAACCAGACCCGCCGGGTGCCGGCCCTGGACGCCGCACACCCGCAGGTGACCGTTCAGGTCCACCCGGCCACGGCGCGCCAGTTCGGACTGACCGAGCACGGCGTGGCCGTGGTGGAGAACGCCCAGGGAGCGCTGACCGCGAAGGTCGTCCTCGATGCCGGGATCCGCGCGGACACGATCTTCTCGCCCTTCCACTTCGGCGGCCGCGGCGCCGCCAACCTACTCACCCGAGGCCTCACCGACCCGGATTCGAAGATGCCGGAGTTCAAGAACACCCCGGTGCGGATCCGTCCCGCCACAGCCCTGGAGGCCCCCGCATGAGCCAGAGGATTCCGCACCTGCTGGTGCTCGGCTTCGGCCCGGTCGCGGCCCGACTCATCGATGAGCTCCTCGGGGAGGTCACCGCGGGACGGTTGCGCCTGACCGTGATCGGAGCCGAGACCGACCCGGCCTATCAGCGCATCCGCATCGGAGACGTCTCCGTGGGCCGGATCCGGCCGGCCGACCTCGCGCTGACCGACCTGGAGTCCCTGCGTGCGGCCGGCGTCGAGGTGCGCACGGCGGTGTGCGCCACCGAGATCGACCGAGAGCACCGCCGGGTGACGCTCGACGACGGCGGCGCGCTCTCCTACGACCGGCTGGTGCTGGCCACCGGTGCGGAGCCGATGACGCCCAGCTTCGAGGTGGAGTCCCGACGCGGGGGATCCATCGACGCGGAGGTCAGGCCCAGCGGACTGCCGGAGGGGGTCCTGGCGCTGCGCGAGATGGGTGATGCGCTGCGCCTGGCCGAGGTCGTGCGTCGCGGCGAGCCGGTGATCGTGCTCGGCGGAGGCGTGCTCGGCGTCGAGGCCGCGCTGGCCATCGCCGAGGTCGGCGCCCCGGTGACCCTGGTCCATCGCGGCAACGTGCCGATGAGCCGGCAGATCGACACCGATGCCGGGATGTTGCTGCGCCGCGAGCTGATCCATGCCGGGGTCCAGATCCGGGCGGCGGCCGACATCACCACGGTCATCGCCGAGTCCGGCAGCCTGTGCGCCGTGCGGACCCCCCTGGGAGAGAAGCTGCCCGCCTCGCTGCTGGTCACCTGCATCGGAGTCCGTGCTCGGGACCAGCTCGCAGCGGCGGCCGGTCTCCCGACCCGCTGGGGAGTGCTCACCGATCGGGAGTGCCGCAGCGTCACCGACCCGCTGATCTACGCGATCGGTGACTGCGCCACCGTGGAGGGGAAGGTCTCCGCAGGCCTGATCACCCCGGGCTGGGAGCACGCCGCGACCGCCGCCCGGGTGCTGCGTGAGGACCTCGAGCTGGAGCAGGCGCTCGAACGCGACGCCTCCGGCGCCCCGGTGGATCTGGAGGCCCGGACCGGGCTGGACGTGATCCTGCTGAAGTCCCACACGCTCAACGTGGCCTGTGCCGGAAGCACCGACGTGGACCCCTGGGACCCCGAGTCGCCCACCGTGTCCACCTGGTCAGATCCCAAGGGGGGCCAGTACCTGCGCATCGTCGCGGAGGCGGACCGGCTGCTCGGGTTCGTTGCGGTGGGCATGCCGCGCTCGGCCGCCGAGCTGGCCATGCACGCCGGTCGCGGCACGCTCCCGGTGACCGACCGCACCGCGCTGCTGGCCGCCGAGCACGCCACCCGGGAGGCTCAGCTGGGCCCGCAGGATGTGCTGTGTCGCTGCGCCGGGACCACCCTGGCCCAGGTGCAGGAGGCGGCCGCCTGCGCCAGCACCGTGGAGGAGATCGGGGCGGCCTGCCGGGCCGGCACCGGCTGCGGCACCTGTCACGTGCGCATCGAGAAGCTGCTCTCGGCCGAGGCCGCCGAGCAGGCGCCGAAGGCGGTGCATGCCTGAGCCGCGCGGGGCGGACCGGCGCGCGGTTCGGCAGGCGGACCGGCAGGCGGGGGCGGGCCGGACGTGCCGCCGGGCGGAGGCTCAGACCGCGATCCGGTATCCGCGCTTGACCACGGTGCTCACC
Organism: Nesterenkonia sp. E16_10; assembly: GCF_017347085.1. Taxonomy (GTDB): domain Bacteria; phylum Actinomycetota; class Actinomycetes; order Actinomycetales; family Micrococcaceae; genus Nesterenkonia. The sequence continues at coordinate 199,229 of NZ_JADPSA010000001.1, forward strand.
AGTCCGGTGACCGGCAGCGACTTGCGCAGCCGGGAGACCCACATCTCCAGGGCGTGCTCCGAATCGCACTGCCCCAGCACCTGCATCAGATGCTCGCGGGAGAGCACCGCCCCCTCGGCCTTGACCAGCGCTCGCATCAGGGACAGCGGGCCCGGCGGCAGCCGCACCGCCTCATCGGTGACCTGCGGCACCCGCACCTCGGAGCCGCGCATCTCCACCGGGCCGTGCCGTGTGGAGATCCGCAGCGTCTGGTGCTCCTCGAGGTGGTCGCAGACCAGCTTGATCATCGCGCCCAGACGCCAGCGGGAGGGGATGATCGGACTGAGTCCGGCGTCGTAGAGTGGTCCAGCGGTCACGGCGCCCACGGCCACCGAGACCACGTCGCCGCGCAGCGCGGCCACCAGCGCCTCGAACCTGCCGTACTGCCGGGCCACCGAGAGGAACGCCTCCACGGCCGGGGCCGCCGTGAAGGTGATCAGATCGAGCTGGCGTTCGATCACGGCGTCGATCATGCGCAGCAGGTCTGAATCCTCATCGGGCTTGGTCCAGGTATAGGGCAGCACGGTGACCACGGTGGCGCCGGCCGCCTTCAGTCGGTGGATCTGCGAGTCATCGCTGGCCCCATGCTGCTGCAGCGCCACGGTCTTGTCCCGCACGTCCCGGGTCAGCAGCATGTCCACCACGGTGGCGGTGCGCTCGTCCTCCGCGGAGCCGTCGTCGTCGAGTCCTGCGGCCCGGACCGCGCCGCGCGCCTTGGGACCGCGGACCAGGATCGTGGCCTTCTCCAGGGTCTCGAAGAGCTCGGTGCCCAGCCCGTAGGTGTCGGCCGCCTCGGACCAGCGGCGCATCCCGTAGGCGGTGGTGATGATCGCGAAGTCCGGGGCCGCCTCGATCACCCTGCGGGTGTCCTGCTGGAGGGTCACGGATTCGGTCAGCGCGACGATCCGCAGCGCGGGGGCATGCATCACCTCGGCGCCGCGACGTCGGAAGGCGCAGATCAGGTCTTCGCTGCGGCGATCCGAGGTGACCCCGATCCGGAAGCCGGCCAGGGTCTGCGGCACGGCGGCCGCGGCCTCCCCCGCAGGACCGGCGGGCATCGAGGCCGTGGAGGAGCTCGTCGTGGTCATCAGAGCACCACCCCGGCCATGGCGCGGATGACCTGTTCCCCAGCGACCGCCGGGGAGGAGTCGGTGTCGGTGCGCGCCTCCCCGGAGCATGGCTCGGTCGCGGCCAGCCGGACCACCTCCCCGATCACCAGCACCGCCGGCGAGCGCAGCCTGGCCTCCGCCGCGACGCCGAGGATCTCACCCAGGGGGGCGATGAGCACCCGCTGGTCGGGGCTGAAGCCGCGCTCCACGATGCCCACCGGGGTGTCCCCGGCGAGCCCGTGGCGCTGCAGCCCGGTCATGGTGTGCCCGAGCGTGCCCACGCCCATCAGGATCACAGCGGTGCCGCCCAGCGCGGCCAGCCCGGCGAGCTCCTGCTCCCCGAGCGGGTCGTGTCCGGAGATCACGGTGAAGGACTTCGAGACGTTGCGGGCGGTCACCGGGATGCCGGCCGCGGCGGGGACCGCGATCGCCGAGGTGATGCCCGGGACCACGGTGACCGGGATGCCGGCGTCGCGGCAGGCGGCGACCTCCTCGCAGCCGCGTCCGAAGACGAACGGGTCACCGCCCTTGAGCCGCACCACGCGGCGGCCGCGGCGCGCGGCGTCGGTCATCATCGACTGGATGTCCTCCTGGGTCACCCGGTGGTGGCCCGGGCGCTTGCCCACGTCGAAGAGCTCCGCCGCCGGGGCCCATTCGCGCAGCCCCTCGGTGGGTGCGAGCCGGTCGTAGAAGACGACGTCGGCGATCGCCAGCGCGTCTCGGGCTCGCACGGTCATCAGGTCGGCGGCTCCCGGCCCGCCCCCGATCAGTGTGACCTCTCCCAGATCCATCATGAGCTTCCCTCCGCCGGTGCCATATTGTCGGGGACCGGAGCGCCCTCGCGCGCCCGCACCGCCTCTTGATGCGCCGCGTCTTCTCGTGCCATCTCCTCGCGCACCGGGATCCGCGGCCCGGTCAGCAGCACCGGGCCGTCTCCGGAGGCGGCGTCGGCCTTCTCCTGCTCGGTGGCCGGGCGACGCTGACCACGTTCCAGCACGTAGGCCAGTCCGGTGTCGGGGGCGTCGGGGGCGTTGACGAAGCTGCGGAAGCGCCGCAGCCGCTCCGGGTCGCGCAGCGTGGCGGCCCATTCGTCCTCGTAGCCGTCCACGTGCTGGGCCATCGCCGCTTCCAGGTCCTCACCGATGCCCAGCGAGTCCTTGACCACCACGTCGTAGACATGCTCGACTCCACCGGGCAGCTCCTCGATCCAGCGGGCGGTGCGCTGGAGCCGATCCGCGGTGCGCACGTAGTACATGACGTAGCGGTCGATGTAGCGCAGCAGCGCCTCGTCGTCGAGATCCTTGGCCAGCAGCTGGCCGTGGGCCGGTGTGGCCCCGCCGTTGCCGCCCACATACATGTTCCAGCCGTCGCTGGTGGCGATCACCCCGACGTCCTTCGCCCGGGCCTCGGCGCATTCGCGGGCGCAGCCGGAGACGCCGAACTTCATCTTGTGCGGCGAGCGCAGCCCGCGGTACCGGTTCTCCAGCCGGATGCCCATGGCCACCGAGTCCTGGACTCCGTAGCGGCACCAGCTCGAACCCACGCAGGACTTCACGTTGCGCAGCGCCTTGCCGTAGGCCTGTCCGGATTCGAAGCCGGCGTCGACCAGCCGGCGCCAGATCTGCGGCAGCTGCTCCAGCCGGGCGCCGAACATGTCCACCCGCTGCGCGGCGGAGATCTTGGTGTAGAGATCGAAGTCGGCCGCGACCTCGGCGATGACCTTCAGCTTCTGCGGGGTGATCTCCCCGCCGGGGATCCGCGGCATCACCGAATAGCTGCCGTCCTTCTGCATGTTCGCCAGGGCCCGGTCATTGGTGTCCTGCAGCGAGCCGCGACCCGATTCCAGGATGTACTCGGCGCCGTGCTGGGCGGCCAGGATCGAGGCCACCACGGGCTTGCAGATGTCACAGCCGAGGTTGCGCTGCGCGTCCGCCGGGCTGCCGAACCGCTCGACGATGTCGGTGAAGGAGGTCAGCTGGGTGGCGCGCACGGCTTCGAAGAGCTCGGCGCGGGAGTGCCCGAAATGCTCACACAGCGCCTTGGAGACATCCAGGCCCAGGGAGAGCATCTGGGCCTCCATGATCTTCTTCGCCATCGGAATGCAGGAGCCGCACTGGGTGCCCACCTTGGTGCAGCTCTTCATGGCGGCCATATCGGTGCAGCCGGGTGTCGTGGCGTCCCCCGCCACGGCGGATCGGATCGTTCCGGCGCAGATGTCCTTGCAGGAGCAGACCTGGGCGTCGTCGGGCAGCTCCAGGTCCAGCTCCCCGCCACCCGCGGCGGAGAGGAAGGCGCCGGGGGCGGCGGGGAGCTCCCGGCCCAGCAGCGGGCGCAGTGAGGAATACGGACTGGCGTCGCCCACGAAGACCCCGCCGAGCAGGGTGGTGGCGTCGTCGGTGACCACGATCTTCTGGTAGATCCCGCCGACGGCGTCGGCGTAGACCACCTCGAGCGCGCCGGGGGTCTCGGCGAAGGCGTCGCCGAAGGAGGCCACGTCCATCCCGGCGAGCTTGAGCTTCGCGGCGGTGTCGAACCCGACGAAGGAGGCCGCTCCGCCGCTGAGCCGGTCGGCGACGACCTCGGCCATGGCATTGGCCGGGGCGACCAGACCCATGGAGATGCCCTGGTAGCTCGCGACCTCCCCGATGGCCCAGATGTTCGGCGCCGAGCTGGCGCAGGTCTCATCGATGACGACTCCCCCGCGCTCGGCGCAGTCGAGCCCTGCCGCGGCGGCGAGCTCGTCGCGAGCGGTGATCCCGATCGCGGCGACGACCAGGTCGGCCGGGAGGTCTTCTGCCTGCGCGAACTCCAGCGTATAGCGGCTGCGCTCGGGGCCCGCCTCCGGGTCCATGACCATGCGGGTCGGCCGGTGGCCCAGCTGCAGCCGGTACCCCTCCTGCTGCAGCAGTCGGTTCAGGGTACGACCGCCGTACTCGTCGACCTGGGCGTTCATCAGCCAGGAGCGGGAATGCACCACGGTGACCTCGGCGCCGAGGCCGCGCAGCCCTCCGGCGGCCTCCAGGCCGAGCAGGCCGCCGCCGATCACCGCGCAGCGGGCCGGGCGGCCCAGCTCGGCGCTGAGCTCGGCGGCCCGCAGGCGCAGCCAGTCGACGTCGTCCAGGGTGCGGTAGACCGCGATGTGCTCGCTGCCCTCGATCGGGGGGCGCGGCGCGGAGGATCCGGTGGCCAGCACCAGCTCGTCGAAGCCGATCAGCTCACCGGCCGCCGTGCGCAGCGTCTTCGCCTCCACGTCCAACTCGGTCACCGGGGTGCCGGTGTGCAGCTGAACCCGGGGGTCCTCCCAGAGCGCGGGGTCCCCCAGCAGCAGCTCATCGTCGAACTGGGCGAAGCGCCGGGACAGCGCCACCCGGTCATACGGCGCCGACGTCTCCTCGGTGAACACGCTGATCCGCAGCCCCTCCGGGTCTCGGGAGATCAGCGCCTCGGTCAGCCGGTGTGCGGCGGGGCCGCCTCCGACGACGGCGATGTGCCGCTCGACCCTGGCCTTGGCTGCGGCCTCGGCCGAGTGTGTGGATGCGTCCATGGGGGTTCACCTTCGCGGTAGACGATGAGTGCGATATGCCTTCACGTCGATCGGGCGGAGGTGCTCGGTGTTCCACAGGGTCCGCCGGACCGTCGAGGGTTCGCTTCAGCCTAGGAACCGGCGGTTTCTACGCGGTGTCGCATTTGTAACACCAATGTGACGAGGTTCTCATCGTGTTCTCAGCGTCGGTGAGATCAGTGTCATCAGGCCTTTACACACTGGCGCTCCGGGTGAAACCGGCCCGGCCTAGGCTGGGACGATGATCCCTGGGACCACGCCTTCATCCACCCCCGTCCACCGCGCCGAGCCCGGCTGGCATCGAGTGTGCCGCGTGGCAGACCTGGAGCCGATGTGGGGCGAGGCCGCCCTGGTCGAGGGCACGCAGATCGCGCTGGTCCGGCTGCATGGTGAGATCGTGCACGCGGTGTCCCAGTGGGATCCCTACGCCGGGGCGAATGTGATGTCTCGCGGTATCGTCGGGTCCAAAGCTGGTCGGCCCACATTGGCCTCACCGATCCATAAGCAGCCCTATGACCTGGCCACCGGTCGGTGCCTCAGCGATGATGCGCTGCAGCTGAAGTCCTATCCGGTCCGCGTCGAGGCCGGATTCGTCGAGGTGAAGGTCTGAGGTGTCCTGGATGAACCACGCCGCACCATCACCGGCCGCGCTGTTGGCGATCTCCCACGGCACCTCCAACCCCGAGGGGCAGCGCCTGGTCACGCAGCTCGCGGATCGGGTCCGTGAGGTCGCCGCCGCGCGAGGGCGGCAGGATCTGGTCAGGCTCGGACACGTGGACGTGCAGCAGCCCGACGTGCCCGCCAGCCTGGCCGCCCTGCCGCAGGAGCTGGCCGCCGTCGTCGTGCCGCTGCTGCTCTCCGCCGGGTTCCACGTCAACGTGGACCTCAGGGAGGACACCGCCGATCTGGACCGTCCGGTGACCGTCGGCGGCGCGCTGGGCCCCGATGACCGGCTGGTGGATCTGCTGCTGCGTCGCATGCAGGGATCCGGTGTGGACCCCGCGCGAGACGCTCTGATCTTCGCCGCCGCCGGCTCCTCGGACAGCTCGGCCGTGCGGGACTGCCAGGACATGGCGGCGCGGCTCCAGATGAGACTGGGCCGCCCGGTCCAGGACGCCTACCTCTCCTTCGCGCAGCCCTCGGTGAAGACCGCGGTGGCGCAGGCCCGGGAGACCGCACAGGGACGGATCGTGCTGATCAGCTATCTGCTGGCCCCGGGGTACTTCCAGAACCTGCTGCAGCGCGCGGGCGCCGATCTGGTCACCAGCTCGCTGCTCCCGCAGGGCTCGACCCAGGCTCCGGAGGAGCTGGTGGAGATCATCCTGGACCGGTTCACCGCAGGGCTGAGCGAGCTGTCAGCGGCCTCGCCGGCTGTGCGCTGACACCGCCGCACAGGGCCATTGGTCACTGGTGGTCGCCGGTGCATGGTCGTACGGTGATCGTGTACCGGCGAGGTGGTTCCGCACGCGGGTGCCGAAACGGGGGTCTGCCATGGGTGACATGCGCGCCGGGCGAGGGCCCGGCCCTCGGCCTGCGCCCCGCGACGCCCCAGCCGCAGGCCGGCGGGCACCGCCTGCTCGTGGGGCTCGGGACGACCGGCCCGTCACCCTTCGTCCCTTCACCCTTTGGTCGGTCTTCTTCGCCGTGCTCCTGGTGGCCGCAGCCGGGCTGTTGGCTGCCTGGGCCACTCCCCGCGGCCCGTTGAGCGCCGCGCAGGTGCTGTGGTCGATGCTGGGCGCTCTCGTGGTCGGGATCCTCGCCGGAGCCCTGCTGCGCAGCCGGTGGAGCATGCTGCTGGCCCCCGTGACCTTCCTGATCGTGTTCGAGCTCGCCCGGCTCGGCACCACTGGGGCCACCGTCGAAGAGATCCGCCTCGACTCCATCATCGGCGCGCTTGGCTTCTTGTCCGGGCGGGGCGTCCACGGGCTGCTGGTCCTGGTGCCCATGGTCCTGGGCTGCCGTCTCGGCGTCGAGGTCGCAGCACGCCGCGGTGTCGAGAGCCCCGCCCGGACGACGAGGCTGGGCTGGGCGGGGGTGCTGCTGGTGGGCGTGGCGGTGCTGGCGCTCGCCGCGCTCGTCGCGCGTCCGGGCTCGACGGCGCTGATCCTCGACGGCGCGGGCGAACCGGCCGCGGGGAGCGTCGCGGAGCTGGTCACCATCTCGGTGGGTGGATCGGAACAGACCCTGATGATCCGCGGGGCGAGCGCCGAGAGCCCGGTCCTGCTTCACCTTGCTGGTGGGCCGGGAGGCACCGATCTGGGGGCGATGCGACTGGATGCGTCCCTGGAAGAGGACTTCCTGGTGGTCACCTGGGACCAGCCGGGCACCGGCAAGTCCTACTCCGCGATCGATCCGGTCCAGGACATGACGCTGCAGCGGGTCACGCAGGACACGCTCGGGGTGACCGAATACCTGCGCGGCCGGTTCGACCAGGACCGCATCGTGCTCACCGGTCAGTCCTGGGGCACACTCCCGGGGGTGTTGGCGGTGCAGCAGCATCCGGAGCGTTATCGGGCCTTCGTCGGGACCGGGCAGATGGTCGACATCCGCGAGACCGACCAGATCTTCTACGAGGAGAGCCTGGAGTGGGCGGGTGGGACAGGGGATCAGGAGCTTCACGCGCAGCTTCAGGCGCAGGGTCCTCCGCCGTACTCGGACATGCTCGACTACACCGCGATCGTCGGCACCGAGCGAGCCATCTACTCCTACCCGGAGTTCGACGGCTCCACCGAGATGACCGCGACCATCTGGGTGCCGGAGAACACCTTCATGGACCGGGTCAACGCGATCCGCGGCCTGCTGGACACCTACTCGCTGCTGTACCCGCAGCTGCAGGAGCTGGATCTGCGCCAGGAGGCGCCCCGGCTCGAGGTCCCAGTCTACGTCGTCATGGGCGAACACGAAGCGCGCGGCCGGGTCGAACCGGCACGTGAATGGTTCGACCGGCTGGAGGCTCCCGAGAAGACCTGGGTGGAGTTCCCCGCGTCGAGCCACCGGGCGTCCTTCGAGCGGCCCCAGGAGTACGCCGCGCTGCTTCGACAGGTCCTGGCTGAGACTGACACCGGGGGCTGAAGGGCGTGTTCTACGCTCCGCACGCGAGCATGCTTTTGCCGGCTGACCCCTCGACGTGACCATGATGTCCACGAGACCATGGACCTGTCCGGGTGTGCTCAGCGTCATGAACGCCCGCCCGAGGGCTGAGATTCGCCCAGCACGCGGTACGCTGGCGGGGCCCTCCCGGCTGGGTACGTCCGACGCGTCGATCTCTTTGCGGATCCGCTGGACCAGCTTGTGCGCCGGGACGTCTCTGCCGAGACTGCTCGGACGTCCCTCGCCCCGCCGCGGGTGCAGTGCGGGCACCGTCCCGCCGCTATGAATGATCCATCGCTCCGAGGAGGACTCCGTGGCTCGAGGAGCCCAGCGTCAGAACGGCGCACGCACGCGCACCCGCCGGCGACCCCGCCGGCACGACGACGGCGGCATCATCGCGCTGCTCGCCAAGCTCGTCCGCGAGGTTGAATCCGCGGTCCAGCGTGGCACCGACCTGCCCTCGACCCGGACCAAGTTCCAGGTCGCGGCGCTCCTCACCCGCGAGGAACGCGCCCGGATCAAGGCCGTGGAGGCCAAGTCCGGGTCCCGGGGGGCCGAAGATCTGAAGCGCCTCGACGGCATCGCCACGATCCTGGCGACCACGGCGGCCCGCGACACCTCCCTGCTGGGGCTGCTCGCCGAGGACGCGGTCCTCTCCGACCGCGCCCGCTCGCTGCGCCGCGAGCTCCTCGAAACCGCTGGCCTCGAGGTCCCGGAGGAGCCCGCCGCAGCACCCGAGCCGGCCGCGCCCAAGCCGGACCTGCAGCGCCGCGTGGTGCCCGTGTCGGTGGAGTCCCGCCAGCTGGCGAATCCCTTCCTGGAGCCCGACTACTCCGCCGTCGCCAAGCGCACCGCGCAGCCCCGCCGCCTCGTGGGCTGGGAGCTCATCGAGCCGCTGATGAAGTCCTTCGCCGAGGGCGGCTCGCTGGCCTGCATGGACCTGCCGGAACCGGCCACCACCCGGTCGACCCGGGCGCTGGACCTCATGCCCCACCAGGGGAGGCTCGTCGCCGCCGCAGCGGCAGGGCACCGGACATTCCTGCTCGCCGACGAGCCCGGCCTGGGCAAGACGGCCCAGGCGCTGCTCGCCGCCGAGGCGGCCAACGCCTACCCGCTGCTCGTCGTGGTGCCCAACGTCGTGAAGATGAACTGGGCGCGCGAGGCCGAACTGTGGACCCCCAGACACCCCGCGACCGTGGTCCACGGCGACGGCGAGCGGATCGACGGCTTCGCCGACATCATCATCGTCAACTACGAGGTGCTGGATCGGCACGCGGGCTGGCTGCAGGACCTGGGGCTGCGCGGGATGGTGGTCGATGAGGCGCACTACATCAAGAACCGGAAGTCGCAGCGGTCGCAGAATGTGCTGCACCTCTCCGAGCGCATCCGAACCCGGATCGCCGACCCGCTGCTGATCGCCCTCACCGGCACCCCGCTGATCAACGACATCGAGGACTTCCGGGCGATCTGGCAGTTCCTCGGCTGGCTCGACGAGACCAAGCCGATCGGTGAGCTGATGGGCGCGCTGGAGAAGATCGGTCTGACCCCGGCTGACCGCGGCTTCTCCCCCGCTGCCCGTGCGGCCGTCATCGACCGCGGCATCGTGCGGCGGCGCAAGGTGGATGTGGCCGCCGACCTGCCCGCACGACGCGTGGCCGACGTCCCGGTCGAGATCGACGATGAGGCCGGGCGCTCCATCCGGGCCGCCGAGCAGAACCTCGCCCGTCGACTTCTCACGCGCTATGACCGGGCGCTGGCGGCGCGGCCGGCCGGTGAGGGTCTCGAGGGCATCGACCACGTCCTGGTGCGCCAGGTCGCCGCACAGGAGCGTGCGAGCAAGTCCACGAAGAAGTCGAGCGAGAACGTGTTCACCATGACGCGGCGCATCGGCCAGGCCAAGGCAGGCCTCGCGGCCGACTACGCCGCTCAGCTAGCCCGCAGCGCCGGCAAGGTCGTCTTCTTCGCCAAACACATCGATGTGATGGACACCGCCGAGGCGACCTTCGCCAAGCGAGGCATCCGGTACGCCTCGATCCGCGGCGACCAGAGCGCATCGGCTCGGCAGAAGCACATCGACGCATTCACCAACGACCCAGAGGTCGCGGTCGCGGTGTGCTCCTTGACGGCCGCCGGCGTCGGCCTGAACCTGCAGGTCGCCTCGAACATGGTGCTTGCGGAACTGTCCTGGACCGATGCCGAGCAGACCCAGGCCATCGACCGGATCCACCGTATCGGGCAGGAGGAGCCGGTGACCGCATGGCGGATCATCGCCGCTCAGACCCTCGACACGAGGATCGCCGAGCTCATCGACGCCAAGGCGGGGCTGGCCGCCCGGGCGCTCGACGGGGACGACCAAGAGATCCCTGATTCCGCAGACGTGCAGCTCGAGGCCCTCGTCACGCTTCTCGAAGATGCGTTGGGCTCACGGGCCGGCGGCCAGGAGGACTGAGACCCGAGGCCTCAGGCCCGCTCCGCCCGCGCCATGAGCGGGCGGAGCGGGCCTGGAGCGGGCCGGACATGTCGACAGAGACACCTCGCCGGAAACACCTCGGGCCCCCACGCTGTGAAGCGTGGGGGCCCGAGGTGTTTCTCTCGCCTGTGCGGCGTCTTCGGTAGCGGTGGGGGGGCTCGATCCCCCGACCTCACGATTATGAGTCGTGCGCTCTAACCAGCTGAGCTACACCGCCATCCCCGGTTCTCCACCCCGCTGGGCGGGAGGAAGATCGGTGTGAATGAGAAAGACCCGCACCGCGCAATATGCTGCGCTGCGCGGGCTCTCAATCAGAGCCCCAAGCGGGAATCGATCCCGCGACCTCAGTCTTACCAAGACTGCGCTCTACCACTGAGCTATTGGGGCAACAGCACTAAACTCTACCATCAGTTCAGCACCGCTCAAAAACCGGTCAGTGTGAGCTGCCTCTCCCTGACCGGGGGTCTCCGCCGCCTCGGATCGAGACCCTTGGCGGCGGAGACCGGACCCCCTTTCGGGGGAGGAATCACTTCCAGCGGGGCTTGCGATCCTTGTTGCCGAATCGGCTGTCGCCGGAGCCTGCGCGGCCGCCTCGATCGCTCGAGCCGCCCTCGCGCTTGCCGGCGTAGCCGCCGCGGGATTCGCCGTAGCCGCCGCGGGATTCGGTGCCGCCGGAGGGAGCGCCGGTGTCGCGCTCCATCTTCAGCAGCTCGCCACCGATGCGGGTCTTGGCCAGGGCGGCCCACTGCTCGGAGGAGAGCTTCTCGGGCAGCTCCACCAGGGAGTGCGTGGGCCGGATGTCGATGCCGCCGATCTCGCGGGCGCTGAGCCCGGCCTCGTTGGCGATGGCCCCGACGATGTGCCCGGGGTTCACCCCGTTGCGACGGCCGACCGCGATCTTGTACATCGCGTTGCCCGGACCTGCGGTGCGCGGTCCACGGTCACGCTGCGGGCGCTCGGGGCGATCGCCGCCGCGGTCCTCGCCGACCTCACGCTTGGACTCGCGGACGAGCTCGTCGTCGCGCTTCTCATCAAGCAGCAGCGGGCGCCCGTCGTGGACCATGGCGACCAGGGCGGCGGCCACGTCCTCGGCGGGGGTGTTGTGCTCCTGGGTGTAGGAGGCCACCAGTCCGCGGTACTCCTCGAGCTCCTCCGAGGCCAGGGTCTGGGTGATCCGCTCCGAGAAGCGATCCAGCCGCGAGGAGTTCACGTCCGCGATGGTCGGCATGGACATCTGCTCGACCGGCTGGCGGGTGGCCTTCTCGATGGAGCGCAGCATCCGCTTCTCGCGAGGCGTCACGAACAGCACAGCGTCGCCGGAGCGACCCGCACGGCCGGTGCGTCCGATGCGGTGCACGTAGGACTCGGTGTCCAACGGGATGTCGTAGTTGAAGACGTGGGTGATGCGCTCGACGTCGAGGCCGCGGGCGGCGACATCGGTGGCGACCAGGATGTCGATCCGCCCGGACTTGAGGTTCTCCACGGTCTTCTCGCGCAGGTTCTGCGGGATGTCACCGTTGATCGCCGCGGTGCGGAATCCGCGGGCCGCGAGCTTGTTCGAGACCTCCTCGGTGGCCGAGCGGGTGCGCACGAAGACGATCGCGGCGTCGTGCGGCTCGGTCTCGAGGATGCGGTTCAGCGCCTCGTTCTTCGCCGAGTGCTTGATCAGCACGAAGCGCTGGCGGGTGTTGGTGCCGGTGGAGGTCTTGGACTTCACCGAGACCTCGACCGGATCGTTGAGGTAGTCCGCGGAGATCCGGCGGATCGCCTTGGGCATCGTGGCGGAGAACAGCGCGACCTGCTTGGTCTTCGGGGTGCGGGCCAGGATCTGGTCCACCTCCTCGGCGAAGCCCATGCGCAGCATCTCGTCGGCCTCATCGAGCACCAGGTGCTTGATCGTGGAGAGGTTCAGCGAACCGCGGGTCATGTGGTCGATGACGCGGCCGGGGGTGCCGACGACGACGTGGGCGCCGCGGCGCAGGCCCTCGAGCTGCGGGCCGTAGGGTGAGCCGCCGTAGATCGGCAGCACGGTGATGCCGGGGACGCCCTGGGCGTAGGTGGCGAAGGCCTCGGCGACCTGGATGGCCAGCTCACGGGTGGGGGCGAGCACCAGGGTCGAGGGGGAGTTCCCCAGCTCTCCGGCGTCGTTGGCGCGAGCCATGTGGGACAGCGCCGGCAGCGCGAAGGCCGCGGTCTTGCCGGTGCCGGTCTGGGCGAGGCCGACGACGTCGCGGCCCTGGCTCAGCAGCGGGATGGTCTGCGCCTGGATCGGGGAAGGGGTCTCGTAGCCGAGCTTGGTCACCGACTGCAGCACCCGGGCATCCAGGCCGAGTTCGGAGAACTTCGGGCCGGTGGACTCCTCAGCAGCCTTGGGGGCCTGCTCTGCCGGGGCGGCGGGAGCCTGCTCTGCGGGGGCCTGCTCTGCCGGAGCTGCGGGAGCCTGCTCGGCGGGAGCCTGCTCCTCGGCAGCGGCGGGGGCGACCGTGACCGGGGCCTCGGTCACGATCGGGGCAGCCTCGGCCTCGACCGGGGCCGATTCAGCGGGGGCGGCAGTCTCCGGAGTCTGCGTCGCGCCAGACTCGGTGGTGGCTGCAGTCTGGGCCGCAGCGGCGGTCTCGGCCTCGGCCGGGTTCGGCTCTGCGGAGTTGTGGTCCTGGATCGTCATGGTGACTCCTCGTCAGATGTCATGCGACCGAGAGGACCCGCTGAAGATCCAGTCCCAGAAGACCTGCGCAATCAACCACCGCTGCTCGAAGAGGCTGGGCATGCCGAAGGGCACTGCACGCAGCATCTGCATGGGCAGGGCAGGTTGCTTAAGGTTCTAGGACGGGACTGGATCAGTCACAGGGACTCGGCCGGCTTGTCGGCTCCGGAGTCGACCCGTGGATACACACAACCCTCAACGAGCTTCCGGCCCCATGTGGATGGGGCACGCTCGGAGTCAGCAAGAGAAAACGGGAATATCCGGAGAATGCCTGTTCAGTCTAGCCCAGGTGGGCCCGGACTGTCGCCTTTGGAGACGAAGCTCACTCCCGCAGCGCTGAGCTGGGCCTTCAGTCGTTCGGCCGGGCCCGGGCGGGGCCCTCCCGCCGGGCGGTCTCCCGAATGCTCGCACCGGGGGCCTCCGCGACGGCGATCACGGCGGCGCGGTCCCCCGCCTGCACCGTACCGGGAGTGATGACCTTGAAGTAGGTGCCGGGCCGGCCGGCCGCGATGAATCGCTTCACCCAGCCGGGCTGGTCCAGCCAGCGCCCGAAGGTCGCACATGGAATCCGAGGAACCGTGGCCTCGAGCACCACCTGATCTCCGATCTGCCAGCGTTCACCGGGGTGGGCGCCGTCGAGATCGATCCCGGAGAGCCGCAGGTTCTCCCCGAAGCTGCCTGATGGGAGATCGCGGCCCAGTTCGGTCGCCCACCACGCGGCGTCCTCGGCGGCGTAGGCGTAGACCGCCTTCTCGGTCCCGCCGTGATGCTTCCGGTCGGCCTGCACGTCACCATGCAGCCCCAGGGTGCGCACCTTCACCGGGCCGGAGACCGGACGCTTGTCGATCCCGCTGACGCCGACCGTGCCGGCGGCGTCCTCGATCAGCTGGTGCACCACGCAGACCGCGTCCACCGTGCCGGTGAGTCCCAGCCGGTCCGCGGCGCCGGCCAGGCAGGTCGGCGAGGCCTCCGTCACCGGTCTAGAGCCCGGCGAGGGCGGTGTCGAGATCGTGGATCAGATCCGCCACATCCTCGATGCCCACCGAGAGACGCAGCAGGTTCTCCGGGACGGCGAGCTCGGTGCCGCGCACCGAGGCGTGGGTCATCTCATGCGGGTAGTTCATCAGCGACTCGATGCCACCCAGGGACTCCGCGAGGATGAACAGCCGGGTGCCCTCGGCGACCTTCCGGGCCGCCGCCTCGCCGCCGGCGAGCTGGATCGAGACCATGCCGCCGAAGCCGCTCATCTGCGCCTTCGCCAGCTCGTGGCCCGGGTGGTCCGGGAGTCCCGGGTAGAGCACCCGTTCCACGGCGGGGTGGTCCACCAGGTGCTCGGCGATCGCCTGGGCGTTGCTGCAGTGCCGGTCCATCCGCACCGCCAGCGTCTTGAGCCCACGGGTGGTCAGGTAGGCGTCCAGCGGGCCGGAGACCGCGCCCACGGCGAACTGCTGGAAGCCGATGGAGGCGGCCAGCTCGTCGTCGGAGGTGATCACGGCGCCGCCCACGACGTCGGAGTGCCCGCCGATGTACTTGGTGGTGGAGTGCACCACGATGTCCGCGCCCAGCGCCAGCGGCTGCTGGAGGTAGGGGCTGGCGAAGGTGTTGTCCACCAGCAGCAGCGCCTTGTTGGCGTGGGCGATCTTGGCCAGGGCCGCGATGTCGGTGATGGCCATCAGCGGGTTCGAGGGCGTCTCGACCCAGAGCAGCGTCGCGTCCGGCTTGGCCAGCTCGGCCTCGACCCGGTCGAGGTCGGTGAGATCCAGCGGGGTGTTCGCGATGCCCCAGTCGCCGTGGATCCGGCTGATCAGGCGGTAAGAGCCGCCGTAGGCGTCGTTGCCCATCACGATCCGCTGCCCGGGCCGGGTCACGGCGCGGATGATGGCGTCCTCGGCGGCCAGCCCGGAGCCGAAGCTGAACGCGTGGCGTCCACCCTCCAGCGCGGCCAGCTGGGTCTGCAGCGAGGTGCGGGTGGGGTTGCCGGCGCGGCCATAGTCGTAGCCGCGGCGCAGGTTGCCGATCCCGTCGGGGGCGTAGGTGGTGGAGAAGTGCAGCGGCGGCACCACTGCCCCGAAGACCTCATCGATCTCTTGTCCGGCGTGGATGGCGTCGGTGGCGAATCCGTGGCGGTTCTCGGTCATCGGGTCTCCTTCTCCTGGGCACCTGAGAGGTGCGCAAGCAGGTCATTGCGGGTGAGCACCCCGACGATGTCGCCGTCCTCGGCGACCAGCAGCGTCGGGTTGCTCCTGAGCTTCTTCAGTATCTGCGGGAGGGTCTCGGTGATTCCCACCAGCGGCAGATCGATGGAGAGGTGGTCGGCCACCAGCTCATCAGGGGTGGCGTGCCCGACGATCAGGTCCTCGGAGAGGTGGGCGACATCGACGACGCCGTAGACCTCCCCGATCCGGGCCACCCGGCCCGGCTGGTCGATCACCGGAACGATGTCGATGCCGTAGCGGTTCATCACCGAGACCGCCTCGCGCAGCGTGGTGTGCCGGGAGATCGAGACCACCTCGGGCATCGCCGAGGAGAACAGCGAGCTCTTGGCCAGCAGCACGTCGGAGGCCGTGACCGGCGCGGCGGCGCCCTGGGCCGTGGCGTCGTCGGAGTGATCAGCGGCCGGGTCGGCACCGATCAGCCCGGTGTCCACCGCCTCGCTGAGCTCCTCGGAGCTCTTCACACTGATCTCGACACCGGTGGAGTTCGAGACCACTGCACCGAAGCCGTGGTCGATCATCCACTGGTCGTTGAAGATCTTGCCCAGGTAGCCGCGACCCGAGTCGGGCAGCACCGCGACCACCACGTCCTCCGGGCCCAGGTCCTTCGCGACCCGCAGCGCCGCGACCACGGCGGTGCCGGAGGAGCCGCCGACCAGCAGACCCTCCTCGGTGGCGAGGCGTCGCGCCATGGCGAAGGACTCGGCGTCGGAGATGGCGTGATGCTCGTCGGGGATGGAGGCGTCGTAGTTCTTCACCCAGATGTCCTCGCCGACGCCTTCCACGAAGTACGGGCGGCCTTCACCGCCGGAGTAGATGGAGCCGTCGGGGTCAGCGACCACCACGCGCACCGGCCCACCCTCGCGATCGGCGGAGACCTCCTTGAGGTAGCGCCCGGAGCCGGTGACGGTGCCGCCGGTGCCGGCACCGACCACGAGGTGGGTGACCTTGCCCTCGGTGTCCTCCCAGATCTCGGGGCCGGTGGTCTCGTAGTGCGAGTTCGGCGCGGCCGGGTTGGAGAACTGGTCCGGCTTATAGCCGCCCTCGATCTCGGCTGCCAGCTGGTCGGAGATCCCGTAGTAGGACAGGGGGGACTCGGAGGGCACGCCGGCGGGGCCCACGACGACGTCGGCGCCATAGGCGCGCAGCACGTCGCGCTTCTCCTGGGCCACCTTGGGCACGGTGACGAAGACCGACCGGTAGCCCTTCTGCTGCGCCACCAGGGCCAGTCCGACCCCGGTGTTGCCTGAGGTCGGCTCGACCACCACTCCCCCGGGCTTGAGCAGACCGGCGGCCTCGGCCTCCTCGATCATCTTCAGCGCGATGCGATCCTTGATGGATCCACCGGGGTTGAGGTATTCGAGTTTCACAAGGACGGTGGCAGAGACACCCTCGGTGATCCGGTTCAGCTTCACCAGGGGGGTGCGGCCGATCAGCTCGACGACGGACTGGGCATATTTCATGTCGCCAACTCTACCGATGCCCCGAGCAGATCAGTCAGATTCCGTCTTTCGGCGAAACGTCGCGCTGCCGATCTGCGCCTGGCCGCACCGCCTCACCGCCTGTGCCACAGTGGATGCATGACCACGGGACCCAGCGCCGGAACGAGGATCGGGGCGAGCAACGGGGCGAGCAGGGCGACGCACCAGCAGGAGGTGCTGCTGGACCTCGGCGGCCCGGTGGACCTGCCCCGGACGCTGTCGGTGCTGCAGCGCGGAGCCGCTGACCCGAGCATCCGGGTGGACCCCGGCGCCCGGTCGATGACCGGGGGCCCGCGCGGAACGCCCGGAGCCGGGGCGTGGATGTGCCAACGCCTCTATGCTCCGACCGGGGCGGAGCTCGGGGCTGCGACGCTGCGCTTCGACCAGCTCCGGGCAGCCACCGTCCGGGTGCGCGTGGCCGCAGCCGGTCCGGGCATCACCGCCGAGGTGGTGGCCGATCTCGCCGCGCAGCGAGCGGCGCAGATCCTGGGGGTCCAGGACAGCTGGCTGGAGACCGAGCTGCTGCTCGATGCCCTGGGCGATCAGCTCTCCAATGCACTGGTCAGGGTGCGCCGGCGGCATCCGGGCGTGCGCCTGCCGGCCACCGGAGGACTCTTCGACCAGCTGGTGACGGCCACCTTCGAGCAGAAGGTCACCCACGACCAGGCGCGCACGGGCTGGCGCCAGCTGCTGCGCCGTCATGGGGAGGCGCCCCCGGCCTCGGCGCAGGTCCCGACCCCTGAGTGGATGCGGCTGCCGCTGACCGGAGCGCAGCTGCGTCGAATCCCCTCCTGGGAGTGGCATCAGCTCTGGGTCCAACCGGCCCTGTCCAAGACCATCCAGCGGGTGGCTGAACGCGCCCTCACGATCCATAGGCTCAGCGCCGACACCGGCGTGGACACGGAGTCGGTGGCCGAACTGGGCCTTCGGCTGCGCTCAATTCCGGGGATCGGCGAGTGGACGGTGGCCGAAGCGCTGCAGCGCTCACACGGAGCGGCAGATCTGCCCTCCGTCGGCGACTATCACCTGAGCAACTTCGTCGGAGCCGCGATGACCGGGGCGCGCACCGACGACGCGGGCATGCTGCGCCTGCTGAGCCCCTATGCCCCGCACCGGCAGCGCATCATTCGACTGCTGAAGCTCTCAGGCTTCCGGGATCAGAAGTACGGGCCGAAGCTGACCCCGGCCGATCACCGGGGCCGCTGAGCGGCGGGGATCGGGCCTGGAGATTCAGCCCTGCGGCTTGGTGTCCTGCTCAGCCGCGTCCTCGGCGATCTGCCGATGCACCTCGGCCATGTCGAGGTCCTTCACCGCGGTGATGACCTCGGTGAGCTGCTCGGCGTTCAGCGCACCGGGCTGGGAGAAGACCAGGACCTTCTCGCGGAAGGCCATCAGGGTCGGGATCGAGGTGATGTTCGCGGCGGCGGCGAGCTCACGCTCGGCCTCTGTGTCGACCTTGCCGAAGGTGACATCGGGGTGCTGCTCGGAGACCTGTGAGTACACCGGAGCGAACTGCTTGCAGGGGCCGCACCAGTCGGCCCAGAAGTCGACGAGCAGGATGTCGCTGTCCTCAAGGGTCTGCTGGAAGTCTGTTGTGGTCAGATCAGTGGTAGCCATGCCTCGCCACCTTACGCGAGGAGCGCCGCGTTGTCGGCCTCTCCCCCGACGCCCCGGGCCCACTTAAGCGCCCAGCGGAACCGGCCACGGACACACGAAAAAGGGCGGTCCGGATCCTTGAGATCCGAACCGCCCTAGAACGATGTGGTGGCAGATGAGGGATTCGAACCCCCGTAGGCGATGCCAGCTGATTTACAGTCAGCCCCCTTTGGCCGCTCGGGTAATCTGCCGTGCAACCACACGAATACTCCCAGAGGAGTTTTCGGTGCCCCGCATGAGGCACCCCATTACTTTAGCGACAACACCGGAAATTTTCGAATCGGTTTGTTGAACAAGGAGTATGGTTGGCCCCAACCACACATGCGTGCGGGACGGTCCCGTTCAGTTCGGCCGCACAGATGCATGCCCCTACCCAGCACCCACCCTCAAGGAGCACTGTGGCCGATATCGAGGCCGAGACACTGGCACGACACCTGAGCGAACGCAGCCCCAGCGGCATCGCGGAGCAGGTGCGCGAGCTGATCAGCGCGGGCACGCTCAGCGGCGGGATGCGTCTGCCCACCGTGCGTGACCTCGCCACCGAGATCGGGGTCAGCGTCGGCACCATCGCCCAGGCCTGGAGCCTGCTGCGCGAGTCCAACCTGGTCGAGACCCGCCGGCGCGGCGGGACCCGCATCGTGGAGCCCGGCGACGTCGGCGGGCCCAACTTCCGCAGCTGGTCCGGCGTCGACCTGCTGCACTGCAGCCCGGACCTGCGGCTCCTGCCCTCCCTGGAGGAGGCCATGGTGCGCAGCCTCAAGCAGCCGCAGCTGCACAGCTGGAGCCGGGAGCACATCCTGCCCGAGCTGCAGCGCGCAGTGGAGAAGAAGCTCGGTCAGCAGGCCCAGAGCACCCAGACCCGCAGCTTCGCCGCCATCTCCTCCGCCACCGAGGGGCTCTGGCTCGCGACCAAGTCCGTGACCAGCGGCGGGGACCTGATCGCAGTGGAGGAACCGGCCTCCCCCGGATACCTCTCGGTGCCCAAGAGCCTCGGGCTGCGCACCATCGGGGTCCCGGTGGATGAGCACGGCCCGGTCCCCGAGGCGCTGCAGCGAGCCCTCGACGCCGGCGCCGTGGCGTTCGTGCACAGCCCCGGCGGAGCCTTCTCGCCATGCCACATCCTGAGCACCGAGCGCACCCAGGAGCTCGCTCAGGTGCTGGAGTCCTCCCCCGAGACCGTCATCATCGAGGAGGACCCGCTGGGCCCGCTCGCCGAGGTGGACCCCTTCGCGCATTCCCTGGACACCCTGCTGCCTGAGCGCACCTTGCGCGTGATCGGCTTCGAACGCGCCTACGGCATGGACCTTCGCACCGCCGTGATGTCCGGGCCCAAGCAGCTCATCAATGGGGCGATCGCCGAGCGTTCGGGCGGGGTCAGCTCGAACAGCCGCATCCTGCAGAACACGCTGGCCTTCCTGCTGCGCGATCCAAGCGCCGGGCGACGGCTCAACAGCGCCAGGACCCGCTATGCGAACCGGCGTCGGATGGCGCTGGAGGCCTTCGCCGAGGTCGGCCTCACGGCCCACGCGGGCCCGGCGAGCTGGGCGATCTGGGTCCAGGTCCCCGACGAGCGCACCGCGGCGCTCACGCTCAGCGCCCAGGGCGTCATCACCGACGTCGGCAGCAGCTCGCATATGACCGAACAGCCCACCGGTCTGCTGCGGATCTCCTGCGCCCAGCTGCCCGAGGACAAGGAGCTGCTCGACGGTCTCGCCCAGCTGATCCTGCGCGCCACCGAGGATGGGCTGAACTCCACCTTCGTCTGAGCAGCGGCTTCGCGTGATCCACGACGCCAGGGTCGGCCCATCGGGGTCGACCCTGGCGTCGTCTCGGCTGGACGCGGATGGGACGGCGGGCCATGACGATTAGACTCGGCGGCACATATCCATGCCGATCAGGAGGTACCCATGGCTAAGGACTCGACGTTCGACGTCGTCTCGAAGGTGGACAAGCAGGAGGTCGCCAATGCGTTGAACCAGGCGCAGAAGGAGATCGCCCAGCGCTATGACTTCAAGGGCACCGGCGCGGAGATCGACTACTCCGGGGAGAAGCTTCTGATCAAGGCCAACTCCGAGGAGCGCGCCAAGGCCGTGGAAGACGTCTTCGGCTCCAAGCTGGTCAAGCGTGGCATCTCACTGAAGTCCTTCGACTCCGGGGAGCCCTACGCCTCGGGCAAGGAGTTCCGGATCGAGGGTGAGATCAAGGAGGGCATCGACCAGCCCACCGCGAAGAAGATCACCAAGCTGATCCGCGACGAGGGCCCGAAGACCGTGAAAGCCACGATTCAGGGCGACGAGCTGCGCGTGACCTCGAAGTCCCGCGACGACCTGCAGGAGGTCATCGCGATGCTGAAGAACTTCGAGGACGCCGACCTGCAGTTCGTCAACATGCGCTGACCCTCCCCCCACCTCCTCACCACGAACCCCGCCGGTTGAGTTCTCCGGTCGATACGTCTCGACCGGATGCTTCAGCTGGCGGGGTTTGTTGCCGCGGCAGGTGTTTCGCGGCGACTCTGGCGGCAGAGCAGCAGGACCAGGATCGGCCCGAGGATCGGAGCCGAGAGTGCCAGAAGGAGCAGCACGCCCTTCGCGGTGATGTCCAGGGTGTGAGTGCGCATGACCAGCACCACAGCCCAGATCGCGAGAGCCAGCGCGAGCAGCGGAAAGACCAGCAGGAACAGAGAGAACCCCAGTCCCATGACCTCCATCGAGTTGGGCACCATCGGATTGGCGTCGCCGGCGCTCAGCAGCGTGGTCAGGGTCATGGGGGCTCCTCGGAGTCGGTGTCATGGCGCTGACCTGCGCGATCAACGTCCAGCGCCCCAGGCTAGCGCGACTCGACGCACGAATGAACCCCGCTGGTTGAGTTCTCCGGCGGATACGTATCCACGGGAGAACTCAACCAGCGGGGTTGAGACGCGGGGTTGAGACGCGGGGATCAGAAGAGGATGCTCAGCCCGATCAGCGCCAGCGGGATCACGACGAACACGCCCAGGACCCAGGCGAAGGCGAAGACCTTCTTCTCTGCGGCCAGGTCGGCCAGCCAGGTGGCTCCGCGCGGTGGGAGGTCCCGCAGCCAGGGAGTGCAGAAGATGATCAGCGTCGCCAGCACGTTGAACAGCAGGTGCGCCAGCGCGGCGGTCAGCGCGATCTCACCGGCGGGACCATCGAAGGCGAAGGCCGCGATCAGCGCGGTGACCGTGGTGCCGATGTTCGCACCCAGGGTGAAGGGGTAGAGCTGCTTGAGCGTGAAGGCGCCTGAACCGGCCAGCGGCACGATCAGAGCGGTGGAGGTCGAGGAGGACTGCACCATCACGGTGACGGCTGCCCCGGAGCCGATGCCGGCGATCGGACCGCGCCCGATGGCCGCATGCAGCACCTGCTTGGCCTTGCCGACCAGCAGCACCTTGAGCAGCCTGCCGATGAAGTTGATCACCAGCAGGATCAGCACGATGGCGACGACGATCATCGCCACCCCGTGCCAGCTGCCCGGGATGAAGCTCAGCGTGTCCTCGATCAGGTTCGCCAGCGGCTTGGTGCCGGCCTTGATGGTGGAACCCACTCCGGCAAGCACATAGGCGACCGGGCCGCCGTCGGTTCCTACGGCCAGTCCGGCGAAGAAAGTGGAGAGCCGCTCGAGCAGGCTGAACATCATCTCCAGCGGGAGGAAGATCACCACGGCGATGAGGTTGAAGAAGTCGTGCACGGTCGCGGCGGCGAAGCCGCGGCGGAAGGACTCCTGCTCGCGCACCATGCCGAGGCTGACCAGCGTGTTGGTCAGGGTGGTCCCGATGTTGGCGCCGAGCATGATCGGGATCGCGACCCCCAGCGGCAGCCCGCCGGCGACCAGGCCCACGGTCACCGAAGTGGTGGTGGAGGAGGACTGGGTCAGCGCGGTGGCCGCGATGCCGATCATCAGTCCGATGATCGGGTTGGTCGCGAAGGCGAAGAGGCTCTCGGCCTGGTCACCGGTGGCGATGCCGAACCCGGTGCCGATGACGTTGACCGCGGTGATCAGCACGTAGATGGCCAGAGCCACGGAGAGCCAGTTCACGGCATCCAGGGCGCGACCGGAGAGTCCGAACCGTTCGAAGGGGCTGACGGGTCGCTTGGCGGGTGCTTCGTCTACGGTGCCGGCGACCCGCTGTGGGGCCTGGATCGACGGTGCGGACATGCAATCTCCTCTTGGAACACGAGCGTGGGTGAGCCTGCTGAAGTCGTAGCGCTGGCACTGCCTGGATCCGGTCCTGACAGCTGGCGCGAGGTGCATCACAGGGGCGGTTATCACTGCCGGATGAAGGGCCGTGGAACACTGTGCGCCGCGTGCCTGACGAGCGTCACACGGGAAGGTGAACTGCAGGTGAACGATCCGCCGAAACCCGGCCCGAGTAGAATGTTCTTGGTCACAAGCGGGCCGGCTTCACCCCTGAACCCCTCTGAGGAGAGTCCATGCACCAGCACCACGGACGGCTGCGCACCGCAGGTCTGCTCGCGTTCCTCTTCGCGATGCTCCTGCTCGTCGGCGCCGTGATCGCCTATGCCACCCAGACCCCCGGACTGATCTTCGTCTTCGGGCTGATCGGCCTGGTCTCCGTGGCCTACTCCTACTGGAACTCGGACAAGATCGCACTGAAGGCGATGAAGGCCTATCCGGTGACCCGGGAGCAGGCGCCCCAGCTCTACCAGATGGTCGAGGAGCTCGCGCAGCGCGCCCAGCAGCCCGCGCCGCGGATCTTCATCGCCCCGGCGCCCACGCCGAATGCCTTCGCCACCGGGCGCAACCCGGAGAACGGCGTGGTCTGCTTCACCGAGGGCATCCTGAACCTGCTCAACGAGCGCGAGCTGCGAGGGGTCACCGGCCATGAGCTGATGCACGTGTACAACCGCGACATCCTGATCTCCTCGGTGGCCGCCGCGGTGGCCGGGTTCCTCACCACGATCAGCCAGTTCTTCCTGCTCTTCGGCGGCGGCCGCGGCAACAACCAGGGCGGCAACCCGCTGGCGCTGGTCGGCGCGATCGTCGCGGTGTTCTTGATGCCGATCGCGGCCAGCCTGATCCAGATGGCGGTCAGCCGGACCCGGGAGTACGACGCCGACGCCGACGGCGCCGCACTGACCGGAGATCCGCTGGCGCTGGCCTCGGCCCTGGACAAGCTGGAGCGCGGCATCTCGCGCTACCCGATGAAAGAGGACCCCAAGCACGATGCGCACGCCCACATGATGATCGCCAATCCCTTCGGGGCTCGGGCGAAGAAGCTCTTCAGCACCCACCCGCCGATGCCGGAGCGGATCGCCCGGCTCGAGGCGATGGCCGGGCACAGCCCCAGCTGAGGCGCCCGGGCCGTGCCCGGTGATCCACGGCCGACACAGCAATGCCCCCGCGCCAGACGGCTCGGGGGCATTGCTGTGTCAGGAGGGCCCGTTGTGAAGCTCAGTCCTCCCGGGAGATCCGGATCATGTCCTCGCGCTCGACGACCTTGACCCGTTCCCTGGCGCCGCCGTCGGGCAGCGGACCATAGGCCTCGCCCAGCGAGACCTCGTGGGCGTCGAGCTTCTGCCAGCCGTCCCAGGTGGTGTACTCCACGCCGCGGGATTCCAGCAGCTCGATCACCGCGTCCTCGGCGGGCTCCGGGGCCACCGGCAGGTGGTGCAGGTCCTCGAGCAGGCAGCCGATGGTCTCCAGGGCGTCGCCCTTGGTGTGCCCGATCAGCCCGACCGGTCCGCGCTTGATCCATCCGGTGGCGTAGATGCCGTTCACGTGGGCGCCGTCCTGCTCGGTGACCCGTCCGGCCTCGTTGACCAGCACGCCGCGCCGCTCGTCGAAGGGCAGCCCGGGGATCGCGGAGCCCAGGTAGCCCACCGCACGGTAGACGGCCTGGACGTCGAAGTCCTGGAACTCCCCGGTGCCGCGCACATTGCCGGTGCCATCGAGCTCCATGCGCTCGAAGCGGATGCCCGCGACGGCGCCGGTGCCCTGACCTGAGGCATCGGTGCCTTCCAGGATCTTCACCGGCTGCAGCAGGAAGTGCAGGTGAAGCTTGCGGGAGGCCTCGGCCTCGCGCTCCTCCTGCTCCACCAGCCAGTTGCCCAGGGTGTTGACCATCGTCTTGACCTGGTTGTTGGTCTTGATCGCCTCATCGGAGCCCTCGTCGAAGTCGAAGTCCTCCTCGTAGAGCACGATGTCGACGTCGCGGCTGTGCGAGAGCTCGCGCAGCTCCAGCGGGGTGAACTTCACCTGGGCGGGGCCGCGCCGCCCGAAGACGTGGACATCGGTGACCGGTGAGGCCTTGAGCCCGTTGTAGACGTTCTCCGGGATCTCGGTGGTGAGCATGTCCTCGGCGTGCTTGGAGAGCACCCGGGCCACGTCCAGGGCGACGTTGCCGTTGCCGATCACGGCCACGCGTTCCGCGGTGAGCGGCCAGTCGCGGGGGTAATCGGGGTGGCCGTCGTACCAGGAGACGAAGTCGGCGGCGCCGAAGCTGCCCTGCAGCTCGATGCCGGGGATGTCCAGCTCGGCGTCCTTGATCGCGCCGGTGGCGAAGATCACGGCGTCGTAGTGCCGACGCAGGTCCTCCAGAGTGAGGTCCTTGCCGATCTCGACGTTGCCGATCAGCCGGATGTCGCCGCGGTCCAACACCTTGTGCAGCGCCTTCACGATGCCCTTGATCCGCGGATGATCAGGGGCGACGCCGTAGCGGATCAGCCCGAACGGCGCGGGATACCGGTCGTAGAGGTCGATGCTGAACTCAAAGTCGCTCTTCTTCTGCGCCTTGGCCAGGATGTCGGAGGCATAGACGCCTGCGGGGCCGGCGCCGATGACGGCGATTCGGATCGCCCGGTCTGCTGGCCGCTGCGAGGAATTCTGGGACACGGATGGGTTCCTTCTGATTGATTAACTCAGCACAGTATGCCGTATTAGGGTGAACGTCGGGGGCGAATGACTCTGTTCCCGGTCTTCTAGACTGAGTCCATGCCTGATATGTTCCTCGACAAGTTCCGCTCCCTGGTGCCCGCCTATCTCGACGCCAAGTGGACCCCCGCCGAGGGGCTCACCGTCGAAGAGCTGCGCCAGATGATCGCCGATTCCGAGCTGCCCGACGATCTCAAGGCGCGACCCCGGCTCCCGCAGGTGCTCGAGGAGTTCTACCTGGCGCTGGGCCGCTGCGAGGAGATCATGGAGGCCTATCACTTCTTCTTCGACCCCGATGAGCTCGTCGTCGAGGACGGACACCTGCTCTTCCTCGAAGATGAGGAGGAGCGCTGGGCCTGGGGCGTCGACGTGGACACGCTGGATGTCCCGGATCCGCTGATCGTGCGGCGCAGCAGCAACTCCGGCATGTGGAACGACGAGGGCGCGACGGTCAGCGAGTTCATCTTCGACCTGCTGGAGTTCTCCTTCGAGGAGGAGGCGTGAGCGTCCCGGAGCTGGCGGACCTGTGGAGCTCTCACGCCCCGGCGGGGTACAGCTGCCCGTTCTGCGGGCTGGCCCGCGGCGAGGTGGAGGATCCCGCGAACCGCTGCGAGCTCAGCGACCTGGTCTATCGGGATGAGGACCTGATGGTCTTCATGGCCTGTGACGGGTTCGGTCCGCACGAGGGTCACGCGATGATCTCCCCGGTGCAGCACCGTGAGGCGCTCTACGACCTCGACGATGCGCTGCTGGGAAAGATCGCGATCATGTCCCGCGAGGTCTCCAAGGCGATGAAGCTCGCCTGGGAGCCGGAGGGCACCTCGGTGCGGCAGCACAACGAGCCGGCCGGGAACCAGCACGTGTGG
This sequence comes from Nesterenkonia sp. E16_10, assembly GCF_017347085.1. Classification (GTDB taxonomy): domain Bacteria; phylum Actinomycetota; class Actinomycetes; order Actinomycetales; family Micrococcaceae; genus Nesterenkonia. The sequence continues at coordinate 225,328 of NZ_JADPSA010000001.1, forward strand.
CATTACCACCTGCATGTGTTCCCGCGCTATGCCGATGACATGCTCTACCGGCAGGTCCGGCACCCGGTCGAGGTCGCGGTGCGTGCAGAGAAGGCGTTGGAGCTGCGCGCGGCGCTGCTGCAGGTGCTGGCCGGCGGCAGCGCAGGCTCGGCGGGATCGAGCGGCTGAACTCAGCCCTCGCGCTCGACCACCGCATCGGCGAAAGCGATCAGCGCCGACTTCACGGTGGACTCCGGGAGCTCGGCGATCGCCTGCTTGGCCCGCTCGGCCCAGCTGTGCGCCACCTGCCAGGACTGCTCGGTCACCGGATGGGCGACGACGGCGGCCACCGCCTGCGCCAGCGCCGCGTCGGAGCTGAGGTCGGCGTCGAGCATGGCCAGCAGCGCGACCGCGTCCTGCTGGTCCTGCGGCGCGGAGGCGTCCTGGGCCTGCTGGCGCAGCAGCAGCAGCGGCAGCGTGGGCACGCCCTCGCGCAGATCGGTCCCCGGGGTCTTGCCGGAGGACTCGGCGTCGGCGGTGAGGTCGATGACGTCATCGGCGAGCTGGAAGGCCACGCCGACCGCTTCGCCGTACTCCTGGAGCATCCCGATGGTCTGCGCCGAGCAGCCCCCGAAGTGCGCGCCGAGCCGGGAGGCCGCCGCGACCAGCGAGCCGGTCTTGTCCCCGATCACGCGCAGGTAGTGGGCGTAGGCGTCCTCATCCTCCCGCGGGCCCACGGTCTCGTGCAGCTGCCCCATGACCAGGCGCTCGAAGGTCTGGGCCTGGATCTCTGAGGCCTCCACGCCGAGCTCCGACATCAGCCGTGAGGCTCGGGCGAGGATCAGGTCACCGGTGAGGATCGCGACCGAGTTGCCCCACACCTGGTGGGCGGCGGGCGCCCCGCGGCGCACCGGTGCGGAGTCCATGACGTCGTCGTGGTACAGCGTGGCCAGGTGGGTCATCTCCATCACCGCGGCCGCCCGGCGGACCCGGTCATCGATGCCGTTGCCGAGCATCGAGGTCAGCACCGTGAGCAGCGGGCGGACCCGCTTGCCGCCGGCCTGGGCGAGGTAGCGTGCGGAGGCGTTGACCAGCTCGTCGGCGCTGGCCAGGGAGCCGAGGAGCTCCTCCTCGACCTGGGTCAGGGCCTCGGCGACCTCGGTGGCGAGCGCCACGTCGTCGGCCAGCACGTCGAACCCGGCCGGAAGCTTCGCGGTCAGGGGATCAGCTGGGGATTCAGTCATCGGTGTCTAGCCTATCCAGGGTCAGGAGGCGGGGAGGGCGCTGGGCTTGGTGGCGTGATGAATCGCGACGATTCCCCCGCTGAGGTTCCGGTAGAGCACCGAGGCATATCCGGCCTCGGAGATCTCCGCGGCCAGGTGGTCCTGGTCGGGCCAGGCGCGGATGGACTCGGCCAGGTACACGTAGGCCTCGGGATTCGACGACACCGCCCGGGCGGCCGGCGGCAGCGCGCGCATCAGGTACTCGTTGTAGACGGTGTTGAACACCTTGTTCACCGGGTCGGAGAACTCCATCACGGCGAGCCGTCCACCCGGCGCGGTGACCCGGAGCATCTCGCGCAGCCCGGCCAGCGGGTCCACGATGTTACGCAGTCCGAAGGAGATCGTGACGGCGTCGAAGGTGTCATCGGCGAAGGGCAGGCTCATGGCGTCCCCGGCGATGAACGTCATATCCGGGCGGCGCTTCTTGCCCACCTGGAGCATGCCGGAGGAGAAGTCGCAGGCCACTGCCTGGGCACCGGCGTCGTGGAAGGGCTCGGTGGAGCTTCCCGTGCCCGCGGCGAGGTCTAAGACCCGCTCACCTGGGGCGACGTCGAGCGCGGCAACGAGCTGTCTGCGCCAGCGCCTGGTCTGGCCCAGCGAGAGCACGTCGTTGGTGAGGTCATAACGGTCGGCGACCTCGTCGAACATCGAGGCGACGTCCTCGGGCTTCTTCGCGAGGCTGGCGCGGCTTCCGGTGCTGGGGCGATTCACCTTGGCATTCTCCCACATGCGCGGATCGCCCCCGCCGCCATGTCCTAGACTTGTCCAGCCATGACAGCGCTGCCCGGATCCCTCGACGCCACCACGCTGGTGGTGGACCTTCCGGAGTCGACCACGCTGGCGGATCTGCTGCCGGACCTGGATCCCAGCGGCGTCTGGCTGCTGCGCGGCGAGGGACTGATCGGTCTGGGCACCGCCGCGCATGTCCGCACCCGGGGCGCCGAGCGCTTCGCGGAGCTGGCCGAGTGGCATGAGCAGCATCTGGCCCCGCTGGCCCGGTCCTCCCGGCTGCCGCAGGAGCTGCGCAGGATCCCCGGAGCCGGCCCGGTGGCGCTGACCTCGATCACCTACTCCTCGACCTCGGCCGCAGACTCGCACCTGATCCTGCCCGAGCTGACCCTGGGCGCCTTCGAGGGCACCGCGTGGATCACCGCGGTCTTCCGAGCCTCGGCACTGGATGAGCCCTTCGAGGCTGAGGACGACGACGCCGCGATGCTGCGTCGGGTCCAGGGTCTCCTGGCGAAACATTCGCTGCAGCTTCAGGGCCGCCGGCTGAGTCTGGCCCCTTCGCGGCGCGGGACGGCCGCGGGCCGGCCCAGCGACAGCGCAGCCACCTCGCTGATCCAGGGCACCCATTCGGAGCAGCACTATCTGCGCGCGGTGCGTGCCGGGGTCCACGCGATCGGGCACCGCCGGCTGGAGAAGCTGGTGCTGGCTCGCGACGTCGTCGTCGCCGCCGATGCCCCGCTGGCCCCCGGTCCGGTGCTGGCAGCGCTGGCCGCGGACTATGCCGACTGTTGGACCTATCTCGCCGGAGACGTGTTGGGGGCGACCCCGGAGATGCTGGTAAAGATCCGCGGCCGCGAGCTCTCCGCCCGGGTGCTGGCCGGCACCGTGGACGGTCGAGCCGGGTTGGAGCAGGCGCGGCAGATGCTGCTGGAGGACCCCAAGCAGCGCGACGAGCATCGGCTGGCGGCGCAGTCGCTGCTGGATCAGCTCGCGCCGGTGGCGCAGCACCTGCGGGCTCAGGATCCCCCGGCGGTCCTGCAGCTGCCCAACGTCTTCCACCTCTCCACCGACGTGACCGGCCAGCTCACCGCGCAGACCCCGGCGCTGCTGGTGGCTGAGCGGGCCCACCCCACCGCCGCGATCTGCGGCACCCCCACGGCCACTGCCGCCGAGCTGATCTCCACCCTCGAGGAGCTGGACCGCGGGGCGTTCTCGGGGCCGGTGGGCTGGATCGACGCGAACGGCGACGCCGACTTCGGCATCGCATTGCGCGGCGGGATCTTGGAGGAGCAGGGCACCGCGATCCGGCTCTTCGCGGGCTGCGGGATCGTGGCCGGGTCCGTGCCCGAGGAGGAGCTCGCCGAGACCTGGGCGAAGATGCGCCCGATGCTCGGCGCCCTCGGCGTTCGCCAGCCCTGACCCCGGGGCACCCGGTGGCAAGCGCCCTCAGCGCGCTTCGAGGATGGTCTTCAGATTGCCCAGGTTGCCGTTCGTCTCGCGTTGGTACATCAGGGCCACCAGAGGGTCGGCCAGCCTGCCGAAGAAGCCGCCCGTCGCCGAGGTGGACCCGTCGTAGTGGACCTCCGTCGAGTCGCCCACCGGTGTCAGCGAGTAGGTGATCTCAAAGGAGAACGGTGCCTCCACGGTGCGGAAGACGACCTTCTCCGGGCGCTTGACCTCGGTGACCTCCGTCTCCCACCTCAGCTTCTTTCCCGCCACCTTGACGGTGCCCCGTGAATGATCACCCACCGCAGGATCATCACCCCAATCCGCGGCGAACTCCTGGATCCCCGACTGCCAGATCTCCTGGGTCTGGGGGTTCACCATGTACGCGAACACCTCCTCCGGCGGGCGGTCGATGGTCACCTTCGCATGGAACTCCGGCATGACGTCCTCCTCGACGCAATCCTCTCCACCTCACCACAGCCACCGCATGGGCTGCCCGGTCTGTGCTCTGATTCCAGCCTGACCCGCTGGGCTTCCGCAGGCAAGGGTGAAGGCACCGCATTGAAGTGCCCGACACCGAGGTGGTGCACCTGGCGGCTCAGAGCTCGGCGGCGGCGGCGCGGAGCCTGGCGTGGAAGTCGCGCAGCACGCTGCGATCGGTGCGCACCTCGATGATCCGGATGCCGACCCGGTCCTCGAGTCCGGAGAGCCCCTCCCCGAGCGAGTCGAGGTCCTCGGCGAAGTGATAGTCGTGGCCATAGGCGTCGGCGAGCGCCTCGATGTCCACGGTCTGCGGCGTGCCGAAGAACCGCTCCACCGCCTCGGCCTGGCCCTCCCGACGCCCGACCGCGCCGTGCTCGAGCTGGTCGAAGATCGCCCCGCCGGAGTCGTTGACCACCACGATGTCCAGGTCAGGTTCGCGCTCGGTGGCCGGGATCAGCAGCGCGTTGATGTCGTGGAGGAAGGTCAGGTCCCCGACCAGCGCGGTCACCCGGGTGCTGCGGGCCAGCGCGATCCCGGAGGCGGCCGAGAGGTTGCCATCGATGCCGGCCAGGCCGCGCATCGCGTAGACCCGACGGGCGTCGTCGCGGGTGCCCAGCACCGTGCGGTTGAGCACTGCGGCGAGGTCCACGTCGCGGATCACCGAGGAGGATCCCAGCAGCAGCGGGGTCTTGACCGTCTCCGCCACGTACTGCGCCACCCGTACCGAGGAGAGCTCGCCCTGGGTCAGGGCCTCCTGCTCGGTGAGCGCGGCATCGATGAGCCGCTGCGCGGCGAGCCCGCGCTCGGTCCAGGAGTCCTGCCAGCCCGGAGGCGCCATCGCAGCAAACTGCGCCAGGGCGAGCAGATCGTGGAGCTTCCGGCGGGCGAGCCGGTGGTCGAACCAGGCCTCTCCGCCGGGGGCGTACTGGACCGCCTCGACGTCGTCCCGGTTGATCAGCTGCTGCACCGGCCGGGTCAGCGTGGGCCGGCCGGCGACGACGACGCGCTCGACGCTGCCGGCCAGAAGGCTGGCAGGGGAACCCTCCGGTGCCTGAAGGATCAGCCGGTATCCCTGGATGGTGCCCAGATCGCTCCAGCGCGCATCGCTGCTGGGCTCGGCGAGCAGCGGGTGTCCTAGCCGTCGCGCCAGCTCGCGGGCCTCGGCGGGAGCATCGGCGCCCATGACGAAGACGGTGCGTGCGGTGCCCAGCCCGGCCTCGAACCTTGCCGCGGCCTCTGCGGGAGACTCACCCGGAGACTCAGCGGTCGTCTCCGCCGAGGACTGCGCCACCTGCTCCGCCGAGGATTCCGCCACTGAGCCCGATTCGGAGCTCGCCTCGGAACCGGTCGGGGGCTCGGCAGGGGAACCGGTCAGGGACTCAGGGGGTTGCCCGGTGGAGGGTCCCTGCGCGGCGGAGGGTCCCTGCCCGGTGGAGGGTCCCTGCGCGGCGGGACTGCCCAGGATCTCGCTGCCGATGATCTCGGCGCGCAGCTGCTCGGCGGAGTCGGTGACTCGGCGACGCGGGGCGAAGGGGGTGCGGGCCCAGCGCTGGGCGCCGGCTCGCTGCCCCTGCTGCGGGGCGGCGGGGACCAGGGGGTCGCGGAAGCCGATGTTCAGGTGCACCGGTCCGGGGGTGGGCCCGGTCGCGACGCGCAGCAGCAGCCCCACCTGGGTCTCGGCGGCGAGCATGTCATCGCGCGACTCCGGCTCCAGCCGCGCCTCTCCCTGTTCCAGGTGGATCTCATCGCGCACCCGACCGGCGAACATCCCCTGCTGCCAGGTGGTCTGGTTCGCGCCGGTGCCGTGCATTTCCTCGGGCCGGTCCGCGGTGATCGCCACCAACGGGATCCCGGAGAGGTCGGCCTCCATCATCGCTGGAAGCAGGTTCCCCGCTGCGGTGCCGGAGGTGGTCACGACCCCGGCGGGGGACTTCGTGGCCATCGCGATCCCGAGCGCGGTGAACGCCGCGGAGCGCTCATCGATGCGCACATGCACGGTGATCGCGCCGAGCTCCTCGGCCTCACGCAGGGCATAGGCCATCGGCGCCGAGCGCGAGCCCGGGGCGAGCACGATATGCCGCATGGTCATGGTCAGCCCGCGGATCACGCGCCGCGCCAGCCGCAGGGACTCCACGTCATAGGCGTCGTCGAACTCACGGAACGGGCGCCTGGGTGTGGTCATGTCCCCAATCCTAGAAGCTCCGCGGCGAGCACCCGGTGGGCGGCGCGCAGTCGGGCGATCCACCACTGCTCACGCTCGGCGCTGACCCGGTGCCGCGCCAGCATCTCCGGCGAGGGCTCCACCGCACCGGGGACCGCCAGCACCCCGGCAGCCGGGATCAGCGGTGCCTCCAGGACGTCGTGTTCGAATAATGCGGCGGTGCCGAGCCCGCAGGCGTAGGGCAGCTCCGGCAGCCGTGCGGCCAGCGCGAGTCCGGCGGCCAGGCCCACCGAGGTGTCCAGCGCCGAGGAGACCACCGCATCGAGGCCTGCCTGCGCCACGATCTGCAGCGCGCGCTCCACCCCGCCGAGCGGGGGGACCTTGACCACGATCAGGTCTGCGGCGCCGAGCCTGGCCACCCGGAGCGGATCCTCGGCCTTGCGCACCGCCTCATCTGCCGCGATCCGCAGCGGCGATCCCGAAGAGCTGACGCCGGCGGCGGCGAGCGCCTCCCGCAGCTGCGCCAGCGACTCGACCCCGGCCACCGGCTGCTCGGCGTATTCGAAGTTCCCGCCGGAGACCTCGGCCAGGCGCTCCAGCGCGGGCACCGCTTCGGTGAGGCTCCAGCCGCCGTTGGCGTCGGCGCGCAGCCCGGCCTGGGGCACGAGTCGCCGGACTTCGCGGAACCGGGCGACGTCGTCCTCGAGGGTCTGCCCGGGCTCGGCGACCTTGATCTTGACCGCCGGGATGGAGTCCACCGCGCCGAATCGGGTCAGCACCGATTCCACCTGCTCCGGGGACACCGCCGGCATGGTGGCGTTGATCGGGATGTGCCGGCGCAGCGGCTCACCCCAGCCCTGCCAGCCCGCCTCGATGCCGGCGCGCAGCCACTGCGCGGACTCAGCCGCCTGGTACTCCGGGAACGGCGAGAACTCTCCCCATCCGGCAGGCCCGCGGAACAGCATCGCCTCGCGCCGGGTCTGTCCGCGGAAGCGGGTCCGCAGCGGCAGCGAGACCACGTGCGCCTGGACCAGGATCTCCTCCAGCTCGGGGAGCGGCCGGCTGAGGTTGCGGCCTGCGCGGCCCGCAGTGTGATCGTCCATGACGTTCAGTCTAGGCAGGGGTGGACCTGCGATACTGATGCACATGTCAGCTGCCCGCGCACTTCGTCCCCCGGCCCGGCGCACAGGCCTGTGGATCGTCGGAATCCTGCTCTGCTGCGCGGTCTTCATCGCGGTCTATGAGTACTTCGTCCGCTCCGACTCCGGACAGTGGGTGGAGTACGCGATGCTCGACGCCGCGGCGGAGCGGGTGAGCTCGCTCTCCGAGCGGGGCTTCGACCTCTGGTGGCTGAGCCCGGTGATCATCGCGCTGCCAGCGGTGATCTTCCTGGTGGTCGTGCTGGCCCGGCAGCGCTTCCTGGCCGCGCTGATCGCGGCAGGCACCGTGGTGGGAGCAAACCTCTCCACCCAGGTGCTCAAGACGCTCTGGCTCGAGCGTCCCGACCTCGACAACGGCGTCCCCTACTGGACCGGGAACTCGCTGCCTTCGGGACACACCACCCTGGCGGCCTCGATGGCGGTGGCGGTCTTCCTGGTCAGCTCCCCGCGGCAGCGTCCCTTCGTCGCGGTGCTCGCCGCGTTCTACGCCGGGCTCGTGGGGGCCTATACCTTCACCGAGGCCTGGCACCGCCCGGCGGACGTGATCGCGGCCTACCTTGTGGTCGCGGTGTGGGCCCTGATCGGCGGCTGGCTGGTGATGCGCACCGGCCCCGAGTGGAACACCGCGGTGGTGGACTACGAGCCCGAGACCGCGCCGTTGGCCGGCCTCGCCTGGTTCCTCGGGGTGACCCTGACCGTGCTGGCGGTGCTGTGCTTCCTCTTCTCCGGCGGCTGGAGCGGGATCGCGCTGGCCGGAGAGGAGCCCAGCCTCTGGCACTGGTTCGCCGGGCTGTTCTTCTCCCTCGGACCGGGCTTCCTGATGGCAGCCGCCGGGATCAACCTCTTCGGCGCCGAGACCGGCCGGCGCCAGCGCGGCGCGCCGGTTCCCTCCCCCAAGGGTGAGACGGTGCGCTACCCGATCCCGCCGGAGTTCAGCGAGCTCTACCGGGTCTGAGCCGCCCAGAGCTGCAGCGGCTCGAGCGCGCGCAGCTCAGCGGCCGCGCAGCCGGGTGATCAGCTCGCGGGACTCTCCGGGGCCATAGGGCACGATCGGGATCGCCTTGGTGGCGTCGTTGACCGACTCCCGGATGGCCTGGGAGGAGACGTTGCAGCCCTGCTGCATCCGTCGGCGCATCGAGGCGATGAACTCGGCGTCGACCTCGTGGCCGTGGCCGGGGACGAACCGGCTGTAGCTGCCGGCCATGGACCACAGCCGGCCGAGCGCGCGGACCCATTCCTTGGGGTAGGAGTCGTGGAACTCCGGGTCATCGCCCTCGCGGACCAGGTCACCGCAGAACATGACCCCGGTGGAGCCCTCGGCGCGGACACCGATCACCAGGTCGCCCTGGGTGTGGCCGCGACCGAGGTGCTCCAGGACCACCTCGACGCCGCCGCCCAGGGGCAGCGTCACCGGTTCCTCGGAGACCAGTTCCGTGGCGGTCTCCACACCGGCGTCGGCGTGGGCGAGTATCCGCCGCACGCCCTGGCCGCGCAGGAAATCGTTGGCCCCGACGTGGTCGGGGTGGCCGTGGGTGTTGACCACGATCAGTTCGGCGGAGCTGAGCTCACGCACCGCGGCCAGCAGGGCCGCGTGGTCGCCGTCGGTGGGCCCCGGGTCGATGAGGACGGCGGCGTCCTCCCCCAGGACCAGCCCGACGTTGAGCGGCGTGGGGCCGCCCCGTTCGGCGAGGAAGACGTGGTCCTCCAGGCCGCGGAAGTGCGCGGATTCGGGAGCGTGGTCCATCATGATCACCTTCTGTGAAACCGTAGTTGCCACCATTCTGCCTCACCATCCGCACACAGCCTGGGAGGATCCTTGGGGCGTCGTGGGCGGTAGAGTCTGGCCATTATGACTAGCGAAGATCTCCTCTCATCGATCAGCCTGATCGAGGATTCCGCATGGACGTGGCTCGGCATTCCCGTGATCGTCCTCGTGGGCCTCTACCTCGGCTTCCGCACCCGGCTGGTCCAGCTGCGGCATATCCCGGACATGTTCCGGGCCATCAAGGACAAGGCCACCAGCGATGCGAACGGTCGGACCCGCTCGCTCTCGGCGTTCCAGACCTTCACCATCACCGCCTCCGCCCGGGTGGGCACGGGCAACATCGCCGGAGTCGCCGGCGCGATCGCCATGGGTGGGCCCGGCGCGGTGTTCTGGATGTGGCTCATGGCGATCTTCACCTCCGCGGCCTCCTTCGTGGAGTCCACCCTGGCTCAGCTCTACAAGGTCCGCCGCTTCGACACCTTCAAGGGTGGGCCCGCGTATTACATCGAGCGTGGGCTGGGCACCCGGTCCGGGGGCATCGTCTTCGCGCTGATCTTCATCTTCTGCTTCGCGCTCTCCTTCACCTCGCTGCAGTCCAACACGATCGTCGACGCCGCCACCGGAGCGGCGACCGAGCTGGGCCTTCAGGACACCACCAGCATGGTCTGGATCCTCGCCGTGGTGCTCGCCGGACTCACCGGCGTCGTGGTGCTGGCCGGTCTGCGCCGGGTGGCGCAGGTGACCCAGCGGGTTGTCCCGGTCATGGCCATGGCCTATATCCTGCTGGGCCTGGTCGTGGTCGCATTGAACATCGAAGCGATACCGGCGGTGGTCGGGATGATCTTCGGCGAAGCCTTCAACTTCACCTCCGCCGCGGGCGGCGCCTTCGGCGCGATGATCATGGCCGGGGTCCAGCGCGGCATGTTCTCCAACGAGGCCGGCATGGGCTCGGTGCCCAATGTCGCGGCCACCGCGGACGTCTCCCACCCGGTCAAGCAGGGCCTGGTGCAGACTCTGGGCGTCTACCTGGACACCCTGATCATCTGCTCGGTCACGGCCTTCATCATTCTGGTGACCTTCCCGGATCAGGCGGTCCGGGCCGAGACCAACGTCGGCGGTGAGCTGACCCAGGCGGCGCTGACCACGAATTTCGGGGCCTTCGGTGCCCTCGCTCTGGCGGTGATCATCCTGCTGCTGGCCTTCACCTCGATCCTGGGCAACTACTCCTATGGCGAGATGAACGTGCTCTTCATCTCGAACTCCGAGACCAGCCGCAAGATCTACGCGGTGGCGCTCACCGGCGTCGTCTTCCTCGGCGCGATCATCCCGGTGGACCTGGCCTGGGCGATCGCGGGTGTGACGATGGTCATCATCGCGTTGTACAACCTGGTGGTGATCACCCTGCTGGGCGGTACCGCTGTGCGGCTGCTCAAGCACTACGAGGCACAGAAGCGGCAGGGGCTGGATCCGCTGTTCCTGGCCACTGACATGCCGGATCTGCGCAATATCGAGTGCTGGACCGAGGCGGATATGGCCGATCACCGACCGGCCTCCGCGCTCGGAACCCCGCAGGAGGCGGAGCCGGAGCACACGCACACCCACCGCTGAGCCGTGCGGCAGAATGGCCGCATGCCCCAGCACCAGAGAAACCCGGCCTTCCACCTTGAGCGGTGGGTGGCCGGGTTTCTGCTGTGTGTGGCGCTCTTCGGGGTGCTCTACCTGGGCGCGGTCCGCACCGGGCCGGGTCAGCTGCTGGACCAGATGATGCAGCGCACCGCCGCAGGCACCTGGAATCCGCTGCCTGAGCTGAACGCGCACAGAACCTGGGCCACCGTGTGGATCCTGCTGCCCCCGGCGCTGGCCTGCCTGGCGCTGGGACATCAGCGCGGACCCCACCAGCGCTGGCTGGTCCTGCTCTGCGGGGCCGCTGTGGCGCTGGGGTCCAACATCACCACGCAGCTGATCAAGCTGGTCTGGTCCTCACGCCCTGCGCTGGTGGGTCTGAGCGGGGATTGGCCGATGAACTCGCTGCCCAGCGGTCACACGACCATGGCCGCCGGTGCCGCAGCGGCGGCGTTCCTGATCTGCCGGCCCCGGGACCGCGCCTTCTGGGGCGTCCTGGCCGCAATCTGGGCGGCCGGATGGGGCGGCTACATCTTCATCGAGGGCTGGCACCTGCCCAGCGACATGTTGGCGGCCTATCTGGTGGTGGCGGCGTGGACCCTGCTCGGCGGCGCCGTGGTGCACCACGTCGAAGCCGGCGACCCGCAGCTCGCGCCGCTGCCCGCCGAACCTGGAATCCCGGGAGGCCGGCAGGCGGGACTGTGCCTGACGCTCGGGGTGATCGGCACGGCGCTCGGGCTTGCCGCGCTGCTGGGACCGGTGGCGCGCCACGGCCTGGCAGGGGCCACGGCCTCACCCAGCCCGTGGTTGTTCATGGCGGGGGCCGCGTTGTCCTGCGCCCCGGCGTTCCTGCTCAGCGCGGTCCTGATCCCGCTGTTCTCCAGCGAGACCCGGCACCTGACCCGCACCTCTCGCACACGCTGAGCCGCGCGCCCCGAGCTGCCTGCCGCGCGCCCTGCCCTGACGCTGAGCCGTGCGCCCTGAGCTGCATGCCCCGCACGCAGAGCCGCCCGGTCCACAAGAAGTGGACCGGGCGGGAGACCGCGGGGCGCAGCGCCCCGTGAGCAGGGGTTCTGCGTGACCCGGAGCGGGTCAGCGGGGGCGGTACTGGTTCATGATCGGGCAGTCCATCGGGTCGGCGTAGCCCAGGCCCACCCGGTTCAGGTAGGTGATGACCATGCCGTAGGACTGGACCAGGCCGGTGGCGGTGTAGCTGATGCCCTTCTCGGCGCAGAACTCCTCGACGATCGGCTTGACCTTGTGCAGGTTGGGGCTGGGCATCCGCGGGAAGAGGTGATGCTCGACCTGCAGGTTCAGTCCACCCATGGCCACGTCCATGGCCCGTCCGCCCTTGATGTTGCGCGAGGTCAGCACCTGGCGGCGCAGGAAGTCCATGTCGGAGTCCTTGGGGATGATCGGCATGCCCTTGTGGTTGGGGGCGAAGCTGCCACCCATGTAGACGCCGAAGACCACGAGCTGCACCGCGAGGAAGCCCAGCGCCAGGCCCGGGCTCATGGCCAGGAAGATCAGCACCGGGAAGCCGATCAGGCGCACGGCCAGCATGGCCAGCTCGGTCTTGCGGCGCTTGAGCTTCTTGGCGGTGAAGACGGTCTTGAGCGCGTTGTAGTGCAGCGCGATCGCGAAGAGGGTCAGCAGCGGGAAGAACATCCAGCCCTGCCGGCGGGCCAGCCAGCCCATGAAGCCGGTGCGCTGTGCGGCGTCCTCGGCGACGAAGACCAGGGCGCCGGGGGCGATGTCGCCGTCCTTGCCGATGGTGTTGGGGTTGGCGTGGTGCTTGCCGTGCTTCTTGGTCCACCACGCGTAGGAGAGACCGACGATGAGGTTGCCGGTGACCCGGCCGAACCATTCGTTGCGCTTGCCGGTGCGGAACACCTGCTGGTGGGCGCCGTCGTGGGAGAGGAAGGCGACCTGGGTGAACAGGATCCCGAAGAGCGCGGCGAGGCCCAGCTGCCAGAGGCTGTCACCGAGGGTGAACATCGCCACGAAGGCGCCGGCGAAGGCCAGGCTCAGCACGATCACCCGGAGCACGTAGCTGGAGGCGCCGCGGTCCATCAGTCCCTCGTCCTTGACCCGCTGGGCGAGCTCGAAGAATTCGTTGACCTGTTTGTTACCGGCTGGGCGCACTCGCTCGGCGCGGCCCGGGGCGGCCTCCGACCGTGTCTCAGTGATTGTCATGGTTCCACGTTATCGAGCTGAGATCTGCGCCGCGTCACCCGGCGGAGCCAACCTGACCCCCTACCCGGGTAGGGGGTGGGCCGGGTTCACAAGGGGAAGGAGGCACGGATGAAGTACCCGCCGTCCGGGGTCTCTCCGGTCTCCACTGTCCCGCCGACGGCGCTGACCCGCTCCCGGATGCCCTCCAGTCCCAGCCCGGCGCCCGGGGCGGGCACCGAGACCGGGTGCGGCGGGGCGGTGTTGCGCACCTGTATCAGCAGGTGTTCGGTGTCTGCGGAGCTCGAATCCCCAGGCCGTTCCCCGAGCAGCTCGGCGCTGACCTCGATCGTGGAGGAGGGCGCATGGCGCAGCGCGTTGCTCAGTCCCTCCTGGACCATCCGGTAGGCGGCGAGGCCCACAGCCGAGGACGCCTCGACGACGTCGAGCCCGGTGACCCGGATCGGGGTGCCCGAGGCGCGGGTGGCTTCGACCAGGGAGTAGATCTCGGCGAGGCCCGGGGTCGGTCCGGTGGGGGGCTCCTCCTCGCTGCGCAGGGTGCCCAGCAGCATCCGCATCTCCCCCAGGGCCTGCCGGGAGGATCGGGCGATCTCTTCGAACTCCTGCTGCGCCTCGGGCGTGATCGAGCTGAGCCGGTAGCGGGCGGTGGCGGCCTGCACGCTGATCACCGACATGGAGTGGGCGACCACGTCGTGGAGCTCGCGGGCGATCCGGTTGCGCTCCTCCAGCTCCCGACGACGTCGGCTCTGCTGCGCGCTGGTGCGTTCGGAGACCTCGAGCCGGTCGGCGTCGCGGATCCACTGCCGGGTCAGGCTTCCGAGCACGGCGACGCCGACCCCGACCGAGGCGAACACGATGCCGGTGCTCACCGCGCCGTCGGGCAGCTGCGGAGCCGCCATGACGATGGCCGCGAAGGTCAGCAGCGCACTGGCGGCCCAGCCGCTGGCCGCGCAGTACCAGGGCTCACGCAGCGCCGCGACCAGGATGACCCCGCACTGGATCAGCATGGCGGTCACCGGCCAGGGCCAGATCCCGACCCCGGCCTCCGCGGTGGCCCCCATCAGCCCGGCCGAGACAAGCACCGAGGCGCCGATGCCGACCCAGGGGAGCTTCAGCGTGAGCACCAGGCTCAGACAGTGCGCGAGGGTCAGCACCAGGCCCAGGGCCGGGTGGATCCCGTAGACCGTGGTGGTCAGCGGCCAGGACACCGCGAAGAGCACCACCGCGGCGAAGCTGATCCCGATCCAGGACCAGGCGGCGGAGCTGAAGGAGGCCGCGGAGTCCTCGCCCTGGGCCCCCTGCCTTCCGCCGGCGACCCGGGAGAGCGTGCGCTCCAGCGGATGCGCCTGGGGGTGCTCCAGCGGGATCAGCCGACCCCGGCCGCCGGCGCCGAGCAGGCTCGTGGCCAGCAGCGCGTCCAGCGCGGCCAGACCCCGCATCACGGCAGGCAGGGTGACCAGGAAGACCACGCCGAGGAGGAAGAACACCCCGGAGTCCAGCACGTACTGCCAGAAGCCGCTGGCCGGCACCAGCGCCGGCGCGGCGAGCTCCAGGAGACGGATCAGGCCGCGTTCACCGGGGATGAATCGGGACCAGAAGAAGTAGGTGAGACCGACCGGGCCCATCGCGATCCACAGGACCGCAACCACGAAGGTCACCAGCCGCACCGGCAGCGCGAGGATCATCTCGAAGATCAGGTCCAGCCAGCGGCGCGGGTCCGCCACCGGTCGGAGCCGACCGGCCAGACCTGGGTCCCGGGGGCGGTAGCCGACCGGATCGAGCAGCGCGCCCCAGATGCGCAGCCGACGCCGGGAGAGCTCGGCGAACTCCGAGGCGGTGACCAGGGTCAGCGGCAGCACCAGGGCCCCCACCCACAGCGGCGCGGTCGCGATGGAGACCACCAGCAGGCTCAGAAGCAGGCTGGCCCCGAAGAGCGCGATCGGCAGCCCCGGGAGCACGTAGGCGCTGTCGCGCACGAGCCGTCGGGTCAGGGATTCAGGGCGAGGGCTGTGCACGTGGGGGGTCCTGGGCTGCAAGGGCATGGTGATCTCATCACACCATAGGCATCGGCGAGCGCGGTACCGAGGTAGCGTTGAATCATGCCCACCGCCGACTCCGCCGACCCCTCGGCCCCGCACTCCCCTGCCTCGATCCGAGTGCTCATCGTCGATGACCAGTCGATGATCCGCGCAGGCTTCGCCGCCCTGCTCGACGCCCAGGTGGACATCACGGTGACCGGCACCGCGGCCGACGGCGAGGGCATCGAGGAGGTGGTGCGCAACACCACCCCCGACGTCGTGCTGATGGACATCCGGATGCCCAAGGTCAACGGCCTGGAGGCCACTCGGCAGATCCTCAGCATGGACGGGACCCCGCCGCGAATCCTGATGCTGACCACCTTCGACGCCGACGAGTACGTCTTCGACGCGCTGCGCGCAGGGGCCAGCGGCTTCCTGCTCAAGGACGCCACCCCCGAGGAGCTGGTCCAGGCGGTCCGGGTCGTGGCCGAGGGCGATGCGCTGCTCTCGCCGAAGATCACCCGCACCCTGATCGCCGACTACGCGGCCCGTCCGACGGCGACCCCGGCACCCTCGCGTCCGCTGGGGGAACTCACCGAGCGGGAGCAGGAGGTGATGACCGCCGTCGCCCGGGGACGATCGAACGCGGAGATCGCAGCCGACCTGTTCCTGGCCGAGCAGACCGTGAAGACCCACGTGTCACGGATCCTGACCAAGCTGGCGCTGCGGGACCGGACCCAGATGGTGGTCTACGCCTATGAATGCGGGCTGGTGCGCGCCGGGGAGTGAGCCCGGGGCCCGCTGTGCGGCGTGAGCCGGGCTCCGGCAGTATGGCGGCGTGGGCCGGGCTCCGGCAGTCTGGCGGCGTGGGCCGGGCTCCGGCAGTCTGGTTGAATGGCGGCATGTCTGAAACCACCGCCCCGCAGGCCAAGAAGATCCCCACCGAACGCACCCACCACGGGGACACCTTCGTGGATCACTACGAATGGCTGCGGGAGAAGGACTCCCCCGAGGTCCTGGCGCATCTGCACGCCGAGAACGCCTACGCCGAGGCGGTGACCGCGGCGCAGAAGCCGCTGCGCGAGACCATCTTCGCCGAGATCAAGCACCGCACCGTGGAGACCGACCTCTCGGTGCCCACCCGCCGGGGCGACTGGTGGTACTTCACCCGCACCATCGAGGGTGAGCAGCACCCGGTGTACTGCCGGGTCCCCGCCTCCCCCGCTGGGGCCTGGACCCCGCCGCAGGTGGAGGCCGGCGTCGCCCTGGAGGGTGAGCAGACCTTCTTCGACACCAACGCCGAGGCCGCGAAGCACCCGTTCTACCAGCTCGGCGGTATGTCGCTGAACGCTGAGGGGACCCTGCTGGCCTACTCCGAGGACACCTCCGGGGACGAGCACTACACCGTGCGCTTCCGCGACCTGAGGACCGGGGAGAACCATCCCGAGCAGATCAGCAACGTCCACGGCGGACCCGTGCTGGAGCCCACCGGGACCCGCGCCTACTACATGGTGGCCGATGCGGCCTGGCGGCCCTACCGGCTCTTCATGCACACCCTGGGCACCGCGGCCGAGCAGGACCGGCTGATCCTGGAGATCAGCGACGAACAGCTCTGGACCGGCGTCGGCCTCTCCGCGGACAAGCGCGAACTGGTGATCATCTCCGGAAACTCCGAGTACGACGAGTCTCGGCTGCTGGATGTCACCGACCCACAGGCGGAGCCGGTGCTCCTGATCGGCGCCGAGCGGCGCCTGCTGCACAGCATCGACCCGATCGAGGTCGACGGCGAGCGGCTGCTGCTGATCACGCACAACCAGTCCGGGCCGAACAACGCCCTGTCGGTGACCACCGCCGCGGCGCTGACTGCCCAGGACCCGCGCGGTGACCACGCTCTGGACCTGGGCAAGCCGGTGCTGCCGCACGAGGAGACGGTCAAGCTCGAAGGCGTGAGCGTCACCGCCGCGCAGATCATCGTCGCCGCCCGGCGCGAGACCATCGAGTCCATCCAGCTGCTGTCCCTGGAGGCGCTGCGTGCGGCGCTCGCCGGGGCCGAACCGGTGCTCACCTCCTCGCTGCCCGGCCCGGCCTTCGAGGAAGAGCTCTACACCTGCGCGGTGATCGCCGCGGAGTATGAGGCGCCGCTGTTCCGGGTGGCCTATGAGTCCTGGCTGACCCCGACCCGGATCTACGACATCGACCATGCCACCGCGGAGCCGGTGCTGCGCCGGGAGACCCCGGTCAACGATGTGGACCTCGACGCCTACCGCGCCACCCGGATCTGGGCCCCCAGCGGGGACACCCGCGCGGACGGCACGGCGATCGAGATCCCGGTCACGGTGCTGCACCACCGGGACGTCTCCGCCGACGGCACGAACCCCGCGCTGGTCTATGGCTACGGCTCCTACGAGATGAGCATGGATCCCGCCTTCGGGATCCCGCGGCTCTCGCTGCTGGATCGCGGGATCGTCTTCGCGATCGCGCACGTCCGCGGCGGCGGCGAGCTCGGGCGCGGCTGGTACGAGGACGGGAAGAAGCTCAAGAAGATGAACACCTTCACCGACTTCATCGCCGCCACCGATCACCTGATCAGCACCGGATGGGCGGATCCAGCGCGGGTCGCGGCGCTCGGCGGCTCCGCGGGCGGGCTGCTGATGGGCGCGGTGGCCAACCTCGCGCCAGAGAAGTACGTCGCGATCCTGGCCCAGGTGCCCTTCGTGGACAACCTGACCACCATCCTGGACCCGGAGCTGCCGCTCTCGGCGCTGGAGTGGGAGGAGTGGGGCAACCCGATCACCGACCCCGAGGTCTACCGCTATATGAAGTCCTACGCGCCGTATGAGAATGTGCGCGAGGTCGCCTACCCTGCGATCGCGGCGGTGACCAGCCTCAACGACACCCGGGTGCTCTACGTGGAGCCCGCGAAATGGGTGCAGGTGCTGCGCGAGGCCCAGCGCGGCGAGGCCCCGGTGGTGATGAAGATCGAGATGGACGGCGGCCACGGCGGTGCCTCGGGTCGGTATGAGACCTGGAAGGAACGCGCCTGGGACTACGCGTTCATCGCCCACCACCTCGGCGCAGTTCAGGATCTCAGCGCCGGTCAGAGTCTCAGCGACGGTCAGGATCTCAGCGCCGGTCAGAGCCTCAGCAAGAGCGAGGCGCGTCGATGAGCACAGCCGACGCGCCGGACTCGCGCGGCTCCAGCCAGCCCTCGGTCCCCGAGGTCGATCCGGCCTTCGCCTGGGTGAGCGACCCGGAGCTCGTGGCGATCTATGACGTGGAGAACTCCGGCGGCTGGGACCACGAGTTCTATCTCGAGCTGGCCCAGGAGCTCGGCGCCGAGCATGTGGCCGACATCGGCTGCGGCACCGGGGTCTTCGGAATCCTGCTGGCCGAGCACGGCATCGAGGTCACCGGGGTGGACCCCTCGGCGGCGATGATCGACGTCGCCCGCTCCCGCAGCGGCGCCGGTTCCGGCTCCGGTGCCGCCGCAACGCTGAACCCGCCCCCGCGCTGGATCCACGGCTTCGCCGATCAGCTGCCCTCGCAGTCGGCGGACATGGCCGTGATGGAGGGCCATGTGGCGCAGTACTTCCTCACCCGCACGGACTGGGAAGCCGTGCTGGGCCATGCCTTCCGGGCGCTGAAACCCGGCGGCCATCTGGCCTTCGAGGCACGCAATCCGGCGGCGCTGGAGCTCGACGCCTGGGATCCGGAGTCCACGCGGGAGACCCAGCCGCACCCCGATGGTGGCGAGTTCACCTCCTGGATGGAGATCGTGCGGGTCACCGAAGACCCTGCCGAGGGGGCGCTGATCACCGCCCGGGCGCACAACATCCTGCCGGATTCCCGCGAGATCATTGCCGAGGAGACGCTGCGCTACCGGCCGCTTCCGGTGCTGCGCGAGACGCTGAGCGCCGCCGGGTTCCGCGAGGTGCAGATCTGGGGCGACTGGGACCGCGAGAAGCTCACCGAGGACTCCCCCGAGATGATCTTGCTGGCCCAGAAGCCCCGCTGAGGTCCGCGGCGAGAGCTGATCAACGACGCAGCGACCGGGCGGACTGCCCATGCGGGGCGGTGCGGGCGAGCGGCTCGCCGTCGAGGCTGAGCACGAAGCCTGATTCTGCCTCGGTCTCGCCCGGGAGCTGCTCGGCGATGCCTTCGACAACCCGCAGCCCTTCGTTGCTGACCCAGCGGGCGCCGGCGGCTTCCACCTGGCGGCGGAACCGCAGCCGGTCGGACCGGCTCAGGTAGGCCAGCACCGCGGTGTGGAAGACCACCGGGGTCATGGAGTCCGGCACCTGGGCAAGAACCTCCGCGAGTCGGTCATTGAGGTCCCCGGTGTGCAGCGCCGGCGGGTCTGCTGCCACCAGAGCCGCCCCCGCAGAGATCCGAGGGATCCGGTGTTCCATGCCGGGCCAGATCAGCATCTGGAGCCAGCGGAGGTCTTCCTCGAGCGTGACATCCAGCGGGTTCAGATCGATCCCCGCCCGGTGACCCACCAGTGGAAGCGCCTGTGGGGCCGGCAGCCCGTGGAGTTCGCAGGACAGCTCCACGGTGCTGCACAGCTCACCCTCCGCCGGACTCAGCAGCACCTCCGCCGCGGCCTCGCCGCGGTAGCGCACCGGCCAGGCGTCGGGGTAGAGGCAGAGCCCAGCAGAGGCGCCGACCTCGATCAGCGCCAGCGGGGCCTTCTCCTGCGCCTGGATCTGCGCGAAGGCCAGATTCAGCGTCGCGATCCGTCCGGGTTCATTGGTCTGGGTGGCGCGTCCACGGATGGTGGCCTCGATCTGTGACCAGCGCGCGCCGATCAGGGCGGCCGCCTCGGACCACGTCACGGCGTCGACGCCGTGCAGCCGGGCCGCGGCGAAGAGCAGGTTGGCCTGCCGCTTGGCGGGTGGAAGCTGGGCCAGCCGCGAGAGCATCGCCCTGTCCTGCGCCACCCCGTGGGCCCACTCGGCGTAGCGGGGAGAGACCCCCGCCGCCTCCACCTGGGCGAAATGCAGGTAGTAGGTCGCAAGCTCCTCGATGGCAGCCTCATCCTGGGCGTCGAGCCCCGGAAGTTCACGCATCTTCTGGCCTTTCGGTCGAGAACTCGGCGCCTCGGCGCCTCATCGGCTGCTCAGCTCCTCAGCTCCTCAGCTCGGCCGCTCAGCCGACCGGCCAGCGTTCCTGCCGGTACGCCGAGTCCCAGAACATCCATTCGTACTGACTGGCCCGGCGGTAGGCGGCGTGCATCGCGGCTCGGGTCTGCTCGCTGGCCGTGGCGGCCAGCTCGTCGACCACCCGTTTCGCCGTCTCGGTGAGCTCGTGGAACTCCGGGTCTCCGTAGGCGCTGATCCAGTCCGCGTAGGGGTGCCCCTCGAGGGACTCGACCCGGGCCTTGAGCCGGGTGCCGACGTCGTCGTAGATCCAGAAGCAGGGCAGCACCGAGGCCGCGAGCACCGGCAGCGAGCCGGCCGAGACCAGCGCGAGCTCGTAGGAGGTGTAGGCCACGGTGGTCGGTGAGGGGTCCACCGCGGAGAAGTCCACCACATGGGTCGCATGCAGCGCGCGCTCCTCCTCGATCGCACCGGCCGCGGCCCGGGACCAGAACATGATGTGCTCCGGATCGGTGGACTGCGCGGCGCAGGCGGCGAGCGCCCGGGCGTACTCGGTGAGGTACAGCGCGTCCTGGCCCATGTAGTTCTCGAAGACCGCCCGTGGCAGCGACCCCGCCTCGAGCTGTTCCAGGAACGGCAGGGTCTCGATCTGCGCACGGATTCCCTCCGTGCTCGCCCAGGCTTCCTCGGTGAATCGTCTCGCGCTCATGCTCTGCCTCTCCAGCGCCGCCTGATCAGCGGCTTTGACGGTTATCCAGATCTGCCCTCGCTCAGAGACATCCTAGAGCGTCAGCACCTGAGTCGACCCGATGCCCGACGGCGACCCGGGCTCCTCGGTAGACTCGGCCCCGTGACCGGATCAGATACCCCCAGCAGCCCGACCGCCCCCAACCTGCCCGCGAAGGTCTCCGACATCTTCGATCCCTGGCAGTGGCGCACCGTGGAGGGGTTCGACTTCACCGACGTCACCTATCACCGGCGTGTGCAGCGCGACGAGGCCGGCATGATCACCGCTGATCTGCCGGCGGTGCGGATCGCGTTCGACCGCCCCGAGGTGCGCAACGCGTTCCGGCCCGGCACCGTGGATGAGCTCTACCGCGCGCTGGACCATGCCCGGATGACCCCCGATGTGGGCGCGGTGCTGCTCACCGGCAACGGCCCCTCCGCCAAGGACGGTGGGCACAGCTTCTGCTCCGGCGGAGACCAGCGGATCCGTGGCCGCGACGGGTATCGCTATGCCGAGGGCGACACCGCTGAGACCATCGACCCGGCGCGCGCCGGGCGGCTGCATATCCTCGAGGTCCAGCGGCTGATCCGCACCATGCCCAAGGTGGTGATCGCCGTGGTCAACGGTTGGGCGGCCGGCGGCGGGCACTCGCTGCATGTGGTGGCCGATCTGAGCATCGCCTCGCTGCAGCACGGGAAGTTCAAGCAGACCGACGCCACGGTGGGCTCCTTCGACGCCGGCTACGGCTCGGCGCTGCTGGCCCGCCAGGTGGGCCAGAAGAAGGCCCGTGAGATCTTCTTCCTGGCTCGGGAACATTCCGCCGAAGAGATGGTCGCCGTCGGCGCGGTCAACGAGGCCGTGGACCACGAGCGTCTCGAAGAGGTCGCACTGGGCTACGCCACCGACATCGCCCGGCAGTCCCCGCAGGCCATTCGGATGCTGAAGTTCGCCTTCAACGCCCCCGACGACGGCCTTGCGGGCCAGCAGGTCTTCGCCGGAGAGGCCACCCGGATGGGCTACATGACCGATGAGGCGGTGGAGGGCCGCGACGCCTTCCTGGCCAAGCGCGAGCCCGACTGGTCCGAGTTCCCGTACTACTACTGATCGGGGGCATTACTCCATACCGGCACCCTCCTCACGCTGCGAGGAGCACACCGGGCGTCGAGGTCCCGAGACGATCGAAGCCGCAACGAATAGACTCCAGATCAGGCCTATGGACGACGGAGTCATGGCCTTCAATGCGCTGATGATGCGCGGACAGGAGACCGGCCTGAGATGAGCTCCCCTCCCAGCATCAATCCCGATGGAACAGATTCGCACCCAGGCCCGGCGCAGGTCGGAGCGGACCCCTCAGCGATGGCCACCCGGACGAGCGACAGCGGCCCGCGTCGCGAGGTCACTCTGCGATTCCTTGCCGCGCCCACGGACCGCGGCAAGGCCGGGACCGTGGACGCCGGTCGGGTCCTGGAATGGGTGGACAAGGCGGCCTTCGCCGCGGCCACCGGCTGGTCGGGCAGCTACTGCGTGACCGCCTACGTCGGCAACATCCACTTCCATGATCCGGTCCAAGTCGGCGAGATGGTGGAGGTCACCGGCACTGTGCTCTACACGGGCCGGACCTCGATGCATATCCAAACGATGGTCCGCTCTGGGGACCCCAAGACGGGCCACCTCGAGGAGCGCGCTCGTTGCCTGGTCATCTTCGTGGCGGTGGACGCGGACGGCCACGCCACACCGGTGCCGGAACTCGTCCCCCACACCCCGGAGCAGAAGCGCGACCACGAATACGCCAAGTCCAGGATCCCCATCCGCAGCGCCATCACGGCGGCCTTGAAGAGCCAGCGCTACACGGACGCAGGCACTGCCGAGCGCGTCACGCTGCGTTTCCTGGCAGAACCCACGGACGTGAACTGGGGCGGCAAGGTCCACGGCGGCGTGGTCATGGAGTGGATCGACACCGCCGCTTACCTCTGCTCCTCCCGATATTGCGGCCGAGACACGGTGGCGGTGTTCTCCGGCGGGATCCGCTTCACGCGTCCGGTGCACATCGGGGACCTCGTCGAGGTGGAGGCCCGACTGATCTACACCGGCAACAAGGGCATGCATATCGCCGTGGAGGTCCGCTCCGGAGATCCCAAGGGCGACGAACTCACCCAGACCACGAATTGCATCACCATCATGGTCGCACGCGACGAGAATGGGACCTCTGTCCCTGTTCCTCCGTGGGAGCCAGTCACCGAGGAGGACCGTGAGCTCTGGACCCATACCCGCACCCTGCTGGAGATCCGGAGCCGTGCCCCCGGCAGTCGTCTCCCTGACCACCTGCTGAACGACCCTCAAGCGCAGAACAACAGGCTCCCGTAACGTCCCGTGCCCACACAACCAGCACGAGATCACTCGATGCTGCATCCCTCGCGAACGGTGAGGTGGATTCGCCGGGCCCACGAGACTCTGAGTTCTACTCCTCTATGTGGATGGACGCAGATGGGCAGAAGTCCGCAGCTTCTCGGACAAGGTCGTGTTCTGCTTCGGATGGAATCTCCTTGAGCAGCTCCACTTTGCCGTCGTCGGCACGCTGCGCGAACACGTTCGGTGCCGAGCGCACACATTGTCCGGCAGCGACACAGGTATCCTCGGTGGTCGCAATCTTCACGGCGATGGTCCCTTCGTCTCGGGGCGAGAAAAATCGTGACGGGCTTCAGGCACTGGCCCACAGTGGATGGACTCAAGCTGCCTGCAACGGAACTGGTCCGTGAATCGAATGCTACGCGGGGTGCCTGCGAGCATCTAGGGCGCGGCATCCGGCCTCCGAAGCTGTCCACGGCACCAGACTCGATGCCGTCGAGACCCCTCGCGAGTAGATGCCGGAGGCATCAGCTCCGCGAGTTCAACAGCTCCGCCAGGTGCACCGCCGGAACATCGGCGAGGTCCTCGAGCTGGATCCGGCAGGACATCCCGTCGGCCAGCACCACGGTGTCTCCGCCGCGCGTGCGCTGGTCCCGCACCGCTGGCATCAGGTAGGTTTCGGCCACCGCGACGGAGGTCTCATAGTGGCCCTGCTCCACGCCGAAGTTCCCGGCCAGCCCGCAGCATCCGGCGACCTTGGTGACCTCGGCGCCGGCCTGCTCCAGCAGCGCCCGGTCGGCCTCCCATCCGATGATGGCTGACTGGTGGCAGTGTGGCTGCGCCACAACGTCGACCCCCGTCAGATCCGGCAGTCGCACCCGGCCCTCCTCCACCAGGCCGGTGAGCAGCTCCGCGAAGCTGCGCACCCCGGCGGCCACGACCCTGGCGGCCTCGCTGTCGCAGAGCTCGAGCGCGTCGCTGCGCAGCGTGGCCAGGCAGCTGGGCTCCAGACCGATCACCGGCACGCCGGAGCTGACGTAGGGCGCGAGCACCTCCACGGCCTGGCTGATCCGCCGGCGGGCCTGGTCCAGCTGACCGGTGGAGATCCAGGGCAGCCCGCAGCAGCCCTGTTTCTGGATCAGCCGCACCTGGAGCCCCTGGGCCTGCAGGTATTCGATCGCGGCCAGCCCGGACTGCGGGAAGAAGTGGTTGGTGAAGGAATCCGCCCAGACCCACACGTCGGGCTGCCCGGTGTTCCCGGTGGCAGCACCGGCCGCGTGAGAGGAGCTGGCGGCGTTCAGCCTGCCCGCAGCTCGGCGCAGCGTCCGGGAGGCGAACTTCGGCACCGACCGGCGTTGATCGATCCCGGCCGCCCACTTCGCCGCCGCAGCGACCGGGGCCAGGGCCATCATCAGGTTTGCCACCGGCGCGACCGGTGCGGCGAGCTTCGCCCAGACCGGGAGCCGCCCCAGGACGTAATGGCTGCGCGGACGGAGCCGGCGCCGCGGACGGCCCTCGGAGTCCCGGTCGTACTTCTGGTGCAGCGCCTCGGCCTTATAGGCGGCCATGTCCACCCCGGCCGGACAGTCCGAGGCGCATCCCTTGCAGGACAGGCACAGATCCAGGGCCTCGTGCACCGCCGGGTCGCTGAGCCCGTGCACCAACGTCCCGTCCATGGCCTCCTGAAGCACCC
This sequence comes from Nesterenkonia sp. E16_10, assembly GCF_017347085.1. Classification (GTDB taxonomy): domain Bacteria; phylum Actinomycetota; class Actinomycetes; order Actinomycetales; family Micrococcaceae; genus Nesterenkonia. The sequence goes on from NZ_JADPSA010000001.1 coordinate 250,033, forward strand.
GAGCCCTCCCCCGGGTGGAGTCCTTCTCCTGGGTGGTCGCCAGGTAAGAGGGGCACATGACCCCGGTGGTCTTCGGCGCCACACAGCGCCCGACGCCGGAGCAGCGGTGCACCGCCGCGCCGTAGTCGCCGCCGTCGTGCGGCATCAGCAGCCCGGGCCAGGGCAGCGTCTGCTTCGGCCGGGTGGGCCGGATGTCCTCGGTGTTGACCTGCGCTCCGGTGCCTCCAGGGTGTCCGGCCCGGGCGCCCTGAAGCTGCGGGCCGGTGATGATCCCCGGGTTCAGCAGGTTCTCGGGGTCACAGATCCGCTTGGCCTGGGCGAAGAGATCCAGCGAGGTCTCGTCGTACATGAAGGGCAGCAGCTCGGAGCGCACCCGGCCGTCACCGTGCTCTCCGGAGAGCGAGCCGCCGTAGACCGCGAGCCGTTCGGCGCAGGCCAGCATGAACTCCCGGAACACCCCGGTGCTGGAGGGATCTCCATGCTGGAAGGGAAAGTCGATCCGGCAATGGATGCACCCGTCGCCGAAATGCCCATAGGGGTAGCCCTGCAGTCCGAATTCCTTCAGCAGTGCTTCGAAGTCGCGCATCCAGGCCCCGAGGTGCTTCGGCGGCACGGCAGAGTCCTCCCACCCCGAATGCGCCGGGGTGGCCAGGCTGATCCCGGCCAGTCCGGCTCCGTCCTCCCGGATCTTCCACAGCGCGGCCGCCTCGGCCGGACTTTCGATGAAACGGGTATCGAGCGCGGCGGAGGCGGACTTGACCGCTTCGATGACCGCATTCGCCACATCCCCTGCGGCTTCGACGAACAGCCAGCTCTCACCTCGGGGAAGCTGCGGCACCGGTTTGCCTGCCGAGCGGACCAGCGCCACCAGCCGGGAGTCCATGCCTTCGCAGGCGATCAGGCTGTTCGGACCGAACTCGCCGTGGACCGCATCGAGGATCTGCGGGACCGCGTCGGCGGCCTCGCTGACCGTGTCATATCCGAGCACCAACAACAGTCGGTGCGGGTCGTCGCGGACCAGCCGCACCTCGGCCTCGAGCACCGTGGCCAGGGTGCCCTCGCTGCCGACCAGGAACCGTTCGACCCGCCCGCGGTTCTCCGGCAGCAGGTGCTCAAGGCTGTAGCCGGAGACCTGGCGGCTGAACTGTCCGAATCGCGTGCGGACATGCCCCAGATTGCGCCCAGCGAGCCCGAGCAGCTGCTCCGCCGTCGCTCCCTGGGCCGATCCGCTGCGGGCATCGAAGCTGCCCAGTTCGCCGTTGCCGAAGAGCACGGTGACCGCCTCGACGTTGTCCGCGGTGCGCCCGTACCCCAGCGCGCGGGACCCGCAGGCGTTGTTGCCGATCATCCCGCCGATGGTGCACCGGGAATGGGTCGAGGGGTCGGGGCCGAAGCGCAGACCATGCGGCGCCGCCGCCCTCTGCAGATCCGCGTGCACCACCCCGGGCTGGACCCTGGCGGTCCGGGCCTCCGGGTCGATGGAGATGATCCGTTTCAGGTCCCGGGTGTCCACGACGATCCCCTCACCCACGGCGTTGCCGGCGATCGAGGTGCCCGCGCCGCGCATGGTGACCGGCACTCCCGCTGATCGTGAGACCTCGTGGATGGCGTGGAGCTCCTCGACATGCGCAGGCCGCACGACCACCTCCGGCACCACCCGGTACAGGCTCGCGTCGGAGGAGTACATGCTCCGCGCCAGCACGGAGGCGTCCACCTGAGAGACACCCGCACGGTTCAGCTCCTGGACCAGCTCCTGGGCGATGTCGGGCTTGCTCGTCAGCGTCACTGAGCCACTTCCTTGCCTCGCACCATCCGGCGCGTCCTAGAGCGTCTGGCGTCTCGATCGGGTACCTGCATTGTGTCCGACCAACCGGCCCCCGTCACCCCCTCCGGTTGGATTCATCGCAACCAGCTGCGCGTCACGCGCCGAGGGGCCCGAGCAGACTGCCGGCGCTTCCGCCGGCCGATCCGCCCGCGCTCGTGGTTCGATACAGCATGACCACTGCCAAGGAACGCCGCTCCGCGGTCACGGGAATCCTGTTGACCCTCACCGGCATGATCGGCGGCTTCGTGGTGTTCCTCCAACCGTGGCGGTCCTGTCCGGAGATCGATGACAGCTCGGCCGGCTGCCCGGGGACATCCGGCGAGGCGACTCTGCTCGCGCTCGCATTCTTGATCTCTGCCACTGGAATAGCATTTCTGGTGACTCCGCTGATCACACAGACTGCGAAATCCAGCGCCACTGATAAAGCCAATCCACCCAATAGAATCACCATGGGTAGCGGCAGTCTTTTACAATCAATAGACTCTTCCGATGGGAGAGACCAGCAAGAAGTACTGGACAGCAAGCGTGCTCCTGCTCGGAACGACCGGGTTCGCGCTGAGCGTGCTGGGCGCAGACGACCAGACGGTGGGCGGCTTCGCCACCGTCGCCACCGTCCTCGGCGTAGTGGTCGCTCTGCGCAGTAAGTTCGACAAGCCCACCGGGCAACCAGAAGGCGAAGAAGACTCGGCCCAGCACCAGGAGCACCGGAGCGAGGTCGCCGCCGGGGACCCCTACGGCCGCTGGTGGCGACAGGCTCGAGGCTAGCTCCCGAGCCCCGCGCACACCTGGGAGCTCCCAGCTCTGCCGAGCTGAGGAGCACAGTTGCTAATCTTGGCTCATGTTGCCTTGGTTCGCGTGGATCGCCATAATCGCCATCGTCGTCTTCGGCCTGACCCAGATCGTGAGCATGGCCACCGGACGGCCCCTGCCCTGGGGCTCGGACGCGGAGGAAGAGATCGAGGCGCTGCGCAAGAGGCTGAAGAAGCTGGAGAAGGAGAACAAGGGCGAACTCGAGGCGCCGAAGATCCCCACCAAGTCCGAGGAGAACATGTCAGCCGAGGACCGCTGGCGCCTGGACATGCTCGAGGCTCGCCTGGAAGAGCTGGAGCAGCGCAGACGAGATGACCGGGACAAACAGGACGACGGCGGCAGCGCCGGTGCCTGAGACCGCCCCGTCGCAACATTCTTGGGTCACCACAGCGCTGAGCGCGCTGGACGCCGCACTGGGCTCGACTCGGAACATCGGAGCCGAGCTGCAGGCAGACGCACAGCCCCCCGGCCGGTTCACCGACCTGCCCACCGGCGCTGAGCCCGCCGCCCCCCCGCTGGAGTTTCACCCCGCGGCCGCCACCGACATCCCCCGCTGGATCTCCCGTCACGATGTCGCGTCTGATCGTGCGGCGGTGATCGTGCGCACCTCCGGATCCACCGGCACCCCGAAGCAGACGCTGCTTCCCGCCGCCGCCCTCCACGCCTCGGTCGCCGCCACCGCGAAGGCGCTCGGCGGTCATGGGCAGTGGCTGCTCACGCTGCAGCCCAGCTACGTGGCCGGGCTCGCCGTGCTCGCCCGCAGTCTCGCCGCCGGCACCACCCCGGAGCCGCTGCTGCAGCACACCACCGACCCCAGGGCCTTCACCCGTGCCGCGAATCGACTCACGGCAGAACGCCGGTACGTCTCCCTGGTCCCCACCCAGCTGCAGCGCCTGCTGGACCACGTCCCACAGGATGCGGCGCTCACCGCGGCACTGGCTCGCTTCGACGCGATCCTGCTGGGCGGCGGCGGCGCCGCCCCGGAGCTGCTCGAACGCGCGGCCACCCACGGGTTGACCGTGGTGCGCACCTACGGGATGAGCGAGACCTGTGGCGGCTGCGTCTACGACGGCCGGCCGCTGCCTGGCGTGCGGCTTGAGACGCAAGGCGCGCAGGATGCAGGCCCCGGACGGGTGCAGATCTCCGGGCCCATGGTCGCCGCGGGCTACCTCGAGGACGCAGACCTGACTGCGGCGCACTTCGACATCAGCCCAGAGTCCGGGCAGCCTCGCTTCCTCACCGATGATCTCGGCGAGGTCCGCACCGAGGCCTCAGGTCAGATGCTGCGCATCGCGGGCCGCGCCGATGACGTGATCAACACCGGAGGGATCAAGGTCTCCGCCGAACGCGTCCGCTCGGCCCTGCTGGAGCACCCGCAGGTCCGTGAGGCCTTCGTCGGACCCGTCCCGGACCCCGAATGGGGACAGAGGATCAGCGCCGCCGTCGTGCTCGTGGGAAGCTCCGGTGTGGAGGGGATCCAGCAAGAGCTGAACCAGCTGGTCCGGGACTCCCTGGGCCGGGCGGCGACGCCCAAGCGGCTGCTGATCCTCCCCGAGCTGCCGCTGCTGGTCAACGGCAAGCCGGACCGGCAGACGCTGCTGCGGCGCCTCGGTGCGCCGTCGTCCTGAGTCGATCTGCCGCGGCGTCCGCTGAAGACCGGGCCGGCGCACTCCAAGACCAGGGTGACACCGCCCGAGGCGGTCCGACACGGGACGACCGAGGACCCAATACCGACAGAACCGCGCTTCAACGCGTAAGAAGACAGCAACGAGAGGACACGATGTGGCAACTGTGAAGGAATGGGTCGCGGGAGCGCGGCCGCGGACCCTGCCGCTGGCGGTGGCTCCGGTGATCATCGGCTCGGCCGCCGCGCACGCCATCGAGAGCTTCGATCTGCTGATCGCCGCGCTCGCCCTGGTGGTGGCCCTGGCGCTGCAGGTAGGCGTGAACTACGCCAATGACTACTCCGACGGCATCCGCGGCACCGATGATGTGCGCGTGGGCCCGATGCGGCTGACCGGATCCAAGGCGGCCGAACCCCGGCGGGTCAAGGACGCGGCCTTCCTCAGCTTCGGGCTGGCCACGCTCGCCGGTCTGATCATCGTGATCCTGAGCGCGCAATGGTGGATGCTCGCCGTGGGAGCCGCCTGCGTGCTGGCCGCCTGGTGGTACACCGGCGGATCTCGGCCCTACGGCTATCGCGGACTCGGCGAGATCATGGTCTTCGTCTTCTTCGGACTCGTGGCCACCCTGGGCACCACCTGGGCGATGGCGGTAGAGCTGAGCGTGGGCGCCGGGATCGGCGCCGTGGGCTCCGGGCTGATCGCCGCAGCGCTGCTCATGGCCAACAACGTCCGGGACATCCCCACGGACCGCGAGGCCGGGAAGGTCACGCTGGCCGTCCGGCTCGGGGAGGGCCGCGCCCGGTTCAGCTATGTGGCCATGGTGGGCATCGCACTGCTGCTGCCCCTGGCGCTGCTGGTGCACAGCTGGTGGTTCCTGCTGGTGCTGCTGGCCTGGCCGCTGGCGCTGGGGCCGGCGCGGATCATGCTCTCACCCGAGAAGAAGGGGCCCGCGCTGATCAAGGTGCTCCAACTGACCAGCCTGATCGGCATGGCCTTCGCGCTGACCTACTCGGCGGCGCTGATCCTCAGCTGAGGCCGACCCGAGCCGGCCTCAGGCCGGGCGGCGTCCCGGCCCTGGGGCGGTCGCGCGGACCGCGGCCCTGACGCTGCGCCGGGAACCCCGGCGCAGCAGCTCTGCCCGGGCTTCAGCTCCGCGGTGCGGGGCGGGGCCCGGCGTCGTCGCCGTCGTCATCTGAGGACTTCTTCCGGCTCTCCCCGGCGTCTCCGGTCGTGGAACGACCGTTGCTGGGACGACCGTTGCTCGAGTCCCCGTCCTGGGCGCCGGGCTTCGGCGTGGTCCCGGAGGATGCCTCGCCGGCCGCGGCCGCATCGGCGGCGTCGCCGAGCTCCTTCTCGCGCTCGTCCGTGCTGCGGTCGTTGAGCTCTCGCTCCTTGCGGCGGGCCTCCGCCTCGCGCTGGCGCTGTTCCTCCGCGCGCTGGCGCTGGCGCCGCTGGATCTCCACCTGACGCAGGAAGTCGGGGTCGTCGTCGGGCGAACGGGGCCGGCGCGGAGCCTGCCCGCCCCGCTTCGGGGCGCGCACACGCCCGAAGCCCAACCAGAGGCTGGCGCCGATGATCGGCAGCAGCACGATCACCGCGATCCATGCCAGCTTCGGCATGACCCGGATCCGATGCCGTGGGGTCTGCAGGCATTCGACCAGGCTGTAGATCAAGAGCCCCAGCCCCACGATTCCCAAGCCGATTATTAACCTGATCATCTCTCCAGCCTAGTTGATCCGGGAGCTCGGATTCACCAGCGAGCAGACCTAGACTGGGGTCATGTCTGTGCTGAAATATTCGCTGCTCCGCCTCGGTGCCTTCTTCATCGTCTTCGCCGCCTGCCTGCTGCTGGATCTGGGCCAATATACGATCTTCTTCGCCCTGGTCATCGGGCTGGTCGTGTCCTGGGCGCTGGGCTATCTGTTCTTCAACCGGCTGCGTCTCGAGGCTGGTCAGGAGCTGGCCCGGCGCTTCGGCGGAGACCGGAAATTCGGCAGCGCAGAGCGCGATGACAACCAGGCAGAAGACGCCCTGGCGGAGGACTTCCACCTCACCCAGGAACAGCTCCGCGCACAGCAGCGCAGCGCCGAGGACCCGGGCCCGGCCGCCGAGTCGCCCCGGTAGTCAGACCGGCAGACCGGGAGGCCTACTCCGGCAGACCGGCGTAGGAGTGCAGCCCGGGGAAGTAGACGTTGACCACGGCGTAGTTGAAGATGATGCAGCCGTAGCCGATGATCGAGAGCCAGGCGGCACGGTTGCCGGTCCAGCCTCGGGTGGCCCGGGCGTGGAGGTAGCCGGCGTAGACCGTCCAGATCACGAAGGTCCAGACCTCCTTGACGTCCCAGCCCCAGTACCGGCCCCAGGCCGCCTCGGCCCAGATCGCACCGGTGATCAGCGGGCCCAGGGTCCAGAAGACGAAGCCCACGGCGTTCATCCGGTAGGCCCAGTTCTCCAGCGAGGTCGCGGAGGGCACCAGCCGCAGGAACTGCCAGCCGCTGCCCCGCGTGGTCTCCCCCGCAGCCTGAGAGATCTCCCGGCGGTGCTGGATCAGCTGCAGCACGTTCATCGCGAAGGTCAGCGTGAACAGCGAGATGGCCAGCACCGCGAGCGAGACATGGATCGCGATCCACGGGCTCTGCAGCGCGGGCTGGACGTGGGCCACCGGGGTGGGGAACCCGATCGTGGCCGCGGCCATCATGGTGACCACCAGTCCCAGCGCGAAGACTCCTAAGAAGCGGACGTCCTTGCGCGTGAGCACCAGCAGGTAGACCGCGGCGACCACCAGGCCGCCGGTGGCGAGGAACTCATACATGTTCGCCCAGGGAACCCGGTTCGCGGCGACGCCGCGGGCGGCCACGGCGAAGGTGTGGGTCGCGACGCCCAACACCGTCAGGGCGACCGCGACATTGGCGAACGGGCGGGAGGTGCCCAGGTAGGCCATCTCCTCGTCCACCAGCTCCTCGGCGGGGGCCGCAGCGAGCGGCGGCTGGGGGGTGCTGGCGCCCGAGGGCGATCCGGCTCCGATGAGCTCACGCTCGGCGGCGTTCTCCGCCGCGAGCTCGGCCTCCACCCGGCGGATGGTCGCGGAGCTGCGGATCATGTCGACGGCGAAGAGCATGAACGCGCCGGTGTAGATGAACGCGGCGATCAGCATGAACAGCTCGCTGTACTGAGCCAGTTCCATATTGATGGATTGCATCAGGATTCCTTCTCTGGGGCGCGCACCGGCCACTTCTTCTCGAACTGGGCACGCAGGGCAATGTTCTCATCTCGCAGCCGGAAGTCCTCACCGCGGGAGAGCAGGCCGTAGCGCACCAGGGTGCGTCCGGCCGGTGTGGTCTCCACGGTCACCCAGGCGCGACGTCGGCGCAGGAACAGCGAGAACACCAGACCGCCCAGGGCGGTCAGCGCGAAGATCAGCACTCCCTGCTGCGCTGGGTTGTAGTGGATGTCGATGGCGATGTAGTCCTGGACCCCGTCGAAGCTGATCGAACCCATGCCTTCGGGGAGATCGTAGGTCTCGCCTGGGGAGAGCACGATGCCGCCGGCGTCGAGCTCTCGGGAGTTCAAGGTCTCGAGGGACTCGGTGTCCAGCACATAGACGTTCTGGGCGAGCCCGTCATCGAGACCGAGGTCTCCGTAATAGGAGTTCAGCTGCAGCTCCGGGTTGCCCAGCTCAGGGTCCACCGAGACGGCCAGCCCGTCCCCGGCGTCTTGGGAGGTGGGCAGGAACAGCCCGACGAAGCCGAGCTGCTCGGGTGCGGCGTCGGGGGCCTTGATCACGGCCATGGAGGTGTAGACCTCGTCCTCCGGGCGGGTGACCACGGGACCGGAGAACGCGACCTCGCCGTCGCCGTCGCGCACCGTGACCTCCGGGGCATAGCCGTTGCCGACCAGGAAGACCCGGGCGCCGTCCATGGTCAGCGGCTGGTTGACCTTGAGCTCCTCGGTCTGCGGCTCACCGTCGGCGCCGAGCCGGGTGGTGACGTCGGCGGTGAAGTCCAGCGCCTGACCGAAGTGCGTGGTCGACTCCCGATCGAAGACCCGCTCGAAGGCGTCGAGCCGCATCGAGAAGGGCTGCATCTGGTCTTCGCTGAAGTACGCCCCGGGGTAGAAGTTGTCATAGGCGACCAGGGCGTTGACGAAGCTCTCGTCCTCCACCAGGATCTTCTGGCCCCGGTAGCTGAACATCGAGCCCAGCGCCACGCAGATCAGCACGCCGACCAGCGCCACGTGGAAGAGCAGGTTGCCGGTCTCCTTGAGGTAGCCCTTCTCAGCACCCACCGAGGTCTCGCGGACCTCGACCCGGTAGCGGCGGGCCTTGAGGATCGCCGCGGCGTCCTGCAGGGCCTGGTCTGCGGCGGGACCGTCCTGGGCGTCCCCGGCGACTTCGGACTGCAGCTCCAGCGCTCCGGATTCGGGGAGCCGCTCGAGCCGGCGCGGAGTCCGCGGCGGGGCGGAGGTGGCCTGCTGCCAGTGCTTCTTCGCGCGCGGCAGGATGCAGCCGATGAGCGAGATGAACAGCAGCAGGTAGATCGCGGAGAACCAGATGGAGGAGTAGACGTCGAAGAACTGCAGGAAGTCCAGCACCTCACCGACCCCGGGGTTGTCCTCGATCCAGGTGGCCACCGCGAAGGAGTCCTGCACCCGCTGCGGGAAGATCGAGCCGGGCACGGCGGCCACGGCGAGCAGCAGAAGCAGCATCAGCGCGGTGCGCATCGAGGTCAGCTGGGTCCATGCCCAGCGGATCATGCCCTTGACCCCCAGCGCCGGAGTGCTCACCTGAGTCTTGTCGCCGCCAGGGCTGCGCGGGTCGTTCTCGGCGGCCTCGGGCGCGTCACGGTGCCCGGCCGGCATATAGGTGTTCTCACGTTTTTGGGCCATCAGATGGGCAGCCTCACTTCATTGGCGAACCAGTCCTGCAGAGCAAAGACCCAGGTGTTCCAGATCCCGGAGAGCATCAGCAGCCCGACCAGGATCAGCACGGCGCCGCCGAAGCGCATCACGGCGACCTTATGCCGGGTGAAGAACGCCAAGGTGGTCATCCCGCGCTTGAGCCCCAGGCTGATCAGGATGAACGGGATGCCGAGTCCCAGGCAGTAGATGAACATCAAGAAGACTCCGCGGCCGGGGTCTCCGCCCATCGGGGTGGCCAGGGCGAGCACGGCGGCCAGGGTCGGTCCGATGCACGGCGCCCAGCCGATGCCGAAGGTGGCGCCGAGCAGCGGCGCTCCGAGCAGGCCGTCGGGCGGGCGGCGTTCGATCTTGCGCTCGCGCTGGAAGAAGGTGAACGCCCCCATGAAGACCAGTCCCATGATGACCACGACGCCGCCCAGCACCTGGGTCAGCCAGCCTCCCTCCACCCGGAGCCAGACCATGGCCTGGGTGAAGACCACGCCGATGAGCACGAAGACCACGGAGAAGCCCAGCACGAAGAGCGAGGCGCCGAGCACCATCCGGGAGCGGCGCCGCTCATGCAGCTCCACTCCGGAGAGTCCGGTGACATAGCCCAGGTAGCCGGGCACCAGCGGCAGCACGCAGGGTGAGAGGAAGGAGACCAGCCCGGCGAGCAGCGCCACCGGGGCAGAGATCAGCAGCGAGCCGTCGAAGACGATCTCGGCGAAGCGGTTGTCAGCGGCGCCGGCCAGCGGGGCCGCGAGGGCCAGTGTGCGCGTCACCGTGGCGCTGGCTCTTCGTCCAGGGCGGTGTTGATCAGCGCGCGCAGCGTGCCGGGCTCGGCGATCCCCAGGATCCGTGCGGAGACACGACCCTGCTTGTCCAGGACCAGCGTGGTGGGCACCGCGGAGGGTGGGACGTAGTCGGTCATGGCGAGCATGACGTCGCCGGTGCGGTCCTCCATGGAGGGGTACTCGATGCCGAAGGTGCGCTCGAAGGCCTCAGCCGTGGGCTGGGTGTCGCGGGTGTTGACTCCGTAGAACTGCACCCCTTCCTCGCTGAACTCCTCGTGCAGGTCGGCCAGGTCGGGGGCCTCCACGCGGCAGGGGGCGCAGGCGGCGTACCAGAAGTTGATCACGGTGACCTCGCCCTCCCAGCGCTCCGGCCCCACGGCTGTGCCGTCGAAGAGCGTGGATTCGAACTGGACCGGTTCGCCGCGGTCCTGCGCGGCCAGCTCCTGGACCGATCCGTCACCGGCGACGTAGTTGGTCCCGTCGTTCTGCGCTCGCTGACTCAGCTCGTCATTCGCGGAGCTGCATCCGGCCAGCGCCAGGGCAGAGGCCAGTCCCACCGCGGCGAGGGCGCGTCGGCGGGATGTCCGGGAGGTTGGCTTGTCGTGGAGGGTCATGCGCTGCGGTGTCCAGATCTGGAGAGGGAGTCAGGGTCAGCCGAGCACCAATTCTACAGTCCGTAGAAGTACCCCCGGGCCAGAAGTCACACAGTGGGATCGGTGGACGGATCCGGCGCTGCGTCAGACTCCGGGACGACGCCGAGGTCCGGCGCTGAGCTCAGGCGCCGGGGTCGGAGCGCGTCAGGCGCCGGGGTCGGAGCGCGTCAGGCGCCGGGGAGGTTGGCGGCGTCCTTGAGGAGCTCATGGTTGGGCTCGGCATAGCTCACCGATTCCACCCCGTGGGCTCCGATGTGCAGGGAGGTCACCGAGGTCAGCGAGCATTCGCGGTCGCGCGGGTCGTGGAAGAGCGGGCGGCCTTCGGCCCAGAGCCGGGTCACCCAGATCGGCAGCTGGTGGGACACGACGACGACCTCCGCGCCCTCGCCGTGGGTGGCGACGGCCTCCTCGGAGAGGTCCTTCACGGCCGCGAGCACCCGGGCGACCTGGGCCTTATACGGCTCACCCCAGGAGGGACGCAGCGGATTGACCAGCAGCGGCCACCAGCGCGGGTTCTTCAGCTGCTGCTTGACCTGGGACAGGCCCTCGAAGGCGTTCTCGGCCTCGAGCACCCGATCCTCCACGGTGACCGGAAGTCCCAGTCGTGCGGAGATCGGGGCCACCGTCTCCTGGGCCCGCTGCAGCGGCGAGGCGGCCAGCATGTGGACCTCCCGGCCTGCCTCGGCACGTTCCTGGAAGTAGTCGGCGATCCCGTCCGCCATCTGCCGCCCCAGCTCGGAGAGTCCGAATCCGGGCAGCCGTCCGTAGAGCACCTTGTCTGGATTGTGGACCTCACCGTGTCGGACCAGGTGCACCGTGGAGCCGATACGAGGTGCTGTGGACGAATCCGTCATATCCCGAGGTGTCATGGGGCACAGTCTTGCAGAGATCTGCGCCGAGGCCGCACTTCTGGGAGCTCCCAGGGTGGGGTGCGAACCCGGCCGCCGATACAGTAGTGCTGAGATCGGACCGTGGCAGCGTTGCGCGTCCTGCGGGCGCCTTGAGCGCCCTGAGCAGGACCCGACGCAGAGGAGGCACAGCATGAGCAGCACACCCGACGAGAATCGCCCCCCGGAGCAGCCCCGCTGGGGTCAGCGCCGGCCCGAGGGCTCGGTCCCGAACCCGCAGCCAGACCCGGGGGCCTCTCCCGGTCAGGCATCGCACCCAGGCCAGACGCCGCCCTCGGGCTACGGCCGGTCTTCCGGGTATGGCGAGTCGGCCGGGTATGGCCGGCCCCCGAGCTACGGCCCATCGGGCTACGGTCAGCCTGGCGCCGGACCGTATGGCTACGGACAGCCGCAGAGCCAGCCGCAACCCGGACATGACCGACCCGGTCACGGCCAGCAGAGCAACCTTGGCCCGACAGCCGCTCCCACCAGGAAGCCGAAGCGACCGCTGACGCTGATCCTGGCCATGGTGCTGATGCTCCTGGCGGGCGTCGCGGCACTGACCCTGAGCGTCCTGAGCTTCCTCGACTTCACCTCCATGGATCCCCAGGACGTGGATCCCTTCTGGTCCCAGGTGGTGGAAGAGTCTCAGACCCAGCAGGGGCCCGGCGCCGAGGAGCTCAGCGTCGAGGACCTGATGCTCGGGTTCGGGGTGATGGCGATCTTGGGTGGGAGCATCCTGGCTGCGCTCTACACGGCCTTCGCCTTCGTGGGCACCATGACCGGCAACGTCGGGCGGATCCTCGCGACGATCTTCCTGGCCGGCAGCGTGTTCCTGATCCTCTTCGGCGGCGGGTTCCTGATCGTGACCGGGCTGAGCCTCGCCGCGCTGGTGGCGCTCTGGCTGCCCGCCAGCAACGCCTACGTGCGCGATCGCAAGGCCTTCAAGGACTTCTCCCGACCGGGAGGCCCTTATGCAGGACCCGGTCAGCCCGGGCCACCGACGGCTCAGTCCTGGGCACAGCAGTCGGGGCCCTATCAGGCCAACCCCTACCAGCAGGGCCCGCCCCAGCAGCGCCCGCCGCAGCAGAACCCGCCACAGGAGAACCCGCAGGACAACCCCTACGGCGGATCTACGCCACGGTGATCCTGCCCGAGACGATCGCGCGCAGCGTCTCCACCAGCAGCAGTCGCTCCTGGGTCTTGATCCGTTCATGCAGCGAGTCCTGGTCATCGTCCTCGCGGACCCGCACGGCCTCCTGCGCCAGGATGGGCCCGGTGTCGACTCCGGCGTCGACCTGATGCACGGTGCATCCCGTGATCCTGACCCCGTGGGCCAGGGCATCGCGCACCGCGTGTGCGCCGGGGAAGCTGGGCAGCAGCGCCGGATGCGTGTTGATGATCGCGGCCCCCACGCCGTCGAGGAACTCCGCACCCAGGATCCGCATGAACCCGCTGGAGACCACCAGATCGGGACTGTGGGACCGGACGGCCTCGGCCAGGTCGGTGTTCCACACGGAACGATCTCCGCCCTTGATCAGCGGCACCGCGAAGGTCGGGATCTGCGCGGCCTGGGCGCGGAGCAGCCCGCCGCAGCCTGGGACATCAGAGCCCACGGCGGCGATCTCGAGGTCCAGCTCACCGCCCTGCACCGCATCGATGACCGCTTGGAGATTCGTCCCCGAACCGGAGACCAGGACCACTATTCGCATGACCGCCAGCCTACTGCGGGTTCTGCGGCTCAGCGGTCCCGCCCCGGGCGGGGACCCGGATAGGGTGGTGGACCATGAGCACCCCATCACCAGGCCGCAGCCGCGCCACCGATCTTGAGGAGTCGACGTTCCGCTTCTACGGCCGGTTCACCGGGTGGCTCGTGCTGGCGCTGCTGCTGAGCTATCTGGGCCTGCAGCTGCCGCTGCCGTGGAGACTGCTCGCGGTGGCAGCCGGCCTGGTCGGCTTCGCCGGCGGGATCATCCTGTTGGTCCAGTGCTTCCGCAAGCGGCTGCCGCTGATGATGCACATCAGCGCGATCGCGGCGCTGCTGTGCTGTGGAGTCTTCACCTTCACCGCCGGCTCGCAGGCCATCTTCTGGCAGGCCACGGTGGAGTTCGAGGACTGCCAGGCCAGCGCACTGACCGAACGCTCGACACAGAGCTGCCTGCTCGAGTACGAGGACGGGATGATGAGCTCGATCCCGGGCTTCGGACGCTGAGCCGCGCCCGACGCGAGTCTCGCTCAGCCGGTGGCGCGACGGCGCAGCCGCTGCCCGAGCAGCGAGACGCTGTAGCCCAGGATCACCCCGAGCGCGACCCAGACTCCGAGCATCCCGGCGCTGAGCAGCGCATTGGGACCGATATCGGTCATCCGTCCCACCCCCAGAGAGATGTGTGAGAGCCACAGCGGCCCCACGGCGAGCAGCGCGGTGACCAGCCCGGTGAAGCTCCCGAGCGCAAGGGTGGAGAGGACTGCGGCCAGCGGGCGCCAGGAGATCCGCAGCGTGAACCAGTCGTCCAGATGGTTCTCCCCCTCGCGCAGCAGCCACCAGCCGGCGACCACACCGGCGAGCACCGGCAGGCCCAGCACGAAGATCCCGTAGGCGTGGGCCTCCACGGGCAGCGCGGCCAGCACCGGCACCGCCGGCACCGCACCCAGATCGGTGCCCAGCGGGGAGACCACCGAGCCGGAACCGAGCGCGAAGCCGGACCCGGTGGAGTAGGCCAGGGCCCACAGGATCAGGTTCGGGGCCAGCCCCAGGTGCAGAATGGTCAGCCCCAGCACCCCGACGATCCCCGGGTTGAGCTGCTCATAGACATTGGCGATCTGCATCCACTGCACGCCCAGCTGCCCGGCCAGCAGCAGCGCGGCCAGCCCGCAGGCGGCGACGAAGCCGACCACTCCAGCCCGGGTCACGGCCCAGGCGTAGGAGCCGGCCCAGCGCAGCCGCTGTGAGAGCTCCTCGATCCGCGCCTCGAGGTCTGTGCCGATCATCCGCGCGGCGCTGCGCGCCTCGGCATAACAGCCGGAGAGCGCCGCCAGGCTCATCAGCACCGCCGCGCAGAGCGCTGCCAGCCAGGGCATCACCTGGAAGGCCTCCGCCTGCGCCACCCAGGCGATCCCGGCCGCGCCGGCCGCGTAGCCCAGGACCAGCGGAAGCAGCCCCTGCCAGAGCTGGTCGGAGTAGGAGCCGCGGGCGATCCGTCCGCCGGCCCGCCATCCCAGCCAGAGCGGGATCAGGGTCAGGCCCAGCGGCACCAGGTGGAACCAGCCTCCGCCCGGGACGTCGAGGGCTCCGCCCAGGGCGCCGGGGTCGAGGGTGACCACCAGCTCCACCGGTGTCCCGTGCAGCACCAGCCAGAGCTGGGCCGCCAGGGAGACCACGGAATCCAGGTCGAAGCCGGAGAATCCCCCCGCGAGGCTCATCACCAGCACCGGCAGGCCCACCAGCAGGACCGTGGTCAACAGGATCTGCGCGGCCTCGGCCAGCCCGATGAGCCACAGCGGAGGGGTGGGCAGGCTGAATCGGCGCCGGGCGCGCAACGGGGACTTCGCGGCATCAGCCGCGGTGCTGGATTCGGTGTCGGTGGTGGCCATCGGTCCTATCGTGCCAGCAGGTCCTGGTCTTCGGCTGGAGCAACAGGCCTCAGCCGAGCATCAGTCGCAGCCCTGTGATCAGTGCCATGATCGAGCCGATGAACGCCAGGATCAGCACGAGCCGACGGACCAGGGCCTCGTCGATGCGACGCTGCAGCCACTCCCCCATCATGATCCCGAGAATGATCGCCGCCACCGATCCGGCCCAGGCCCACCAGGGCAGACCGGGCAGCGCGCCGTCGTCGAAAGACCATTTGATCCCGAAGGAGCCCAGCGAGAGCAGGATCCAGGTCGGCTGCAGCGTGGCGATCATGGACATGATCGGCCAGCGGGAGAGGACCGCGTAGATCGTCATCGCAGGACCCCCGACCCCGGCGATGACCGTGCCGGCTCCTGAGCCGATGCCGGCGATCACCCGGGTGGTGGCGCCGTCGGCCTCGAAGGTGATCCGGCTCAGCAGCATCGAGGTGATCAGGCCGATGATCACCAGGGCCGCGACCACCACGTAGAGCGGACCGGGCGAGGAGTTCACCGAGATCCAGGCGGCGGCGGGCATCACCGCGAGCGCGGGCAGGCCCAGCCAGAGCACCTTGCGCCATTCGATGTCGCTCCAGATCCGCGGCAGCACCAGCATCGGCGCGAAGATGCTCAGGAAGTTCACCAGCATCACGCCCTCGTGGGCTCCGATGAGCACGACCAGGAAGGGGGCCATGACCATCCCGAAGCCGAGCCCCACCAGACGCTGGATGACGGCGGCGAGCAGGACCAGGCCGACGACGGCGAGCGGTATCAGGACTTCCACCTGGTCACCCTATCCGCTGGGCAGGAAAACGTTTGAGCAGCGTTCACGGTGCGGTCACGAGGACGACGACCCACGCTGGCCCGGCCTGCCTAGCCTGAGGGCGTGAGAGTTGTCGTGGTGACCGAATCATTCCTGCCCCACATGAACGGCGTGACGAATTCCGTGCTTCATGTACTCGCCCACCTACGTCGCCGCGGCGATGACGTCACCGTCATCGCCCCCTCCGACACCATGTTCGACGCGGTGGCCCGCACCGAGTCCGGCACCCCGGTCGGGGAGCTCTGTGAGGGCTTCCCGGTGATCCGGGTGCCCTCGCTGCCGCTGCCGGACTACCCCAAGGTCCGGGTCGCGGCGGGCTTCGTGACCCGGATCCGGCATCTGCTGGAGCAGATCCGTCCCGATGTGGTCCATGTGGCCTCGCCCTTCGTGCTGGGCTGGCGGGCGATCCAGGCGGCGGGGGCGCTGGGGGTGCCCACCGTGTCGATCTATCAGACCGAGGTCCCGACCTATGCGGCGCGCTATGGGCTGCCCTGGGCCGCGGAGCTGCTCTGGCAGCACGTGGATCGGATGCACTCGGCGTCCACGCTGACCCTGGTGCCGTCCTCCTTCTGCCGCGAGCAGCTCACCCGGCGCGGCATCCAGCGGCTGAAGACCTGGCGCCGGGGTGTGGACACCCGGCGATTCTCCCCGGAACGTCGCAGTCCGGCGCTGCGAGCTCAGATCAGCGGCCGGACCGCCGGGCGCGGCGAGACCGGCTCGGCCACCGGTGAGAAGCTGATCGGGTTCGTCGGGCGGCTGGCCTCGGAGAAGCAGGTGCAGGATCTGGCGGTGCTCGATGCCCTGCCCGGCACCCGCCTGGTGATCATCGGCTCGGGGCCGCAGGAGGAGGCGCTGCGCCGGGCGCTGCCGCGGGCGCATTTCGCCGGCTTCCAGTCCGGCGAGGAGCTGGGGGCCCATGTGGCGAGCCTGGATGTCTTCGTCCACCCCGGGGAGGCCGAGACCTTCTGTCAGACCATCCAGGAGGCCATGGCCGCCGGGGTGCCGGTGGTCGCGGTGGGCCGTGGCGGTCCGCTGGACCTGGTCGACGTCGGGCGCACCGGTTGGCTCTACCGGCCCGGTGACCTGGCCGGTCTGCGCTCCGCGGTGGAACACCTGATCGGCGACGATGCGGCGCGCCGGGACTTCGGGCGGCGCGCACACGAGAGCGTGCAGGACCGCACCTGGGAGGCGCTGTCCAATGAGCTGATCGGGCATTATGCCCGTGCCGTGGAGGTCAACCGGCGGGTCCGCACGATGCACCCCCGGCCGCGACGCTTCGCGTCCTCGGCCGGGGCCCAGGCCGGCTCGACCAGCTGAGGCTCAGCTGCGCAGCAGGCCGTGCTGGGCGAGCTTCGCGGCGATGTCCTTGCCGTCGGGACCATAGATCCAGGGGATCCGCCGGTCACCGGCGAGCTGGACGGCGTCGGACGGTTCGGTCGGGTCGCCGTAGTTGAGCAGATCGTTGCCCACCGGGTCCTCGGCGCGGCCACCGGCCAGCATCGCCTCGGAGTAGGTCAGTTCACGGATGATCACCGCGGTGACATGTTCCGGGTGACGGCGGACGAAGTCGGCGTAGAGGCTGGGATCGTGCTGACCGTCGTCACCGATCAGCACCCAGGACATCTCGGGGAAGTCCTGGGCCAGGCGTTCCAGCTGCTCCGCCTTGTGCTGCTGCCCCGAGCGGAACCAGCGGTCCGCCGTCGGGCCCCAGTCGGTGAGCAGCAGCGGCCCCCGCGGGTAGAGGTTCCGGGTCAGGAACCGGGTCAGCGTCTGCGCCACGTTCCAGGCGCCGGTGGAGATGTAGATGACCGGGGAGCCGGGGAAGCTGACCATCAGACGCTCCATCATCACCGCCATCCCGGGGGTCGGGGTGCGGGCGTGCTCATCGAGCACGAAGGAGTTCCAGGCCGCGAGCAGCGGTCGCGGCAGCGTGGTGACCACCACGGTGTCATCGATGTCGCAGACCACCCCGGTCACGGTGGAGTCATCAATGATGTGCACCTCGGCGGTGGTGGACTCGCTGCCCGGGGCGTGCAGCATGACCTGCTGCCAGCCCGGCTCCAGGTCCACTTCGATCACCGCGTCCACGATCCCGCCGCGATCGGCGACCACCTCGAACTCACGACCGGCGACCTCCACCGTGATCTCCGCGAAGGGCACCGGGGCCGAGACGAAGTTGCGCCAGCCACGGACCCCATCGGCGATGACCTTGGCCACACGGAGTCCGTTCTCGAAATCGGAGTCCGGGGCCATCACCACCCGGGAGAACACGCGGACCCAGCGACGGCAGCCGTAGCCGGTCATCGCGAGCATCGTGACGTTGAGTCCACGCCGGCGTGCCAGGCCGAGACGGAACTGGTGCCAGCCGTCCTCGGCCTTCATCACCCGGTTCCGGGTTCGGTCGCGATAGTGGGACCGCACGGCGGCATCGTCCTGAATAACCTCAGTGGGCTCTGAGTTCGTCATCGGCTCGATCATACCGGCTGGTGTGCTGGAGCACTGCCGCAGCCCACGGGTGGGTAGGGTGAACCCGTGCCGCACACCACCGCCTCCCGCCCTGACCCGCACCAGCTCCGCAGGATCGCCCTTCAGGCCGCGCAGACGGCCGGGGCACCCCTGGTGCAGGCCTTCCGCGCCGACCCCCGGCAGCCGGGGATGGCGGTGACCACCAAGACCAGCACCCATGATCTGGTGACGGTCCATGACGGGGCCACCGAGGACGCCCTGGCCGCTGCGCTGACCGCAGCGGTCCCGGACTCCTGGATCACCGGGGAGGAAGCCGGTGCGCGCGGGCGCGGGACGCTGGAATGGATCATCGATCCCATCGACGGGACCAGCAACTTCGCGCACGGCTTCGCGATGTTCTCGATCTCCATCGCGGCGGTCTTCGCCGGGAAGGTCATCGCCGGGGTGGTCCACGACCCGGTCAACCAGCTCAGCTTCTCCGCCGACGACGACGGCGCCTATCTCAGCTCGGGCCAGCGCACCGAGACCCGGCTGGGGCTCCCCAGCGGTGGCGCCGCGCGTTCCGGCGCGCAGCTGAACCTGATGACCAGCTACCCCTCCGCGGAGGTCCTCACCCGAGAGGGAGCCCCGGCGCTGGAGGCCTTCGGCGAGATGGTCACGGGCTTCTCCACGGTGCGCCGGGTGGTCTCCGGGGCGCTGGAGCTCTGCCATGCGGCCGCCGGATGGAACGATGTGGTGCTCGGCGTGGACACCAAGCCCTGGGACATCGCAGCCGGGATGCTGATCCTGCGTCGGGCCGGCGGCACCTATCTCGCCTTCGGTGGTGACGCTGAGCCGGGCTCCGGCAGTGAAACTGAGCCGGGCTCCGGCAGTGAAACTGAGCCAGGCTCCGACAGTGAAACCGCGCCAGGCTCCGGCGGTGACGCCGCGCCCGCCGGCCGCGCCCCGGACCATCTGGCACCGGACTATCTGGGGCTGGGCCCCGGGGTGGAGTCCGCCCTCGCCCGTCGGCTGGTCGAGGAGGCCAGCGCGCGGCGTCGTCGGTTTAGCCATTCCTGAACTTCGTCACAGGCCGTCGCGAGGTCCGCAGCGACCGAAGATCGGGAAGACTGAGCTCAATGAGCTCCCCCGATCCCGCACACCGCTCGGCTGACCCGAGTGCGTCACACCCGCAGAACACCGCCCCCACCCCGCGGCAGATCCGACGCTGGCGCAGGTACCTCGCCGATGAGCAGGCCGAGGGGCGGCTCTATACCGCTCTCGCGGAGCGCAAGCGCGGTGAGGAGCGCCAGATCCTGCTCGGCCTGGCCGCTGCGGAGAAGCGCCATGAGCTGCATTGGCGGGAGCTGTTGGGACCCGACGCCGAACGGCTGCCCGCCCCCTCGGCCCACCGGGTGCTGCTGGGCTGGATGGCGCGGATCTTCGGTTCGGTGTTCATCCTGGCCCTGGCCCAGCGCGCCGAGGGCGGCTCGCCCTATGACGACGACGACGACGCGACCGCCCGGATGGCCGCCGACGAGGCCATCCACGAGGAGGTCGTCCGGGCCCTGGCCACCCGCGGCCGGGAGAAGCTCTCCGGAGGGTTCCGCGCGGCGGTCTTCGGCGCCAACGACGGCCTGGTCTCGAACCTGGCCCTGATCGTGGGCATGGGCGGGACCGGCGTCGGGTCCGGTGTCATCCTGCTCACCGGTATCGCCGGGCTGCTGGCCGGAGCGCTCTCGATGGCCGCCGGAGAATACGTCTCGGTGCGCAGCCAGCGCGAGCTGCTCGACGCCACCCGCCCCACCCAGGTCACGCTGCGCGCCGCTCCGGACCTCGATTTCGACCACAACGAGCTGATCCTGGTCTATCGGGCCCGCGGCATGAGCGAGGCCGACGCCGAGCACCGCGCGCTCGAGCGGCTCAACGTCTTCGCCTGCGACTGCAAGCCCGAGCTCTCCCACGATCCGGAGGAGCCCGCCGATTCCCACGCCGCCGTCGGCTCGGCCTGGCATGCCGCAGGGTCCAGCTTCGTCTTCTTCGCGGTCGGGGCGACCATTCCGGTGCTGCCGTATCTCCTGGGCGCCGAAGGGGCCCTGGCGATCATCATCGCCAGCGCGCTGGTCGGGGTCGCGTTGCTGGGCACCGGCGCCATCGTGGGGCTGCTCTCCGGAGCCTCACCGGTCAAGCGCGGACTGCGCCAGCTGGGCATCGGCCTCGGGGCAGCCGCGGTCACGTATCTGCTGGGTTCGCTCCTCGGCGTCACCGTGGCCTGATCAACGGGCTCCTCAGCGCCGGGTCGGCGGCATGGTCCGGTCCCGGCTGACCCTGCTGCGCGCTGTGGACGCGGTCTAGACTCGGTGGTGCACCGTGAGGTGCATCACTGACTGAGAGGCGGCGACGATGTTTGAACACCCTGAGGGCGAACCGGTCCTGGTCCTGAGCGAGGACCAGTGCTGGAGTCTGTTGGAACGCGTGGCGCATGGCCGCCTGGTGACCGTGGTGGGCGGGCGGGCCGATATCTTCCCGGTCAACTGCGCGGTCCAGGACCGCTCGATCGTGCTGCGCACCGCTCCGGGCTCGAAGCTCGCCGAGATGGCGGTCAATGAGAGCGTGGTCTTCGAGGCCGATGGGATCCTCTCCGATCAGGCCTGGTCGGTGGTGCTGCGCGGAACGGCCGCCCGCCTGGAGACCTCCGCCGAGCGGGAGGCGGCCGAGGAGCTGGACCTGAAGCCCTGGGTGCCGACCATCAAGGACTATTTCGTGCGGATCCGTCCCGAGGGGATCAGCGGCCGGCATTTCCAGTTCGGAGAGCATCCCGAGCGGGAGCTGGGTGAGGGCTCCGAGGGCGGCTGAGTCCGAGGTTGTCACCTGGCTCGCTGCACAGGCTCGAAAGGGCGCGCAGACGAGGACGGGGCCGCCCCTGATGATCAGGAACGGCCCCGCACTGCGGTGTGGATCAGGCGTCAGCCCTTGAAGACCTCGCGAAGCAGCGCAGCGGTCTCGGACGGCGTCTTGCCGACCTTCACCCCTGCGGCCTCCAGGGCCTCCTTCTTGCCTTCAGCCGTGCCCGAGCCGCCGGAGACGATGGCGCCGGCGTGGCCCATGGTCTTGCCCTCGGGGGCGGTGAAGCCAGCCACGTAGCCCACGACGGGCTTGGTGACATGAGCCTTGATGTAGTCGGCTGCGCGCTCTTCGGCGTCGCCGCCGATCTCACCGATCATCACGATGGCCTTGGTCTCCGGATCGTTCTCGAAGGCCTCCAGCGCATCGATGTGGGTGGTGCCGATGACCGGGTCACCGCCGATGCCGATGGAGGTGGAGAAGCCGATGTCGCGAAGCTCGTACATCATCTGGTAGGTCAGCGTCCCGGACTTTGAGACCAGGCCGATGGGCCCGGCTTCGGTGATGTTGGACGGGGTGATGCCTGCCAGCGCCTGGCCCGGGGTGATGATGCCGGGGCAGTTCGGGCCGATGATCCGGGTGACGGGCTTGCCGTCGGCGCCGGTCTTGGTCAGCGAGAGGTTGAAGAACTCCGCGGAGTCCTGCACCGGGATGCCCTCGGTGATGACCACGAGCAGGCCGATGCCGGCCTCGATGGCCTCCACGGCGGCGTCCTTGGCGAACTTCGGCGGCACGAAGGCCACCGAGACGTCGGCGCCGGTCTTCTCCATGGCCTCGGCCACGGAGGCGAACACGGGCAGCTCGACATCGTTGCCGGCCTTGTCCTTGTGGGACACGGCGGTGCCGGCCTTGCGAGCGTTGACTCCGCCGACGATGTTGGTGCCTGCTTTGAGCATCAGGGCGGTGTGCTTGGTGCCCTCGCCGCCGGTGATGCCCTGGACGATGACCTTGGAGTCCTTGTTCAGGTAGATAGACATTGTGTGAGCAGGTCCTTACTTGTCAGTCCGCGCGGAGTGCGCAAGTTCGGCGGCCTTGTCGGCGCCGGCGTCCATGGTGTCAGCGGTGGTGACCAGCGGGTGGTTCGCCGCTTCGAGAATGCGGCGCCCCTCCTCCACGTTGTTGCCGTCGAGGCGGACCACGAGCGGCTTGGTGGCGGAGTCCCCGAGGATCTCCAGGGCCTTCACGATGCCGTTGGCCACAGCGTCGCAGGAGGTGATGCCGCCGAAGACGTTGACGAACACGGACTCGACCTGCTCGTCACCGAGGATGACGTCCAGACCGTTGGCCATGACCTCGGCCGAGGCGCCGCCGCCGATGTCGAGGAAGTTCGCGGGCTTCACGCCGCCGTGGGCCTCGCCTGCGTAGGCCACCACGTCCAGGGTGGACATGACCAGACCGGCGCCGTTGCCGATGATACCGACCTGACCGTCGAGCTTGACGTAGTTCAGGTCGTTGGCCTTGGCCTTGGCCTCCAGCGGGTCCTCGGTCTGCTCGTCGACGAGCTCCGCGTGCGCCGGCTGACGGAACTCGGCGTTCTCGTCGATGGTGACCTTGCCGTCGAGCGCGATGATCTGCCCGTCGCCGGTCTTCACCAGCGGGTTCACCTCGACCAGGGTGGCGTCCTCCTTGGAGAAGACGTCCCACAGCTGGATGAACGCGTGGCTCAGCTGCTCGTGCTGTTCTTCAGGGAATCCGGCCTGCTCGGCGATCTCCTTGGCCTTGGCCGCATCGATGCCGGTGTTGGGATCGACGCTCACCCGGGCCAGCGCCTCGGGGCGCTCGACGGCGAGCTGCTCGATCTCCACGCCGCCCTCCTTGGAGCACATGACGAGGTAGTCGCGGTTGGCGCGGTCCAGCAGGATCGAGAAGTAGTACTCATCTGCAATGTCTGCACCCTGGGCGATCATCACGCGGTGCACGGTGTGCCCCTTGATGTCCATGCCCAGAATGGCTTCAGCATGCTGCTGCGCTTCATCGGCGCTCTTGGCAAGTTTGACGCCGCCGGCTTTGCCGCGGCCTCCGACCTTTACCTGAGCCTTGACGACGACGACGCCACCGATCTTCTCGGCGGCCGCCTTCGCTTCTTCCGGGGTCTGCGCCACGATTCCGGCCAGCACGGGAACACCGTGTGCCTCGAAGAGATCGCGCGCCTGGTACTCATACAGGTCCACGTGTGTGTCCTTCTACGTCGAAGTCATCTCTACATGTGAAGGCCGACGGCGCGGCGCGGTTCACGCGCAGCGCTCAGCTGACCTTCTCCAGTGGAGCATATCGCAGGAGAAGTCGCTTCTCGGACCCGGCGAAGCTCACCTTGGCCACGGTCTTGGCACCGGTTCCCTCGACCGCGAGCACCTCACCGACCCCGAAGCGCTTGTGGCTGACCCGGTCTCCGGGGCTCAGGCTGGGGATCTCACGATCCGGATCCACCTGGCTCGGCGCCGCGCCACGGGTGGCTCCGGGCAGCGAGGAGGAGGTCTTCGCGCTGTCGGCCGCGCCGTAGATGGTCGCGCCGGAGCGCGGTGCTCCGGAGCCGTAGGAGTTCGATCCCGAGCCCCAGCCGCCGCTGAGGCTGCCGGCGCCGCCCTGGATCGAGCCGCCGAAGCCGGCGGAGCCGAAGCCTGGGGAGCCGAATCGGGGGCCGCGCGAGGAGGTGGAGGACCCGGCGCTGACCTCGATGAGCTCCTCGGGGATCTCACCGAGGAACTGGCTGGGCGGGTTGAACTGGTGCTGGCCCCACAGGTGCCGGGACTCGGCCCGGGAGAGGTAGAGCCGCTGCCGGGCGCGGGTCAGGCCCACGTAGGCCAGCCGGCGCTCCTCGGCGAGCTCCTCGGGATCCGACATCGACCGCGAGTGCGGGAAGATGCCGTGCTCCATGCCGGTGAGGAAGACCACCGGGAACTCCAGGCCCTTGGCGGTGTGCAGGGTCATCAGGGTGACCTGTCCCTGCTCCACGGCCAGCCGCTGGGACTCCTCGTCACCGGCCGAGGGGATCGCGTCGGCGTCGGCGACCAGGGAGACCTGCTCCAGGAAGTTCGCCAGCGCGCCGGGGCCCTCCTGCAGCTCGGTCCCGGCGAGACCTGCCTCGCCCTGCTCCCTGGTCACGGCCCCGGCCTCGGCCTCGGCCTCGGCCTCGAGGAAGTCATCACCCTGCACGACTCCCCCGGCGGTGTCCCCGGCGGTGTCTCTGGCCGAGTCTGCCGCGGCGGCCTCGGTCTCGTACTCCTTGACCACTGCCACCAGCTCACCGAGGTTGTCCGCCCGGGACTCGTCCTGGAGGTCCTTGGACTGGCGCAGCGCTTCGAGCATGCCGGACTGTTCCAGCACGGCTTCGAGTACCACCGAGGGCCGGCCGTCCTGGTTGAGCTGGATCAGGTCATCGATCATCCGCACGAAGGAGGCGATCGCCTTCAGCGAGCGGGTCGCGATCCCGGGGGCATCCTCGGCTCGGCGCAGCGCCTCCAGGAAGGTGGTGCGGTCCCGGGTGGCCAGCGTGGCCACGGCCCCCTCGGCGCGCTCCCCGATCCCGCGTTTGGGCTCGTTGAGGATCCGGCGCAGGTTGACGTCGTCGTCGGGGTTGTTGACCACCCGCAGGTACGCCAGCGCGTCCTTGATCTCTTTGCGGTCGTAGAACCGGGTGCCGCCGATGACCCGGTACGGGATGCCCCGGTTGATCAGCCGCTCCTCCAGCGAGCGCGACTGCGCGTTGGTCCGGTAGAACACCGCGACGTCGGAGGGCCGGATCCCGTGCTCGTCACCGAGCGAGTCGATGGTGCGCGCGATCCATTCGGCCTCGTCGTTCTCCGAGGGGGCCACGTGCAGCACCACCGGAGAGCCCTCGCCGAGCGCGGTCCAGAGCTTCTTCTCGGTCCGGTTCGGGTTCTGTGAGATCACCGCGTTCGCGGCGTTGAGGATGGTCTGCGTGGAGCGGTAGTTCTGCTCCAGCTTGATCGTGGTGGCGTCGGGGTAGTCGCGCGCGAACTCCACGATGTTGCGGATGTCGGCGCCGCGGAAGGCGTAGATGGACTGGTCCGAGTCGCCCACCACGGTCAGCTCCGCGCCGGGCGTGGGGACCTGGGCCATGGCGTCGGCGGTGGTCTCGGCGGGGCCGGCAGGGCTGGTGGGGCCGGTGAGCTGGCGGACCAGTCGGTACTGGGCGTGGTTGGTGTCCTGGTACTCATCGACCAGCACGTGGCGGAATCGCCGGCGGTAGCTGTCCAGGATCCGCGGGAAGGCGTCGAACATGTAGACGGTCTCGGCGAGCAGGTCATCGAAGTCGTAGGCGTTGGCCGCGCGAAGCCGTTCGCTGTACTCCCGGTAGACGGTGGCGACCGCCTCGGAGAACGGCTCGTGGGCCGCGGTGGACTGGAACTGATCGGCGTCGATGAGTTCGTTCTTCAGCGCGGAGATCTTGTTCTTCAGCGCCCGTGGGGCGAACCGCTTCGGGTCCAGGTCGTGGGACTTCGCGATGGTGGTGATCAGCCGCAGCGAATCGGCGCTGTCATAGATGGTGAATGTGGTGCGGCGCCCCAGATGGGCGGCCTCCGCGCGCAGGATCCGCACACAGGAGGAGTGGAAGGTGGAGATCCACATGCGCTCAGCGGGCGGCCCGATCATCTCCGCGATGCGGTCCTTCATCTCTCGGGCGGCCTTGTTGGTGAAGGTGATCGCCAGGATCTCGTGCGGGCGGGCGGACCCGCTGCGCAGCAGGTGGACCACCCGACGGGTCAGCACCCGGGTCTTGCCGGAGCCGGCTCCGGCGACGATCAGCAGCGGGGAGCCCGAGTGCAGCACGGCCGCCTGCTGTTCCGGGTTCAGCTCGGCGACGGCGTCGGCGGGGGCCGGTGCGGCAGGCGCCTGGTCCTGCTGCAGCACAGCGGGGCCGCCGTCGTCCTGGGCGGCGGAGCTGGCTGCATCGCTGGACCCGGCAGGTCGGCGCGGACGATCGGCGGGGGTGGCTTTCGGCGGGGTGAAGAGGAAATCCATGGTGGCCCCAGTCTAAGCGTCGGAGCTGACACCGACTCGGCGCGTGGGCGGGCGAACCTCTGCCAGACTGGAGGCGAAGCGGATCTATCCAGGAGGGTCATGTCCAAGCGGCGCAAGAAGGTGCGGGGCAACCCTGCACGCGAGGTCACGGAGCAGGAATCCTCAGGGGCTCCTGGAGCTCCGGGCGGGCTTCGGGCATTTCGTCAGGCGCGCCGCGAGGGTCGAGACCTCTCCGTGACGCCGAAGCGGCGCGACGACGTCCAGGACGGGTATCTCAGCGCAGCCAGCCGGCGCGCCGGTGAGGGCACCGACTCCAACCCACACCTGCTGCTCTACGCGCTCCTGGGGCTGACGGTCTTCCTCTTCGTCTATCTGCACCTCTATGCGCTGCCGCAGATGAACTATTTCGCCGGCGGCTTCTCGATGCCGGACAGCCGACCCTTCGGCTACTCGGTGGAAGACATCGAGCGGCTGCGCAGCGTCATGGACTCCGACGGGACCGGGCAGCTGAGCTTCTTGCACCGCACCGCAGGCATCCTGTTCCCACTGTCCTTCCTGCTCTGCAGCTGGGCCGTGGTCGGGCTGGTCATGCGCCGCGGAGTCTTCCGCTGGTTCGTGCTCGCCGGGGCGGTGCTCTTCGCGGCGGCGGACATCACAGAGAACTTCCTGATCGACCGGGTCCTCACCATGCAGCCGCTGGACGAGGGCCTCGTGGCGGTCGCCTCGGGCTTCACCATGGCCAGCTGGGCGCTGCTGATCATTCTCGGGGCCGTGGTGATCGGCTCAGTGGTGATGAGCCTGATCCGCCGGGTCGTGGAACGGCCCTAGACCGAGGCCGGCCGCCGCAGCGGCGAACCTCTCCCCGATGAACCGGTGCGTCGTCGCATCGGGATGCAGGTTGTCGGGAAGCGGGTGCTGGGCGCTGTCCTTCTCGGAGTAGAGGACGCGGCCATCGAGATAGTGCAGATTCGGGTCCGAGGAGCTGCGCTGCTGCACCACGCGGACGAGTTCTGCTCGAATCACGTTCAGGGTGAGCTTGCCCGCCGCACTCTCAGCGGGGTCACCCGTCGCGGTGAATCTCATGGTGCCCTGCGCGATCGCTTCGAGGTCGAAGGCGCCCGGTCCCGGGGTGTCCTCGTGGATGCCGCAGTGGATCGGGGAGATGAGCAGCAGCGGGGTGTCCGGGTGGCCTTCTCGGATGGTGTCCAGGAAGCCATGGACCGAGGGGCCCAGGGCGCGCAGCCGCATCAGGTCCCGATTGACCAGGTTGATTCCCAGCTTGAGACTGATGACGTCCGCCGGGAGGTCTCGGATGGTGCGCGCCACGAAGGGATCGAGCAGCGCGCTGCCCCCGAAGCCCAGGTTGAGCAGATCCAGCTGTGCCGCATGCGCTGCCACCGCCGGCCATGTCCCGGTGGGGCGGGCGGCGTTGGAGCCCTGGCTGATCGAGCTGCCGTGGTGCACCCAGCGCGAACGCGCGGCCTGGACCGGCTCGACCGGCGCGTCGGCGCGCAGCGCGAGGACCTCCGTGGCCTCTTGGTGCGGCAGCCAGAGTTCGAGCGTCTTCATTCCGGGCGCGAGCCCCGCGAAGCTGGCGGTGTGGGGCTCGCCGACCTGACTCTCGGTGGCCCCGTTGGTCATGTCCACCACCATCGTGGTCCCGCCCGTCATCGTTGAATGCCCGATCACCTCGCCATTCAGGACTAGTTCGACCACGCCGTCAGGGCGAGCAGGAACACCGGCATAGAGCGTCCGCGAGCGCCGAGTGTCCAGCTCGATCGTGGTCGCGGGGGTGCGCAGGACCATGCGAACGCCAGACGACTGGGCCTCCACCATCGTCATCTGCGCATCGGTGTTCCGCGCGCGGGCCCACGCGGGCAGCCGGTGAGCCAGGAAGGCGCGACCGGTGTCCTCGAGTTCGACGGCACCATGGAAGAGCGACCGGGTCAGCGGCACTGCGGTGAGGGCTGGCAGGGTCATGGGGATCCTTTATCTGCTTGGGAGGGCGGGGAGGCGGTGGGCCAGCTGGTCAGGACGGCATCGAGCGCGTCGACGATCCGGGGCCAGCTCTCCGCCGCCAAGGGGGAACTGTGGTCGAAGCTGCCGTTGAGCTCCAGAGTGATGAACCCGCGCAGGGTGCTGCCCAGCATTCGCACGGCATGCACCTGCTCAGCAGCATCCAACCCATAACCGCGCAGAACTGCCTCGCTGAACCGTGCGTGCCGGGGCCCTGCGCTGGCCGTTGCCGTCTGGGCGTCCAGAGGCGTCGATGAAGCCTCGAACCGGCCAGGATGCTGGCGCGCGTAGTCCCGGTAGGCGTTCGCGAGTCCTTCCAGCGCGTCGCGCCGCGACCGGCCGGCTATCGCGTCGCCTGCCCGGTCTGCCATCTCGGCCAGCGCAAGCACGCTCACACAGCGCCGCAGCTCCGCGGTGCTGCGCACATGTGAATACAGGCTCGGCGTCTGCACGCCGCAGCGCCGCGCAACCTCGGCGAGGGTGACCCGGGCGAATCCGATCTCGTCGGCCAGCTCAGCCCCGGTGCGCGCGAGGCGTTCTCGGGTGAGTCCTGCCCGCGCCATAGATCTCCCTCCAGGTTCAGCAACCTGACACCATTGAAACTATTGGGATTAGGATACTCCCTATGCATAACAGGATGTGAATCTCCGCACGGACTGGAACCTCGCCTGCCCGGGTAGCTTCGGAGAACTGTGACCCAGGTAGGATGGTGCGGTGCCGCGCTGGACCCACGGCATCCGCGGTGATCCTCACCGCGCAGCCCTCCGTAGCTCAGGGGATAGAGCACCGCTCTCCTAAAGCGGGTGTCGCAGGTTCGAATCCTGCCGGGGGGACCAGAGAAACACTGGTCAGCGCATCGGGCCACAGGGTTGACCGCCTCTCACCTGTTCCCCAGGTGGCCTGCTCCACCCTGGACGGGAACGACGACGGCGCAGCCTGCCGGTCATGGATTCACCCTCCCGGGGTTCCTCACCGGTGGCGCGGATCCCATCCGGAGACCTCGGACCGGGTGCAGTGTCGCAGAACACATCTACAGTGGACCTAGCCGGCCCGCTCAGGACCGGGGCTACCTAGAGGAGAGCGACATGTCCGAGAGCAATTTCCAGGATGAGGTCCTGCACAAGCTTCGGTCGCTGGAAGAGTCGATCCAGAGGCTTGAAGGCGAACTGCGTCTGGTCAAGAACTACCAGCAGTGCTTGGGAGAAGAACACACGGACTACACCACCCGAGGCTGAATCCAGCAACAGCGTGGACAGAGATGTGCTGCTGCGGATCTCACGAGAGGGCCGGCCCCGAGGACCGGCCCTCTCGCATGTCTGAGGGCACGAGAGATGCAGACTTCCTCGCAGCACGAGTCACAGGGTCGGCTCCCCCGGGGCGCCCCAGATCAGAGGCCGAGATGGCGCCGGAGCGGCTCGGCCCGCTCGGCTCGTCCCATCAGCCGGTAGGCCAGGAGCCAATCCTCCGGGCGGGCCATCCTCAGGCCCCTCCACGCATGGCCCGGTCTGGCCGGAATCCTCACGACCCGACCGCTCGACTGAAGGGCGAAGCCGATCAGCACGTCGATGCTGTGATCCCCGGCCTCGGCCTGGATCGCGGCGGTCGTGTGGAAGATCCCGGACCGCTCCCGCGGCTGGTGCGGCAGGCCCAACGCGTCCAGCACCTGTTCCACGGCCGGCACCGGGTCGACCCGGCGCCCGTCCTCCGTGTCCGCATCCGCGCTTGCATCCGCATCCGTATCCGCATCCGTATCCGCATCTGCATCCACATCGATCACCAGGTCCCAGTCCTGGACCGTGTCGATGAGTCCGAGGCTGGCCAGGAGCCCGGATCCGCCGATCACACTTTCGATCCCGGCCTCGCTCAGCGCCGCCTGCAGCCGGGTCACGGTCTGCAGCGGCGGGATGGACAAGCCAGCCGGGGATGAGAGACCGGGTGAGCGCGCCATGAGGCCACGATATCGCCGCCGGGTGTGACTTTGCCCCGGATCAGGAATCGAAGCCCTCGCTGCGCGGTTGCTCTGTGCAGAACAGATCGGGTGGCCCCGGAACGGGCCGCGCCGAGAACCTCGCAGACAAGGACCCGCTCCATGACTTCTTCCGCCCAGGCCAGCCCGGTGCAGGACCAGCTCTTCTCTCCGCTCTCGCTCGGCGCCATCGAGCTGCGCAACCGGCTCGTGATGGCTCCGCTGACCCGCATCCGGGCCGGCGAGGACGGGGTGCCGAACCAGATGATGGTCGAGTACTACACCCAGCGCGCCTCGCTCGGCCTGATCGTCACCGAGGGCACCTTCCCGGTGATCGAGGGCCGCACCTGGATCGGGCAGCCCGGGCTGCAGACCGCCGAGCAGGT
Organism: Nesterenkonia sp. E16_10; assembly: GCF_017347085.1. Lineage (GTDB taxonomy): Bacteria > Actinomycetota > Actinomycetes > Actinomycetales > Micrococcaceae > Nesterenkonia. The sequence goes on from NZ_JADPSA010000001.1 coordinate 280,655, forward strand.
CGCCGGCTGGCGCAGGGTCACCGAGTCGGTGCACGCCGCCGGAGGCAAGATCATCGCCCAGATCATGCATGGCGGCCGCATCGGCCATGAGCTGATCTCCGGCACCGGCCGCGTCGTCGCACCCAGTGCGCTTGCCGCCCCCGGCGAGATCCGCACACCTGAGGGCAAGGCGCCGCACCCGGTGCCGCATGCGCTGAGCGCCGAGGAGGTCACCCAGACCATCGCCGACTTCACCCAGGCCTCGCGCAACGCGATCGAGGCGGGCTTCGACGGGGTCCAGCTCCACGGCGCCAACGGCTACCTGCTCCACGAGTTCACCGCCCCGGGGTCCAACACCCGCACCGACGGCTACGGCGGCTCCCCGGAGAACCGCGCCCGGCTCTCGGTGGAGGTCGCGGCCTCGGTCTCCGAGGCGATCGGCGCAGACCGCACCGGCATCCGACTCTCCCCGCAGCACAACATCCAGGGCGCCCTGGAGCAGGACCACGACGACGCGCTGGCCACCTACCGCTCGATGGCGGAGGGCTTCGCCCCCTTGGGGCTCAGCCACATCGATGTGCTCAATGCCGACCCCGCGAGCGAGATCGTGCAGCTGATCCGCAGGGTCTCCGGCGCCCCGCTGATCGCCAACTCCGGCTTCGGGGTGCAGACCACGCGGGAGGAGGCCATCCGGCTGGTGGAGCAGGATCTCGCCGAGGCCGTGGGCGTGGGCCGCTCGGTCATCGCCAACCCGGATCTGGCCCGTCGCTGGGAGCTGGGACTTCAGGAGAACCAGCCCGATCCCAGCACGTTCTACGTGGGCGGCGAGCGCGGCTACACCGATTACCCGGCGCTGCAGGACGCGACCCTGCGGAACTGATCCCCGCAGACCCGGGCTCAGGCGGTTCAGGCCAGCGGCAGGCGCAGACCCAGGTGTGCCGCGCCCGGCGCATGGATCGTCAGCGGGGCGATGGCGCCGTCGAGTTCGACCTCGTAGTCGCCGAGGAACCCTTCGAAGTGCAGGCGCCCTGCCTCGTCGGTGCGCAGCGGGGTCTCGGGCATCCACCACTCGCCCTTGATCAGCTGGTGCAGCCGGTCATAGGCGGGCTTGGGGCTGCCGTCCCGCCGGAGCAGGCCACCGGGCGCGTTGAGCCACATCCCCTGATCCGGCAGACCCCAGTAGGTCAGTGACTCCACCGAGGGATGCCCCAGCAGTCGGCGGTAGTGGGCCTCGACCTCTTCGGCCTGGCGCGCCTCGCCCTCCTCGGTGGAGGGCCACTGTTCGGGCGAGACCTGCCAGTCGTTGAGGTCCGTGATGTCCGCGGGCACGGGGGCACCGGAGAGGATCGTGGTCTCGGTGAAGTGGATCGGGATGTTGAAGCGGGAGAAGCGCTCCAGCACCTGCAGCGTCTTCTCCTCACCCCAGGCGCCCTGGTGCATATGAGACTGCAGACCGAGCCGGTCGATCTGGATCCCTGCCTCCAGGGCCGCCTCGATGAGGCATTCGTAGGCGGTGGACATGTCGAAGTCATTGAGCAGCAGCGTGATGTTCGGGTTCGCCGCACGCGCCTCCTCGAAGGCCAGCCGCATCATCGCGACCCGTCCCTTCTGGCGGGCCAGGGTGGTGACCCCGTTGGGCTCCGCGGGGAACACCGGCATGATGACGACCTCGTTGATCGCGTCCCAGGTGTCGATCACCCCGGCGAAGTCCCGGACCTCGCGGCGGATCCGATCGCGCAGCGCCTGGTCGATCTGCTCGACCTCCAGCTCCATCAGCCACGGCGCGCTCAGCGTGTGCCAGAGCAGCGGGTGGCCCTTGACGCCGATGCCGCGATCCTTGAACCATCGCGCGGCGGTGAGCAGCTCGGCGGTCTTCGGCTCACCCCGCACCGCTTCGAACCGGCCCCAGTAGAAGGGCAGCGTGGCCCTGTTGAACAGCGCCAGCCAGCGCTGGGCGAACGCGGCGTCTGCGGCGGCATCCTGGGAGCGACCATTGATCCAGTCGATCAGCTCGAACCCGATGCAGCCGAACCCGAAGGCGTGGTCACGCTGGCGCACCAGCACGTCCCGGTCGGGCAGCGGAGCCCCGGTGGCATCGCTGAGGGTCAGCGTGGTCTGGGATCGGCGGTGCACCAGGCTGGGGTCATAGCTGCGCGAAGGTGCCGGGGCGGTGAACAGCGAGGTCATGGCTCAAGTCTGCCACGCCCCTGTGATCCGGTGCACAACGGCTCATCGCAGGCGCCTGAACCCTTCGGTCTTCTTCGCCGACCCGGAGACCAGGATGATGTCATCGGCGGCCAGCACGGTCTGCGCCGTCGCCGGCTCCCAGCCGGTCTCGGCGTGCTTGACCGCGGTGATCGTGACCCCGTGGCGCTTTCGCACATCGAGTGCGCCCAGTTCCCGGCCCAGGAGCCCCTGCGGCGGCGTGGTCTTCGCCAGCGCGTAGTCCTCGTCGATCAGGATGTAGTCCTGCAGGCTTCCGCGCACCATATGCGCCACCCTCCGTCCCATGTCCTGTTCCGGGAAGACGATGTGGCGCACCCCGAGCTGCTCCAAGATCGCCCGGTGCGGCTCGCTGACCGCCTTCGCCCACAGTTCGGGGATGTCGAACTGCAGCATCATCGAGGTGACCAGGATGCTGGCCTCCAGGTTCGAGGAGATCGCGATCACCACATGGTCGAACTCGTCCACGGCGAGCTGCCGCATGGCCTCCTCGCTGGTGACATCTGCCGCGACCACGTGGGTGAGCCGCCCGTTGAGCGCCTGCACCACGGATTCTTCGCGATCCACCCCGAGCACCTCGGTGCCATGGGCCATCAGCTCCAGGGCCAGCGCTCGACCAAACCGTCCCAGGCCGATCACCGCCACCGAGTCGGGGCCAGCGACCTCACGGGGATCGGTTCCTCCGAAGAGCTTGAAATTAACCAATGATCGGCCTTTCCTTGGGCAGTTCATACATGGTGCGGCGCTCGCGCAGTGCCAGCGCCGAGGCGAAGGTGATCGGGCCGATTCGGCCGATGAACATCAGCAGCGCCAGCAGCAGCTGACCCGCCAGCGGGAGCTCCGCGGTGATCCCGGTGCTCAGTCCCACGGTGGAGAACGCCGAGACGGTTTCGAAGAGCACCACATCCAGCGGAAGTCCGCTCAGGTGCATCAGTGCTCCGGTGGAGAGGATGATCAGTCCCCCGGCCAGCACGACGACGGCGATGGCCTGCCGATGCACCGCCCGTGAGAGCCGCTTGCCGAAGATGTTCACGGCGGCGTCCCCGCGCAGCTCGGTGTAGACCACGAACAACAGCACTGCGAAGGTGGTCACCTTGATCCCTCCGGCGGTCCCGGCAGGTGCGCCGCCGATGAACATCAGCAGGTCCATGCCCAACCAGGTGGTCGGTTCCATCGAGGAGATGTCCAGGCTGTTGAAGCCCGCGGTGCGCGTCTGCACCGACTGGAAGAAGCTGGCCAGCAGCTTCTGCGGCCAGGACAGCGGACCCAGCGTGGCGGGGTTCGACCATTCCAAGGCCAGGACCATCATCGTGCCCAGCATCAGCAGCACCCCGGTGGCCCAGAGCACGATCCTGGTGTGCATCGACCACAGCCGCGGGGTGCGGAACCGGCGGCGCAGCTGAAGGATCACCGGGAAGCCCAGACCACCGAGGATGATCGCGGCACAGATCCCCAGCCCGATCACCGGATCGGTGACGAAGCCCATCATGGAGTCGGGGTAGAGCGCGAAGCCGGCATTGTTGAAGGCGGAGACGGCGTGGAAGACGCCGTGCCAGACCGACTCCCCCAGGCTCATCCCGTAGCCGAGGTGGAACCGCAGGGCCAGGATGAGCGCGAGCGAGATCTCGATGATCAGCGAGATCTTGATGATCCCTCTGATGAGCGAGGGCAGGTCCGCCAGGCCCAGGCTCTTGGCCTCAGTGGCGGCGAGCAGCTTCGAGCGCAGCGAGAGCCGTCCCAGCACCACCAGTCCCACGACCGTCGCGAAGGTCATGACCCCGAAGCCGCCGAGCTGGATGAGCACCAGGATGACGATCTGCCCGAAGGTGGAGAAGTGGGTGCCGGTGTCCACCACGGTGAGCCCGGTGACGCAGAGCGCGGAGGTCGCGGTGAAGAGCGCGTGGATGAGGTCGGTCTCCTCCCCCGGCGCCGTCGCGGCGGGGAGGAGCAGAAGCCCCGTTCCGGCGGCGGTGGCCAGCAGGAAGCCGAGGAAGATCAGCTGCACCGGACGGATCCGGCGAAGCAACACCCGCTGATCAGCGGGCAAGGGTTGATTCACAAGGCTGAACTGTAGACCTGGGGCGACCCGGCGGCAAGCACTCAGGGCATGTGATGCTCGCCACGACGGCGGCTCATCCGGTGGGCACGCAAAAAGACCGGCCCCCCGATCTCGCAGAAGCGATTTCAGGGGGCCGGTCTCTTGAGGTTCTGTTCATCGAACCCGAGATGCTCAGCGTTCGACGGCTAGAGCGCCGTCGTCGGCGAACTCAGTGAAGCTCAGAGGGGGTTGACGTTCTCAGCCTGAAGACCCTTGGGGCCGCGGGCGGTCTCGAACTCAACCTTCTGGTTCTCCTCGAGGGAACGGAAGCCGGAAGTGGTGATCGCGCTGAAGTGCACGAAGACATCGTCTGAACCGTCTTCGGGGGCGATGAAGCCGTAGCCCTTTTCAGCGTTGAACCATTTAACTGTGCCTGTAGCCATGATGTTTCCTTAATATACTTGCTCTTGCTACGCATCGATCTCACGATGCATGTTCCGCCACCAACCTGGCCGGTCGATTGCGGTGACCACTTGGGCGACCGCATAGGTGTAGAAGCCCTTGTAGTACTCCGTCAGCCTACGCTAATAATCGGCTGGGGTCACTACCAGTCTTGGCCAGGCCTCGAATCGGAGCCTCATCGGCCTGCGCACCGTGGTCATGGCTGCTCGTCCTGCATGTCCACGCGCTGGAAATGGGTGTAGAGATTGATCGACCCGCCCCGGGAGAACCCGGCCAGGGTCAGCCCGGAGCGGTCGGCGAGGTCCACCGCCAACGAGGACGGCGCTCCCACCGCGCTGAGCATCTCGATTCCAGCCAGGGCCGCCTTCTGCACGAGCTCGAAGGAGGCTCGCCCGGAGACCTGCAGCACGGTGCCGCTCAGCGGGAGCCGACCCTGGGTCAGTGCCCATCCGACCACCTTGTCCACAGCGTTGTGCCGGCCGACATCCTCTCGCAGGCACAGCAGCGCGCCCTCGGCGTCGAAGAGCCCGGCGGCATGGACTCCCCCGGTCTTGCCGAACAGCGCCTGCTTCTCGCGCATCAGCTCGGGCAGCGCGAGCAGGGTCTCCTGGCGCAGCTGCAGCATCTCGGGCCTGCGTGGCGGCAGGGTCTTCTCCACCGCGTCGATGGAGGTGGTCCCGCAGATCCCGCAGGCGGAGGTGGTGAGGACATTGCGGGTGCGCAGCAGCGAGGTCGGAGCCAGGGCGGGATCGAGCTCGGCATCGATGACGTTATAGGTCTGATTCCCCTGCTCATCGGTGCCGGCGCAGTACCGCAGGCTGCGAAGGTGCTCCTGGGAGCTGATGATCCCCTCGGCGACCAGGAACCCGGCGACCAGCTCGAAGTCATGCCCGGGGGTGCGCATGGTCACGGTGAAGGACTCCCCGGCCAGGCGCAGCTCAAGCGGCTCCTCCACCGCGATCAGGTCGATCTTGCTGCGGGTGCCGCCCGCACGCAGGGTGAGCACGCGTCGGCGATCGGTCAGTCGTCCCATTCGAAGTCTTCTCCTCGTTGTCCAGGCACCAAGAGGCAGTCCACCGGATCGCCCGGCGCCAGTCCGCCCTCGGGCACGATCGCCAGCGCCTGCGACTGGGCCAGACCGCGCATCATGTGCGAGCGGCTGTGACCGGCGGGCAGCACACCCTCGGGGCTCCGCCGCACGGGCAGCAGCCGGACGCCACGTCGAGCTCCGGGGAGCCGGACTCCCGCGGTGAGACGCAGGGTGGGCGTGCGCTCCGCGGCGGGAACTCCGCGCAGTGCTCGCAGCAGCGGCACTCCCAGCGCGGTCAGCGCGGAGAATCCGGCCAACGGGTTCCCGGGCAGACCGAGCAGGTACAGAGGCTCCTTGCGGCGGGGCAGCCGAGCCAGCAGCACCGGGTGACCTGGACGCATGTCCACCGAGTCCACGGTGAGCTCGGCGCCGAGGGCGTGCAGAGCCGGTCGCAGCGCGTCGGCACGGGAGTGCGCGGTGCCGCCGCTGGTGATGATCAGATCGGCGCTCCCGGCCTCGGAGATCTGCCGGAGTGTGGCTGCGAGTGTCTCGGGATCGTCGCCGAGCCGCTGGGCCGCCACCCCGGCGGCTCCCATCTCTTGGAGCATCTGTGGCAGCGCCAGACCGAAGACGTCACGCACCTCACCGGGCGCCGGTGTCCCGCTGGTGGTGACCTCCGCGCCGGTGAGCACCAGCTGCACGCGAGGGCGGCGGATGACGGCGAGCTGGTCGTGACCGGCGACGGCGGCCACGGCGGCTCGCGCCGGGGTGAGCACGACCCCGGCTGGCACCAGCTGGTCTTCGGCGCGGCATTCCGCGCCGGCGGAGCGGACATTGCGCTGCGGGGCGGTGTCGGGGCTGGTGCTCAGGGCTCGGAGCCGAGGCCCCTCGGTGATCCCATGCTCGGTGCGCAGCACCGAATGGGTTCCCGTCGGGACCACGGAGCCGGTGACCACCTCGGTGGCCTCTCCTGGCAGCAGCGGGGCCGGTCGGTCGGCCGGGCTGTTTGCCTGCTCGGGGCGCAGCGACCACTCGGGCTCACCGGCGGAGCTGCTCAACGGCTCTGCGGCCAGGGCCCACCCGTCCATGGCGGAGGTGGAGGCATGCGGGATGTCCTGCAGCGCCCGGACCGGGTCCAGCAGCACGCCGCCTATCGCCTCCTGGAGGGTCAGCCGGTCTGCGCCCAACGGATCCGCGGCGGCCGCTCGCTCCCGAGCCTGCGTCAGGGTGATCATTCGAGTGCGGGGCTGCCTCAGCCCACAGCTCCGGATCGGCGCTCCAGCAGCTGTGCCGCGACCCGGGAGGCGGCGCGGGAGGCGGTCTGGAAGTCTGCCTGCCCCGTGGCCTCGGCCAGCCCGGCGACGTAGCCGATGAGGTAGGTGGTCACCGGCGCGGCAGGGCGGACCACGGTGTGCGCCGCCTGGCCGGCCAGGGCCAGGACGGCGTCGATGTCGATCTCGATGCCATCGACTTCGAGATGATGCGCGAGCTCCTTGATCCAGAGCTCGATGGATTCATGCGATTGCGCTGCTTCTGCCGTCATGGCGACTCCTTGATCGATGCTGCTTCCAGAGTCTCATAACCGGGCTCTCAGGGCAGGCGCATTCCGAGTCGATGGGCGTCATGCAGCGTGTCCACATCCTCGCTGACTCCGGGCGGGACCACCGGTCGGCGCAGCCTCGCGGCCTCCTCCAGACCCTGCAGCAACCATCGGAGCGGACGGTCCTCGGGCTCGGAGGGTGAGAGCCCTGCGACCCGGCCGAAAAGCCAGTCGGTGGGCACGGCGCTGCTGAGGTACTGCTGCCGCCCGGAAGCATCACTGGGCAGCACCGCGATGGGCTTCTCGACGTCGGGGCTCTCGACGTCGGGCTGCTCAAGCTCGCCGAGGAGCCAGTCCAGCAGGGCTGCAGGCTCGGTCAGGTCGACCGCCAGCAGCAGGGTCCACCCGGCGGGGACCGCGTCTGCACCTTCACCCGAGGCAGACCCGGCGGTGCGAGCGGGCTCGGGGTATCGCATGAGGCGCTGCAGCGCTGCGGCTCCGGCGAGGACTCCTGCGGCGGGTCCGGCGAAGCGGGGGGCCTCGCGCACCAGCGGGACCGAGCCAGGGATCAGCGGCTCCAGCTCCGGTGGACCGACCACCACGGTGGCGATGTCTCGAACCTGGAGCTCGTGGATCCAGCGTTCGATCTGAGTCTGAGCTCCGCGGCGGAGCAGGGCCTTGTCCACCCCGCCCAGTCTGCTCCCGCGTCCTCCGGCGAGCAGGACCGCAGAGATTCCAGTCCCGGTGACCGCATCTGCGCCGGAGCGAGGCTCAGTGCGAGGAGGCATGGCTCAGAAATGGCATCCAGGCGTCCCGGGGCGCGTCGAGCTCCACCGGCATCCAGACGTGATGCGGGGGCGCCTGGGGGGTGATGCCCAGGGTCCAGCCGAGCTCGTCCAGAGTCTTGCTGCCCTTGCGCGCGTTGCAGGTCCCGCAGCAGGCGACCAGGTTCTCCCAGCTGGAGTCGCCGCCACGGGCCCGCGGGATCACATGGTCCACGGTGGCGGCCGGCCGGGCGCAGTAGGTGCACTGGCGACCGTCGCGGCGCAGGATGCTCCTTCGCGAGGGTGCCGCCGGGCGCCGGCGGGAGACTCTGACGTAGTGGTGCAGCAAGATGACCGCCGGACGTGGGACCAGCGAGGAGGGGGTGGTGATCGGGGCGTGGTCCTCGGCGAGCACGCTGGCCTTGCCGTGCATGACCAGCACGGCGGCGCGGCGTGAGGTGACCACGCTCAGCGGCTCGTAGCCTGCGTTGAGCACCAGTGTTCGCATATCGGGGCTCCCGTGCGTTCACCCCTGCTCGTCATGCTGCCGGTCAGTGCGCCTCAGCGCGCGTCTCGTCGCGGTCCTCACAGGGTTCCACAGCGTTCTGCTCTGCCTGTACAGGCTCAATATAGACCGTGCCGAGCATGATGCCCATTTGATGACGTGGCTTCCGGGGACACGAAAGCCGCAGGGCGCGATCCCTGGAAGGATCGCGCCCTGCGGCCGAGGTGTGTTGCACCGCCGAGGCGGCAGAAGCGTCAGTTGGCGCTGAGGAACATCGTGTTGGACCAGTACGGGGAGTCCAGCGGGTACTGGACGGTGCCCACGCGGGGGTTGTTCGCACCGATCAGCTGGCCGTTGCCCACGTAGATCGCGGCGTGGCTGCCACCGTTCTGGATGACGATGTCGCCCGGGGAGGGCGAGGAGACCTGGCGCATGGAGCCCATCATCGCGTAGGTGCTGCGAGGCACATCGATGCCGGCCTGGCCGTAGGCCCAGTTGATGAAGCCGGAGCAGTCCCAGCCCGAAGGTGAGGTGCCACCGAAGGAGTAGGGGTTGCCGAGGCCGGCGTAGGCTGCGCCCACGACCGAGCCGTTGCCGCCGCTGGAGGAGGCGGGAGACTCTTCCTGGGAAGGCGCGCTGGAGGCGACCTGAGTGTTGCCCTGCGAAGTCTGCTGGCCGCTGCTGCTCTGAGCCTGCCAGGTGTCTCCACCCTGCTGGCCGGTACTGGACTGCTGCTCCTGCGGAGCGGGCTCAGCCTGCGGCGCGGGCGCTTCCTGCTCGGTCGGCATCGGCATGGAGGCAGGAACGACCTCCTGCGCCTCTTCCACCACCGGAGCGGGCGCAGGCTCAGGTGCTGGCTCGGGATCAGGTGTCGGAGCGGGCTCTAACTCCACCACTGGTGCAGGGGTGGAGGTTACCATCGGACGGTCGAAGAAAAGCTCGCCGTCGGTGGATGCGCTCACGGCCACCGAGGAGCTGGTGCTGGCGCGCTCCACGCTGAGACCTGATGCGGTCACGTCCAGGGTGGTGACCTCAGGGGTGTCGATGTCGGTGCTGGCGTTCGCGGCGACTCCGGAGGAGATCACGAGGCCGGATGCGGCGACGGCGGCTGCCGCACCTCGTCCGACGGTGCCGGCGTTGGATGCCACGGCCTTTGCCAGTGATGGCTTGGCCTGGCGGCGCCGGTCACGGCGTGAGACGAAAGTCATGTCTGTCACTTCTCTGGAAACCTCTCCCTGTAGTTGCGGGGCCGCCTGGTGTGAAGTGTGAGC
>NZ_JADPSA010000002.1:0-77434 GCF_017347085.1 Nesterenkonia sp. E16_10
GCGCCGCGCTGCGCCGCCACTCCCCTGACACCCCCAGCCACCGAAGCGAGGTCCGACTCTCATGTCCACTGATCCCACCGTCGAGAAGACCCATGCCCCGCACCCCGACCAGTCCGACGCCACGTCCCCGGCGCCGGACGGTCCCGTGGTCGGATATGTGCTGAAGATGTATCCCCGCTTCTCGGAGACCTTCATCGTCTCGGAGATCCTGGCCCGGGAAGCCGCCGGCGAGCGGATCGTGATCTTCTCGCTGCGGCCGAGCACCGATGCCCGCTTCCACCCGGAGCTGGCCCGGGTGAAGGCCCCGGTGATCCAGGTGCCGCGCAGCTCCACCTCCTCGAAGCTGTGGACCCAGCTGGTCCTGGCCGCCGAGTGCCCCGCCCTGGCGTCCGGGCTGCAGCGCAGCCTCCCGGAGCTGTTGGCCGCCGGCCACGACGACGCCCAGCAGGCTGTGGGTCTGGCCTACGCGGCGCAGCAGGCCGGGGTCACCCACCTGCACGCGCACTTCGCCTCGATCGCGACGACCGTGGCCCGGCTGGCGGGTCTCATCAGCGGCCTGCCGTATTCGTTCACCGCCCACGCCAAGGACATCTTCCACCAGGATGTGGACGAGCGTGAGCTCGAGGCGAAGCTGGCCGAGGCGCACCACGCGATCACGATCTCCGGCTACAACCTCGATGACCTGCGCGCCCGATTCCCGGCCGCCACACAGCGACTGCATCTGGTCCGCAACGGGCTGGAGCTCTCCCGCTTCCCGTTCACCCCGAACCTCGGGGCTCGGCCCGCAGCAGACCCGGCGGCCGGCGGCGGCGTCGAGATCACTCCGCGTCCCGCCCGGCTGCTGGGCATCGGACGGCTGGTGGAGAAGAAGGGCTTCCATCTGCTCATCGAGGCGGTCGCCAGGCTGCGCGCAGAAGGTCTGGACGTGGAGGCCGACATCGCCGGGGACGGACCCCTGACGGCCCAGCTCCAGGAACAGATCGACGACGCCGGGCTGCGCTCCGCCGTGCGCCTGCTGGGGCCCTGCACCCAGCAGGAGGTCAGTGAGCTGCTGGGCTCGCATGACGTCTTCGTGGCCCCGTTCGTGATCGGGGCCGACGGGAACGCCGACGGGCTGCCCACCGTGCTGCTGGAGGCCATGGCGCGCGGCATCCGCTGCGTGGCCGCGGAGGTCACCGCCGTGGGCGAGGTGATCCGCAACGGTGAGACCGGGTGGCTGGTGCCCACCGGTGACGTCGAGGCCCTGACCGCGGCGGTGGCCGAGGCGATCACCGCCGACCCGAGACACCTGCCCATGCTCGAGGCCGCGCGCACCCTGATCGAGCAGCGCTTCGACTCCGCGGCCCAGGCACGTCGGCTCCATGGCCTGGTCCGCGATCCAGGAGCCCCTGCGGCTCAGTCCCGGCTCGCAGCGGTGGAGGAGTCGGTATGAGGATCGGATACCTGCTCGCTGACCCCGGCATCGGGATCTTCGGCTCCAAGGGTGCCAGCGTGCACGCTCAGGAGATGATCCGCGCCTTCCGGGCGCTCGGCCACGAGGTCACCGTGTTCTGCACCAAGCGCGGGGACAGACACGATGACCCCGCCACCGCCTCGGTCCCCGCCGATCTCGCAGACCTGCCGGTCTTCGTGGTCCCGGTCTCCGGGGTCAAGGGGGCGGCCGCCCGGGAGATCGCCGTCGGCCGGGCCGCCGCCAGGATGGCCGATCTCTGCGTCGAGGGCCGTTTCGACCTGCTCTACGAGCGCTATTCCCTGTTCTCCACCGCCGGCGTCGAGGCCCGAGGGCGCAGCACCGCCCGGCTGGTGGTCGAGGTCAATGCTCCGCTGCTCACCGAGCAGCAGCGGCACCGCAGCCTCCACGATCTGGCATCGGCGGAACGGTCCACCCGCGAGACCTTCGGCCAGGCCGATCTGCTCTCCTGCGTCTCCACGCCGGTCGCGGACTGGGCACGCGGGATGCTCCCCGCAGATGCCCTCCAGGCGACTCCCACGGTGCGGGTCACCCCCAACGCGGTGGATCCCGCGCGATTCTGCGCCCGCCGCCCCGACTCCCCAGTCACAGCCGGGGAGACGCACCAGCGGCCCACCGTGACCATCGGCTTTCTCGGGACCCTGAAGCCGTGGCACGGCACCGACGTGCTGCTGCGCGCCTTCGCCGAGGTTCTGGAGCACCAGCGTTCCCGGGTGCCCGCCCACGAGTCTCCCCGGCCGGACCTGCGGCTGCAGATCATCGGCGGCGGACCGGAGCGGGAGAACCTCGAGGCCCTCGGCGCCGAGCTGGGCCTCGGTGCCCGCGTCCAGTTCAGCGGACCGGTCTCCCCGGCGCAGGTGCCACAGCTGCTGGCTGGCCTGGACATCGCAGCAGCCCCCTACCCCGCTCCCGGTGAGCCGGAGGACCACTACTTCTCCCCGTTGAAGGTCTACGAGTACCTCGCCGCCGGGGTGCCGGTGATCGCCTCCGGGCTCGGTGAGCTGCCGGTGCTGCTCGAAGGCGATTCGGCGGAGGCCTGCGGCGAGACGGTGACCCCCGGCGACCCGGACGCGCTCGCGGCAGCGCTGATCCGGCTGGTCGAGGATCCCCATCGGCGCGCCAGGATGGGCGCAGCCGGGCGCAGCCTCGTGGAGGACAGACACAGCTGGATGCAGCGCGCCCAGGACCTGCTCGAGGAGCTGCCAGTCCTGGAGGTGACCCGAGGATGAGTCGACGAACCGATGCCAAGTCCTCCCGGACGATGCACCGTCGCGGGGTCATGCGCACGCTGCGCATGGTGCTGCCGCACCTGGGTGAGCACAAGCTCCTGATCACCCTCGGGCTGCTGGCCCTGATGGGCGACGTCGCGTTCCGGGTGCTCGAGCCGTGGCCGGTGAAGTTCGCCGTGGACGCCGTGTCCGAGGCGTTGGGAGCACGTGTGGAGGAGACCATCGACTCCAGCCACAACGTGGAGGGGATGATCATCTTCTGGGCGTTCGCGCTGGCGCTGATCGTCGGCGGCCGGGCGGTGTGCAACTACGTCTCGACCATCGCCTTCGCCAAGACCGGGGTCAAGGTCGCGGCGAGGCTGCGCAGCCGAGTCTTCGACCACATCCAGTCGCTGTCGCTGCGATACCACTCCAAGGCCTCCATCGGTGACACCTCCCAGCGTCTGGTCGGGGACATGGGCCGGCTCCAGGAGGTCGCCGTGACCGCGGGGCTTCCCATGATCGGGAACCTGCTCACCCTGGTGACGCTGCTGATCGTGGTGCTCATTCTGAACCCGCTGCTCGCGCTGATCGTGCTCCTCACCGGGGCCGGATACCTGCTCTCCAGCAGGGTGCTGACTCCGAAGATCACCTCGGCCTCCCGCTCCACCCGCAAGGGTGAGGGTCAGCTGGTCGGTGATGCCGCCGAGGCGCTGGGCGCGATTCGCGTGGTGCAGTCATACGGCCTGGAGGAGACCGTGGCCTCGGGCTTCGCCGCCGGCAACGCCAAGGCGCTCAAGGCCGGGATCCGAGCCCGGAAGCTCGCCGCACGCCTGGAGCGCTCCACCGATCTGCTGGTCGGCATCGCAACCGCCGTGGTGCTGGGCTTCGGAGGCTGGCAGGTGCTCCAGGGGCTCATGACGCCCGGGGACATGGTGCTGTTCCTGCTCTACCTGAAGATCGCGATGAAGCCGCTGCGCGATACCGCGAAGTACACCGGCAGGATCGCGCGCGCCACGGCCTCCGGCGAGCGCATCGCGGATCTTCTCGACGAGGAGATCGAGATCCAGGATCCGAAGGATCCGCTGCCACTGGGACGCGCCTCCGGGGAGCTGACCTTCTGGAACATCAGCGCGAACGACCACCGCGGCACGCCGCTGTTCGAGAAGCTGAACCTGAGCATCCCGGCGGGCCAGCGCGTGGGGCTGCTGGGGCCCTCCGGTGCCGGGAAGTCCACTCTGGCCGGGTTCCTGCTGCGCCTCGCCGATCCAGACTCCGGGTCCGTGCTGGTGGACGGGTACTCGGCGCGCAACGTCACCCGCGCCGACCTGCGGCGCAACATCGCGATCCTGCTCCAGGAGTCGGTGCTCTTCAGCACCTCGGTGCGGGAGAACATCCGGTACGGCCGGCAGGACGCCACCGACGCCGAGGTCGAGGAGGCGGCCCGACGGGCCGGCGCCCACGACTTCATCATGGCACTGCCCGAGGGGTATGAGACCGAACTCGGCAACCGCGGGGACACGCTCTCCGGCGGCCAGCGTCAGCGCGTGGCGATCGCCCGAGCCCTGGTCCGCGACGCGCCGATCGTGCTACTCGACGAGCCCACCACGGGTCTGGATCCCGCCTCACGCGGGGTGGTGGAGAACTCGATCCGCGAACTCACCCGTGGCCGCACCACCGTGGCGATCACCCACGACCTGAGCATGATCCAGGGTCTGGACCGGGTGCTCTGGCTCGAGGCCGGACGCATCCACGAGGACGGAACCCCGACGGAGCTGCTCGCAGACCCCAGCTCGCGGCTGGCGCAGTGGGCGAGCGCCCAGCGCAGCGCGGCAGACTCCGGGACCGGGAGTGAGAAGGCCGGGAGCGAGAGAGCCGGGGAGCAGGGGCCGACCGAGGGCGCTGCGTGGATCGAGGACCCAGGCCCGCTCGACGACCCCGTGGCCACCACGACGTCGGGGTCGGCAGACCGGGCAGAGCAGGTGAGTCGATGAGTCAGACGCAGACCGAGTGGACCGCGGCCGATGAGGCTGCGGCCCAGGCCGCAGGCATCCCGGGAGCCCGCACCCTGTTGGACTCCGGTGCGCTCTCGACGCTGCTGGACCAGCCGGCCAGCATCACCCGGGTCCGGATCAAGACCGGGCATTCGGTGGTCGCCGCCTTCACCACGGACGACGCCGAACCGGGCTGGGCGATGCTCACCGTCGACCAGGACAAGCTCACCAAAGCTCGCCAGCGAGCCGCCGACACCGAAGGCGCTGCGCGATTCCGCGTGTACTCGGAGCACCCGCCGCATCTGTTCAGCGGAAGCCTCTGGGCCGATCCCGTGCTGGGCAAGGACCTGAGGGAGGCACGCCAGGCGATGGACGGCATGAGCGCCGCCGAGCTGCCCTGGAAGATCCTGCGTTACAACCCCAGACGCCGGGTCGTGGCGGCCGTGCCGCCCACCGGTGTCGGACACGGCGAGAAGATTCTGCGGGTCGCCGCCAGGGGCACCGCCCATGCCCAGGCGACGGCGCAGCGCTGGCGAGACCTCGGCCTCCCGCTGGTGCGCAGCACCCCGGTGGGCGGTCGCGGGACCGCCACGAGCGCGCCGCTGTGGGGCTGGGAAGACCTCAGCGGCGCGCCCTACGGTCCGGCCGCGACCACTGCGGGGGCGGCCCTGGGTCGGCTGCACCAGCAGACCGCCGGGTCGCGGCGGGACCGGCTCCCGCTGCGACTGAGCAGCTCAGCGAACGCCGTCGCCGCCCACGCCCCGTGGCTCGCCGATGCTGCCTGGGGCCTCGCCGACCGGGTGCGCGCCGCGATCGACGCGCTGCCCCCGACGCCGGGTTCCGAGCTGCACGGCGACCTCTCCCCCGACCAGGTGGTGATGGCCACGCCGGAGAGTCACAAGATCCGACTCATCGACTTCGACCGCTCCGGCGTCGGCGACCCGATGCGGGATCTGGGCAGCTGGAGCGCCTCCTGCCGCAGGCTGGGACTCGACCCCCTGATCAGCGCGTTTCTCCAGGGATACTCCGGGCACGGGATCCCCGACCTGCGTCGGATCGCTGTCTGGGAGGCCTATGCCCAGCTGAGCTCCGCCACTGATCCGTTCCGGCACCGCGAACCCGAATGGGCCGACCGCATGTGCACCACCCTGAGCCTGGGCGAGGAGGCCCTGAGACGATGACCACGCTCCCGACGACGAAGCGCCCGCTGCCACCGGCAGTGCTCACCGAAGACGGCCGCTCGCTGCCCGTCACCCGGGCCTGGCCCAGTCCCCATCACCCCGAGCTCAGCCTGGAGTGCCAGGACGCCGATCAACGTCGCGCGGGAAGCTGGGACGGCGAGCGCGCCCGCCTGCAGCCGCTGGGCGTCGACCCCCGGCTGGGCGACCTGCAGGAGCTCTCCCGCGACGGCGTCGTCGTCTCGCACCGGCCCGGCAAGCGCGCCGTGGTGCGACGCGAGGACCAGTTCATCAAAGTGGTGCGGCGCGGTCGCGCCGGAGACGTCCTGGACGGGATCGAGCGAGCCGGCACCTTCGCCGCGCACTTCCGCACCCCCGAGGTGCTGGCGCACACCAGGTCCACCGTGACCTTCGGCGCGCTGGAGGGGGCGAGCCTGCACCACCCGGGGGCCCTGGGGACCCGGCAGTGGCAACGGGCCTGGGCCGAGGTGCTCGATGCCTGGTCCCGGGCGGTCGCCTCCCCCGCGGCGACCGCCCCCGGCAGCGCCGGCCCAGACGATCCCGGCACCCCGGAACACACGGCGCAGCACGAGATCCAGGTGCTGACGCACTGGGCCGGGCTCGCCGCCCCCTATGTCAGCGCCACAGAAGAGCTGCGACGCGGCGTCGAGCGGGTGAGCCGACAGCTGGCCGGACTGCCGCAGGTGCCGCTGCGTCCGGCCCACCGCGACCTGCACGACAAGCAGCTGCTCTGGAGCCCGCAGCACGGACCCGGCCTGCTCGATGTGGACACCGCGTGTCTGGCCGATCCGGCTCTGGACCTGGGCAATCTGCGGGCCCATGCCCTTCTGCGGCGACTGCAGGGGATCTGGGAGCCCGCCGCGTCGATCACCGTGCTCCGCGGGATCGACGCGATGGCCGCGCGGCTGGAGATCCCCGACGAGTCGCTGGCCGTCTATGAGCGGGCCGCCGTGCTGCGTCTGGGGTGCGTCTATGCCGTGCGGCCGGCCTACCTCGACGTCGCGGCCGCGATGCGGGGCGCCGCGGCGCAGGTGTCGTGGAGCACCGGAGGAAGATGAGAGTCTTCTCATCCTGGTCTCACCGGCTGCTCACCTGCGCACCGGATGATGGAAGATGAGATGAGGAACGGGAGAGCACCGTCGAGCAGAGAGGACCTCACGTCATGGACAGGCAGACAGGCTGGATCATCACCGGGGCCCTGAGCATCGCGGCGCTCAGCGGCACCGTGGCAGTGGCCGAGCTCAGCGGTCCCGACCAGACGCAGGACCTGGGCGGCGCCCTGGAGGTGACCGGCGAGAGCGAGCCCGCCTCCTCCACCGATTCCGCCGCCGGGGATGAGGGCAGCGACGGCTCTGCCTCGTCAGCGACCTCTGCCCCGTCGCCGGGGCCCGAAGAGTCGGCCTCGGTCGAGGAGTCCGCGCCCGGGAGCCCCACGGCTGTCACTCCGGCGCCGCCGTCGAGCTACCAGCAGCCACCGCTGCAGTCGGCGTCCTCCTGGTCCCCGGTCAGTCCGCCCACCCCCGAGAGCTGGTCCCCGGTCACACCGGCCAGCTGGTCACCGGCCACGGCCGCGAGCTGGTCAGCCGCCTCCGCGGCGAGCTGGTCGGCGCCCTCGGCGCCCAGCTGAGTCCGGCTCCGCGAGCCGCCTGGCGGCGGAGGCCGGCTCAGACGTCGAGCCGGTACCCGACTCCGCGCACGGTCTGGATCGCCGCGGCGCCGATCTTCGCACGCAGGTAGCGCACGTAGACGTCGACCAGGTTGGACCCGGGATCGAAGCTGTAGCCCCAGACCCGTTCGAGCAGCTGCTCGCGGGAGAGCACCTGGCCCGGATGCCGCATGAAGGTCTCGGCCAGGGCGAACTCTCGGGAGGACAGATCGTGCTGCTTCTGCCCCACGGTGATCCGCCGTCCATGCAGATCCAGTACGAGCGCGCCCGCGGTCAGCGTGGTCGGCTCCTCGGCAGAGCCTCCGCGCAGCCGCAGCCGGATCCGGGCCAGCAGCTCGTCGATGCTGAACGGCTTCGACATGTAGTCATCCGCTCCCGACTCAAGTCCGGCCACGGTGTCGGCCGGGGTGCTGCGGGCGGTCAGGATGATCACCGGCGCGGAGAAGCCCTGCCCGCGCAGCCGACCCAGCAGCCGCAGCCCATCCTCGTCGGGCAGACCGAGATCCAGGACCGCGAGGTCCACCGAGTTGTTCCGCGCGTACTCGAACCCCTCCGATGCCGTGGCGCCGCGCAGCACGGCGTACCCGGCCGCGCGCAGACCCTTCTCTACGAAGGACGCGATCCGGTCCTCATCCTCGATGAGCAGAATCTGGGTCATCCATGGCTCCTTGTCTCGATCGGCTCCGGCGGCGGCGCGGCTGCGCCGTCGTCCTCGGGTGCGGCCTCGGCATCCCCTCCGAGCTCCTGGGCGGCAGCGGTGTTGTGCTCCAGCGGGATGACCACGGTGAAGCGTGCCCCGACTCCGGGCGCGGAGTCCAGGTCCACCCGACCGCCGTGGGCGGCTGCGATCGCGGCCACGATCGGCAGTCCCAGCCCGGACCCCGGCTTGGTGGCGTCGGTGCGCCCGAAGCGCTCGAAGATGCGGTGCTGATCCTGCGCCGCGATCCCCTCGCCCTGATCCCGGACGAAGAGGCGCAGCTCCGCGGCGCTGCGCGCTGACCCCAGCGCAATCACCGATCCCGGCGCGGAGAACTTCACCGCGTTGGCCGCCAGCTGAAGCCAGGCCTGGGTGAGCCGCTCCCGGTCCACCCAGCCGGCGGCCTCGGCGCGGGACTCCACGATCCATCGGCGCGGCCCCAGGGCCAGCGCCTTGTCATAGACCTCATCGGTCAGGGTGCCGATGTCGGTGGGGGCGCGCTGGAGGAAGTCCGGCCGGCCGGCCTGCGCCAGGGTGGTGAGATCGTCGATCACGCGGTTCATCCGGCTGAGCTCATCAAGGGTCAGCTCCCGGGTGGAGGTGACGTCCTCGCGGTCACCGACGTCGAGGACCTCCAAGTGTCCGCGCACGATGGTCAGCGGGGTGCGCAGCTCGTGGCTCACGTCGTGGATCAGCTGGTCCTGCGCCTGGAAGGACTCCTGGAGCCGGTCGAGCATCTCGTTGACCGATTTGGTCATCTCGGCCAGATCGTCCTTGCCCGTCACCGGGATCCGCTCGGAGAGGTCCTCGCGGCCGATGTGCCGCGCCGAGGAGGCCAGCACACCGACCGGGTGCAGCAGCCGGCCGGCGATCGCGCCGCCGACCATGGCCACCACACCCAGGGACAGCAGCGCCACCGCCGCGTAGATGAGGAAACCCTCGGCGAACACGCGCTTCTCCGCAGCGATGTCATAGGCCATGACCAGCGCCCCCACCTGCGGCTCCTCCGCGGCGGAGTCCGCGGCCTCGGCGGCGAGGCCTCCCTGGACCGGCACGATCGCCGCGCGGTAGCTCGTGGTCTCGGTCTCGACGGTCACCACCGTGGCCCGGTCGCCGAGCGCATGCGGCTCCAGGGCGCGCATCAGCTGCCGATCCTCCTCCAGCCGCACCGGCGTCACCGGGGAGGTGTAGGCCACCTGTCCATCGACCAGACCCACGATGCCCTCGTTGCGGGTGGGGATGATCCGCTCCATCGCGGTGCGCACCAGCTCCTCCGGGGAGCTGAACGGCTCGCCGGTGGAGGGGTCCACCCCGACCTCGTGCAGCACCCGGAACTGTTCGGCGTCGGCCGCCAGCTCGGCGTCGATCCGGCCTTCGATCTGTGCCTGCTGTATGGCGAAGGCGGTGTAGCCAGAGACCGCGAGCGCCAACGCCGCGAGACCGATGACGGCGGTAAGGATCCGCGCCCGCACGTTCAGCCGGCCCGAACGCCAGGCGCGGGGCAGGCCGCGCCGCGGGACCGGGGCCTCGGCGGACTCCGGGCCTGAGTCGGCAGCGGGCTGGTGTGAGTGGCGCATCACGTTCAGTTTCTCATTCAGTCCCGCCGCAAGCGGCGCTCCGCCGATGAGAGTTCTTTCATCTGGGTGCGGCAGGATGGCGGCATGGCTGAGCATGAGCTGCGCGGGGATCTGCTGGGGGTGCTTCGCGGCCCCGAGGCCGAGACCCTGCTGCGGCAGTCCCTGGAGACCTCCGGCATGAGGATGCGCGGCTGGGAGCTGGAGCAGATCCACCCCCGGTCCGGCGCCGAGGTCTCGGCGCGCTACCGGGTGCGGTGCGCGGTGCCTGACGCTGATGCAGGGGCCCGGCCGCCCGGGCAGCCCGATCCCACCGACCCCATCGAGCTCGCCCGCCTGGGCGAGTCCGCCGAGCTGACCATCGTGGCCAGCACCGTGGAGCTGACCCCGCAGCAGCGCTCCCACATGGGTGCGGTCCGGGCTGACTCCTCTCAGGGCACGGTGCACCTGTGGGTGCATCCGGTGGACCCGGAGCTGCCGGGCCTCCTCGTGGTGGAACGTCCCGCCGCCGGCGGAGAGGGTCACCACGCCACCGAGCTGGAGTCGCGACTCGGCCGGGTGCTCGGCGAGCAGTGCCGGCTGCAGAGCCTCCAGATGCTGGTGCTGCGCCCGCTGCGCCGCGCCGTCTACCGCGCGGTGGTGGTCTCGGCCCGGGGCCAGCGCGCGGTCTACCTGAAGGTGGTCAGACCCGCCCGGGCCCAGCAGCTGCTGGCGCGCCACGGCTGTTCCGAGCTGATCCCCGCCGTTGCCGATGCCGGGGACGGAATTCTGGTGCTCGACCAGGCCCCGGGGCTGGCGCTGACCAGTCTCCTCTACCGGCCCACCGCCCCAGCCGACGTCGTCCTGCCCGATCCTCAGGTGCTGATCTCCGCACTGGAGACGCTGCGCCCAGGGACCCTCGGGATGCCGCCCCGGGTGCCGCCGGCACAGCGGCTCGACGCCCTGGCGGCCTCCGCCGTCGCAGCCGGCGCCGATCGGCACCGAGTCCAGCAGCTTCGCGGTCGGATCGGCTCAGGACTGCGCGAGAGACCGGGACCGGTGGTGCCCACGCACGGGGACTTCCACCCGGCGAACCTGTTCCTGGACCAGACGGGTCGGCACCCGACCGGTCTCATCGATGCCGACACGGTGGGGCCGGGATACCGGGTCGATGACCTCGCCACGATGCTCGGGCATCTGCTGACGCTGCCGAGCTTCGACGCCCAGGGGTATGCGGCCGTGCCGGAGTTCGCGCGGCGCTTCCACGTGCACGCTCTGCTCCACGCGGACCGTCAGGACCTCGGTGCGCGGACTGCTGCGGTGCTGCTCTCGCTGCTGCCGGGTGCACACAGCGCCGATCAGCGTGAACACCACCTGCACTGGGCGGAGACGCTGCTGGGGCGGTTCAGTCCTGAGGATCCGCCTCGCTGAGCCAGACCTGGGTGGGCCGGATGAAGAGCAGCACCAGCGCCACGGCGGCGGGCACCAGGAAGGCGAGCCCGATCAGGCTGGCGCCTCCGGAGAAGAAGCTGAAGGAGAGCACCACGATCAGGAGCTGCAACACCATCGCGGGGGTGCGGGCGCCCTGGACCCCGAGGAAGATTCTGAAGCCGAGCACCACCAGGATCAGTCCGAAGAGCACATAGAGCACCACCAGGGCGATCTGGCCCGCTGTGTCGAGCACCTGGGGCGGGGAGGCCACGGCGCTGGCGATGGTGCTGAAGGCCACGGCCAGGCCTTGGACGAAGAGGATCAGAAAGATCACCCACACGGCCAGCGGACGGGGTCGCGCCTGGACGAAGCGGCGCGGCGGCCGAGGGGCGTTGAAATCCGGCTGGACGGAGTCTTCTGGGGCCATAGCTCCATTGAACCACCCGGGGGCCGCGGGCAGGACCGCAGCCCTCACTCCGCCGGTTTCCTAAGCCAACCCGCTGACCTGGAGCTTCTCCGAAGCCTGAGAATTCTGTGACAAAGTACACACTGTTTCGCGGCCATTTCCGTAGTGCGAACTCTTGTTTGCCAGCAGTTAACATGCCAGCCTTGATTGCGTACTTATTCGGGATGGCAGGAAACCTCACCCGAGGCCTGGAACCGTACAGCAGTCCAGGCACTGCGGATCGTCAGAACCGTGGAACATTCTGTCGCCTGGAAGCGGATGAGACTCCGTGGAGACTCATGCACGAGCACCTCATAGCGGGGCTCGGTCGTGGACTTGCCGCTGAATGCCCAATGACCCGAACATCGGCGCCCACGAGGCGCCCTAGGAGTAGTGATCCCATGGATTGGCGCAGCCGAGCAGCCTGCCTGGACAAGGACCCTGAGCTTTTCTTCCCCGTCGGCAACACCGGACCGGCCCTGCTTCAGATCGAAGAGGCCAAGAGCGTCTGCCGCAGATGTCCCGTGATGGACACCTGCCTGCAGTGGGCGCTGGAGACCGGTCAGGACTCAGGTGTCTGGGGCGGGATGAGCGAGGACGAGCGCCGGGCGCTCAAGCGTCGGGCCGCGCGCGCTCGCCGCGCCTCCTGAGGCCTCACCCTCCAGTCTTCATCGACGCGGCGAGGATCGGCGCACGGAGCTTCACCCGTGTCCCGGCCCTCGCCGTTTCTGTGCCCGGCTCTGGGTCGGACCCGCCCTCGGCGCCGGTCCCGGCACCGCCCTGGGTCCCGCCCTCGGCCGGTCCGCTCGCGGTCTCCCATTCGATGGATCCGGAGAGCTCTCCGCGGACCAGGGTGCGCACGATCTGCAGCCCCAGGCCGGGTTCCCATTCCTGCTCTGGCAGCCCCACGCCGTCGTCGGTGAGCTCCAGCTCCAGGCGCTGACGTCCGGCGGCGTCGGAATGGCGCTGCACGCTCATGCTCACGTGCAGCTCCCGGCGCGCGGGATCCGGGCCGAAGCCGTGCTCCACCGCGTTGGCGACGATCTCGGTGATCACCAGCGCCAGCGGGGTGACCATATCGGGGGGAAGCTGCCCGAAGCTGCCCTCCAGCGCGGTGATCACCTGCCGGTCCGACTGCGCCATCTCCGCGGCCAGGCGGAGCTGGCGGCGCATCAGCTCATCGACGTCCACCGTCTCTTCGAGTCCCTTGGAGAGCGAGTCGTGGACCATCGCGATGGTCTCCACCCGGCGCATCGCCCGACGCAGGCCCTCCCGACCCTCCTGCGAGTCCATCCGTCGCGACTGCATCCGCAGCAGCGCCGAGACGGTCTGCAGGTTGTTCTTCACCCGATGATGGATCTCCTTGATCGTGGCGTCCTTGCTCATCAGCTGCTTGTCCCGGCGGCGCAGCTCCGTCACATCGCGGCAGAGCACCAGCGCGGCGAAGCGCTCTCCGCCGCGGGCCTCGCGCGCGCCGCGGCTCGAGGTCGGCGGCGCAGGCGCCGCAGCGGTATGCGCGAAGGTCGGCACGGAGGACGCGAAGTCATCCCCGTTGTCGAAGCAGCCCAGGTCAGAGGGCATCACCCCGGTCATCATGGAGGCGCGGGAGGGCGCGCAGAGCGGGATCGAGCGCAGCGTCACCGCGGCCCCGTGGGCCTCCAGCTCGGCCCGCATCGCGCGTCGCCCGGTGAGCATCATCGGCCGAGACTCATCCACGGCCACCCCGGTGGCGCGCTGCAGCTCGGACCCGATGCCGGCCAGCGAGCGTCCTTCCAGGGTGTCCGAGACGCCCAGGCGCAGCAGCGCCGAGACCGCATTGGGCGAAGCGAAGGTGATCCGGCCCTCGACGTCGAGGCGCAGCAGCCCGTCGCCCACCCGTGGGGCTCCGCCGTAGCCGGTGAACTCCTGGCTCGCGTCGGGCCAGCGTCCTTCGGCCACCATGACCAGCAGATCCTCGGCGCAGCGCCGGTAGGTCAGCTCCAGCCGGGAGGGGCTGCGCATCGCGGCCACCGCGAAATGCAGCGTGATCACCCCGACCGTGCGACCGCGATGGATCAGCGGGATGGCCTGGACCCGCATCCGCGCCGGGGAGGGCTGACCCTGGTCCGAGGAGTTCGTCTCCACCTGGGAGGTCCAGGCCCGCTCCACCATCGGTTTGAGATCGGCCCGGATCCGGTCCCCGACCACGTCCCGGTGGATCAGGGTCTGCGTGGTCGAGGGGCGAGCCTGCGCGAGTGCGATGAAGGACCGCTCCTCCGAGGAGAGGAACCCCTCCTCGGTGTGTGGGAACCACAGCACCACGTCGGAGAACGCCAGGTCCGAGAGCAGCTGCCAGTCCCCCACCAGGGCATGCAGCCACTCCACGTCATCCTTGGAGAGGTGACGGTGCCCGACGAGCGGGTCCTGGAAGACGGCCATCTCAGGGCTCCTCGGTGCAGGCGGCGGTGCTGGTCAAGACGCTGCTGGTCAAGACGGTGCCGTGCACGGCGGTGCCCAGACAACGACGTCGGCTCATGAGTCCACCAGCCCGCGCAGGTGCCGCAGCAGCACGGTCAGCGAGGCGATGTTGTCATCGGCGAGCGCGTCCACCTCGGCGACGAGCTTCTCGGCCCGCGCCAGCTTGGCTCCGTTGGCCTGCTTCCACTCCTCGAGCCGCTGCTCGGGAGCGGTCTCGCTGGAGGTGGTGCGCAGCACCGTGCTGGTGATCTCGGCCATCGCCCCGTAGAGCTCGTCCCGCTGGGCGCCGCGGGCCAGGGCCTGCCATTTGTCCTCACGGGGCAGGTTGGTGATCCGGTTCAGCAGCGAGTCTGCGCTGAAGTCGGCGTAGACCGCGTAGTAGACCCCGGCGACCTCGCGGGAGTCCAGCTCGAGGTCCCGGGCCAGGGTGGCGATGTCGAGCAGCGAGAACGCCTCGAAGAGCTGTGAGACCCAGGTCGCGAGCTGGGCGGGCATGCCCGACTCCAGTGCCTCCTCGTGGAGCCGTTCGACCCGTTCGCGGTCCTCCCCGCGCAGGTAGCTGGCGAGATCGCCGTAGAGCGGGGAGATATGGTCTGCGTAGGTCGCGACGTCCTCGCGGACCGAGGTGCCGCGGCTGACATGGTTGATGAACCAGCGCACCGCGCGGTCCAACAGCCGGCGCATGTCCCGGTAGGTGTTGGCCCAGGCGTCCCGGTCGAAGCTGACCGGCAGTTCACGCATGGCGTCGTCGAAGTCCTCCAGGGCGAAGAGCTCGCGCACTGCCACGAAGGACCGGACCACCTGTTCCTCGGCGGCGAAGGTCTCCTCGATGGCACGGAACACGAAGGTGGCCCCGCCGACGTTGATCACGTCGTTGGCCACCACGTTGCCGATGATCTCGCGGTGCAGCGGGTGACGGGCGAGCTGATCGGAGAACCGTTCGCGCAGCGGTGCCGGGAAATACTGCTCGAGCGTGACCCCGAACCAGTCGTCATCAGGCACCGAGTTCTCCACCAGGGCCGCCTTGAGCTGGATCTTCGCATAGGCGGCGAGCACCGAGAGTTCCGGTGAGGTGAGGATCCGCTGCTTGTTCGCGGCGCGTTCCTCGAAGACCCCATCGGTGGGCAGCACCTCGAGCTCCCGGTCCAGCCCCACGGTGTCCTCCAGCCAGCTGATCAGCCGCTGGAAGCTGGGCGACCACTCGCCCACCCGGTGCCGGTCGGTCATCAGCAGCATGTTCTGGTCCCGGTTGGTCTCCAGCACCAGCGCGGCCACGTCCTCGGTCATCGAGCTGAGCAGCTCGCTGCGCTCGTCCACCTCGAGATGACCCGATTCCACCAGCTGGTCGATCAGGATCTTGATGTTGACCTCGTGGTCGGAGCAGTCCACTCCGGCCGAGTTGTCGATGGCGTCGGTGTTCAGCAGCACCCCGTTCTGGGCTGCCTCGATCCGCCCGGCCTGGGTGAGTCCCAGGTTGCCGCCCTCGCCGACCACCCGGGCGCGCAGCGCCGCGCCGTCGACCCTGATGGCGTTGTTCGCGCGATCCCCGACCTGCTCGTGGGTCTCGGTGGAGGCCTTCACGTAGGTGCCGATGCCGCCGTTGTAGAACAGGTCCACCGGCGCCTTCAGCAGCGCGTTGATCAGCTCCGGAGGCGTGAGCTGCTGCGCGTCGGGAAGGTCGAAGCGGCGCCGCATCTCCTCGGTGACCTCGATGGTCTTCGCGGTACGTGAGAAGACCCCGCCGCCGGCAGAGATCAGGTCCAGGTTGTACTCGCTCCAGCCGGAGCGCTGGGCGGCGAAGAGCCGCTGCCGTTCGGCGAAGCTGGCCGCGGCGTCGGGGTCCGGGTCGATGAAGATGTGCAGATGGTTGAACGCCGCGACCAGTCGGATGTGCTCGGAGAGCAGCATCCCGTTGCCGAAGACGTCTCCGCCCATGTCTCCGATGCCCATGACGGTGAAGTCCTCGCGCTGGGTGTCCAGACCGAGCTCGGAGAAGTGTGACTTCACCGATTCCCAGGCGCCCCGGGCGGTGATGCCCATGGCCTTGTGGTCGTAGCCCACCGACCCGCCGGAGGCGAAGGCGTCGCCGAGCCAATGCCCGTATTCCTTGCTGATCGCGTTCGCGGTGTCGGAGAACGTGGCGGTGCCCTTATCGGCGGCGACCACGAGGTAGGCGTCGTCTCCGTCGTGGCGCACGACCCGCTCGGGATGGGTGATGACCATCTGTCCGTCGCGTTCGCTCTGGTTGTCGGTGATGTCCAGCAGCGCCCGGATGAAGATCTTGTAGGCTTCCTGGCCGGCCTGCGACCACGCCGCGCGGTCGGCCGCCGGGTCGGGAAGCTGCTTCGGGAAGAAGCCTCCCTTGGCCCCCGAGGGGACGATCACCGCGTTCTTCGCCATCTGCGCCTTGACCAGTCCCAGGACCTCGGTGCGGAAGTCCTCACGTCGGTCGGACCAGCGCAGGCCGCCGCGGGCGACCTTGGCGAAGCGCAGGTGCACCCCTTCCACCAGGGGCGAGTAGACCCAGATCTCGTGGGCCGGGCGAGGTGCGGGTGCCGCGTCGATGGTTGCCGGGGTCAGCTTCAGCGAGAGCCAGTCTCGGTCCTGGTAGAGGTTGGTGCGCTGCGTGGAGTCGATCAGGTTCAGCAGGGCGCTGAGCACCCGGTCCGCGTCCAGCGTGCGGACCTGCTCCAGCGCTTCGGTGACCCGCTCACGCGCGGCGGCGCTGAGCTGTTCCCGGTCACCGTCGAGGTCGGGGTCGAAGCGGGCCTCGAAATAGTCCACCAGGGCGGTGGCCATCTCGGGGTTGGCCAGCAGCGACTCCGCCACGAAGCTGTAGGAGTTGGTGCTCCCGAGCTGGCGGTAGTACTTCGCATAGGCGCGCAGCACGGTCACGCTGCGGATGCTCAGGCTCAGGCGCAGCACCAGCTGGGAGAAGATGTCCGATTCGGCCCGGCCGATCAGGACCTGCTGGTAGGCCTCTTGGAGCAGCCCGATGGTGGCGTCGGCGTCCACCGATTCGGGGTAGAACAGGCCCAGGTCGTAGAGGTGGAAGGTGGCTCCGTCGGGGCACTGCAGGGTGTAGGACCGCTCGTCGAGGACCTCGAGTCCGAAGTCGTCGATGACCGGCAGGGTGTCGGTGAGCGTCTTGGGCTCGGTGAGGTAGAGCTTCAGCCGCATGTCCGCCACGCCGTTGTCCCCGGTGCGGTAGAAGCTCATCCGCGGCACCGCCTGGCCCTGCTCGGCGGACGCCTCCAGCGCCTCGAACTGGGCGGCATCGGCGAGTGCGTCTGGGACCTCGTAGAGCACCCGGTAGTCATCTGGGAACGCCTCGCCCCAGCGCGCCGCGACGTCGCGGGCATGGGAGGAGGAGTAGCGGTCCCCCGCCTCGGCGGCGATGCCTTCGGACCAGGAGCGCACCGCCCGGGTGAGGCGCTGTTCCAGGTCCTGCTGGGTGCCGGTCGGCTCGGCGGCGTCGTCGGCCAGCCGAAGCCGGAAGAACACCCGGGCCAGCACCGAGTCGGTGAGCCGGACGTTGAAGTCGATGGAGTCCGCCGCGATGTAGTCCAGCAGCTCCTGTTCGATGCGCCGACGCACCGCGGTGTTGTAGCGATCCCTGGGCAGATAGACCAGGGCGGTCATGAACCGGCCGTAGTGGTCCCGACGCAGGAACAGCTTGACCCGGCGTCGTTCCTGCAGCTGCATGATCTGCCAGGTGGCCTGCTCGATCTCGTCGATCTCCATCTGCAGCAGCTCGTTGCGCGGATAGGTCTCGAGGATCTGCATCAGGTCGTTGCCCGAATGCGAGTCCGGGGCGAAGCCGGAGCGGCGCAGCAGCTGCTCGGCCCGGGAGCGCAGCAGCGGGATGTTCACGATCGACTCGCTGTAGGCGCGCTCGCTGAAGAGTCCGATGAAGCGGCGCTCGCCCTTGACGGTGCCGTCCGGGTGGAAGGTCTTGATCGCCACATAGTCCATGTAGGTGCGGCGGCGCACGGTGGAGCGCGAGTTGGCCTTGGTGATCACCAGGGCGCGGCGCTGCCCGGCGCGCTGCCGACCGGCCGCGGAGAGCTCGGTGGAGCGACGGGTGATCGGTTTGCCGTTCTTATCCGCCAGTATCCCCAGCCCGGTCCCGGTCAGCGGATCGAGGTGGACGGACCCGTCGGGGTAGTCGGCGAGCTGGTATTCGCGGTAGCCCAGGAACAGGAAGTTCCCGGAACCCATCCACTGCAGCAGGTCGGCTGACTCCCGGGACTCGGGCAGGTCACTGGCCTCGCGCAGCGCGCTGCCGGCGGCCTTGACCTGGGCGATCATCCGGTCCTGGTCGCGATGGCTGGCCTTGACGTCGAGCAGGATCCGGTGAAGCCCCGCGACCAGGGTCTGCGCGTCCTGCTCCGGGATCACCCGGTCCAGCTCGATGGTGATCCAGGACTCGATCTTGACCAGGTGCTGCTCGTCGAAGACGGCGGCGAGGTTGGGCAAGGTCTGGGTGTCTCCCGAGGAGACGCCGCGGTGCTCCGAGGGCAGAGACTTCACCGAGACCAGCTTGCCGGTGTCGGTGCTGCGGCTGCTCAGCAGGATCGGGTGCACCACCAGGGAGATGCCGTGGCCGTGGCGGGTCACCTCGGCGGTGACCGAGTCCACCAGGTAGGGCATGTCATCGGTGACGACCTGGACCAGGCTCTGCCCTCCGACCTGGACCACCTGGATCACCGGCGAGGAGTCGGTCCGGGTCTCGGCGAGGTGCAGGTGCTCGCGCACCCGCTGCTGCTGGCGGTCTGCGCTGACCTGGTGGCGATCCTCGCTGGCGATATGGGCGTAATACGCATCGGTCAATGTCTCAAGATCGGCGTCGTTGCTGGTCCAAAGAATTGTCTCGGCGGGCATGTGTACTCTCACTCTTTCTGCAGGTTCTTCAGCACGCGTGGACCTCGGCCCCGGAGGGTCGGAGGCGGCGCGTTGCCTGTGCCGCTCAGCCTACCGTCTGCCCCGTGCGCGCAGGCCGCGGCGGCGCACCGAGAGATCGACGCCGGCCAGCCGGGCGATGCTGCGCCGCAGCGCGGAGTTCGGGGCGGCCTCGGCCAGGACCTGCCCGGCCAGCAGCCCGGCGTCGCAGCCGGCCGGATCCCAGGGCAGGAATGCCTGGATCTGGGCGGAGGGGCCGAGCCGGAGCCAGGTCTGGCTGAGCTGATCCCGCGGCGAGCGCCCGATCACCTCGCTGCGCACCTTGTTGATGATCACCTCCGGCGCTGCCAGCGGCGTGTCTTCGAGGGCGAGCTCCAGGGCCTCCACCGCCTTGACCAGCCGTGGAAAGCTCACCGGATCCGCGGCCCCGACGACGAGGAGCCGATCGGCCGCTCGAAGACAGGTCAGGGTGGCGGCGTTGCGCTGCGGGGCGACGGTGTCGAAGCTGAGCTCCTCGTCCTCCTCGACCGGGGCGGCGACGTCGATGATCACGTGGTCATAGCGGCTGCGGACCAGTTCCAGCACCGCGACGAGGCTGCGTTCCCGCAGCTCCGGCCAGCGCTGCGCCCGCGGCAGCCCGGAGAGCAGTCCCAGCCGGGCACCGCTGATCTGTACGGAGAGGGTTGCCGCCTCGAGCGCGGCCGCATCCAGTCGGCCCAGGTCAGCGGCGCGGCAGACCCTCGCCAGCCCGGCGGTCTCCTCCATGAGTCCCAGCTGCGCCACCAACGAGGCGGCGAAGGTGTCGGCGTCGATCAGCAGCACCGAGGCGCCGTGCAGCACCAGCTCGGCGGCGAGGTTGACCGCCACCGTGCTGCGACCGGGACTGCCCGGCGCGCCCCAGACCACGGTGATTCCGGGCGCCGCTCGGGGCAGAGTGCGGCGCGCCGCGCCTCCGGGCTCCGACGGGACGTCCGGGGTGGTTGAGTTATCCGATGACT
This sequence comes from Nesterenkonia sp. E16_10, assembly GCF_017347085.1. Classification (GTDB taxonomy): domain Bacteria; phylum Actinomycetota; class Actinomycetes; order Actinomycetales; family Micrococcaceae; genus Nesterenkonia. The sequence goes on from NZ_JADPSA010000002.1 coordinate 20,022, forward strand.
CTAGGGCCGCCGGGGTGCCTGAGGCGTCCTCGGCGGTGACGGTGTCCGGCGCGGGAGCACCGGCTGGCTCCGAGGTGCCGTTGCTCCGGTGATCCGCGCCGTGGGTCGGCTCGGCTGCCGCGGCGGGGCACCCGTGGGTAGAGCCCCAGGTGGGCTCGGGCAGGTCTGCTTCGGTCTCGTGGACCGGCTCGCGGCCCTGCAGCGCCCGCGCCAGCGCCGAGGGACTGACCTCGTCGCTGAAGGTGCGCGCTCCGAGCCGCTGCAGCCGGCTGCGCTCCTCCATGATGTGTGAGAGCACGACGACCTGCCTGCCACCGGACTGGAGCTCGCCGAGCACCGTGGCCGTGAGCTGCTGGGTCTCCCCGATGATCAGCGCGGCGTCGGCCCGTCCGGCGCGGCACACCGCGATCAGCTCGGGAAGGTCGGCGCAGCGGCGTTCGATCGTGACGGGCCCCTGGAGACCCTCGACGGCGGCGATGTGGTCCACGCCCAGCCGACCCATGGTCACCACCGCCCACCGGCCCATCTAGGCCCCGTCCTCCGGTGCGGCTTCCGGCTCGGCATCCGGGACGGCTTCCGGGACGGAGTCCGCCGCGGCTCCCGCCGGGACCACGGACAGGGCGGAGGCCGAGCTGGTGGCGCCCAGCAACGCGGGCAGCTCCTCCGGGTCCACCAGCAGCTCCACGGTGACGCGATCCTGGGCCCCGAAGCTGCTGCTGGATTCGGTGATCACCGAGACCTGGGCAGCGGCGGCGATCTGTTGAACCTGGACCTCTTCCTGGGCTCCCAGCGACCCGGCGTCGGCGGACCAGACATCGACCAGGCGTCCCGGTTCCACACCTCGGGCCAGGGTGTGCTCCACCTCGATGGTCAGCGCCTGTCGCCCCTGCGGGTCCTCCTCGGCCAGCGCGCGGCGCGGGGTCAGCTCGCCCTCCTCCACCAGGGCGATGAATGCCGTGTCTTCGGGCAGCGGCTCGTTGACCGGGAGGTAGGCCCCGGAGAGCTCGTCGATCTGCACCTGGACCACGCGCAGGTCCTCGGTGCTGAGCCGGTCCCCCACGGTGAGCAGGCGGTCCGCCGCGTAGACCTGGGTGGTCTGGTTCTGCGCGGTGAGCAGAGCGATCACCCCGGAGACCGAGAGCGCCACGATGAGCGCTCCGGCCAACAGCCGGGGATCTCGCCAGCTCGGTCGGCGCAGTCGCTGCGCGGCGGGTCCGGATCTGGGGGCGTCGGGGGTCCTTGGACGCGGCCCGGAGTCTGCGCTCGGCGGCGAATACGACTCAGGCATCATCTCTCCCCGGCTGAGGGCCCGCCAGCGCGGGCGCACAGGCCTCAGCGTAGGTACAGCCTGCTCAGAAGACAACGGGTGGAGCAGAAGCAGTGGAGAGGAGTTTCTGGCTCTGCCGTGTGGGAGAACTCGGAATCCGTCCCGGGAACGTGGGAGAATCATGTGAAACGACATCAAACGTCACGCTGAATCATGGAGGCTCACGATGCGACGGTTCTTGACCCTGCCCGACGTCGCGGAGGCGCTGAACATCTCTATGTCGCAGACCCGGGCGCTGATCAAGACCGGGGACCTTGAGGGGATCCAGATCGGGGGTCGCGGACAGTGGCGGGTCGAGGAGGCGAAGCTCGATGAGTACATCGAGCGCCAGTACGCGGCGCAGCGGGCCTCCCGCGCCACGGCGGCCCCGTCCGCCCAGCCCGCCTCGCCGGCCCAGGACGAGGCAGGGTCGGTGCGATCCTGAGACGGACCCGGGTCTGGGGTTAATCGAGGTCGACCCGTTCGCTTCGGAACCAGGCCACTGCGTGCAGCGGGATGACCCGGGACGACCGCTCTCCCCCGCCCCGTCGCGGCCGCTCATCCTGCGGTGCCGGGCTGATCTCGACGAAGTCCCGCCCGACCACGGCAATGAGGCCTGAAGCCAGAAGACCCTCGGCTCCCCAGGCGCTCACCGGCGCCCGGTCCCTCGCCAGCCGCCGCAGCGGAGCCGTGATGCCCAGTCGCCGTCGCGTGGCACTGGGTTCTCTGCGTGCCGCCGCGCGGTCCATGCCTTCCACGGCAAGGATCCCGCCCACCGGGACGAGAACGCTGTGCGCGGATGCCGTGCCAGCCAGCCAGTCGGCGCCAACGGCCACGATGCGGACCTCCAGGCGCTGACCGCCCACGACCTGCAGGACCACCGGCCGGTCCTGATGTGCCCGCAGGCGCTCGGCGAACTCGAGCCTGGAAGACTCCAGCCTGGACGCGTCTGCCAGCGCCGCGTCGAACTCTGCGGTCTGGGCGGCCTCCAGCTGAGCCTCAAGGTCCGCGAACAGTGCATCCCAACGCATAGCGCCCTCATCTCCACGACCTGCTTCTCGGCCCGAGGCTACACGATCCTCCTCAACTCTATCCTGGATCTGTCGATGCTGTGTACACTCTAAAAACATCAAAAGAACTCAAATGACATTCTAGCGAACCAGGTCGACATCATGGGCAGTCGCAGCGAAGCATCACCCTCGCCGGTCTCAGAAGACACCGGTGCCCGCCACCGGCTCGGGGACCTGATGCTGAGCCTGGTCTTCATCGCCAGCGGCCCCGTCCTCTGGTCCTTCGGAGCGGCGATCCTTGACCAGCAGCCTGACCTGGGGACACGCGTGGACCAGGCGCCGAACCAGCACGGCATCGACGCCGCGGAGACCCTGCTGGGCCTGCTCGCCGCGGCCTCTGGGCTCTTGATCAGCGGCGGCGCGCTGATCGCGGTACTGGCGATCCTCGCCCAACACATCGCCCACCGGTGCGGCGCGTGGCGGGTCGAAGGACTCCTCACGCGGTGCAGCCCGGGGTTCATGCGGCGCAGTGCAGCGCTGACCCTGGGAGCCGGGCTCGCGCTGACCACGATGGCCGCGGGCCCCTGGCAGCAGCCCCAGACCACCGAGACGGTGCAGAGCGTCACCACTCCCGCCGAGATCCCCGCGCAGAACCTGGATCCGAACGGCGAGATCGATGACGATGTGGATGGGTCTCCCGAGGAAGTGCCGGACTCCGTCTTGTTCGACACCACCGAACCCGAGGTCGACCCGGGCGCTCCGGGAAGCGCCGACCACCCCGACCACCCCGACCCAGGGCACCCCGGCCCTGGGACCCCGGCGCCGCACCCGGACCGGCTTGGCGGCCTGCCCACCCGGCCGGGTTCAGGTCCTGAACAGATCGTGGTCCGGCTCGGTGATTCGCTGTGGGACATCGCGGCAGAGCACCTGGGCCCCGACGCCACGGACTGGGAGATCGCGGCGAGCTGGCCCGAATGGTACGCCGAGAACCGAGACCGCATCGGCGCCGATCCTGGCCTCATTCTGCCCGGGATGATCCTCACCGTTCCTGCGATCTAGCCGGCCGTCGGCGGCGAATCATCACCCCGCGATTCAGCGACTCGAAGAATCAGCGACCCCAAGAATCAGCGACCCCAGAGCCAGCGACCCCAGAATCAGCACCGAGCATCAGCGACCCAGGCACCATCGCCCCTCACCAGCGACCCTTCGGGAGAGATCATGTCAGTGAACCCAGCAGGTCAGCAGCCGCCATCACAGCCGCGCGGCCGCAATGAGGGCCGTGACGGAGCTCAGCACCGCGCTCGGGACGACGCGCGGGAGGATCCGCTGGATTCACTGCGCGCCTTCCTGGACGCGGATCCACAGCTGCGCGGACGCACCACGGTCATCCCGGCGCCTGGCTCCTCGGAGCAGGCGCGGGGCTCGGCCGAGCGGGGAGGGTATCGACTCCAGCGCGAAGACGAGGTTCCAGCCCTGATGCGACGGCTTCGCGGGGAGCGCAGAACGACTGCGGAGCGCGGGGCTCCGGGCGAGCCGCCCACCACGCTGGCCAGCTACCGCGAGGAGCGTCGGCAGATCTGTGCGATCTCTCGGATCGTGTGCCAGGTCACCACAGAGGTCCTGCAGGGCCTGCGCCCGGCCAGCCAGCTGCAGCGCTGGCTCGATCCCGAGGTGCAGCAGAAGGTGACCGAACGCGCCAGGCTCATGGCGGAGACCCGCCGACCCTCAGCTCGAACGGCGGCCGGCCCCGGGAACCGAGGCGCCGGAACCGAGACGATTCCCCGGCCACAGCCGTTGACCTTCGGGCACCTGCGAGCCGAGCGCCTCGCTCGTGGAGTGTGGGAGGTCTCGGTGGTGTTCGGAGACGGCAAGCGGGTTCGGGCCTGCGCGCTGCGGATCGAAGCTCACCGACGGCGCTGGCGCGTGGTCGCGATGGAGCTTGGCTGACCCCCCCCTGGGTCAGCCCTGGGTCGCGGTGGTGTCCTGCAGACCAGGAACGCGCAGCCGCTTGCCGGCGGCGAACATCCGACCGTCCTTGACACCTGGAAGATTCGGCATGGCGGTCTCAGGAGCCTTCGCTGTGATCTCTGCGCTGAAGAGCAGCCGCACCGAGTCCTCGCGGACGCTGTCGGCCATGGTCTGGAAGAGCAGGAACCCTTCGCGCTGGTACTCCACCAGCGGGTCGCGCTGAGCCATCGAGCGCAGCCCGATCCCGGACTTCAGGTAGTCCATCTCGTAGAGGTGCTCCTGCCACTTCTCATCGATCACGGTGAGCAGGACCCGGCGCTCGAGCTGCCGGATCGCGGCCTCCCCGACCTCCTCCGCCTTGTTCTCGTAGGCGACCTTTGCGTCGGAGATGAGCTCACGCTTGAGCATCTTGACGTTGAGCTGATCGATGCCGCCGGCCTCTTCGACCAGGTCCTCGATGCTCAGCGACACCGGATACAGCGACTTCAGCTCTTCCCAGAGAGCCTCCAGGTCCCAGTCCTCCGAGGAGGACGCGGTGGTCTTCTCCTCGATCATCAGGCCCACTGCGTCTTCGATGAAGTGCTGGACCTTCTCGTGGACGTCGTCGCCCTCGAGGATCCGGCGGCGGTCGGAGTAGATCGCCTGGCGCTGCCGGTTCATCACGTCGTCGTACTTGAGCACGTTCTTGCGGGTCTCGGTGTTCTGGCCCTCGCGCTGCTGCTGGGCGTTGGCGATCGCGGAGGACACGAACTTGTGCTCCACCGGGATCTCATCGTCCATGGCCTTGGAGTTCATGATCCGCGCGGCGGCGGCCTGGTTGAACAGCCGCATCAGATCATCGGTCAGCGAGATGTAGAACCGGGACTCGCCGGGGTCGCCCTGGCGTCCGGAGCGTCCGCGCAGCTGGTTGTCGATGCGTCGGGACTGGTGCCGTTCGGTGCCCAGCACGTAGAGCCCGCCCAGTTCACGGACCTTGTCGCCGTCGACCTTGGTCTCGGCCTTGGCCTTATCGAAGACCTCGTCCCACTTCGCCTCATAGGCCTCGGCGTCCTCGACCGGGTCCAGGCCGAGGTGTTCCATCTCGCGGACGGCGTTGAACTCGGCGTTGCCGCCGAGCATGATGTCGGTGCCGCGGCCTGCCATGTTCGTCGCCACGGTCACCGCTCTCTTGCGGCCTGCCTGGGCGATGATGGCAGCTTCGTGCTCGTGGTTCTTCGCGTTGAGGACCTCGTGGCGGATGCCGGCCTGGGCCAGCTTCTTGGAGAGGTACTCGGACTTCTCCACCGACTCGCTGCCGACCAGGATGGGCTGGCCCTTCTCGTGGCGTTCAACGATGTCTTTGATCACCGCCTCGAACTTCACCACCTCGTTCTTGTAGACGAGGTCGTTGTGGTCGATGCGCTGGCGCTCGCGGTTCGACGGGATCGGGACGACGCCGAGCTTATAGGTCGACATGAATTCGCCGGCCTCGGTCTCGGCGGTGCCGGTCATGCCGGAGATCTTCTCGTAGCTGCGGAAGTAGTTCTGCAGGGTCACGGTGGCCCGGGTCTGGTTCTCGGGCTTGATCCGGACCTGTTCCTTGGCCTCGATGGCCTGGTGCAGCCCTTCGTTGTAGCGCCGGCCCTTCAGGATGCGTCCGGTGTGCTCATCGACGATGTGCACCTCGCCCTGGGACACCACATAGTCGGTGTCCTGCCGGTAGAGCTCCTTGGCCCGGATGGCGTTGTTGAGGTACTGGATCAGCGTGGTGTTCTGGGTCTCGTAGAGGTTCTCGATCCCGAGGTAGTCCTCGACCTTGTCGATCCCGGACTCCAGCACGCCGACGGTGCGCTTCTTCTCGTCGACCTCATAGTCCTCGTCGATGTGCAGCTTCTTGACCAGCGTGGCGAAGTCGCTGTACCAGCGGGAGATGTCGGCGGAGGCGGCGCCGGAGATGATCAGCGGGGTGCGGGCCTCGTCGATGAGGATCGAGTCGATCTCATCGATGATCGCGTAGTGGTGATCACGCTGGACCAGGTCGTCCAGGGACTGCGCCATGTTGTCGCGCAGGAAGTCGAAGCCGAACTCGTTGTTCGTCCCGTAGGTGATGTCGGCGGCGTAGGCCTCGCGGCGCGCGGCCGGCTTGAGGTCGTTGGTGATGGTGCCGACGCTCAGCCCGAGGAAGCGGTAGACGCGGCCCATCAGGTCTGCCTGGTACTTGGCGAGGTAGTCGTTGACCGTGACCACGTGGACGCCCTTGCCGCTGAGCGCGTTGAGATACGCCGGGGCGGTGGCCACCAGGGTCTTGCCCTCACCGGTGCCCATCTCGGCGATGTCGCCGAGGTGCAGGGCCGCTCCGCCCATCAGCTGCACGTCGTAGTGGCGCTGACCCAGCGTGCGGTCGGCAGCTTCACGGACCGTGGCGAAGGCCTCGGGCAGCAGGGAGTTCAGCGACTCGCCGTCGCGCAGGCGCTCCCGGAAGCGCTCGGTCTCGGCGCGCAGCTCGGCGTCGCTGAGTTCCTTGAACTCGTCCTCCAGGAGGTTCACCGCATCCGCGTAGGAGCGCAGAGTCCTGAGGATCTTCTTGTCCCCGGTCTTGAGGATTCGTTCAAGCAGAGTGGGCACAGCCAGTTCTCCATCGGTGTCTACTGGTTCGGCGGAGACTCACGATAGGCATGAATCACCATCAATCATTCTACGCGCTCCCTCCCGGAGCCCCGGAACACATGCGCGCAGCCGCTCCCCCACAGCGTTGAGGGGCGGATTCTCCGAGCATCTCGGCCCGATCGGGCATGAAGTACCCGGAGAATCCGCCCCTCAACATAGGGGTTTGGGTGGAGTGGGGGTCAGGAGGCCTGGTAGGCCAGTTCCTCGACCACCGGCTCATGTTGATCGTCGCTGTTCTGATCCAGCGAGATCACGCCGTAGGTCCAGCCGCGGCGGCGGTAGACCGCAGAGGGCTGACCCGTCGCGGCATCCACGAAGAGGTAGAAGTCGTGGCCGACCAGCTCCATCGCATCCACGGCGGCGTCGACGGTCACCGGCTTGGCCGGGAAGACCTTGCGCCGGATCTTGATGCTGGACTCCGCCTCATCCTCGGTGGGCGGCACGTCGTCGGCCGCCTCGGCGTCGAGGACCTGCTCATAGAGCGGCCGGTCGGTCGCGACCGGCGGGATGCTGGCCATCGCGGCGGCCACATCGGCGGCTCCGTTGTGCGAGGCGTGGGCGCGGGACTTCTTCTTGTCCAGGGTGCGCCTCAGCCGCTCGGTGAGCTTGTTCAGGGCGATCTCAAAGGCGGCGAACTTGTCCCCGGCCTGCGCTTCGGAACGAATGACCTTGCCACGGCCGATGACGGTCAGCTCGACGGTCATGCTGGTGTCGGCTCGGCGGTGGGAGTTCTCGCTGGAGACCTTGATCTCCAGGCGATGCCCCTTGTCGGTGAGCTGCTCGATCTTCTCGAGCTTCCCTTCGACGTGCTCCTTGAAAGCGGAGGGGATCGCGATATTTCGGCCAGTGAAGTTGACCTGCAGAGTCATTCTGTCCTCCTCGTATCCGATATCAGACACAGCGGGGAGGGGAACGATCTCCCTTCGCCGCTGCGATGGGACTATAAGAAGTTACCCATACCTCACACTAATCCCCCGAGCGACCCACGTCACCATTTACGCCTCGGGCGAAGCTCTCCCACCCTGGAACTCCGATCCAACCCCAGGTCCAGGGGCTGCCGCGAAGACTGCGGCGCCGTGGACCTGGGCTCCGGATGCGGTGAGCACCCGGTGCAGCTCCGCCAGGGTCGACCCGCTGGTGAGCACGTCATCGACCAGCAGCACCTGGGCACCGGGAATCAGGCTCCGACCCCGCGGTGTCAGCTCGATGCTTCCTACCGAGCGGCGACGCCGAGCTCGTGCTCCACGGGTCTTCTGCCGGCCGTGCCGAGGGTTCAGGGAGCTCAGCGCCGCGGCACGGGAGGCGCGCAGCAGCCCCGGAACCCGCATCGGCCTCACCCCGATCCGGAGCAGCTCCGGCTCGGAGATCGCAAGAGCACGGTCGAGCAGCAGCTGCACCGGATCAAAGCCGCGGGTCAGCCGGGACCGCAACGACGGCGGCGGACTCACCAACAGCCAGTCGGGCAACCCACCGGGCTTCGCAGCAGGCCCCGCGCCGGGCTCCGCGAGGGCGCGCGCCGCGGCCAGGCGCAGCGCGCGGGCCAGCCCGGGTCCCAGCGCTGCGCTCAGTCCGATGGCCCCGTGGTCCTTGAATCCCAGGACCGCTCGAGCCAGCAGTCCCTCGTAGCGCCCGGCGGCGCTGACCGGCAGCACCGTGAAACCCTGCCTCTCGAACAGGAGCGGCAGGGCCAGGGCCTGCTCCTCCGCCGGGAACGGCATACGGGTCGCCAGGTGCAGTTCCTCCGCGCAGGGTGCGCACAGCACCACATCCTGCTCGGCGCAGCCGATGCACCACACCGGGGAGACCAGCCCCGCCGCTCCGCGCAGCGCCGTGCGCACCGCCACCCCGGTGGGACCGAACCAGATCCGGTCCACGGAGCCGGCGAGCCGGGCCGGGCGCTGGGGCATCGAACTCATGCACCGATCTTCGCGGCACCGCGGCCCCAGAAGCGCAGCACCGGTGCGGCTGGGGAGAACGGCCGTGCCCCCGCCGAGTCCTCCGAAGCGGGGGCGGACCACTTGCGGCTGCGGCGCGGCAGCTATCCGTCTCTGCGACTCAGCCCGGGAACGCCAGGTCGCGAATCTCGATATCCTCCGAGGCCACCCAGGCGTCGACGGAGAGGTTCTGGAACGGCACGTCCACGGTCTCGGCGAAGACCCTCTGCTGACCCTCCCCCACGGAGATGTTCAAGAGTCCCAGCAGCGGGCTGTCCACCCGATTCGAGCCGGTCAGGGTGACCCGTTCCGGGGTCATGGGCTCCTCCTCGGAGTTGGCCCAGACGTAGAGCGCGTCGGGTCCCTGCCAGCGCACCTCTTCAAGCTTCACCGAGGTCTCCAGTCGCATGGGCTGACCCAGTCCGCGCGGTATCCCGCTGGAATCGCGGATGACACCGGCCACGTAGAGGTCCCGTTCGCCGTCGTCGTCGAGGATCAACGCGGCCCGAGCGCCATCTTGGGCGATGCGCAGCGAGGTGATCGTGCGGCCTTCGAGCCAGTCGGCGCTGACCTCCGCGGTGGCGGGCTCCAGGGACTCGTCGTAGGCCAGGGAATGGACCGTGGCCTCATCGCCCTGTGCGGAGGCGGTCCAGGTCCAGCCGTAGTTGTCCATGGAGGGGCGGGTGAGGTCCGGGGCCTCCAGCACCAGGTCTTCGGCGCGTTCCGGGCGCAGGTGGTAGAGCTGGTCTCCCTCGCCGTTGAGAAACGCGAAGACGTCCTCCGAGAAGGACCCCGGGAGCGCGGGCGCCTGGGGGTCGAGGTCCGCGATATCGGGCAGGCTTCCGATGGAGAGCGTGACCTGGTCGTTCTGCCAGCGCAGGGTGTCATTCTCGATGCCCACCTGGGTGGAGTCCACCTCGGGTGCGACCTCGATGCGCAGCCGGTCCTCCTCGGGCAGGTCCGACGCGACGGGGATCTCGAGCTCCCGCTGCGCCACGGTGATCTCGACCTCGTTGATCCGGGTCAGCGAGGTCAGTGCGAGCTCCAGCTGTTCCTGCATCAGGGCCCGTTCCGCCGGGTCGGCGTCCTCCACGCCCTCCGGGGCGAGGTCCACCGCGGCGGTGCTGTTGTCCACCGGCACCGAGGCGCGTTCGAGCATGACGTCCTCGCCGAAGGCCGAGACCACGGCAGGCTCCAGGTAGGGCGCCGGACCGGCGAGCAGCGCGCCGACGATCTCCGAGGAGATGCCCGGGCGGTTGAGGAACCAGCGCTGGTCCGGCACCGCGTAGCGCAGCTGCGGGTCGAAGTAGTAGAGCGTATGGGCCTGGTAGGCCTGCTGAAAGGAACCGTCGTTGAGCATGGTGCCGTCCGGTGCGTCGGTGATCCGCCACTCACCCTCGATCTCCTCCACGGTGAAGTCCAAGACCTCGGTGGAGTTCTCGGGCAGCCGGGTCAGAATCCCAGCCCCGTCCACTACGGAGTCCACCTGGAACTGGGCGCTCCAGGTGTTCTCCCCGGAGGCCAGCACCTGATGCTCGGCGGAGTAGACCACGGTCCGGGCATCCGGTCGCCAGTCCCTGGCCGCCTCCGGCGACATGAACTCCCGGGCGACGGCGTAGTCGTCCTGGGCGCCGGCGCCGGCGCGGATGAATCCGGAGACGATCTGTTCGGCGCTGGCTCCGGTCTGCGGCGGCTGGGCCTGCGGGGTGTAGGTGCGCTCCTCGCCCGACTCCGGGGCGGAGGTGCCCACCGGCCCGTCCGTGGGCAGCAGCGGCGAGCAGGCGCTGAGCGTGAGCATCAGTGCGAGCAGCCCTGTGATCAGGGCGAGAAGTCGACGGCGGATCATGACTCCCCCTTCCTAGGCCGGTCGAGCGCCTGTTCGTTGATCCGGTCATGCTCCGGCTCGGCCTCGGAGAGGTCTTGGATGCTTTCGATGCGGTACCGGTCGGTCGCCCGGTACACCGGCGGCAGCGCCATCGGCGAGGCGCGGTAGGGCACCGACTGGCGTCGCGGCAGCACCAGACGGAAGCAGGAGCCCTGACCCTTCTGTCCCCAGGCGTCCAGCGCCCCCTGGTGCAGCCGGGTGTCCTCGGTGGCGATGGAGAGGCCCAGCCCGGAGCCGCCGGTGGTGCGGGCTCGGGCCGGATCGGCGCGCCAGAACCGGTCGAAGACGTGGGCCACCTCGGAGGGGCTCATGCCGATCCCGTGGTCCCGGACCGCGATGCCGATGGCGGTGGGGCTGGAGGAGACGATGACATCCACCGGGCGGGCCTCGGCATGTTCGATCGCGTTGTTGATCAGGTTGCGCAGGATTCGGCTGATCCGACGAGCATCGACCTCGGCGCGGAAGTTCTCCCCCTGGACCACCAGGCCCAGTGGCGTGTTCGAGTTCTCCGCCAGCGGCTTGGAACTGATCAAGACCTCCCGGGTGAGCGCCAGCAGGTCAACCTCGGCGGTGGCCAGCTCCGCGGCGCCGGCGTCGAACCGGGACATCTCCAGAAGGTCCGAGAGAAGCGCCTGGAACCGTTCCACCTGATGGTGGAGCAGCTCGGTGGAGCGTCGGTTGATCGGGTCGAAGTCGTCCCGGGACTCATGGAGCACCTCGGCGGCCATCCGGACCGTGGTCAGCGGGGTGCGCAGCTCGTGGGAGACGTCGGAGACGAAGCGCTGCTGCATCTTGGAGAGGTTCGCCAGCTGGGTGATCTGCTCCTGAAGGTTTGAGGCCATCCGGTTGAAGGACAGTCCGAGGCGGGCGATCTCGTCCTCTCCGCGCACCGCGAGGCGTTGGTCGAGCTGGCCGTCCGCGATCCGCTCCGAGACCTCGGCGGCCTGGGAGACCGGACGGACCACCGAGCGGGCCACCCAGGCGGCGATGGCCATGTTGATCAGCAGGATCGCGACGCCGGCCACCAGCATGGTGCGGAAGACGAAGGCGACGTTCTCCTGCACCGGGGAGAAGTCGTAGACGAAGTAGAGCGCATAGGGGTTGCCCTGGACGTCGACCTGCGTGCCGAATGCGATCCCGGGCGCGTCGGAGTCCCCCTCGACCCGCAGTTCCACGGCCTGCCAGTACTGTCCGGTGTCTTCGGCGACGGCGGCGGTGAGCTCCTCGGAGATCACGCCCTCAGATATGCCCCCGGAGGTGATGCCGTCCACGTAGAGGTTCTCGCCGCCCTCGAGCGGAGTCAGGATGACGTCTCGCTGGATCTGCGTGGAGGATTCACCCACGTCGTCGAGGATCGACTGGATGTCCTGCTGCGCCTCGGTCCGGCTGCTGGTGCTCAGCGCCGCGAAGCTGCTGCGGATCGAGTCAAGCCCTCCAGCGGCCTCCAGCTCCGCCTGGTCGAAGCGCTCTTGGAAGAGCCCGGACGTGACCTGCTGCACCAGGAACGCCGCCACGGCCATGGTGCTGATCATGGTGAGCAGGCCGGTGAAGAACACCGCACGGATCAGCAGCGAGCGCGCCCACAGGCGGGGCAGCCCGCTGATCCTGCGGGCGGTGCCGGCGAAGCTGCGCTTGGCCCCGGGCTGGAGCCCTGCCTGGGAAGTCTCGGCCTCGTTCTCGGCCGGCTTGGCGGTCGCCGGACTCGCCTCCTGCGGGCCCTGGGCGCGGTCCCGGATCACCGGGATGCTGCCGGTGGAGCTCGCCGAGGATCGAGACGCGGCGCGATCCGCGGAACGATCAGCTTCGCCTGGAATGACTACCCCTGCCCTCCGGCCTTGTAGCCGACGCCGCGCACGGTCTGCACGATCTCGGGGTTCTCCGGATCCTTCTCGATCTTTGAACGGAGCCGCTGCACATGGACGTTGACCAGCCGGGTGTCGGCCTGGTGGCGGTAGCCCCAGACCTCCTCCAGCAGCATCTCGCGGTTCCAGACCTGCCAGGGCTTCTTCGCCAGCGCGGTGAGCAGGTCGAACTCCAGGGGGGTCAGCGAGATCCGATGCTCGCCGCGGCGGACCTCGTGGCCGGCCACGTCGATGCTGAGGTCACCGATGGTCAGGTTCTCGCCGTCGGGGCGAGCATTGTGGTCGGCTGGGCGCAGCCGGGCGCGGACCCGGGCGACCAGCTCCGCCGGCTTGAAGGGCTTCGGAACATAGTCATCGGCGCCGGCCTCGAGGCCACGCACCACATCAGCGGTGTCGGACTTGGCGGTGAGCATGATCACCGGGGTGTCCGCTTCCTCGCGGATCTCGCGGCAGACCTCGATGCCGTCCTTGCCGGGCAGCATCAGGTCGAGCAGGACCACGTCCGGCTTGGAGCTGTGGAAGGTCTCCAGGGCATCCTCGCCGTTGAAGCAGAAGGTGGGCTCGAATCCCTCATTGCGCAGCACAATGCCGATCATCTCTGCGAGCGCTTCGTCGTCGTCGACGACCAGGATTCTGGCTTTCATCTGCTCTCCATCCATAGGGGGCCTGCGGTGCAGTGCGTCTTGCGCGCGCAGGTTCGGGCCCAGTTCCAAGCGGCACCGCACTCAGGATATATGAGAGCGGTAGGCTGAGCGCAGAGGGCAGTCGCGCAGAGGCGCTTGAGGAGGGGCGATGACCCATACAGCGGAGACACACCGTGGTGCCAGGCCGTGGCCGGGCACCGGTTCCGCGCCCTCCCGCGCCGCGCAGGATCCGGCGCTGACCCCGGGATCGGTCTTCCCGCTGCGCCGGATGGTCGCCGACGAGCTGTTCAGCGCCGCCGTGGCCGTGATCCGCCGGTCACCAAAGGCGGTGCTGGGGGTCCCGTTCCTGGCCGGGCTGGTGAACTTCGGGCTCACCCTGGTGATGATGCTGGTGCTTCCCTCCTCTTCCTATATGCGCATGCTCACCGACCCGGGCGCCTTCGAGGACCCGGACCTGGCGCTGGGCGTGGCCGCCGACGCCGCGTTCCTCTGGGTGACCTTCGCGAGCTCCGCGCTGACCTCACTGGTCATCGCGGTGGCCACCGCCTATATGGTGCTGCCCACGCTGCGCGCCGCCTACGGGCTGCACACCGGGATGGGCCAGACGGTCCGGCTGCGGCTGGGCCGGCTCGGCCCGACCGTGGTCAACCTGCTGGTGCTGGGGCTGATCCTGACCGTGGTGGCGCTGCCGGTGTTCTTCGTGGCCGTGCTGCTGCTGGTGATCACCCTGTTCCTGGGAGCCGTGGTGGTGCTGCCCGGACTCTTCCTGGCCCTGTGCTGGATCACCGCCGCGGTGATGTACGCCCCGCTGACCGTGGTGGTCGAGCGGCGCGGTCCCTTCGCCGCGATCGGACGGTCCTGGCAGCTCAACCGAGGCCGCTGGTGGCGCAACATCGGGCTGGTCGCGCTGCTCTACGTGATCCTGGGACTGGTGTTCACGATCGCGTCGATGCCTCTGATGGTCACCGTGGCGGCCGCCGAGCTGCTCGAGGGCTCCCCGCTCCCCGGCGGAGAGTGGGCCGGCTTCGCGGTGTTCGCCCTCACCGAGCTCTACGGCACCGTGCTGAGCACCTTATTCATCGGTGTGGTGGGCACGGTGATCTCGCTGATGTATCTCAACGCCCGGATCCGGCAGGAGGCCCTGGACGTGACGCTGCTGGCAGCGGCCGATCCGGTGCGCCTGCCGCTGCACTCCGCCCGAACCCCTGCCGAGCGTCTGGTCCCCGGCTCGATCGAGCATCTCCACGAGCACTTCACGGAGGTGGACCGCGGTGCAGCCCGAACCCGATGAGGCCCGTCAGCTCCTGGAGCAGGAGCTCAGCGATCCGCGCTACCAGCGCGACGCCACCGGACCGCTGCGCGAGGCCGCAGACCGCTTCCTCGCCTGGCTGGACCAGCTGAGCCTGAATCTGGGTCCATTGAACCTGCCCCTGGGGCCGGTGCTGCTGCTGGTGCTGCTGCTCGCCGCGGTGATCCTCTGCATCGTGCTGGTGCGGCCCCGGCTGCAGCGCGGCGCCGACGGCGGCGAGCTGCTGACCAGCCCGGCCGGGGTGACCGCGGAGCAGCTGCGCCGGCGGGCCGAGTCCCACGCCCAGGCCGGACGCTTCGACGAGGCCTGCCGGGAGCTCTTCCGCGCCGTGATCCGCGCCGCAGAGGAGCGCCAGGAGCTCGCCGAGCAGGCCGGCCGCACCGCCACCGAGGCCGGCACCGCGCTGGCGCGGGCCCACCCGGGCCAGGCCCGGCAGGCGATGCATTCCGCCGAGCTGTTCAACTACTCCCGCTACGGAGGCGGCTCGCTGAACCGGGCCGCCTACGACACGCTGCTGGCCCTGGCGGAGCGGCTGCAGTCCCCGCCCGAGGCCCGGCAGCCTGAGCAGCAGCAGCCCGAGACCCAGCAACATCAGGGGGCGCGCGGATGACCACGACGACGGCGACGCTCGGCTCCACGCTGCGCAGCGGGTTCCAGCGGTGGCAGTTCTGGCTGCTGCTGCTGGTCCTGGGGCTCCTCTCGGTGGCGCTGATCCAGTCGCTCAACGACGAGGACATGGATCGCTTCGGTCTGCAGAACACCGCGCTGGACGGCTATGCCGCCCTTGCGGGGGTGCTCGAGGATCAAGAGGTGCAGATCCACTCGGCGGCCTCGGCGGAGATCGCCCGAGACCTGATGACCGAGCACCCCGAGGCCCCGCTGGTGGTCCTCTCCACCGGCGACATCCCCGAGGCCGCCTTCAGCGAAGGCCTCCGCGGGCGCGACCAGCGTCCGGTGGTGCTGCTCAGCGAGGGGCCCGAGCTGCTGGGTGCGCTGTACCCCGAGGGTCCGGCGAGCTACGCCGGAAACCACCCCGGCGGCGGCTCCAGCGCGGCCCTGGAGGCCGGGGCGCAGTGCCCGGTGGATGCGGCGGTCAACGCCGCCACGGTCCAGGCCCCGGGGGCGCTGTTCTTCAGCGACGCACCGGGCTGCTTCACCGGGTTCACCGAGGACACCGGCGCGGCGCAGATGCTGATCGAGACCGAGGCCGGCCTGCTCTTCGGCGGACCGGCGGCGTTCACCAACCAGAACATCACCGACGCCGGCCATGCGGCGCTGGCGCTGTGGCTCTTCGGCGCCGAGGATGACCTGATCTGGTACACCCCGATGGGCCTGGACACGCTCGACGAGCAGCAGTGGGCCTCCCCCATGGACTTCCTCCCCGACTGGGTCATCCCGCTGGCCTGGTGGCTGCTGCTCTGCGTGCTGGTGATGATGCTGGTGCTCGGGCGACGTCCCGGTCCGGTGGTCGGCGAGCCGCTGCCGGTCCAGGTCCCCGGGGCCGAGACCGCCGAGGGACGCGGCCGGATGTATCAGAGCGCCAACGCGGTGGACGCCTCCGCGCGCACCCTGCGCAGCGCCCATCTGATCCGGCTCGCCCGACTGCTCCGGCTCGGCGCCGCTCCGCAGGAGGCCAGCATCGTCGACGCCGCCGCCCGGCAGATCCGCCGCGACCCGGCACAGCTGGAAGGGCTGCTCGCCCGGCAGCCGCGCAGCAACTCAGAGCTGGTGGCCTACGCCCAGGCGCTGGCGCAGCTCGAGGACGAGGTCCAGCGCGCCGCGCTGAACCCCCACTCCCTCGCCCACCCGGCCGGCGGAGCACGCACCGGGCTCGGCGCCGAACAGACCAGCACAGACCGTACCCACCCGAACCGCCAGCAAGGGAAGAACACCAGCAATGACTGAACCACATATCGCTGCCACGCAGAACCACCAGGACTCGTCTCTGATGCCGGACCCGGCGGCGCATGAGCTGCGTGAGAAGTTCCACCAGGTCCGCGGCGAGGTGGCCAAGGCGGTGGTCGGCCAGGACGCCGCGGTCACCAGCGTGCTGATCGGGCTGCTGGTCCGTGGCCACGTGCTCCTCGAAGGGGTGCCCGGGGTGGCCAAGACCCTGCTGGTCCGGGCGATCTCCGCCTCGCTGAGCCTGGACACCTCACGGGTCCAGTTCACCCCGGACCTGATGCCCGGCGATGTGACCGGCTCGCTGGTCTATGACTCCAAGACCGGGGACTTCAGCTTCCGCGAGGGCCCGGTCTTCACCAATCTGCTGCTCGCCGATGAGATCAACCGCACCCCGCCCAAGACCCAGGCCTCGCTGCTCGAAGCCATGGAGGAGCGGCAGGTCTCGGTGGACGGGATCAGCCGGCCGCTGCCCGATCCGTTCCTGGTCGCCGCCACCCAGAACCCGGTGGAGTACGAGGGCACCTACCCGCTTCCGGAGGCCCAGCTGGACCGCTTCCTGCTCAAGGTGCACCTGGATCTCCCGCACCGCGGTGAGGAGATCGAGGTCATCCGCCGCCACGCCGCCGGGTTCAACCCCTCCGACCTCGCCGGGGCCGGGGTCCGCGCCGTGGCCGGAGCCCAGGACGTGCTCGCCGCCCGCGCCCAGGTCCGCGAGGTCGCGATCGCCGGTGAGGTGCTGGCCTATATCGTCGACCTCGCCCGGGCCACCCGGGAGACCCCGAGCTTCCAGCTGGGCGTCTCCCCGCGTGGTGCCACCGCTCTGATGAACGCCTCCCGCGCCTGGGCCTGGCTCTCCGGCCGCGACTTCATCACCCCCGACGACGTCAAGGCACTGGCTCCGGCCTGCCTGCGGCACCGGGTCTCGCTGCGTCCCGAGGCGGCGATGGACGGGGTCAGCATCGACGACGTGCTGCAGTCGATCCTGGCCACCGTGCCGGTCCCACGCTGATCGGCGCCGACCCATGGTTCTGACCCGACGATTCCTCTACGTGGCGCTGGGACTCAGCGCCGTCGTCGTCGTGTTCCCGACGCCGGGCGCGCTGCTCGGCTGCGCGGTGCTGCTGATCCTGCTCGCCGCGGCGGACATGGTGCTCGCCGGCTCGCCGCGCAGCGTGCGGGTCGAGCGGGTGCCGACCGCCGGCGTGCGGCTGGGCCAGACGACGACGGCGAGCACCGTCGTCCACCAGGAGGGGGCGCGCCCGCTTCGGGGTCAGGTCAAGGACGGCTGGCAGCCCTCCGCCGGTGCACGCGCGCAGATCAGTCCGATCCGGCTGGGACCGGTCCGATCAACCGGTCCCGGCGGGTCAGCCGCCAAGATCCAGACCGCCCGGATCCAGACCGCGCTGCGCCCCACCCGGCGCGGAGACCTGCACAGCGAACATCTGAGCCTGCGCTCGATCGGGCCGCTGGGCCTGGCCGGGCGCCAGGTGACCCACCGGGTGCGGCACACCCTGCGGGTGCTGCCGCCGTTCCATTCGCGGCGGCACCTGCCCTCGAAGCTGCAGCGGCTGCGTGAGCTGGACGGTGCGACCGCGGTGCAGATCCGTGGCGCCGGACATGAGTTCGATTCGCTGCGCGACTACGTGCGCGGCGACGATGTGCGCTCCATCGACTGGCGGGCCACCGCCCGGCGGCAGTCCTCCCAGGGTCAGCATCTGGTGGTGCGCACCTGGCGGCCTGAGCGGGACCGGCGCGTGATCATCGCGCTGGACTCCTCGCGCACCTCCGCGGTGCGCATCGAGGATGAGCCTCGGCTGGACTCCGGGATGGAGGCCGCGCTGCTGCTCGGTGCTCTCGCCGCCGGGGCCGGTGACCGGGTGGACTACTTCTCCTTCGACCGCGGCATCAGCTCGCAGGCCCGCTCCGGGATGCGCGGAGACCTGCTGCATCAGATGGCCGAGGCGATGTCCACGGTGGAGCCCCGCCTGGTGGAGGCGGACTTCTCCCAGCTGCCGGGCCAGATCCGAGCGATCAGCTCGCAGCGCAGCCTGCTGGTGGTGCTGACCTCGCTGGACTCCGGTTCACTGGAGGAGGGTCTGCTGCCTGTGCTGCCGGCGCTGACTCAGCGTCATCTCGTGGTGCTCGCCGCGGTGCGCGACCCGGAGCTGGATCGGCGGGCCCGCGCCCGGGAGACCGCCGGGGAGGTGTACCGGGCGGCCGCCGCCGAGCGTGCGCTGATCGAGAAGGAGGCGCTGCGCCGCCAGCTGGCCTCGCTCGGGGTCGAGGTCGTCGAGGCCGCCCCGCACCAGCTGCCCCCGCAGCTCGCCGACACCTATATCCGGCTCAAGGCCTCGGGACGGCTCTGAGGCCGCTGCTGGGATGCTCACTGACCGGCGCTGACCGGCGGGAATGCATCGACCCCCGGGAGTGCTGAATACTGGGCAGCAGAACCAGCTCGGCGCACACGGGTGCGCAACCACTACAGGGAACCGGGAAGAGATTCATGAAGGTATTGGCAGCCATGTCCGGCGGAGTGGACTCCGCCGTGGCCGCGGCGCGCGCCGTGGACGCCGGCCACGAGGTCGTCGGGGTGCACCTGGCGCTGAGCCGGATGCCCGGCACGCTGCGCACCGGGTCCCGCGGCTGCTGCACCATCGAAGACTCCTCCGACGCCTGGCGCGCCTGCGAGAAGCTCGGAATCCCGTTCTACGTCTGGGACTTCTCCGAACGCTTCAAGGCCGATGTGGTCGATGACTTCATCAGCGAGTACGCCGCAGGCCGCACCCCGAACCCCTGCATGCGCTGCAACGAGAAGATCAAGTTCGAGGCGCTGCTGGACAAGGCCATCGCGCTGGGCTTCGACGCCGTGGCCACCGGGCACTACGCCAAGGTCTTCCGCGACGCCGAGGGCAGCCCCGAGCTGCACCGGGCGGCCACCTGGACCAAGGACCAGTCCTACGTGCTCGGGGTGCTCACCACCGAGCAGCTCGAGCACTGCATCTTCCCGCTGGGCGAGACTCCCTCGAAGGACCTGGTCCGCGCCGAGGCGGCCGAGCGAGGACTCTCGGTGGCGAAGAAGCCGGACTCCCACGACATCTGCTTCATCCCCGACGGCGACACCCGCGGCTGGCTCGCCGAGCAGATCGAGCTGCGCAACGGCCCGATCCTCGACGCCGAGGGTGAGCAGATCGGCGAGCATCAGGGCTCCGAGGCCTACACCGTGGGCCAGCGCCGCGGTCTCAAGCTCGGCCACCCCGCCCCGGACGGCAAGCCCCGGTTCGTGCTGGAGATCCGGCCCAAGGACAACACCGTGGTCGCCGGGCCGCGCGAGCTGCTCGAGATCGATCGGCTCACCGGCATCCGGCTCTCCTGGGCCGGTGCCCCGGTCACCGAGGCCGCCACCGGGGAATGGTTCTCCCTGGACCTGCAGATCCGCGCCCACGCCGACCCGGTGCCCGCCCGCGCCCGGGTCGAGGCCGAGCACCCGGAGACCGAAGACGGCGCACCCCGGCTGATGGTGGAGCTCCAGGACGCGCTGCAGGGTGTCGCCCCCGGTCAGACCGCCGTCATGTACCAGGGAACCCGGGTGCTGGGACAGGCCACCATCGACACCGCCCGCTCGAAGAACTACCAGCCGGTGGCCTCCGCCGCCCAGTAGGCTGGATGCATGAGCACAGATCCCCGCGCCGGCGAGGCCGGCACCCAGGTAGAACCCGAGATCCTCGATGAGCTGCTCTCCATGCGAGCCAGCATCGACAACATCGATGCGACGCTGGTCTACCTGCTGGCCGAGCGGTTCAAGGCCACCCAGCGCGTCGGAGTGCTCAAGGCCAAGCACCAGCTCCCCGCGGCGGATCCGGCCCGCGAGAAGAACCAGATCTCGCGGCTCAAGCGGCTGGCGAATGAGGCTCAGCTCGACCCGGAGTTCGCCGAGAAGTTCCTGAACTTCATCATCGAAGAGGTCATCCGCCATCATCAGGCGATCTCCAGCGCCGGCCTCGGCTCCGCAGCGGTCGCCCCGGGAGAAACCGCCGACGACGCTGCCGCACCCCACGAATCGACCGACCGCTGATGCCGCTGCGCTCCGCCGCGGCCGGTGTGATGCCCGGGACCGATCTGTTGCACAGCGCAGAGCTGCAGGCCGCCGAGCTGCCGGCACCACATCTGCCGGGACTGCCTGAACTTCCCGGACGCGGACTGCACTCGCAGCTGCTGGGCCGCAGCCTCGCTCAGCTCTCCGAGCTCGCCACCGAGCTGACCTCCTACGGATGGCGGCTCACCCAGCGACCCGGCGCCGATGACCAGCGCGCCCGCGGCTGGCTGCGCTCGGATGTGGACACCTTGGCCGATGTCCGCGGGCGGCGCCGCGAGGCCGGCCTGGACGCCGCCGACGAGAACGGACTCGCCGCTCCCCTGGTGCTGGAGCTGCTGGGACCGATCAGCCTGATGGCGAGCCTCGCGCTGCCGTCCGGCGAGAAGGTGCTCACCGATCATGGAGCACGCCGAGACCTGGCCGGCTCGCTGGCCGCGGGGGTCGCCGAACACCTGAGCCATGTGCGGCGAGCCTGCGCGCCGTCGTCGTTGACCGTGATCATCGCCGAACCCGACTACACCCGGGCTCGCGGGGGGCTGATCCCCACGGTCAGCGGCTACCGGACGATCCGGGCGCTGGACCGCGAGGAGGCCCGCGGCCACCTCGGCCTCATGATCGAGACCCTCCAGCGCGGCGGTGCCGAGGAGATCTTGCTCGACCTCGGCGGCGTCGTGGAGGCGGAGCATCTGCAGGACTTTCGGGCGGCCCAGGGCCCGAAGGTCAGCGGCTTCGGAGTCGATCTCACCGTGATGCAGGCACAGGGTTGGGAGCGCACCGCCGAACTGGTCGAATCTGGGGCCACCATGCTCGCCTCCACACTGACCGCCGCGGATGCCGCAGCCGCCGCGCGGCCCTACTCTTCCGAGGCCTCACGCCGCGGGGAGACTCAGCTCCCCCAGGTCAGCGACCTGGCACGAAGGCTGCGTGGGCCTTGGGACCGGATCGGGATGCCGCTGACCAGTCTGGAGAACTTCATCCTGGTCGGCTCCGCCGCGCGGCACCAGGCAGAACCGGCCCGCTCGCAGTTCGCCTCGCTCACCGAACCCGCCGCGATGCGGGTGCTCACCCGGGTGCGCGACACCGCCGAGGCGCTGCGCGACCAGCTCCGCGAGGCCTGAGCGGGGTGCGCGCCCGGTCCGCGCCCCCTTACACTTTCCCTCCCCTTACACTTCCCTCCTCTCACACGTTCCCTCCCCTTCCACCTTCCCTCCCCTTCCACCTTCCCTCCCCTTCCACCTTCCCTCCCCTTCCCTCACTGGGGCGGAAACGGGTGGAATGCGGCCGTAGGAAGACCTCAGAGCACCTGGATGCGCCCCACGGATGCGCTTCGCCCCGGCAACTCAAGCCCCCTACCCGAAAGAGGCCCCCATGGAGCAGCGACTCTCACTGATCACCCTCGCCGTGGCCGACCTGTCGGTGACCCGACGCTTCTACGTCGAGGGTCTCGGCTGGGCGCCCAGCGTGGAGGCCCCCGGGGTGCTGATGCTGCGCGCCGGCGAGCATCTGCTGCTCTCGCTCTGGGATCGGGCCGAGTTCGAGGCCGAGGTGGGCCCGATCATGACCGGTCCAGGGGTGGCGCCGCTGACCCTGGCGCACAACGTCGCTGAAGACGCGCAGGTCGATGAGGTCCTGGACCTGGCGCGCGCGGCCGGAGCCACTGAGATTCAGCCCGCCGAGCGTCGCGAATGGG
Organism: Nesterenkonia sp. E16_10; assembly: GCF_017347085.1. Taxonomy (GTDB): domain Bacteria; phylum Actinomycetota; class Actinomycetes; order Actinomycetales; family Micrococcaceae; genus Nesterenkonia. The sequence goes on from NZ_JADPSA010000002.1 coordinate 42,274, forward strand.
GCGGCTACAGCGGATATTTCGCCGACCCTGACGGATTCCGCTGGGAGATCGCCTGCGCGCCGGGCGAGGTCAACGACATCGTCCTGCCCTGAGCCGAAGCCACCCCGCCTCACCCCCGCCCCCGCCACGCGCACCCGCCTCGGGCACCTCGCGCGCTCGCCCGAGCCGTCGCTGGGGCGGCAACGGGTGGAATGCAGCCGTATAGAGAGCTCAGAGCACCTGTATGCGCCCCAGGAACGCCGGGACACAGGGAATGCAGCCGCATAGAGGGCCGGAAGCACCTGTATGCGCCCCAGAGACGCCGGGACACAGGGAATGCGGCCGCCTAGAGACCTCAGAGCACCTGTATGCGCCCCAGGAACGCCGGGTTACGGGCGAAACGCAGGATCCTGCCCTCGTTCAGCGTCGGGCGGCGGCCATTCCGGCGGTGCGCGCCTGGGCGATCACTGCGGGCAGCGCGGCGGCCAGCGCGGCCACATCCTGCTCCGTCGTCGTCCAGCCCAGGCTGAAGCGCTGGGCGCCGCGGGACTGTTCCTCGCTGAGACCCATCGCGAGCAGCACGTGGGAGGGGCGCGGGACCCCGGCGGTGCAGGCCGAACCGGTAGCGGTGTCGAAGCCCGCCATGTCCAGCATGAACAGCAGCGAATCGCCCTCGGCCTCGTCCACGGTGATGTGCAGGTTGTTCGGCAGCCGCAGCTCCGGGTGGGTCCGCGGGTCCGGTCCGCGCAGCGTGACCCCCTCGAGCCCGACCACCGCGTCCAGCAGCTGATCCCGCAGCCCTGCCAGTCGCTGGGACTCCTGCTCCTGGGAGGCCACCAGCTCCTGGGCCACCGCGGCGAAGGAACAGATCCCGGCGACGTCGAGCGTGCCGGAGCGGATGTCGCGCTCCTGCCCGCCGCCGTGCAGCACCGGGGTCAGCGCCACGTCGCGTCGGACCAGCAGCGCGCCGATGCCCACCGGGGCGCCGATCTTATGGCCGCTGATCGCCAGGGTCGCGGCACCGGAGTCGCGGAAGCTCATCGGCGCCGTACCGGCAGGAAGCGATCCGAAGGCCTGGACCGCGTCGGTGTGCAGCGGCACCCCGTAGCGCGCGCAGAGCTCGCCGATCGCAGCGATCGGCTGGATCGCGCCGGTCTCGTTATTGGCCCACATCACGGTGACCAGCGCGACCGAGTCCGCAGACTCAGCCAGCTGTGCCTCCAGGGCAGGCAGATCCACGATCCCCTGCGCATCCACGGCAATGATGTCCAGCGCGGCGCCCTCGTGAGCCTCGAGCCATTCAGCCGTCTCGAGCACCGCGTGGTGCTCGATCCCGGGCAGCAGGATCCGACGCCGGGCCGGGTCCTGCGCGCGGCGCTGCCAGTAGAGCCCCTTGACCGCGAGGTTGTCCGCCTCGGTGCCCCCGGAGGTGAAGATCACCTCGGAGGGGTGCGCTCCTGCGGCACGGGCGAGCTGCTCGCGGGCGGAGTCCACCGCCAACCGGGCGCGGCGGCCGGAGCCGTGCAGCGAGGAGGGGTTCGACAGGGCCGGCATGACCTCGGTGAGCACCCGCATCGCGGTGGGCTTGATCGGAGTGGTGGCGGCGTGGTCGAAATAGGTTCCGCCCGGCAGGGCCTCAGGTGCAGATGACATCGTGTCCACGATTCTACGCTTTTGGGGCTATCGTGAATCCTCGATGAGCAGTCACTCCGGAGATCTCTACAGCGTGCTGGGCATCGGCCCCGACGCCGACGCCCAGGCCGTCCGCGCGGCCTACCGCAAGCAGGTCAGGCGGGCCCACCCCGACGCCGGCGGCACCGCGGAGGAGTTTCACGAGGTGCAGTCGGCCTGGGAGGTCCTCGGCGATGAGGCGGCCCGGGCCGCCTACGATCGGAGGCTGCGCCAGCCGCAGGGCGCCGGCGCGGAAGCCGACTCCGAGAACGAGGGGCCCACCTACGGCCGTCCCGGGTTCGGCGGCTTCGGCGGAACGGGGGCGGCATTCCGGACCACCGCCTCGGGCAGCACCTCGGCGCGCTCCGGCAGCGCCGATTCCGCCCGTACCCCCTCGGGGACCGCCCACCTGGCCCCGATCTACATCCCTGACCTCTCCCAGCCCGAGCCGCTCTCTCTGCCGCTGACCAGTCAGCGCACGCATGGTCGCTTCGCCTCGAAGGGGCTCTTCGGCGGAGGCCGCACCCGCCGCGCCGAGCGGATGGCGGCGCTGCTGGAGAAGCACGTACTCTCCGAGCTGCCCACCGCGCGACTCTTCAACGCCGTCGCCCTGGAACCGGCGGGCAAGGACCGCCGCGGATCCAGCCGTCCCCCGCGCGGGCCGGCGGTGGATCACGTGCTGGTCTGCGGGGACACCCTGGTGGTGGTCTCCTCCTTGGAGGTGCCCGCTGCGGCTGCGTCCTGGGACGGCCGCCGGCTTCACGCCGCCGGACGCTCGCTGACCCTGCCTGACCTCACCGGAGACTCCCGGCTGCTGCGCGCCACCGTGGAGGCCGCGATGCGGGAGACCGGCCGCGAGACCAGCCTGAACCTGGGGCAGCAGCTCGTGCTGCAGTCCCCCGACGGCGGCATGCAGAGCCCGGTGGTGGAGTCCCGAGGGACCGGCATCGCGCGGGCCCCGCTGGCCCCGGCGCGTGCCTTCCGCAGCATCCGCGAGCAGCTCGCCGCCTCCGCCCAGGCCAACGTGATCGACCGGCACCTGCTTGCCGCGCTGCGCCGTCAGCTGCAGCACCCGCTGGAGTGACCGCTCCCTGAGCCCAGCCGGTTCCGTCGCCGGTAGGATGACGGGCGTGAACACTCCGATTCGGGTGCTGGTGGACCAGCCTGAGATTCCCGGCAACACCGGCAACCTGATCCGGCTCGCCGCTGTCACCGGGGTGGAGCTGCATCTGGCCGAACCGATCGGCTTCGACTTCGCCGACGCCAAGCTGCGCCGTGCCGGTCTGGACTACCACGATCTCGCCGTGATGACCGTGCACCCGAGCCTGGAGGCCGCCTATGCGGCACTGGCTCCCCAGCGCATCTTCGCCTTCACCGGCGAGGGCACCGTCACCCACACCTCGATCACCTACCGCCCCGGCGATGTGCTGCTCTTCGGCCGGGAGTCCACCGGGTTGGACGAGGCGGTGAAAGCCGATCCGCGGATCACCGATCGGGTGCGGATCCCGATGCTCGCCTCCCGGCGTTCGCTGAACCTGGCGAACTCGGTCTCGATCGCCGTCTACGAGGCCTGGCGTCAGGACGGTTTCGGCGGAGCCGTCTGACGCTCATGAGGGTGTTGGTGACGCTGAAGCCCGCTGGGGCTCGCTACACTCACCAACCATGGACACCGCCTCTGATCGCTCTGCATCGGCTCACCCCGAAGACCTCCCCGACGGCGACCTGACCCGCGCAGAACAGGGCCGCGGGTCCGTCCATGAGACCACCGGGAACGACGACGCCGACGGCCGGCCCGACTCCGCCGAGGCCTCGAACGATCCGAGGCTGAGCGAGCTCCTCGCGGGTTCGGCCCGCGGCGACCAGCCCTCCTTCGCCACCTTCTACGAGGCCACCTCCGATGTGGTCTACGGGCTGGCGCTGCTGATGCACGAAGATCCCGAGGGGGCGCAGGCCTCCATGTTGGCGGTCTACCACCAGCTCTGGGACCAGGCCGACGAGCGCGCCCAAGACCTCCGGCTGCAGTCCCAGGCCTCGGAGCTGCTCACCGACGAGCACGCCGCCGAGGAGCATCGCCCCGACGACGCCTACCGGCCCACCGAGTACGAGCTGGTGCTGGAATGGCTGGTCCCGCTGGCGCACCGGATCTTCGTGGAGCGCTTCCGCGAGGGCCTGGCCACACCGATCCGCCTCACCGTGGTCCCGGCCGATGAAGGGGGCGGGATCGCCGGTCTTCCCGAAGAGATCATCGAGGACATCAGCGTGCTCTCGGACTCGCAGTCCCAGGCGCTGGCGCTGAGCTACCTCGCCGGCGACACCCACCAGCAGGTGGGCGCCGCGGTGGGCGCAGCCGTTCCGGCCGTGAAGTCTCGACTGCGTGACGGCATGACCCGGATGCACACCAGGCGCACCACCCGCGAGGCGGAGCTCGATCCGATCCTGCGGGCCGCGGTGACGAAGAAGGACGTGGAACGTTCCGGCGCGGTGAACCGGAACTTCACCGAGGACATCGGCGCCGACGTCGAACACGGACTGCTCGTGGAGCTCGCCGAGGTCTACGCGCTGGACGCCATCGACAACCGGGAACGCGCCGTGCTGGATGAGGCGGTCCTGACCGCCGATGAGGCCACCGCGCGCGCCTGGGACACCCGGGTGCTCTCGGCCCGGCGCACGCTCTCCGAGATCTTCACCGCCTACCCGGTGGTCCCGCCGGGCCAGCTGCTCGAGGAGGTGCTCTACAACCTCTCCGACCAGGAGGTCGGCATGGGAATGGTGGAGTCCATCTCGAGCCACACCGAGGTGACGCCCAAACGGGAACCGGTGGTGAAGCGCTGGATGATCGTCAGCGGCCTCGCTGTCGTCGTGCTGGCCGCGGTCCTGCTGATCTGGGGACTGACCATCGGCCAGGACGTGCAGGCCACGGCCGACGGGGACCCCGAGGCGCGGGTGGTCGACGGCATCGAGCTCGCCGAGGGCGGCACCGCACGGGCGGTGATCTCCGAGGCCGAGAATGTGGGCTACGTGGACTTCTCCGAGGTCGGGGAGCTCGAGGGCGAGACCACCTACCAGCTGTGGCTGATGCCGCGCGACGACGCCCAGCCCAGTTCGCTGGGAAACTTCACCGCCGCGGAGCTCGAGGAGGAGATCGTGACCCTGCGCGATGTCGAGTCGAACCGGGCGCTGCAGATCACGGTCGAGCAGATCCGCGGCGAGGAGCGCCCGATGGGCGAGACGGTCGGCGAGATCGAGATGCGTGAACGAGTCACCGACGGCCCGCAATACGGCGGGTCCACCGATCAGGAGGAGGACGAGGACTGATGAGCGCAGAACCCAGGCCCACCACCGGCAGCGCTGACTTCGCGACCTGCGACCTCTACGACGACGACGAGTCGCTGCAGTCGCTCTCGCTGCAGCTGCTGAACCTCGGCGGCCGCGCCCGATTCACCGGCCCGATCCGGACCATCCGCTGTCACCGGGACAACGGACTGGTCAAAGAGCTGCTGAACTCCCCCGGTGATGGCGCCGTGCTCGTCGTCGACGGCTCAGGCTCGCTGGACTCGGCCCTGATCGGTGACATGATCGCCGCCTCCGCGATCGAGAACGGCTGGGCCGGGGTGGTCATCCACGGGGCGATCCGTGACCGTGAGCAGCTCGCCGAGATGGACCTCGGTGTGCGCGCACTGGGCTCGAATCCCCGGAAGTCGGTCAAGGACGGAGTCGGCGAGGTCGATGTGCCGGTCCAGTTCGGCGGCGTGAGCTTCGTGCCCGGGGCGACCCTGTGGTCCGACGCCGACGGCGTGCTCGTCAGCAACGTCTGAGTCACCGCCGGTCGAAATCACTGCCGGTCGAAATCACCGCCGGCCTGAGTCACCGCCGGCCTGAATCACCGGCCTCCGAAGTCAGAACCCGCTGATCGTGTCCGGGGCGTTGACCGTGACCCAGTGGAACTCCTCGGCGAAGCCGCCGGCACCGTGGATCTCGCGCATCTGCTCCAGCACGAAGTTCTCCATCCGCGCGGCGTCGGGGTGCTGGCTGAAGTGGGCCCGCAGCGCGTCCAGCTTCACCGACTCCTGTCCCGAGACGTCGAGCCGGAGGTTCACCCGCTCCTGCGGCGCGGTGGTCAGCAGCAGGTGACGGATCTTGAAGGCCTCCAGCCCCGCGGCCGCGAGCTCCGGGTAGGCGAAGGGGTTCTCCACGTAGGGGTAGGCGGCACGGACCACGGCCTCGCCGCAGGCCAGGTGATCGGGGTGTGACTTCTGCAGCCGGTCCCAGGCGCGTTCGGGATGCGGAGAGATGACCACCTCGGGCCGGACCTGACGCATGATCCGCACGATCTTTCCGACCAGCTCCGCGGTGGGCGCGACGAAGCCGTCGCGCTCGTCGAGCAGGATCACCTCGTGGACCCCCAGCGCCGCGGCCGCCTGACGCTGCTCGGCCTCCCGCACCCGGGCCAGCTCGGCCCCGTCGCGCCCGGGCTCGAAGCCCCCGGCGTCACCGGCGGTGAGCAGGCACAGGGTCACCTGCACCCCGGCCGCGGTGAACGCCGCGATGCTGCCGGCCGCGCCGAAGTCGATGTCATCGGGATGGGCCCCGAAGGCGAGCACCTGGCGGACCTCGTGCTCCGCCGCCAGCGCGGCGGGGCTGGTCAGCCCGGCCCGGCTGGAGGATCCGGGGGCTGCCGACATCGCGGTCCGCGAAGAACCGGCTGGGAACGACTCAGACTCAGGTCGCGCCAAGGGTCACCTCGGTCTCTTCCTGCTGGCCGTCCCGCGTGTAGCTGATCGTCACGGTCTCTCCGGCCGCGTACTCGCGGATCGTGGCGGTCAGCGCCAGCGAGTCTTCGATCCGCCGGTCGTTGACCGCGGTGATGATGTCACCGGTGGCGAGTCCCGCTTCCGCGGCCGGGGTGTTTCCCGGCACGTCATCGATCAGCGCGCCCACGGTGAAGCCGGGCATCACCGGAGCAAGCCCGGTATCGGTCTCGTCCGGAACCTCCTGGGAGCCGGCAGCCGCGACCGTGACGCCGAGCAGCCCGTGCGAGACCTCACCGGTCTCGATGAGCTCCTGCGCGACCCGCTGGGCATAGTCGATCGGCACCGCGAAGCCCACACCGATGGACCCGGCGTCGGACTCGGCCCCTCCCCCGGATGAGGCGATGGCCACGTTGACGCCGATCACCCGGCCCTCATCATCGACGAGGGCGCCGCCGGAGTTGCCACGGTTGATCGCGGCGTCGGTCTGGATCACGTTGAGATGAATCGAACCCTGGGTCGGGGATCCCTCCATGTCAGGGAAGTAGAACTCGAAGCCGTCCTCTTCGGCGCCCTCCTCGGGCGCCTCCGGGGCGTCGCCGCCCTCGTCCTCCACGGCGGAGGAGGCGACGGAGATGGTGCGGTTCAGCGTGGAGACGATCCCGTCGGTGACCGTGCCGGCGAGGCCGAGCGGGGCACCGATGGCGATGCTCTGGTCCCCGACGTTGAGATCCCCGGAGGAGCCAAGCTCGGCCGGCTGGATCCCCTCGATGTCCTCGAGCTGGATCACCGCGAGATCACTCAGCGGGTCGGTGCCGACCAGGGTGGCGTCGGAGACCGATCCGTCGCTCATCCGGACCTGGATCTCGGGATCCGGCGCGGCCCCGCCGAGGGTGACCACGTGCGTGTTGGTCAGCACGTGGCCTTCCTCATCCAGGATGATTCCTGAGCCGGACCCGCCCTGGCCACCTTCGTTGACTGCCAGGGTGACCACCGAGGGAGAGGCCTTCGCCGCTGCGGCGGTGACCACGGTGGCGGAGTCGGGGTTGTTGATCTCGATGCCTCCGGTGGAGGAGGTGCTGATGCTGCCGTCGTCGAGCACCGCCTGGGTGCCGGCCACCACACCGCCGCCGAGCAGGCCGGCGAGCAGCACCGCGAGCGCGAGACCGCCGACGCCCACGGTGCGCTTGGCCCGCGGCTGCTTCTGATCGGGGTGCCCGAAGGCGGCACCCGAGCCGTACCCGCCGTAGGCGCCATAGCCCTCACCGCCATGGGAGGGGTCCTGATGGTGCTGCGGCTGGCCGTACTGGCCCTGCTGATCCTGGCCGTACTGGCCGGTCTGCGGATGGCCGTACTGATCCTGACGGTACTGGGCGGCCTGCGGCTGACCGTACTGATCCTGGCCGTACTGATCCTGACCGTACTGGCCCTGGCCGTACTGGCCGTACTGGCCGGCCTGGTGCTGACCGTACTGCGGCTGGTGCTGTCCCTGACCTGGCTCGCCAGAGGCATAGCCGCCCTGCTCTGCGGTGTGATGCTGGGAGGCGGGGGTCCCTGAGGGCGAGGCGGGCCAGTCGGCGGAGTAGGACTCCACCCCGGACTGGGCCGGGGCATCAGCCTCGGGAGAGACCGGTCCCGGCGGCACGGGATCGATCCGCGCTGTGGCGTCCTCCGGAGGGTCGACGTCGTCCCGGCGAGGGCCGTTGTGCGGATCTGGACTCATGGTGGAACCTGCCTTTGTGGTCTTGCGCTGCGATAGTGGGGCGGCGAGATCGGGACACGCATGCTCTCGCGGGCTCGACTGCCATTGTCAGCGCCCATCCTGTATCGACGACGATAACGGCCTGGATGCCTCCTGGACGATTCCAGGAGACGGCGATCTGCCCCGGCACCCTCGGTCTGGCTCGCCGCGAACCCCGGCTACGCCCACAGACGAGCTGACCGTTGGCTGATAGACGATGTCATAGGCCACTTATAGACTCGGCCCATGGTGCCCGACGTAGTCCTCAATCCACCCCTCACCCTCGGGATGATCGTGATCGGCCCGCTGCTGATCGGCGCAGTCATCCTCGGTCTGATCGGGCTGGGCGCGGTGTGGCTCTCGGGCGGCAAGAAGCAGAACCGCCGGCTCCAGGGCTTCTCCAACAACCAGCAGCTCCCGGGCGGCAAGAGCTCCGGACACGAATCCGCGGAGCAGCGGCGGCTGGCTGCGATGAGCCTCGAGGAGCTTCGGCGCGAGGCCGGTTCACTGCTGATCGCGGCGGACAATGCGGTGAACTCCTCCGAGCAGGAGATCCTCTTCGCCAGCGCCGCCTACGGCGATGAACAGGTCGCCCCCTTCCAGAAGGACGTGGACGAGGCGCGGGAGCACCTGCAGGAGTCCTTCCGGATGCAGCACACGGTGGACCGCGATCCGCCGGAGGACGAGCGCGAGGCCCGCGAGCTGCTGGGCAAGGTCATCGAGAACTGCCAGCGGGTCAACGAGACCCTGGAGTCGCACCGCCAGGACTTCGAGTCCCTGCGCAGCCTCGAGCTGGACCCGCGTCCCGCCCTGGAGCAGCTGCGCCGTCGCATCGGAGAGCTCCGGGACCGCCGGGGAGAGGCCGAGAAGCGCCTCCCGAACCTGCAGTCCAAATACGACGACGAGGCGCTCACCTCCTTCACCGAAGGCCTGAACCACTCCGCGCGCAGTCTTCAGCACGCCGAAGGCTCGGCCCAGGAGGCCGAGCAGGCGCTCACCGATTCCCAAGCCTCCGATGCGGTGGTCGCGATCCACGCCGGAGAGGAAGCCGCCGGCGAGGCCGGGAAGCTGATCGAATCCCTCGAAGAGACCCAGCTGCGGCTGCGCAGCGCCGAGCAGAACCTCGGCATCGGCCTGGACCAGACCGAGCAGGACATCGCCCAGGCGCGCGCCACGATGCAGGCAGGCCAGTCCTCGGAGCTCGCCGGCCCCATCGCCGCGGCCGAGGCCGCGGTCCAGCAGGTGCGCCGGGCGCTGGAGGCAGAGTCCAAGACCAACCCCCTGGAGCTGTTGAACTCACTTGAGATCGCCCATCGCGAGCTCGACGAGCCCCTGAACGCGGTCCGGGACCAGCAGGCCCGGGATCGGCGGGCCCGTGAAGTGCTGCAGACCGAGATCCTCACCGCACGCCACCAGGTGCAGTCCTCCCGGGACTACCTGCGTTCCAAGCGCAGCGGCGCCACCTCGCGCACTCGCATGGCGGAGGCCGAACGCACCCTCGCCGAGGCGGAGGCCGTCGGAGACCGCGAACCGGCCAAGGCGCTGGAACTGGCCACCCAGGCCAAGACCCTGGCCGTGCAGGCCGCCCAGATCGCCCGGCAGGAATCGGCTGAGGACGCGCTCAGCGGAGGGGGCGGAGGCTACGGCGGCGGGTTCGGCGGATTCGGCATGCCGGGCGGCTACGGCCATATGGGCGGGGGCGGCTTCGGGCGCCGTCGTCGGATGTTCTGAGTCTGCACCGGGGCCGGGCCATGGCCGTGTGAAGAACCCGTGACTAGTATCGACCACGTGAGCAATCGATAGACATTGATGCACAAGGAAAGGTGAACACTGTGAGCAAGCAGTCCATTTTAGGTCGCATGTCCCAGCTGGTCCGCGCGAACGTCAACGCCATGTTGGATCGTTCCGAGGACCCGGAGAAGATGCTGGACCAGATGGTCCGAGACTTCACCAACAACATCGCGGAGGCCGAAGAGGCGATCGCCCAGACCATCGGCAACCTGCGCATGATGGAGGACGACTACAGCGAGGACCTCGAGAACTCGCGGTCCTGGGGCCAGAAGGCGCTCGCAGCCTCCCGGAAGGCCGACGAGTTCCGCGACGGCGGCAATGCTGAGAACGCACAGAAGTTCGACAATCTGGCCAAGGTCGCCATCCATCGCCAGATGGAGGCAGAGTCCTCGGCGAAGTCCGCCGAGCCGACCATCACCTCTCAGCGCGAGATCGTGGACCGGCTCAAGACCGGTCTCGAGCAGATGAAGACCAAGCGGCAGCAGCTGGTGTCCAAGCGCGACGAGCTGATCGCACGCTCCCGCGCCGCGCACGCCCAGTCCCAGGTCCACGACGCGGTGAAGTCCATCGACGTGATGGACCCGACCTCCGAGGTGGGACGCTTCGAGGAGAAGATCCGCCGCGAAGAGGCCCGGGTCCGGGGACAGAACGAGCTGGCCGCCTCCTCGCTGGACGCGCAGTTCGAGTCTCTGGAAGATCTGGGCGAGCAGGCCGAGGTCGACGCCCGGCTCGCCGCGCTGAAGTCCGGCAGCTCCGCCCCGGCAGCGCTGGGCGCCGGTTCCTCGGAGGCCGGATCCTCCGATGCGCAGGCCACCGAGGACTACACCGCGCAGCTCGAGGCCCAGGAGCGCGACCGCGCCTGAACGCAGTATGACGTCGGTTCGGCAGCGGTGCTGAAGTGATGGAACAATGGGGAGTGAACGCGACGTTCACTCCCCATTGTCGTCGCAGCAACCTAAACCTTCAGGAGACCTCCGTGACCACTGAGTCCACCACGCACACTGCTGCCGCCACCGGTGCCACCGCGGTGAACACCGGATTGGCCCAGATGCTCAAGGGTGGCGTGATCATGGACGTGGTCACCCGCGAGCAGGCGCGCATCGCCGAAGACGCCGGTGCCGTCGCCGTCATGGCGCTCGAGCGGGTGCCCGCCGACATCCGCGCCACCGGCGGCGTCGCCCGGATGTCCGACCCCGATCTGATCACCGGCATCATCGATGAGGTCTCCATCCCGGTGATGGCCAAGGCCCGGATCGGCCACTTCGTCGAGGCGCAGATCCTCGAGCACCTCAAGGTCGACTACATCGACGAGTCCGAGGTCCTCTCCCCCGCGGACTACATCCACCACATCGACAAGTCCAAGTTCAAGGTGCCCTTCGTCTGCGGCGCGACCAACCTCGGTGAGGCGCTGCGCCGGATCACCGAGGGCGCCTCGATGATCCGCTCCAAGGGCGAGGCCGGCACCGGCGACGTCTCCGAGGCGATGAAGCACATCCGCACGATCAACGGTGAGATCGCCCGGCTGACCTCGCTGGCTGAGGATGAGCTCTACCTGGCCGCGAAGGACCTGCAGGCTCCCTACGCGCTGGTCAAGCAGATCGCCCGCGAAGGCCGCCTCCCGGTGGTCCTCTTCGTCGCCGGCGGCGTGGCCACTCCCGCCGATGCCGCGATGATGATGCAGATGGGCGCCGACGGCGTCTTCGTCGGCTCGGGCATCTTCAAGTCCGGAAACCCCGCCGAGCGCGCCGCCGCGATCGTGAAGGCCACCACCTATTACGACGATCCCGCCGTGGTCGCAGAGGCCTCCAAGGGCCTGGGCGAGGCGATGGTCGGCATCAACGTCGCGGACCTCCCGGCCCCGCACCGGTTGGCTGAGCGCGGCTGGTGAGCACACCCCGCATCGGGGTCCTGGCGCTGCAGGGGGCCGTGGCCGAGCATGCCCGCGCCCTGCGCGCGGCTGGCGCTGAGGTCTCCACCGTGCGTCGACCCTCCGAGCTCGAGGGCCTGGACGGGCTGATCGTGCCCGGCGGGGAATCCACCACCATGGCCCGGCTGGCCGCCCCGGTGGGGTTGCTGGGGTCCATCCGGGAGCGGCACGCCGAGGGCATGGCGATGTTCGGGACCTGTGCCGGGATGATCCTGATGGCGGATCAGATCCTCGACGCCGAGGCGCTCACCGGCTTCGAACGCATCGGCGGCCTGGACGTCGTGGTCCGGCGCAACGGCTATGGCGGCCAGCTGGAATCCTTCGTCGGACCGCTCGAGGTGGCAGGGCTCCCCGGGGAGGACAAGACCCCGTTGGAGGCCGTGTTCATCCGCGCCCCGGTGATCGAGTCCCTGGGCACCGAGGTGGAGGTCATCGCCTCCTGGCAGGACCGGCCGGTGGCGGTTCGGCAGGGACGGATCCTGGCGGCGAGCTTCCATCCAGAGCTGACCCCGGATCACCGGCTGCATCGATATTTCGTGGAGATCACCGCGGAGCACAAGGTCAGCTGACCTGAAAAACAGATCTGGTTCGGGCATGATGTCCCGAGGATGCCGTACGCGGAACCTTCGACCATGGAGAACACATGACTGACGGACCACATCAGAGCCCCACCGGTCCCGCCGCCCGCGCGGCAGATCCGAACACGCCCCAGGTCCAGCTGCAGATGCTCGCCGGAGACCATCCCGAGCTTCGACCGCTGATCGCGCAGAACCCCAACACCTATCCCGAGCTGCTCCAGTGGCTGGCCGAGCTCCACGATCCAGCCGTGGACGCCGCGCTGGCCCGACGCGCTGCCGGAACCGGCCCTCGCCCCGACCCCGGGGAGGATGAGTTCTCCGCCGTGCGCCAGGAGCGCCCGCAGGACTATGCCCCGTCGCAGCCACGTCACGGCTACTACCCCGCCGCCCCGACCGGCCCGGCTCCATGGGAGTCCCGTCCCGGTCCCGCTCCCTGGGAAGCTCCGGCCAGCCAGGCGCCCTACGCCGAACCGGAGCCGCGCCGTCGTCACGGCGGCACCTGCGCGATCCTCTTCCTGATCCTGCTGGTCGCCGCGGCCGCCGTGGTGGCCGCCTACTTCCTGATCTTCAATGGGGTCTTCAGCGGCGATGACGAGCCGTCCGAGGAGACCTCGATCTCCCAGGACCAGAACGAACAGGGCCAGGACCCGGAGGAGACGGGAGCTCAGGGCGCTGAATCCGAGGCCCCCGAGGAGGAGGACGCCGAGATCGTGCGTCCCGCACCCGAGGACGCCCAGGACATCCCGGCGTTCACCGCACCCTCGGGGAACATCAACTGCATCATCGGGGAGGATGAGCTCGAGTGCAGCATCCTCGACTACAGCTTCGACACTGAAGAGAACTGTGACGGTCCCGCACGCTTCTCGGTGGGGTCCGAGGATCCGCAGCTGGGCTGCGGCAGCACCGAGGGCGAGAACTCGGCGACCCTGCAGTACGGCCAGTCCGCCGGCAATGGTCGGTTCGCCTGCGTCTCCTCGGAGTCAGGCTTCGAGTGTTGGAACACCGAGACGGGCGACGGGTTCTTCATGGCGCGCGAGAGCTATCAGCTGCAGAACTGATCTGGATCCACCTCACCCGGTTCCTGCGACGAGAGTACACTTCGGACGCAACGAATTGTTCACACTGAACGGCTGGCCTGGTGCTGCGTCGTCGGAACTGAAAAGGAACGCATGGCTTCGAACGATCACGAGCTCAGTGCCATCGCCGCCGACCCGCGCACCGATTGGGACACTCTGCACTCGATCGCGGAGAACCACCCGGCCCTGCGCCCGACCGTCGCGGAGAACCCTGCCACCTACCCTGAGCTGCTCGAAGCCCTCGCCTCCCTCGGTGACCCGGAGATCGACGCGGCCCTGACCCGACGGCGCGACGCCCTGGCAGCCGCCGCGGCGCAGCCGGAGCCCACAGACCCGGCGACTCCCCCAGCACTTGCAGGCACCCCGGCACAGAGCGCGCCATCGGCTCAGACCCCCGCGGACCCGTCTCCCCCGCCCCCTCCCCCTGCCCCGGCACCCGGCCAGGACGGAACCGGCAACTCTCCGATCGCCGCGCCTGCCCGGTCCGGCGCAGTCAGGTCTGCCGCGCCGCCTCGTAGGCGCCGCTCCAGGGCTCCGAAGTTCCTGCTCACCGTGCTGCTGCCGGTCCTGGTGCTGATCGCCCTGAGCGCTCTGGCGCTGTCCCTGCTGGACGGAGGGTCCCCCGAGGACTCCACCGCCGCAGAATCCCCGGCGCAGGCCCAGTCTTCCCAGGAGCCTGAGGACGAACCCGCGGAGGAGCCTGAGCCGAGCCCCACGGAAGAACCTCCGACTCCAGACGAGCGGCGCGCCGAGCTGGCCGCGCTTCCTCAAGAGTCCAGCTGCGACTCCCCCGCCGCGGACCGCGAGGTCTTCCTGGACCTGGCCTCAGCGGCCTCAGAGAACGGCAGCTGGGTCGAGTCAGAGGACGCCACCCTGGTTCGAGACGCACTCCTCGGGCTGCAGGACAGCTGCGACAACACGCACGCGGCGGCGTTGTTCCTGGACCTGCGCGAGTCTGAGCAGACCCCCAACGCGCTGCGCGGCACCGTTGCAGACATGGGCTCCGCCTGGATCCAGGCGTCCTTCCCCGCGCAGGGCCAGCCGCTGAGCTCCTTCGTCTCCCCCGATGGCAATGTGGTCTGCGAGCTCGCAGACACGCTGCGCTGCCGGGTGCTGCAGCACAGCTTCAGCGCACCCGAGGGGTGCACCGAGGGTGTCACCTACGCCATCCGGGTGGACCGCACCGCCGAACCCGACTGCGAGAACCCGGTGCCCCAGCAGGGGCAGCAGGTGCTGGGCTACGGGCAGACGGCCTCGAACGAGTTCTTCGCCTGCACCTCCTTCCAGTCGCAGATGTCCTGCTGGAACCAGCTCACCGGGGAAGGCATCAACCTCTCCGCGAGCCGCAACTTCACCTACTGAGCCTGACCGGACCCCGGCACCGCTGATCGGCGGGAGTCCGGGAAGAGCACCCACGGAATGAACCAGACGCAGAAGGTCATGCCCAAGAGCTCGATCAGAGACTGCATGACCACCACGATCGCGGCGGTCTCCCAGCCCGCGGGCAGCGCCAGCGCGAAGGGCAGCACGATGAAGGAGTTGCGGGTGCCCATCGAGAACGCCAGCGTGCGTCCCTGTGCCAGGTCCAGGCCTGCCACGCTGGCCAGGGTCCTCGAGAACAACAGGCTGGTCGCCAGGAACAGCGCCACCACTCCCAGGACGATCGGCAGCAGATGCAGGTCCGCCAGGACCGCACCGACGTTCGCGATGGCGACGAGCAGCACCACCACCGCCAGCAGCGGCACCGGTCCCCACCCCAGGCGGTCGACGGCGGCGGCCACTGCCGGTCGGCGTGCGGCCCAGGCCTCGGTCAGGACGGCCAGTCCCAGCGGCAGCAGCACCACGACGACGGCGGGCCAGATGTCTGCCGGCGCGAACACCACCCGCAGGTCAGCATCTGAGATCAGCCACAGGTACAACGGCAGGAGCAGCAGCTGGAGCACCAGCAGCACCGGGGTCAGTGCGGTCGCCCGGGCGGCGTCGCCTGAGCCCAGCTGGCTGAAGCTGATGAACCAGTCGGTGCACGGCACCAGCAGCACCAGGAGCAGGCCCAGCTGCAGGGCCTGATCATCCGGGAGGAACTGGACCATCACCCAGACCGCTGCCGGCAGCAGGACGAAGTTCCCGAACAGGGCCGCCGCCATGAAGCGCCCCTCGGCGAACGCTGCGGGCACCGCCGCCATCGGCACCTGGGTGAACGTCGCGTAGAGCAGCAGCCCCAGGACCGGCCAGAGCAGCGCATCGGCGGTGCCGGCCAGCTGCGGTGCCAGCGTGCCCAGGACCAGTCCCAGCAGGACGGCGCCGAGGTAGAGCCAGACCTGGTGGCGCTCGAGCTTCTGGCGTCTCATCGGTCCGGCTCCTCCTGACTCTGCTCACCACCGTGTCGGTGCACGACACTCTGCCACAGGCCCGAGACTCCGGCCGAGGGGACCTACGGCTCTACTCGCGCGGAGTGGTCCGCTGCATGGTGGAGAGACCAGCGGCCGTTCAGCCTCCGTCGATCCTCGCGCTGACGATGAGTCCCGCCATCCTCCAGATCGAGAGGCGCAGAGCACATGGATCCCACAGAGACCCGGGACCAGGAGATCGCCAGGTTGTCTGAGGAGGTCGCCCGGCTGCGGTCGCGGCTCGAGACCCAGCAGGTGCAGCCGCCGCCCACACGCACACGCCGGGCCGCCAGAGGACGCGCGTTCCTCGCGACGCTGCTGATCCTGCTCGGTGTGGTCATGGCCCCGCTCGCCGTCGTCGCCGCGTGGACGAAGGCCGAGGTCAACGACACCGATCAGTTCGTCGCGACGATGGCACCGATCATCGAGGACCCCGCCTTCCAGGCCTTTCTGGTCGAGGAGATCACCGCGGCGATCAACGAGGAGATCGACATCGAGACGGTCACCTCCGACCTCTTCGACGGGATCGCGACGTTGGACCTTCCACCCCGGGCCTCCGACGCGCTCCAGCTGCTCGAACAGCCCGCAGTGGAAGGCGCGCAGTCCCAGATCCGGTCCACCACCGAGCGGCTCATCGCCTCTGACACCTTTGAGCAGGTCTGGGACCAGGCGCTGCGGATCAGCCACGCCCGGCTGATCGCCGCGCTCAGCGGAGACACCTCCGGCGCCGTCGTGATCAGCGAATCCGGCGAGGTAGGCATCCAGCTCGGACCCCTCGTCGCCTCCGTCAAGGAACAATTGACCGCGCAGGGGTTTGCGCTGGCCGAGCGGATCCCCGAGGTCGATCGGACACTCGTCGTCGCGCAGTCCGATGAGCTCGTCCAGGCACGAACCGCCTACCAGGCGGTGGATGTGCTCGGATTCGTGCTCCCCTGGGTGGGCATCGGCCTGATCACGCTCGGCGTCCTCGTCGCGGGGCGGAGGGCGAGGGCGTTGATCTGGGCCGGGGTCGGCCTGGCGTTCGCGATGGCCTTGCTCGCGATCGGCGTCGCGCTCGGACGTGTCCTCGCGGTCGCCGCGGTCTCGCCGCAGTACCTGCCCCCGGAGGCCGCCGAGGCGATCTACGACGCCCTGGTGCCCCTGCTCTACTCCACCGCGCTCGCCCTCGGCACGGCTGGCGTCACCCTCGCGGCCCTCAGCTACTTCGCCGGTCCGTTCCGCGGGGCCGTCGCGGTACGACGCCTGACCGTGGACTCGGCCGAACACCTCCGAGCGGCAGCGGAGAACGCCGGGGTGACCACGGGCCGGTTCGGCGCGTTCCTGCACCGTGCCCGCCGCTCCATCCGGATCGGCATCACCGTCATCGGCGCCGCGGTCGTGCTGCTTCTCAGGCCGTTGACCCCGGAGGTGATCCTGTGGACCGTATGCGGTGCGCTCCTGGCCATCGTGCTGCTCGAACTGCTGCAGCGGCCACCCTCCGTGGAGGCTGAGCCTGCGCAGCCTCGGGCGCCGGCAGCAGCGCATGGAGAGTCGGGGGCGGCGCGGTGATCAGGGAAGCGGGATGTCGGAGGGCTGCTCCTGGCCGTTGCCGCCGTTGTGGCTCTCGGACCAGCGATGGTAGGCCGCCACCAGCGGGACAGAGCTGAGTCCGTGAAGGACGACGCTGAGCGCGATGGTGACGACCACCGTGGTCAGCACCACCTCGCCCTCCGGGACCCCGCGCTGGAGAACGATGAGCGCGAACACCAGCGAGGCCAGTCCTCGCGGACCGAACCACCCGATGAAGACCACCGTCTGCCACGGGACCCCACGGCCGGCGAAGGCGATCGCCACAGGGACCATCCGGATCAGGGTCAGACTGAGCGTGGCATAGAGGAGCACCTGCCAGGTGATGTTCGGGATGACCAGGGTGAAGGCGAGTGCTCCGAATCCGATCCACACGACGGCTGCGAGGAGACCGCCGGTCTCCTCGGTGAGCGGAATGACGGCAGACGCTTGTGCCCCCGAGACGCTTCCAAAGGCGAGCCCGCCGACGAAGGCGGCGATGAACGCGCTGCCGCCGAGCGTCAGCGCCATCGTGTAGGCGAGCAGCGCCGTCGAGAGGAGCAGCACCTGACGCCACTCGCTCCTGATCCAGCCGCGTCGGTCGGCGAAACGAAACAGCAGCCCACCCAGGATCCCGGCGGCGATCCCGCCGGCGAGCCCCCAGCCGATCTGGGTGATCATGTTGCTGATCACCGCCGAGATGACTCTGGTCTGCAGCTCCGCGTTCGCGATCTCGAGCGCGACCAGGAAGAAGGGTACCGCCAGTCCGTCATTGAGCCCGCTCTCCACATCCAGCGAGTGCCGCACGCGGGTCACCACCGCCGGGTCGGAGACGACCTTCTGGCCCAGCGCCGCGTCGGTGGGGGCCAGCATCGTGGCAAGCAGGAACACGGAGGCCAGGGCCACGGTGGGGAAGATGAGCACCCCGACGCCGATCCCGGCGAGCATCGTCAGAGGCAGCCCGATCAGCAGGAGTCGTCTGGGCCATCCGAGCGTGTAGCGACGCGCGCCGAAGTCCAACCGGGTGGCGTCGCTGAAGAGGATGAGAACGAGCGCGAGCTCGGCCACCCGCTGGACCGCTTCTGATTCCACCGAGATGTCGAGAACGCCGAGCATCGACCCGCCGAACAGGAAGCCCGCGGCGGCGAGGAACAGCGCAGGAGTGATTCCGCGCCGGTCCAGCGGCCCGGAGAGCGCGCTCCAGAAGATGATGATCGCCAGTATCGTCGCTGCCACCACCATGGGGGTCCGCTTTCGCTTGCACCCGGTCCTGCCGCATCGAAGGGTTCCGCGGCCAGGATCCGGGGGTCTGGGCCCGAGGCTACCCGCGGCTCCACCGCCGAGACAGGGACCAAGTACCCGCGTCGCGGATTGCAGAGTCTCGACGTTCAGCCCAAGCTGCTGAGCGACCCTTGCCAGAGCGTCTGAATGAACAGCATCTCGGACTAGTCAGAAGATTCTTCGTCTTCGTGGCGCTCGAGGTCCTCCATCTGACGCGGGTTGTCTGGACCGAATTCCGCCTCACGTTCCTGGCGATTTGTCTCCAAGACGTGTTCGTAGGCGTCGAGCAGGGATTCGTCATCCGAATGTCGGGTTCGGTATCTGAGGCCTCCCACGTCCGGGGAGTCCCCCGTCAGGATGAAGACGCGTCCCTCTTCTCGCCCGGCACCGTAGTAGATACGCCCGTAGGGGCCTACACCGTTGCTGTTGTTCACATTCTCGGTGAGTCCCAGGTGCTTCGCGATCTCATCAGCAGTGGCATAAGCCTCCTCAAGGTCTGCCAACTCCAGGTCAAAGTTCACGGCATGGCGGTACTTGTCACCCCCTCGCGGTCGAGCAGCGACTTCGGTATCGTGGCGTTCTGCAGTCCATCGTTCGCCGTCGATGGTCGCCACGTCGTCACCGAAGTGTTCTCGCATGACCTCCACGACGATCTCCAGTTCTGCGAGTTGCTCTTCCTGGGTGTAGCCGCCATCGACATCGATCAACCCCTCACGCGAGGCGCTCTCACCTGATGGTGATCCATTCTCTGGCTCCAGAGTCGCCTCCGAACCCTCATGGGCTGGACGGTCTGTCCCTGGTATCTGTTCTGCTTCGGAGCATCCACTAAGCACGACCGATCCGACCAGAAGACATCCCACCAACCGGTCGGGCAGCAACCCCCTCCGCCGGTGCTGCCCTTCCAGGGACACCGGGTTTTCTTCTGGCTTAGCGGTCTTCACGGTTCGCTTCACGGTTCCTCCGGAGCCGGACAAAAGTTCTTGTCAGAACAGTAATCGTCTATCAGCATCACGACCATAAACGACCCTGGGCTTCATCGAGACACTGGTCAGTCCCCCGGTCGGTGCAGCAGTTTAACCGGACTCCTCGTGGTCTATCTCAAGTTCTTCCGGATCGATAGGAGTATCCGGACTGTACTTTTCCCTGTTTTCCCGGCGAAACTCGTCAATTATGCGTTCATAGGTGCCAATGATGGATTCGTCATCTGAAGGCCGGGTCTGGTACGTAGCTCCTGCTGGTTCCGAGGAGTCTGCGGTGAGGAGAAAGATACGTCCTTCTTCTCGTCCGGCACCGTAGTAGATACGTCCATGGGGACCGATCCCGTTGCTGTTGTTCTCATTCTCGGTGAGCCCCAGTTCCTTGGCGATCTCATCTGCGAGGGCATAGGTTTCTTCCAGGTCCTGGGGTGAGATGTTGAACTCGATCCCGTGGCGATAGACATCGCCTCCCTGCGGCATCGCAGAGACCTCTGCGTCGTGGCGCTGTGCAGTCCAAGGCTCGCCATCGATGGTCGCCACGTCACCACCGAAGTGTTCTCGCATGACCGCCACGACGATCTCCAGTTCTGCGAGCTGCTCATCCTGGGTGTAGCCGCCCTCGACATCGACCAACCCCTCACGCGAGGTGCTCTCACCTGAGGGTGATCCATTCTCTGGGTCCAGAGTCGCCCCAGAACCTTGGTGGGCTAGATCGTCTGTCCCTGGCGGCTGTTCTGCTTCGGAGCATCCACTAAGCACGACCGATCCGATCAAAAGACATCCCACCAACCGGGCGGGCAGCAACCCCCTCCGCCGGTGCAGCTGTTCCGAGACCCCAGGGCTGCTTTCAGGCTTAGCGGTCTTCACGGTTCGCTTCACGGGTCCTCCGGTGCCGAGCAGTAGTCCTTGTCAGCGTAATACTCGTGGACCAGTCTCACGGCCTCACCCCGGGCTTTGACCTGTGGGAATGACCTTCTAGCTCAACCTCGTACGCCGTGACCCCACGCCCTGGATTATTCGTGACCTCCTCGATGCGCCGGTGCACGAGGAAAGCGCCACGCCCCTACCTCAAGAGTTCCGGAGCCGCGCCACCGCACTCGTGCGCGAGTTCAGACCGCTCGAACGGACCGCGGGCGCCTCGGCCCCTAAGACGTCACCTTGCACTCCTAGCTCGTGAGGAGCCCTTGGACCCGGGCACGATCCGCGAGGCGTCTAGAGCAATGCTCCACTGGATTCTCGAAACAATCCCGAAGTCAGAATGGAGTCTAGAAACCGCAGGGCAAAGCAAAAGGCCCCCGACCCGGTTTATCCCCGGGTCGGGGGCCTCATCTCGTTGCGGGGGCAAGATTTGAACTTGCGACCTCCGGGTTATGAGCCCGGCGAGCTACCGAACTGCTCCACCCCGCGTTGCGACTTGTTTAGTCTACGCACACATTGACTGTGTGCAAAATCAGAATGAACGACTTGGTGTGTGACCTCTGACACCCGCCTCCCCGTCCGGACCACGAGGGTCCGAACGGGGAGATTCTGCGGGTTTCAGATCAGCTCCTGGGGATCACTCCTCCAGGTCAGCCTCGGCCTGCAGGGCATCGTCGATGGCCTGCTGCAACCGCTCCTGGGCCTCGCCATAGGTGGCGAAGTCACCGTCGGAGAGTGCCTCATCCGAGTCCTGGAGCGCCTCGCCTGCGCGATCCAGGGCGTCGTTCAGACGCTCCTGAGCGGGACCGGTCGGCGCGGTGGGACCCTCGGTCTCCTCGGCGTCGGTCTCCTCCTCGGTGGTGGCCTCTTCCTCAGCCGGCTCCTCCTCGGTGGTGGCGTCGTCCTCCGCCGGGGCTTCACCCTCGGGCACGTCAAGCTCGGAGTCCACCGCGTCACCGGTGACGCCTGAGCCATCGGCCACGGCCGCACCGGAGTTGCCGCCGAAGACCTGGTCGAGGGCCTCGTCGAGGGTGTCGGCGAAGCCGACCTCCTCGCCGTAGGCGACCAGCACCTTGCGCAGCGCCGGGTAGGCGGCCGCCGCGCCGGTGGACTGGACGTAGACCGGCTGGACATACAAGATGCCGCCACCGGCCGGCAGGGTGATCATGTTGCCGTTGATCACCTCGGACGCGCCCTGACGCAACAGGTTCAGCTCTTGGGAGATCTGCGAGTTGGAGTCGAAGTTCGCCTGAGTCTGGCCTGGGCCAGGGACCGCGGTGTCACGCGGAAGCTCGAGCAGCCGCAGCTGACCGTAGTCCTCCGCCTTGACCCCATCCTCGCCGGTGCCGGCATCGCCGGCGGCGGCGAGGAAGCCGTAGAGCACGTTGCGCTGCTGGGCGCCCTCGGCGATCTGCGGGATGAACGTGCCGGTCAGCGAGAAGGCAGGCTCCTCCTGATCGGGCATCTGCAGCGTCATGTAATACGGCGGCTGCGCCATCGCGTTCTCGTCCTCGACCGTCGGGTCCGAGGGAACCGACCAGGCGTCGTTGTTCTCATAGAACGTGCCGGGGTCGGTCACGTGGTAGCGACCGAGCAGCTCGCGCTGCACCCGGAACATGTCTTCGGGGTAGCGGACGTGGTCCAGCAGCTCAGCCGACATGTTCTCGTAAGGCTGCAGAGCCTCGGGGAACACCTGCTGCCAAGCCCGCAGGATCGGATCCTCGGTGTCCCAGGCGTAGAGCTCCACCGAGCCGTCATAGGCATCGACGGTCGCCTTCACCGAGTTGCGGATGTAGTTGACCTGACCGGTGAGCATCGGGGCCCCCTGAGTCAGGGTGTCCGTGGTGGCCTGCTCCAGCTGCTGCTGGGCCGAGTACGGGAAGTCATTGGAGGTGGTGTAGCCCTCCACGATCCACTTCACCCGTCCATCGACGATCGCCGGGTAGACGTTCTGGTCGACGTCGAGGAACGGGGCGACTTCCTGCACCCGCTCCCGCGGCTCCCGGTTATAGAGGATCTGCGACTCTTCGTTCATATCGCCGGAGAGCAGGATCTCTGGGGACTGGAACTGGATGGCGTAGACCAGCCGGTTGAACAGGCCGCCCACGGAGGGCCCACCCTCCCCTTCGAAGGTGTAGACCGTCTCGGTGTCGGAGTCGCCCGACGCCGGACGGTCGAGCTCCAGCGGATCGGTTCCCTCAGGTGCGCCGACGATCGAGTACTGCGGGGAGTTCTGTCCAAAGTAGATGCGCGGCTCGTAGTCCTCATCCGAGGCGAGCTCGCCTCGGGTGGGGATGCCCTGCAGGGTGAAGCTGGGGCGTCCTTCGGGGGTCACGGTGTTGGCGTTGGCCGCGACCAGTCCGTAGCCGTGGGTGAAGATCAGGTGCCGGTTGACCCAGGAGGCATCGGTGGGCACGTTCAGCTCACGGGCGGCGATGACGGTGTCGCGGCGTTCGCCGTCGATCTCGTAGCGGTCGAAGCTCAGCGTCTCCGGGAAGGAGTAGTACTGGCGGAACTGCTGGAACTGCCCGAATGCGGCGGAGACCAGGTTCGGGTCCAGCAGTCGGATGTTCTCCGTGTTGGCCGCGTCTTCGGCAAGTGCGCCCGGGGTTGCCGAGGCGTCGGCGTCGTAGCTCTCCTGCTCGATCTCATGCAGGTCATAGGCGTAGCGGGTCAGCTCCATGTTGCGTTCGATGAACGGGGTCTCCAGGGTCCGCTCCGACGGCTGGACCTGGTACTCCTGGACGAAGAACGGGACCAGGCCGCCACCGATGATCGCGGTGATCAGCAGCATGGCCGAACCGATGATGGAGAAGCGCCAGCGTCCGGTCACGGCGGTGACGATGAAGATCGCGGCCACCAGCACCGCGGCCACGGCGAGGATCGCCTGCGCCGGGATGACGGCGTTGACGTCGGTATAGAGCGCACCCGCCCAGTTGCCGCTCTGGCTCTGCAAGGTGGCGTAGCGGTCGAGCCACCAGTTCGCGCCCTGCAGCAGCAGGAACAGTGCACCGGTCACGGCGATGTGCCAGCGGGCGGCCTTCTCGACCACGAACTTTCCGCTGGCCTCGATGCGGATGCCGCCGAAGAGGTAGTGGGTCAGGATGCCGGCGATGCCGGCGACCAGGACGGCCGAGATGAGGAAGCCGTTGATGAACCCGAGGAAAGGCAGGGTGAAGACGAAGAACGCGAAGTCCATCCCGAATTCGGGGTCGGTCATGCCGAAGGGCTGCTGGTTGATGAACAGCATCACGTTCTCCCAGCTGCCCTGTGCCGCGGTGCCCGCGAAGAGGCCCATCAGCACGGGCAGGCCGATCATGAACAGCCGACGCATCGAGTTCAGCGTGCGCTGGTAGCGGATCACCGACTCGTTCATCTGGTTCTGCAACACCTGGGGACGGTTGCGGAACGCCAGGAACAGGCTGAGCCAGACCAGGCCAGCCATCAGCAGGAACGCGACCACGAAGATCACACCCCGGGCGATGCGCTCGGTCCAGAAGACATCGTCATAGCCCACCTGGTTGAACCAGAGGATCTCGGCGTAGAAGCCGGAAGACGCTACGAAAATGCCGATCAGCGCGGCGATGATGATGATCGTCAGCACCAGTGCTGACGGCCGCCGCGGCCCGGAACTCCTCGCTGGCCGGTCGGAACCGGACCCGCCGGAGTTGTCGCCGCCGTCCCCGCCCGGACCGGAGCCGAACAGGCCTCCGCCGAACGGGTTCGCGGACCCGAATCCCTGAGAGAAACTCACGGATAAACCCTCGTCTCTATATATGTGCTTGGATACATCGGTGCTGCTGCTGGGTCAGCGTGCTGACCCGGCTGAACCGGTTTCCCGGTTCAGCTTCCGCAGGGCTCGAGCCCTGCGAGGAAGTCTTCGTCTGAGTCGCGGACCGCCTCCACGATCGCGCGTCCTTCGGCTACATCCTCGACGGCGTAGGTCGCCAGTCCCTCGGGCACCCGCCCTGCGAGTTCGGCGCAGTTCGCGGCCGGGACGAGGAAGTTCTCGATCCCCTGGGACCGCGCCCCGACCACCTTCTGGGCGATGCCGCCGATGGGTCCGACCGTGCCGTCCGGATCCACCGTGCCGGTGCCGGCCCAATCCTCGCCGCCGGTCATGGACCCCTCGGTCATGGAGTCCACGAGGCCGAGAGTGAACATCAGCCCCGCGCTGGGACCGCCGACGCCGTCGAGTTCGATGTCGACATCCACCGGGAACACGAACTCGTTTCCGAGCATGATTCCCACGTAGTAGTCGCCGTCTGCCTCTTGATAGGTGGGGACCTCGTAGTCGAGCTCCTCACCATCACGAAGCACTGTCAATGCTACCGGCTGACCTGCGGCGGTGTTGACTGCGTCACGCAGTCCCTGAAGTCCGGTGATGGAGCTGCCGGCGGCCGCGGTGACCTGATCGCCGGGCCGGAGCTGGTCGTCGGTGCCGACCTCGACCGCCTCGGCGGTGAAGTCGATGACGGAGAGCTGCTGGTCATAGTCGATGCCCAGCTCGTTGAGTGCGGCGGCCACCGCGAGGTCCTGGGAGCTGGTCATCGCGGCGGTGTTCTGCTGCTGGACCTGCTCCGCAGTGGTGCCGGAGGGGTAGATCAGCTCGTGGGGCTGGATGTCGGTGCCCGGGTTCAGCCACCCCGTGACGGCCTCCGGGACCCGCACCGTGGAGGTGGGGGCGCCGGCGACGAACACGGTGGTCAGGTTCAGTGAACCCTCCGTGGGAAAGGTCTCTTCTCCGTTGACGGAGATGACAGCCTGATCCTCGATCTCACCGATGGTGTTGAAGATCGGACCCGGGCTCTCCACCAGGTAGGGGCTGGGCAGCACCAGACTGAGCAGCCCGATGATGAGCGCTGACGTGCCGGCCACCGCCTGCAGGCTTCTCCGCAGGCTCGGCCTCTTCGGTTTCGGGGTGCGCTCAGTCATGATGATCGTGATTCATCATCTCATCTGTGACGAGCGTCCCTGGAAGATGACGTCAGGCCCCCGGGGACTTGCCGTCGTATCCGCCGTCGAGCAGCTTCTGCAGCTCGTCGTCGATCTTCGCGGTCTCTTCCTGGCGCTCCGCACGGCGCTGCTGGAAGCCGGTGGGATCGTCGAGGTCCTGCTCGTCGGGCTGGACGTCGGGGTGACCCCAGACCTCATCCCGGCCGGACATCCCCTCGGTCTCGCGCAGGTGCGCCCAGAGGGCGGCGGCGTCACGGAGCCGGCGGGGGCGCAGCTCCAGTCCCACCAGCGCCGCGAAGGTGTCCTCCGCCGGTCCCCCGGAGGCACGACGACGGTTCATCGTCTCGCGCAGCCGGGACAGCGATTCGAGGTGTTCAGCGGCCTGGGTGACGACGTCGTCGACCCAGCCCTCGACCAGCGCCAGGGTGGTCTCGATCCGCTTGAGCGCGGCCTCCTGCATGGGGGTCCGCTCCTCCGGGAAGAGGCCCTCCCCGAGGATCGAGTTCATCGCCTCAGGATTGTTGGGATCCATCTGGCCGGCGGCCTCTTCGATCCGGTCCATGTCGATGTGGATCCCTGCGGCGTACTGGCCGACCGCGTTGAACAGGTCCTGCTCCAGCCAGGGAGCGTTGTTGAACAGGCGCATCCGGGCGGCTTCACGCAGCGCCAGGTAGAGCAGCACCTCGCGCTTGTCCACGCTGAGACCCTTGCCGAACTCACTCACGTTCTTGGGCAGCAGCGCGGTGGTGTTGCCGGCCAGCGGCAGCCCGGTGTCCGAGGAGGAGACGACCTCCTTGGCGAGTGCACCCACGGCCTGACCGAGCTGCATGCCGAAGGCCATGCCGCCCATGGACTCGATCATGCCGGTGATCTGCTGCGCACCGGCTCCGCCCATCATGGACTCGAGCTCCGGGGGAAGCCCAGAGCCCTGTTCACCGAGCTGGTCCTTGATGGCGCTGCCCAGCGCCTTGGAGACCGATTCGGCCACCGGTTCGGTCAGCCGCTTCCAGGATTCGAAGGTCTCCTCCACCCACTGGGCGCGGGACCAGGCCTGGCCGATCTGCCCGGCGGTCTCGAAGGTGGTGGCGCCGTCGAGCCACATATCGGCCAGGCGCAGCGCGTCGTCGATCTCCTTGCGCTCGGCGGCCGAGACGCTGGGATCATCACCGGCGGCGGCCTGACGCGCGGCCTGGCGCGCCATAGACCAGTTGACCGGCCCCTTGTCCTCCTCGGAGGGGTTCTGCATGGCGGAGAACATGGACTGGACCTGTCCCATGATCTGCTGCATCATCTGCGGGTTCATATCGGCCATGCCGGGGATCTGCGAGGGGTCGAACCCGGGAGGGAAGCCGGGGAACCCGCCTGCCTCGCCGGAGCCTGCTGCGCCAGGCGCACCAGGGGTGCCGGTGAATCCGATGCTGGGACCACGCTTGGCGGCGTCGTCCTTGTCCGCGTCATCGCCGGGGGTCTGACCGGGCATCTGCCCGCCGAAGAGCTGTTTGAAGAACTCCTCCATGGGGTCACGTGGGTCTTCCCCGTTGCCCTGGTCGTTGTTGCCGGAGTTGTTCTGGCTCATCGGACGCTCCCTGTGGTGATCCTGGTTCGGCCTGAGAAACTCCAGCGTATCCAGCGCGGCTCGGTGATGTCTGTATGAGCGCGGTCAGTTCGCCACAGGATGAAGTCTCCGGTTCCACGTTGACGCTGGCGTGGCGCTCCGGATCTGTTCACCCGGGTCCGGGAGTGCGCAGTCGGCACTCGCATTCGGGATGCGCGGTCACCGGTTCCAGGCTGAGCCACCCGGTCGCGGCGCCGAGCCCGATCCTGCGCCTCGCGGTCTGCGGCATGAACTGCCCGTCGATGACGAGTTGGATCTCGCGGGCCAGCAGACTCGCCACCACCGCTGCGGCGGCCTCCTCCGCGGGTGCCGCATGCCCGGCGAACCCGGGGTCCCCCTCGGAGAGGCTGCTCCGTGCATCGATCGGGGACTGTTCTGCGAGCGCGGCCTGCGCCGCCGTCCAGTGTGGGTCGGATGCGGTGCCGTAGAGCTCCAAGCACTGCGGGCAGGGTCCGCGCTCACGGCTGAGCAGCGGTCCGATCTGCCACTGCTCAGGGGCACGCACCACCGGCAGCACCAGCCGGGCCCGGGCGGCGGCGGCGCGGAGCCGTGTCGGGTCGACGGCGCGGACGGCGAAGATCACGTGGATGTCCACCGGTTCCTGTGGGAGCCCGGAGGCGGCGGTCTCCGGGCTGGCCGGTGGTTGCGGGGGCGGCTCCGAGCAGGTCAGCACGGTCATCTCGGGGTTCTGCCGCATGCAGGAGCGCCGGACGGCCACGGCGCGGGTGTGACCGACGGCCGCCGCCGGGTACCCCTCCGCCACATCCTCGCGATCCACCGGGTGGTCATCGCGCAGCAGCAGCAGACCCAGCGGCAGCCGGGCCAGCTGTTCGGCGAGCAGCGCGCCCGGGCGGGGCAGCCCGTCAATCAGCACCGCCGCCAGCTGCCGCCGCGCCCGCACCCGGGTCACCTGGTCCTCGGTGCCGGCGTCGGCGGCGGCGGCGTCAGCGGTGCCGGAGGCGGCGGCGGCTCCGGTCCGGGCCTCTCCGAGGCGTTTCAGGGTCTGCTGTGCCGGGCCGAGGATCCGCACCGCCTGCGCCCCGGCGCCGAGCTGAACGGTGCGCGCGTCAAGCACGAAGGCCTGACTCCACTCCCCTGGCGCTGTCCCCGGCAACATGTACCCATGTTGTCAAGGTTGGAATCCGCCGACGGAGTTTTCCACAGTCTTGGGCCGGGCTAGGCTCCTGGGCATGGCGTCGCGGCAGGTTCAGCAACAGCAAGAGATCACGGTGGACGGCCAGCAGGTGCTGGTGGTGCGCTCTGCTCGTCGCACCCGGACCATCACCGCTGATCAGGTCGCGGGGACCCTGCGTCTTCGGGTCCCGGTGCGGCTGAGTCGGCGCGAGATCGAAGATCACGCCCGAGCGTTCCAGAAGAAGCTCAGCCGCCGGGCGGCCCGGCGGCCGCGCAGCGACGAGGAGCTGGCGCAGCGCGCCCGCGCGCTCTCCACCCGCTACTTCGACGGCGTCCCGCAGCCGCAGGCGGTGAGCTGGTCCACCCAGCAGCACCAGCGCTGGGGCTCCACGACCTCGACCACCGGGACCATCCGGCTCTCCGCACGGCTGCGCGAGATGCCGCTCTGGGTGCAGGACTCGGTGCTGGTCCATGAGCTGGCGCACCTGATCGAGCCCGGGCACGGACCGGAGTTCAAGGCGCTCGTCGCGAAGTACCCGCGCACCGCGGAGGCCGACGCGTTCCTGGCCGGGGTCAGCTGGGCGGATCGCCACGCCGGCTGAGCTCTGAGCTGGGCGGACCGGTGAAATTGAGGACTTTTGGGGCAATGTCGATGAGATGTCGGCTGAATTAGACTGACCGCTCGTTGCCCGGCCCCGACCACGAAGCCTCTCTGTTCCAGGAGTGGGCAGATGGGAAGCAGATGACCCAGAAGACCCTTGACGAACAGGATTCGCCTCCAGGCGAGGAGCGCCGAGCGGGGGTGTTGGTTCGTCTGCTCCGGGTGATCGAGCGAGTCGGGAACCTGCTGCCGCACCCGTTCTGGCTCTTCGTGATCCTCTCCGTCGTCGTGGTCGTCTTCTCCGCGATCCTCGAGGCCACCGGCCTGGGTGCGGAGAACCCTGCCGACGGGGAGTACATCGCGGTCCAGAGCCTGCTCAACCCCGAGGGCTTCCAGCGGATGCTCACCGACGCGGTG
This sequence comes from Nesterenkonia sp. E16_10, assembly GCF_017347085.1. Taxonomy (GTDB): domain Bacteria; phylum Actinomycetota; class Actinomycetes; order Actinomycetales; family Micrococcaceae; genus Nesterenkonia. The sequence continues at coordinate 71,616 of NZ_JADPSA010000002.1, forward strand.
GAGAACTTCGTGACCTTCCCGCCGCTGGGCCTGATCATCACGGTGATGCTGGGCGTCGCGGTCGCGGAGGGCTCCGGACTCATCGGCGCCTCCATCCGGGTGATCGTCTCCCGGGTCTCGCGCAAATGGCTGACCTTCACCGTCGCACTCACCGGGGTCACCGGATCGGTGGCTTCCGATGCGATCTACGTGATCCTGATCCCGCTGGCCGCCGCCGCCTTCAAGGCGAGCGGACGTTCCGCGGTCCTGGGCGCCGTCGTCGCCTTCGGTGCCGCCTCGGCCGGGTACAACGCCTCCCTGCTGATCACCGCGAGCGATCCGCTCCTGGCCGGGATCTCCACCTCCGCCGCGCAGCTGATCGAGGAGGACTACGTCGTCTCCCCGGTGGCGAACTACTTCTTCTCGGCGGCCTCCGCGATCGTGCTGGCGATCGTGGTCACCCTGGTGACCGAGCTGCTGCTGGTGAAGATGACCGAGCGCATGCGTCACGAGGAGGACGCCGCCGGAGGCGCCGCCACCGCGGTGCTCTCGGCAGGACGCGAGAATTCGCAGGACGGCACACAGGACGGCGCGATCACCGACGACGCCGAGCTGCTGACCTACAGCCGCCGCGAGGTCGCGGCGCTGAAGGCCTCGCTGGTCGCCCTGGGGGTCTTCCTGGTCGCCTACTTCTCACTGCTGTTCCTGCCGGTCTCGCCCTTCCGCGGTGAGGGCTCCGACGTCCTGGAGTCCGCCCTGCTGACCGACGTGGCCGTGCCGATCGCGCTGGCGTTCCTGGTCGTGGGCATCACCTACGGCATCAAGGCCGGCACCATCACGCGGCCCAGCGACATCCCGGAACTGATGGCGCGCTCGATCAAGGAGCTCTCCGGGGTCATCGTGCTCTTCTTCGCCGCCGCCCAGTTCATCGCCTATTTCGGCTGGTCCAATATGGGCACGGTGCTGGCCATCGAGGGTGCCCAGGTGCTCGAGCAGCTGGACCTGCCCGCCGGGGTGCTCTTCGCCGGGGTGGTGCTGCTGGTGGCCACGTTCAACTTCGCGATCACCTCGGGCTCCGCCCAGTACACCCTGATGGCCCCGGTGCTGGTCCCGATGCTGATGCTCGTGGGCACCTCCCCGGAGGTCACCCAGATGCTCTTCCGCATCGGAGACTCCCCCACCAACATCATCTCTCCGATGAGCCCCTACTTCGCGCTGGTGTTGGGCTACATGCAGCGCTACTACCCGAAGGCGGGGATCGGCACCCTGATCTCGCTGACGCTCCCGGTCGCCGTCGCTCTGCTGGTGTCCTGGTTCCTATTCTTCATGCTCTGGTTCGCGATCGGGATTCCGCTGGGGCCCGGAGTTCCGGTCCGCTGACCCCGCCACCCCGATCTGGTCACGCCAGGCCAGACCAGGCCGCCCCAGAGCACTGCACCTGTACACATCGATGAAGGAGACCCATGGACCTTGAGCACCTGACCCGCGAGGACACGGCCGTGCTGACATCTGCCCAGCTGCTGGAGATTCAGACGTTCATCACCGAGCACCTCCACGACGTGTTGGAGGACCTCCGGCGGATCGTGCACTGCGAGACCCCGAGCCAGGACAAGACCCTGCTCGACGCCGGCCTGACGGAGATCCGGGCGCTGGCGATCGAGCGGCTGGGCGAGCCGAGCCACGAGGCGCGCACCGGTGGGGGCGAGTACGGCGATGCGCTCGAGCTGCTCTGGCCCGGCGCCGCCGCGGGGTCCGACGACGACGCAGCTGCCGCGCCAGTCACCTCGGAGGCGCCGGTGACCTCGGTGTGCCACTACGACACGGTCTGGCCGGCCGGCACGCTGAGCGTGTGGCCGATGAGCATCGAGGGTGACCGGCTGACCGGCCCCGGCGTGCTGGACATGAAGTTCGGGATCGTGCAGACGATCTGGGCGGTGCTGGCCCTGCGCTCGGCAGGGATCGCCCATGCCCCGGTCCGGCTGCTGCTCACCGGGGACGAGGAGATCGGCTCCGTGGCGGGACGACCGGTGATCGAAGCCGCCGCCAAGGACTCCCGGGTCACCCTGGTGCCTGAGCCCAGCGCCGGCGGCCAGCCGAAGGACCGGCGCAAGGGGATGGTCTTCGCGGACATCACGGTCCACGGCGTGGAGGCCCATGCCGGGCTCGAGCCGGAGAACGGGGCCAGTGCGGTGCACGCGCTGGCGGTCCTGGTGCCCGAGATCGTCGCCCTGGCGGCGCCGGAGCGGGGCACCACCGTGAATGTGGGAACGCTGCAGGGCGGAACTGGGCGCAATGTGGTCGCCGGTCGCGCGGAATGCCTGGTCGATGTGCGTGTCACCGAGACCGCGGAGCAGGAGCGGGTCGCCGATGCGCTGCGCGCGCTCACCCTGCCCGAGCCCTACCGCTCCGATGAACGGCTGCGCCTGGAACTTCAGGTGGATGCCAACCGTCCCCCGATGAATCCCACCCCGGCCTCGGAGGCCGCGATGGCCCGGCTCGCTCAGGTCGCCGCCGGCCTGGGGCGCGAGCTGAGTCCTCGGATGGTCGGCGGGGCCTCGGATGCGAACTTCATCTCGGCCCTGGGGCTGCCGGTGCTCGACGGGCTCGGCGCCGTCGGCGAAGGGCCCCACGCCTGGCACGAGCACCTGCTGATCTCCGGGGTCGCCCCGCAGACGGCGCTGCTGGCCGGGATGCTCGCCGAGTAGCGCTCCTGCGTGGTCAGCGGCCGGCGCAGCGGCTGGCCCAGCGCCCGGCTCAGTGGCCGGGCCCGGGCCTCAGATCTCGTTGAGGATCTCGCGGAGCCGCTCGCCGTGCTTCTCGAGCTTGCGCTCACCGATCCCGGGGACCTTCAGCAGCGCCTCGTCCGAGGTGGGCCGGCGCTCGGCGATGACCTCCAGGGTGGCGTCGGTGAAGATCACGAACGCGGGCACCTCGAGCTCCTTGGCGTAGTCGCTCCGCCAGGCGCGCAGCTTCTCGAAGAGCGCCTCGTCGTAGCGGGCGGGGCAGCTCTCGCAGCGGCGCCGCTTGACCTCGGTGCCGTTGGTGAGGACCTTCCCGCAGGTGGAGCAGGTGGAGGCCTTCTTCTTCCGGCCTGAGGCGTTCGGGCTGGGCCCGCCCGAGGCAATGATCTTCCGCCCGGGTTCCTCGATGCCCATCTCCTTGCGCAGCGGGCGCAGGAACCGGGACGGGGTGCGCCGGCCCCGGCCGCCGGTGTGCCGGGAGGCGGCGGAGGAGAGGAAGAGGAACTTTCGGGCGCGGGTGATGCCCACGTAGAACAGTCGGCGCTCCTCGTCGACCTCCTTCTGGGTCTTCGCGAAGGTGATCGGCATCAGGCCTTCGGAGAGTCCGGCGAGGAACACCGCCTCCCACTCCAGGCCCTTGGCCGAGTGCAGCGAGGCCAGCGTGACGCCTTCAACGGTGGGGGCGTGCTGCGCGGCGGAGCGTTCCTCCAGCTCGGAGATGAAGCTGCGCATGGTGAAGTCTTCGCGCTCGGTGGAGAGCTGGTCCGCCAGGGCGACCAGCGCCGCCATCGACTCCCAGCGCTCGCGGACCGCGCCGGTAGCCTCCGGGGCCTTCGCGGAGTAGCCGTGGGAGGACAGGATGTCGCGCACGCTTTTGGACACCGCGTCCCCGGCGTCGTCGACCAGCGAGGAGGTGCGCAGGGCGGCGAGGGCCTCGCGGACCTCGCGGCGGGAGAAGAACCGTTCGGAGCCGCGGAGCTGATACGAGATCCCGGCGGTGGCCAGGCTCTGCTCGAACGCCTGGGACTGTCCGTTGGTCCGGTAGAGGATCGCGACCTCCGAGAGCGGCACGCCCTGTTCCTGCAGCGCCTTGATCTCGGAGGCGATCCAGCCGGCCTCGGTGTCATCATCGGCGTGCTGGATCAGCTTGGGGACCGGGCCGCGCTCACGCTGGGAGATCAGCTGCAGCGGCTCGGGCCAGGGCGCAGGATCGGTGAGCTTCACGGACTCCCGGGTGCGGTCGGCCAGCAGCGAGTTCGCCAGCTTCACCACCTCGGGGGTGGAGCGGTAGTCCCGGACCAGCTTGACCAGGTTCGCCTCCGGGTGGCGGCGCTTGAAGCCGAGCAGGTAGTCCGGGGTGGCGCCGGTGAAGGAGTAGATGGTCTGCGCGGCGTCGCCGACCACGCAGATCTCCTCGCGTCCGCCGAGCCAGAGGTCCAGCATCCGCTGCTGCAGCGGGGAGACGTCCTGGTACTCGTCGACCACGAAGTGTCGGTACTGCTGGCGCACCTGGGCGGCCACCCGCTCGTCGTCCTCCAGGATGCCCACATTGAGCAGCAGCACATCCTCGAAGTCGATCAGGTGCTTGTCCAGCTTCACGTCCTCATAGGACTGATACAGCTTCGCGAAGGTGCGGTGGTCCACTCCCCCGGGCGCGGGGCGGCCGGCGCCCTCGGCGGTGGCGACCTCGAGGTAGGACTCCGGGGTCAGCGTGGAGACCTTCGCCCATTCGATCTCGCTGGCCAGGTCGCGCAGCGCGGCCCGGTCAGTGGTCACGTGCAGCCGGCGTGCCGCCTCGGCGAGCAGCCGGACCTTGTGGTCGAGGATCTGCGGCATGGTCCCGCCGATGGCCACCGGCCAGAAGTACTGCAGCTGGCGCAGGGCGGCGGCGTGGAAGGTGCGGGCCTGGACCCCGGGGGCGCCCAGCGCGCTGAGCCGGGAGCGCATCTCGGCGGCGGCGCGGGCGGTGAAGGTCACTGCGAGCAGCCGGTGCGGGTCATAGACCCCGGCCCGGACCCCGTAGGCGATCCGGTGCGTGATGGCGCGGGTCTTGCCGGTGCCGGCGCCGGCGAGGATGCACAGCGGGCCCTTCAGCGTGGAGGCCGCCAGGCGCTGTTCCTCGTCGAGGCCGTCAAGGATCGCCTCGGGCGGGGCGGCGGCGAGCTGGGTGGCCGAGAGCGCATGTCCGGTGGAGGAGCTGGAGGAGAAGGCGGGCTGGCTCATCGGGGCTGCTGTCCTGCCTGGCCGCTCCGGCCGTTGGTGGCACCGTTCGTTGCGCCAGGGGCGACCCTGTTCGCACCGCCGGCGGCAGGGCTCGGCCGGGCGTCGGAGGATGCGTGGATCGCCGCTCCGTGCCAGCGTTCGATCAGCGCCCGGGAGATCGAGGAGCGGGTGGGCAGGCTGACCTCGCCTGCTTCGGCGGCCTCGGCGAGCTCGGCGCGGGTGAACCAGCGCACGTCGCGGATCTCGTCGCCGTCGGGCCGGGCCATGGTGGGGTCGTGGGTCACGGCGAAGTGTCCGAGCATGAGCGAGCGCGGGAACGGCCAGGACTGTGACCCCATGTAACGGATCTCGGAGACGACGACGCCGGCCTCCTCCTCGATCTCCCGGGCAAGTGCCGCTTCCACCGACTCTCCGGCCTCCACGAACCCGGCGAAGGTGGAATAGCGGTGAGTCTCCCAGCGGTGCGCGGAACCCAGCAGGATCCGGTCCTCGGAGTCCAGCACCGCGGTGATCACGGCGGGGTCGGTGCGCGGGAAGGTCTGCGCGCCGCAGTTCGGGCAGGTCCGTCGCCAGCCGGAGACCTCCACCTCGGTGGCGGTTCCGCAGGCGGCGCAGAACGGGCTGCGGGCGTGCCAGGTGGTGATCGCCAGGGCCTGGGTGAGCAGGGCGGCGTCCACCGGGGTCAGCTGGGAGCCGGCGAAGGCCAGGTCCGCCCAGGTGGTGCCGGTGGTCCCGGCGGCGGCCTGCTCATCGGCGGGTTTGGGGTGGGCCACGGTGACCACGTGGACCGGCGCGGACTCACCGGGCGTGGAGCCGGGAGCGGCGTCGGGCAGCTCGGCGGGGTCCACCGCGGACTCACCGGGCGTGGAGCCGGGA
>NZ_JADPSA010000002.1:77534-153136 GCF_017347085.1 Nesterenkonia sp. E16_10
CTCGGCGGGGTCCACCGCGCCGAGCGCCACGGCGCCCTCGGGCAGCGGCCCGGCGGCCACCTCGTAGTCGAGTCGGTTCCCGCTGAGCCGGGCGCGACGGCCGTAGAGGCGCAGCACCCGGGTGCCGGGGGTGGACCAGATCTCGCTGAGCCATTCGGGGCGTTTGCGCTCAGCGTCGAGCCGGTCGATCCGGGCCCCGTCCTGGGGCAGTACGAGCAGGCCTTCGCCAGGGTCCCGGGAGTGCATATGCATACCCTCCACCGTACCGGGCTCGTGGCTGCCACGAGCACCCACGAGATCCATGTGGAGAGTGAGCGTCGCCGCATCGACAGGATCCTCTGTGGACCAATCCCGGGTGATTTTATTGAATTCCGCGTGGCCTGGCACCGGGTAGGCGCTCGGACCCCATACGCTGGTCCTCGTGCGATGGACATCGATGGAACTTGCGGCCCTGGCGACCGCGGCAGTGCCGGGGCTCTCCCCCACCGGCGTGGCTGCGGCGGCTGACGACGCCCGCGACTTCACCTCCGCCGTCGTGATCGACTCCGAAGGTCACCGTTGGAGGATCCGCTCCCCTCAGCATCAGGAAGCGGCGATGCGCCTGGAGACCGAGCTGCAGGTGCTGCGCGGCTTCTCCACCGGCATCCGCGCCGAGCTGCCCTTCCGGGTCCCCTCCGTCGCCGGCGCCGTGCGCCGCGGCGAGATGCGCACCTTCGTCTACAACCATCTGCCCGGCACCTCGCTGGAGCTCAGCGCGCTCGCCCAGCAGCCGCAGGCCGTGATCGAGGACATCGGGCGCACCATCGCGGCGATCCACGACCTCGACGAGGCCGTGGTCGACAACGCCGATCTGCCCCGCTATTCCGCCGAGCGCTACCGCCAGCGCCGACTCAACGAGCTGGACCAGGCCGCGACCACCGGGGAGATCCCGGCCCTGCTGCTGCGCCGCTGGGAACACGCCATGGAGGACCGCGACCTGTGGCGCTTCACTCCCGCCGTCACCCACGGTGACCTGCATGAAGACTCGCTGCTCATCGAAGGCGAGCGCGTCATGGCGGTCACCGGCTGGACCGACCTGCACAGCGGGGACCCGGCCGATGACTTCGCCTGGCTCACCGCCGCAGGAGATGCCGAGTTCACCGAGAAGGTCCTTGCGGCCTACCGGCGGCACCGCACCGGCGAGGTCGACGAGCACCTGATGCGCCGCGCCGCGCTGACCGCAGAGTTCGCACTGGCTCAGTGGCTGGTCCGCGGCCACGCCAGTGAGAACCCTGAGATGATCGCCGAGGCCAGGGGCCTGCTGGAGCAGCTGAAGACCGACATCGAGACCTATGGCGGGCAGCCGATCGCGCTGACCCCCGCCGAGGGCGAAGAGACCGCAGCACCGGCCGAGGTCCAAGACTCGCGACCCGTGGCTCGCGCGGGTGCCGCGGCGACCGTGGCCGATACCGGCGAGTGGGCAGACTCCGGCGAGGACGACGACGAGCCCGCCGTGATCACCGACGCCGCGGCCTCCGGCAGGACCAACCACGAGGACCTCCGCGACGAGGTCCCCGAGGATCCTGATCAGACCGGCAAGGTCCCGACCTTCGCGCCGCGGCCGCTTCCCGGGGATGAGCCCACCGGCTCGATCCCGGTGATCCTGGACCAGCCCCCTGCTGAGGAGCCGCTGCCGGAGCGAATCTTCGAGGAAGAGGACGAGGGCGACCTCCCGATCCACCCCGATGAGGCCTCCGAGCGTCGGGCGAAGGAGAAGCACTTCTTCCCTGCGGTCGCCTCGGCCAGCTCGGCGGCCTCCACGGAGTCTGCCGCCTCCGCCCAGTCGGCGCGCTCGGCCCAGTCCGCGTCCTCGGCGCAGTCTGCCGCTCCGGTGCGGTCTGCTGAGCCGGTGCAATCTCCAGAGCCGGTGCAGCCCGCCGCGCCGGTCGCTCCTGCCGGTGAGCCCTCCAGCTCACCAGCGTCCCCTGACTCGCCGGAATCCCCCGATTCCCCGGACTCCCCGGCGTCTGCCGATTCGGCAGCTTCCCCGGAAGCGGATGAAGCCGGCGAAGGCACGATCTACCAGCGGCACCCGGGCCTGCGCCCACCGACCGCCTGATTCCCCTGGCTCGGCCTCCTCACCGCCGAGGAGCCGCGAAGTCCAGGACCCCTGCCAGCGGGCCCTCAGCGACGAGGGGCTGCGCCGCCCCGGGAATGATCCCCGCCGCGCCGCAGTTGTCGGGTGAGTGTCTCCACCCGGCTCCCCGGATTTGGCCAGGCTCCACGCGCGCTCGGACAGGCGCACCCTTCCTTTGACCGGCTGCAGCACAGGATGACGATATGACCACGGCGGAACAGACCTCAGCGAGCATCGGCTCACCACACCCGGCCCCCTCCGGGCCCAAATACACCCGCAGACAGGTGGCGCTGGCCATCGTCGCGCTCTCGATCGGCGGGTTCGCCGTCGGTGTCACCGAGTTCGCGATCATGGGGCTGCAGCTCGAGGCGGTCGCTGATCTCGGCATCACGATCCCGCAGGCGGGGATGCTGATCAGCGCCTACGCGATCGGAGTGGTGGTCGGTGCGCCGATCCTCTCGATTCTGGGTGCGAAGCGGGAGCGGAAGTCCTACGCGCTGCTGCTGCTGGGGGTCTTCGTGCTGGGTCATGTGCTGAGCTTCTTCGCCCCGAACTACGAGACGATGTTGGTCGCCCGGTTCCTCTCGGGACTCCCCCACGGCGCCTACTTCGCCGTGGCGGCGCTGATGGCGGCCGAGATGGCGGGCCCTGCCAAGCGCAGCCGCGCGATCGCCGTCGTCCTGGGTGGTCTGGCGATCTCCAATGTGCTGGGCGTGCCGGTGGTGACCGCGCTGGGTCAGGCGTTCGGCTGGCGCTGGATGTTCATCTCGGTGATCGTGCTGGCGCTGATCACCATGGCCGCGGTGGCCCGCTATGCGCCGCGGCAGATGCCCCCGGCCAAGGCTACGATGCGTTCTGAGATCAAGGGCCTGAAGAACAAGCGGCTCTGGGTGGGCATCATGCTCGCCGTGGTCGGCTTCTCCGGCATGTTCGCGCTGTACTCCTATATCGCCCCGGTCAGCACCGAGATCACCGGGTTCAGCGAGAGCTCGCTGCCCTGGATCGTGGGGCTCTTCGGCGCCGGCATGGTGGTCGGCAACTTCGTCGGCGGCTGGGCGGCGGACAAGTCCGTGCTGGGCACCGTGGTGATCGCCATGGCGCTGGTGGCGGTGTTCATGGTGCTCTTCGCCTCCACCGCACACATCCCCGCGCTGATGCTGATCTTCCTGTTCCTGGTCGGCGTCTCGGCCAGCGCGCTGGGCCCGTCGATGCAGACCCACCTGATCGACACCGCTCCGGATGCCCCGCAGCTCGCGGCCTCGTTGCACCACTCCGCATTCAACGCGGCCAACGCGCTGGGCGCCCTGGTGGGTGGTCAGGTGATCGCCGCCGAGATGGGTCTGCGCGCCCCGAGCTATGTGGGCGCCGGTGCCGCGGTGCTGGGCGTGGGCGTGGCGCTCTACGCGATTCACCTGACCCGGAAGATGAAGACTCCGCGCACCGCGATCTGACCGGTTCACCCTGCTGAAAGGGGCTGTGCGGGGTGAGTAGGCTGAGCCCATGAGCTCCCCCACCTCGTTCTCCACGACCGCCGACGTCGCCGCGGACAGTTTCGCAGGCGCGCTGCGGCTGGCCACGGCTGAAGATTGGGATGCCTCGGTGCATCATCGCTTCATCGACGAGCTCTTCGCCGGAACGCTCAGCGATGAGGTGTTGGCTCGCTACCTGGTGCAGGACTACCAGTTCTTCGACGCCTTCGTGGCGATGCTGGGTGCCTGCGTGGCCACCACCGATTCCAAGCCGGCGCGGCTGCGGTTCGCCGCACAGCTCGGGATGCTCGCCGCCGATGAGGACGGGTACTTCCAGCAGAGCTTCGCCGAGCTTGGTGTGCCGAGTTCAGATGTGGTCAGCCCTCAACTCGCAGACCCCACCGCGGAGTTCATCGGGCAGATGTGGGAGGTCGCGCAGTCCCGCGACTACGCGGATCTGCTGGTGGTGCTGGTGATCGCTGAGTGGCTGTATCTGGACTGGGGCCAGCGCGATCTGCCGCTGCCCAAGGCGGCGAAGCACCGCGGCTGGATCGACCTGCACCGCGGTGATGACTTTCGGGCGTGGACCCAGTTCCTGATCGATGAGCTCAACCGGGTGGCACCGCCGCTGGACTCCGACGACGTCGCGCGATTGTCCGCACGGTGGAAGCGGGTTGTGGCGATCGAGCGGGCGTTCTTTAATGCGGCGTACGTGGGCCGGTAGAAACAGCTCTAGCCAGCAATCGTGAATTCTTCGAATCGGGTAGCAAGACTTGTCTTGTTGGGCCTCAAATTTTCAGCTTTCGGAACAACCCTGAGAACTTCTCCATCACGTTCCTGAAGACCGTGACGCAACATTGGTCCGTCGACCTCCTGAAGGATGTCGCTACGAATGTGAATCCGGTAATCCGGGTCCACGCCCAGAATGTTCGCGTCGTAGGCGGAATGATGAATCTTGCACAGGGCGAGGCCGTTACGGACTTCCGGGGAGCCTCCGTGACTGTCTCTTAGGATGTGGGCCGCATCCAACAGGCGTCCGTGGCCCAAGGCGCAGATCGCGCACCGAGATTTGTACGCAAGCATCACCGTTGATCGGAATGCTCGCTGGTGAAGTCGGGTTCGAACGAGCTGTTCCCCGTATCGAGGCCCCACTGAGACCGTGGTCTCCTGGAACCCAACATCGACGCGCCCCATCCTTTGGGCTCCACCGCTGAGATCGAGCAGTGCCTTTCGGTCCGTTTCGCGTATCTCGTCGACGTAGACGGGAAAGTAGGCGTCGTAGTGGCCGACCGCGATTCCCCTGAAGTAGATCAATGGGATTGAGTACTTGTTTGCCCGACGAAGCCCATCGTTGTGCTTCTCGTTTGTAGCCTGGAACGAATACTGCACATAGCCGTCAGTGAGCACGTCCTCGTAGCTCAAGCGACCCTGCCGACCACTCGGCACTGTTGTCGTCACTGACACCGCGCCCGAGAAACCCTTGGGAACCCAGATTCCTTGTTGCTGGATGAGCGACGTCGACGAATTGGTTTCGGCTTTGAAGTCGCCGATCTCGTCCCGAGAAAGCGACCTTGAGCCCTTGTCAGATTTTCGGTAGAGCCATTCAAACGCCACTTCACGGAACAACATTTCTTGCTCACTTGGAGGAAATGTCATGGAATATTCCACTTTCTACGAGCCTGCATCGAGAGGACCAAGACTATGGCAGCGATTCCTGAATTAAAACTATTCTGAAAAATGTAGCCGAGCGTCTCGAATGTGCTCCTGAAGCGCTTCTTCCTCCGGAAGATCCGTCCCGGGCACGGTGACGCCATGCTCGACGTAGAAGAACGACGCTCCGATCTGTTCCAGCGGCACGCCATAGAGCCGATGGAAAGCCAGCCGGTAGACCGCCAGCTGGATCTGCTTCTCGCGCAGGTCTTTACCGGTGGGCACCATGCCGGTCTTCCAATCGACCAGGTCCCAGGTGCACCGCTGCATCTGAGCATCTCGCTCCTCCGCTGACTTCAGCTCCCAGCGCTCGAAGTCGGCAGCGGTGAGGTCCTGGCCGGCGTCGTCCTTGCCGAAGATGGCGTCGATCCGGCCACGGACCACGACACCGTCCAGGGACGTCTCGACCGGGATCTCTGCCGCGTAGAGGCGTCGCTGCGCCCACTCGGTCGCCACGAAGCGTTCCTTGACCGTGGAGAGGTCGAAGGCGTCGTCGAGGTCCTCATCACCGCGGTGCGGCTCTTCGATACCGGGCAGCCTGCTGCGGGTCTCGTAGAACTCCTCGATCCATTCGTGCATGACAGTCCCGCGGCGTGCCGCCTGGGAGGGTTTCACCGGTACCGGACGCCGGGCGAACTCGGCCATGGACTCGGCATTGCGGGCCATGCCCACCACGCTGGAAACGCTGATGTGCGCGGGGAAATGCGGCTTGCCGGTCCCGCGCTGCTGCTCCCGCGCCCGGTCCACGACCCATTCGGCCTCCTGCTCCCAGGGAGTCAGCGGTCGAGCCGCCGCTCCGTCGTCGCCGGACGTCGTCCCGGGCTGCGCACGGTCGGCGATGGCCTGCTCCACCAGCACGGCGGCCCGGGTCAGCGCGGCGCGGCGACCGGGCTGGACCTTTGGAGCCTCCACCGTGTTGATCTGCGGCAGCGTGGTCTGCTCTCCCTCTGCCCCCTGCCGGCGGTAGCGGCCTATCGGCAGCGGAGCCAGCGGGTCATAGGGCCATTGGGCGCCGAAGAGGTCGTTGCCCACCGGGTTGTCCTTCATATCGGCGATCTCTGCCCACTCCAATGCCGCCGAAGCGTCGCCGAAGCTATCGGCCACCTCGCGGATCTCATCGAGGAACTCTGAGGGCTCCTTGCCGGCGGAGGTGCCGTAGAAGCAGGCGCCGGTGCACAGCAGCAGCTTCTTCGCTCGCGTCACCGCGACGTAGGCCAGGCGCCGTTCTTCCTCCCGGCTGAAGTCCTTGACGTCCTGGGTGAAGACCCGGTTGTCCTCGGTGAACTGCTTCCAGTCGCCCACTCCCGCCGATACGGCCCAGGAACGCAGATCGGGCTGCTCAGACTCCCACTGCGGAATGCTGCGTCGATCTCCGCGCAGCCGGGCCGGCAGCATGCCGTTGCTGCCGGTCCACCGGTCGGCCTTGGCACTGGGGAACTTGTCCTCGCGCAGCCCGGCGACGGCGACCACGTCCCATTCGAGTCCCTTGGACGCGTGGATGGTCATCAGCTGGATCGCACCCGGGGTCGGTTCCACATCCGCCTGCTCCAGGCCGCGTTCCTTCTCCTGCGCCGCGTCCAGCCAGTCTAGGAAGCTGCGCAGGTCCGGGGTGGTCTCGGTGGCCGCGTAGCTCTCGGCCTGATCGATCAGCGCGTCGAGCTGACGGGCGGCATAGTGCTGCTCCTCCCACGGCCGCGCCGCGACCTCGATGTCGAGGCCGGTGTCACTGACGATGCGCTGGATCAGCACCCCCAGGTCCAGGGTGGCCCACTGGCGCAACCGGCGGATCTGTTCCTTGGCCAGCAGCAGCCGACGGTGCCCCTCTGCGGAGAGGCCGAGCCGCTCGGCATGGTCCGGGGAGTCCTTGAGACGCTCCAACGCCTCAACCAGGGAGGCGCGTTCGTCCATCTCCAGTTCGGTGGACTCATACCGGTCCTCCGCGTCGGTGACTCCCTCCCCCGACTGACCGCTGCCCTGGTGCTGCTCGGAAACCGGCGCGCGCAGCCGCAGACCCTCCAGATCTCGGGCGGAGCGCTGCAGCTGGAGCAGATCGCGGGGCCCGATCCGATACCGGGCCCCTGCGAGGATCCGGATCAGCGCGTCCGAGCGGCCGGGGTCGGCAATGACCCGGAGGTAGGCGAGCACCTCGGCCACCTCCGAGGTGCTCAGCAGCCCGGAGAGCCCGACCAGCTCGTAGTCCAGTCCGGCGAGGCGCAGCTGCTCGGCGATGGTCTCCAGCTGGGCGCGGGTTCGGGCCAGCACCGCGCAGCTCGGGGCCTCTTGCTGTGGTTTTGGTCGGGACCCAGACTCGGCCTCGGGCTGCAGCGCGGCACTGAGCTGTTCGGTGATCGCCTGGGATTCCTCGATGTCCGAGGTGTACCAGCCGTAGCGCACGGTGGCGGTGTGGGCGCCATCGGGTGGGCTCAGCGGTTTGAGCTGCCCGCGCAGGTGCGCGTTGTGCGCGCGCCACGGCTTGTCGAGTGAGTCTGCGGCATCTGGGGCGAACGGCATCACCAGCCGGTTGGCGACATCGAGGATCCGCTCCCCGTTGCGCCAGGCGATGGTGAGCTGAAGCAGCGCGGCGGGACGGCGCTGCCCCGTGGCGGGGTCCACGGCGGGGAAGGACTGGGGGAAGTCAAAGAGCTGCCCGGCGGAGGCGCCGCGGAACCCGTAGATCGACTGGTTCGGGTCTCCCACGGCGGTGACCGCGTGGCCCATTCCGCCGCCGGAGCCGCCGGCGCCGTAGAGGCTGCTGAACAGCGCGAGCTGCGCGTAGGAGGTGTCCTGGAACTCATCGAGCAGCACCACCTTGTACTTCTCCCGCTCGGCCTCCCCAGCGCTGGGGACGTCCTGGGCGATCTGCGCGGCGAAGCGCAGCAGATCCCCGTAGTCCATGAGCCCCTCGGTCAGCTTCCTGTCCTGGTAGCGGCGGACCAGCTCGGCCATCTCACGGCGCACCCGCAGCGCCCGGACCAGATCGATCTGCTTGCCCTTGAGCTCGGCGCCGGCTTCCTGCCAGGCATCCACTCGGGCCAGTTCGACGTCGAGGTGGGCCTCTACCGCCTCCGGGGACTGCAGGTGCTCGGCGCAGTCTCCGGCCAGGCGCATCACGTATCCGGCGAGGTTGCCGGCCGACTGTTCTGCCTCCACCAGCACCTCGGCGCGGTCATAGGCACTGACCAATCGATGCACCAGCTGCCAGGCCTTGGCCTCCCCGATCAGCTGGGTCTCGGGCTCCAGGCCGATCTGCAGACCGTATTCAGCCACCAGGGTGTTCGCATAGGAGTGATAGGTGGAGACCGCCGGGGCGAGCAGTTCCGAGATGTCCGCGTGTTCCACGGTGTCGGAGACCTCGACCGGCACCACATCGGCCGGGGAGATCAGCTCCGCCTCCAGCAGCTGTTCGAGCTTCCGGGTGATCCGCTCGCGCAGCTCTCCGGCGGCCTTCTTGGTGAAGGTCACCCCAAGGATCTGGTCCGGACGCACGATCCCGTTGGCGACCAGCCAGACCACTCGGTCGGCCATGGTGGCCGTCTTGCCCGAGCCGGCACCGGCGACGACGAGCATCGGGTCCAATCCGGATTCGATCACGGCCTGCTGTTCGGCGGTGGGGTAATGCCGGTCCTCGGCGGGGGTGTCCCGCTGGAGCGCATCGGCGATGTCTCGGGCGCTGTAGCGCATGGTCTCCAGGGTCATCATGGCTGGGTCACCTGTTTCGTGTTCTCGCAGAGCGGGCAGAGCGAGCCGACCAGGCAGCGCTGTTGATTCGGTGAGTGGTAGGCCGAGAACACCCGACCGCTCATCACCTGGGCGGCCTGGGTCAACTGTTCCAGCGGCCAGCTGGCCTCGGCGTCGAGCGCCTCCTGCCGCTGCAGGTTTGAGGCCTTCGCGGATGTGCCCACCTGGAGCAACGCTGCGCCACCGCCCGACGCAACAGGGACGCGGTCCTGAACGTCATCTGTCTCGACGAGTGCGCGGTCCACCGCTCCCAGCGCCACCAGCAGCTGATAGGAGCCAAGCTGTCCGTGGGTGAGAATCTCGGCCTTGGTCGGCTGGTGGCGACCGGTCTTCAGATCGATGACGAAGAGCTCACCGGCTTCGGTGCGTTCCACGCGGTCGATCACGCCGCGGATCTCCACGGACCTGATCTGGGTGGCCCCGCCGGGTTCCTCCGGGGGCAGCGGGATCTCCAGGCTGGCTTCGACCTGCAGCTCGCGGGCGATCACCTGGCGCCCCTGGCCCTGGACGTGGCCGAAGTATCCGGCGAGCTTCTTGAGCATCACCCGGGCGCGGGATCGGTCCTTCTCGGTCTCCCAGCCCTCCTCGCGGCCCAGGCTCTCCCAACGGGCGTCGAGCTCAGCACCCAGCACCTCGCGGTCGGTCTCCGCTGGGTGGTGCTCGGCGATCTCGTGGATCAGCGAGCCGAGCATCCGGCTGAAGTCGGTGGCCTCAACACCGCCGGCGGCGCCGGTGAACCATTGCAGCGGCGCGTCGATGGCGCTCTGCACCGAGGACGGCGAGACCCGGACGGGGTCTTCTGGCTCCAGCAGCGGTGCGGTGGTGCTGAGCTCCGGCAGGCCCCACCAGGTATCGGGCTCCGCGCCGATGAGTCCACCCTCGGCGAGCACGGCGAGCGCCCGGGCCGCCGCCTGGCGCTGGGTCTCGGTGGTCTCGACGACGCTGGACCCAGCGTCGCTGGATTCGGCGTCGCTGGATTCGGCGAGGCCGGCGGCGGCGTCGTCGAGTTCGGCCTGGATGCTGATCTCCAGGTGGCGGCGCAGTTCGGCGATCAGCCGGTGTGCGGTGATCGGGCGTGGGATCGCCCCGCTGCGGGCGGTGCGCTCCCCCGGCGGGACCACGAGGTCCAGCAGCATCGAGGGGCTCTCCTCCTGGGCGTGCACGGCCACGGCGTAGAGCCGGTTCTTCGCTCGGGAGACTGCGGAGGCGAAGAGCCGGTATTCGTCCTGGAGCACGTTCATCCGTTTGACCAGCAGGGACTGGGCGGAGGCATCAGCGCGGCCCTCGACGACGTCGACCAGGTGGCCGCTGCCCAGCAGCGCTCCGCGTGGGTTCAGGTTCGGCCAGGCGCCTTCCTGGAGTCCGGTGAGGATCACGGTGTCGAACTCGCGTCCTGCCGCGCTGGCAGGAGTCAGGACTTCGATCGCCGCGTCCACGGCGGAGGTCTTGGCCAGGGTGTCCATGGGCAGTTCGAGGCGTTCGATGTGGTCCACGAACGCGAGCGCAGAGGCCCCCGGGTTCTGGTCGGAGAACCGCTCCGCCGCCTGGAACAGCGCCATCACCGCGTCGAGATCGTGATCGGCCCGGCGGCCCTCGGCGCTGGACCACCGGGTGAGACCCGCCCAGTGGCGGCTCACATCGGCGGCGCTCCAGATCTCCCAGAGCAGCTCCTCGGGCCCGCTGGAGGGCCCTGCGGCGGCGTGTCCGGCGGCGAGCATCGCGGCGACCCGTTCCAGCCCGCGGGTCAGATGCTGGAAGCGCGACTGCGTGCGGACCGCTTCGAAGACCGGATCCCCCGCGTTGTTCGCCGCGGCGACCAGCAGCTCATCGGAGCTGCGCGGTTCCGATACGTCGGCCGCTGCGCGCAGCCGACGGCGTTCCTGGCTGCGCAGCACCTGGCGCAGACTGCGCAGGGTCATCGAATCGGTCTCGCCGTACCGGCTGGTCAGCAGGGTGAGCACCTCGGGAAGCGGCACGGGGTACTCGGCCTCGGGCTCCGGTCGAGCGGTCACCAGATGCAGGACGCGCAGCAGCGGGGCCACAGCGGACTCCTGGTTGAGGATCACATCGCTCATGGACTGACGCACCGGGACGCCCTGGGTCTGGAACATCCGCACCAGCCGTTTGAGCAGGGCCCCGTTGCGGGCGATGACCGCGATCTCATCGAAGGGCACACCGTGCCGGTGGTGACGGTCCAGGACCTCCTGCAGCACGAACTGCTCGGCCAGGTAGTCCCCGGGCACGATCTCCACGGCGCAGGACCCCACCTCGGTGGGCTCGGGCGCGGCGTCGGCCTGTTCCGCGGTGGTCTCGCTGAGCAGCTGCAGCCAGCGCTGGCGCGGCTGCTGGGGTCCCGCCGGGGCGATCCTGCGCAGCGCCCGCGCGTAGGCCCGACCCACCGCATCGGTGATCCGGTGGTTGCCCTCGAGCACCATCACGCTGGGCTCGACGCCGGGCAGGCCACCGTGCGGGTCAGGGGTCATCGACCCAGAGATGCTGCGCCGGACGATGCCTTCGATCTCGGCGTCGGTCTCGGGATTCAGCCCGAGCACGCTCTCGGCGGTGACCCGGCGCGGGGCCACGGTCCAGCTGCGCAGCTTGTCCGGGCGTGCCCCGCGGAAGCCCTGCACCGCGGTCTCGGGGCTGGCGAAGGCCAGCACGTCGGCGCCGGCGCCGATCAGGCGCAGCAGCCGGTACACCGAGGGGGTGGCCTCCTGCAGGTCATCGACGATGATCCGGCGCAGCCGTTCGCGCTCGGTCTCCAGGAACTCAGGGTTCTCCTCGAGCAGATTGCAGGCCTCGTTGATCAGCCCCGCCGGGTCGAAGGCGTCGGCGTTGGCTCCGGCGTCGAGGTCCTCGCGGTAGCGCTGGTAGAGCTCTGCGGCGGCAGCCCATTCTGGGCGCCGGCATTGTTCGGCCAGACCGCGCAGCTGTTCGGGTGAGACCCCGTATTCCGCGGCACGGTCGAAGAGCTCGCGGATCTCCTTGCGGAACCCGTCGGTGTCCGCGGCCTCCGCCAAGGAGACCGGCCAGCTCAGCGGCGGCATCCCGCTCTCGGGATCCGAGCTGAGCAGCTCGCGGATGATGCTGTCCTGCTCGGCCCCGGAGAGCAACCGGGGTCGGCGCGCGGTGAAGGTGAGGATCTCCCGGCGCCGGGCCTCCCCCAGCAGCCAGAAGGCGTAGGAGGCGAAGGAACGGGAGGGCTGTTCCGAGAGCGACCCACCGCGGGGGCTGGTGTCCCGGGCGACCCAGGCCGCCTCCACCTGTTCGCGCAGCACCGCTGAGGTGGCGCGGGTCGGTGAGAGCAGCAACAGCCGGGAGGAGTCTTGCCCGGACTCCAGATGGCGAAGCGCAAGCTCCGCCGCCAGCGTCGACTTGCCGCTGCCGGGACCCCCGAAACTCAGGATCGGCCCATGTCCGGGGCGCTCGGCAGCGGCGAGCACCTGCTGCTGGGACTGATCGAACTCCATGAGGGTCATTCAATCAGAGGCCCCGGACATGTCGCGGCGCAATGGCGCATCCCCACGTGACCACGCAACCTTGCCGCCGCTCAGCCGCGCAGCCGCGCTGCCGCGGCTCAGGGTGATGTCCGCGGCCATGTCCGACCCGCGCGCTACCGTAGAACCATGGCCGAGACCCCCACCCTCTTCGAGATCACTCCCAGCAGCGAGTCCTGGCATACCCGCCGCCGGGTCGGCTTCGACCTGGAGACCACCTCCCGGGATCCCCGGGTGGCGCGGATCGTCTCCGCGGCGCTGGTGATCTTCGACGACGCCGAGGTCAGTGCCGGCGCCGAGATCAGCGCCAAAGCCGGTGTGGTGGAGCCTCCCGCTCCGAGTGGTCGGCGTGTGCGCACCCGGGAGTGGTTGGTCGATCCGGGGGTGGAGATCCCGGCCGAGACCACCGCGATCCACGGCATCTCCACCGAGTACGCGCAGACCAATGGGCAGCCGGCGGCCGAGGCGGTCGCTCAGATCACCACTGCCCTGGCGCAGGAGTTCGCCGCGGGCAGCTCCGTGGTGGTGATGAACGCCCCCTATGACTTCACCGTGCTCCAGCAGGAGGCGCTGCGCCACGGGGTCGAGTTCCCCGAGCCGGTCGGGGTCATCGACCCGCTGGTGATCGATAAGCAGGTGGACAAGTATCGCCGCGGCAAGCGCACGCTGAGCCAGATGTGCCTGCACTATGAGGTCGATCTCGACGCCGCGCATTCGGCCACCCCGGACGCCTGGGCCGCCGTGGAGGTGGCCTGCGCGCAGGCCGAGCGGTTCCCGCAGCTGCAGATCCCGGCGCCTGAGCTGCACCGGCTCCAGGCCGGGTGGAAGGTCGGGCAGGCCGCGGACCTGCAGGAGTACCTGCGCCGTACCCGCCCCGATGCGGAGGTCAGCCCGGCCTGGCCGGTGTGAACGCCAGCCGGAACCCGGTGTGACCCAGCGAGGTGTCCGCCGAGGCCGAGGTGCGCGCCGAGGTGCGGTAGCGCCGGCAGTAGGAGCTGTGGCACATATAGGAGCCCCCGCGCATCACCGGATCCGCTCCGGACCGCGAAGACCCTGACGCTCCGCCATCGGCTCTGGTGAATCCCGAGGCGGTCCACTCCCAGACATTGCCGGTGGTGTTGTAGAGCCCATACCCGTTGGGCGCGAAGGACTCCGCCGCTCGGGTGCCGACCTCCCCGGCCACTCCCTCGGGGAACTCCCCTGGAAAGATGTTCATCCTGCGCTGCCCCTGCGGGTCCCGCTCAGACCCCCAGGGGTAGGGCTGCTGGTCCAATCCGCCGCGCGCGGCATACTCCCATTCGGTCTCGCTCGGCAGCCGCGCCCCGACCCAGCTGGCATATGCCTGCGCGTCGCGCTGGGACACCTGCGTCACCGGGTGATCCTCCCGCCCCGCGGCGGTGGACCCAGGACCTTCGGGCGCGAACCAGGCGGCGCCGCGCAACTGCCGCCACCACGGGGCGGAGGCCTCCGGGGCCGGGGCTGCGTCGCGCAGCTCTGGAGCGAGCAGCCCCTGGAAGACCAGGGCGTCCCCGTGCTGCTCGGCGTCGGTGAGGTGTCCTGTGGCCTGCACGAATTGCGCGAATTGTGCCACGGTCACCGTGGTGGGGCTGATCGCGAAGGCCTCGACGCGGACGGACCTGACCGGGCCCTCACCGTCCTGCGGGTAAGCCTGCGGGTCCACGGAGCCCATGCGGAATTCATCGGCGGAGAACCCGATCATCGACAGCTGGGAGGCGGCCGTGGCGGCCAGCTGGGCGACCAGCGCGGCCTTGTCGGCTGAGTCCGGTGCGGCCGACGTCGTCGGGGTGGTGCTCGCGGCGCCGTTCGAGCTGGTGCTGGTGGTCTTCGGGCGTGGCGGGCTGCAACAGGACGCGGGTTCGGAACGGTGCTGTGCCTCGGTCATGCTGCTCCCCTGTCTGTCTCCTGATCATCGTCACAGGCCGTCGGATCCCCGGAATTACGCGGAAGATGACCTGTAGCCTGGCAGAGCGCGCCGCTTGCACTTCTGGGCGCACAGAAGCTCGTTTCAGTGCTCATCACGAAGGAGGGACACACTATGTCTGACGACCAGAACATCTCACACCACACCGGAACCGTGTCTCCACCCGAGCACTCCTCCACCGTCTCACCTCCTGAGACCGTCTCACCTCCCCACAGCGTCTCACCTCCGAACATCGTCGTCATCCAGGCTGATCAGATGGCCGCCCAGGCGCTCGGCGCCTATGGCGACGCCGCCGCGAAGACCCCGCACATGGATGCTCTCGCCGAGGATGGAGCCGTCTTCGATCGCGCCTACTGCAACTCGCCGCTCTGCGCGCCCTCCCGCGCCTCCATGATGACCGGGGTGATGCCCTCTGACCTGGGCTGCTTCGACAACGGGGATGACTTCGCGTCCTCCGTGCCGACTCGCCGCTCTGCGCGCCCTCCCGCGCCTCCATGATGACCGGGGTGATGCCCTCTGACCTGGGCTGCTTCGACAACGGGGATGACTTCGCGTCCTCCGTGCCGACCTTCGCGCATCGACTGCGTCACGCCGGCTATCACACGGCCCTGGTCGGCCGGATGCACTTCGTCGGGGCAGACCAGCACCATGGCTTCGAAGAGCGCCTGACCACCGACGTCTACCCGGCTGACCTGGACATGGTCCCGGACTGGACGCTGCCGCTGGAGCAGAAGCTGCAGTGGTATCACGACGCCGACGCGGTCTTCACCGCCGGGGTCTCCAAGGCCTCGGTCCAGCAGGACTTCGACGACGAGGTCGGTTTCCGCACGCTGCGCCACCTCAATGACCGGGTCCGCGCGAACCAGGCGGCCGCCGCGGCCGGTGAGGACGCCCAGCCATTCCTGATGGTGAGCAGCTTCATCCACCCGCATGACCCCTATGAGCCGCCGCAGGAGCACTGGGACCGGTTCGCCGACGTCGAGATCCCTGACCCGGCACACCCCGAGGTGCCCGATATCGCGGAGGATCCACACAGCCATCGACTCCGCGCGATGAGCGGCTTCGACGAGCGCTACCCGGACATCGAACAGGTCCGCAATGCTCGGCGGGCCTACTACGCGGCGGTGAGCTACATCGATGACCACGTGGGCCGGATCCGCGAGCGCCTGGATTCTCTGGGGCTCAGCGAGAACACCGTGGTCCTGGTGACCGCCGACCACGGAGACATGCTCGGCGAGCGCGGCCTCTGGTACAAGATGTCGCCCTATGAGCGCTCCTCTCGGGTGCCGCTGATCGCCTACGGCCCGGAGCACCTGGTGCCGCGAGGCCGGTATCAGACCCCGGTCTCGCTGCTGGACCTGATGCCCACCCTGGTGGACCTGGCCGGAGCCCCCTCGCCGAAGACTGCCGGGGACTCCGTCTTCGGGATCGCCAGGCGCGAGCAGACCGGCGACATCGGGCCCAAGGACCGCCCGGTGATCATCGAGTACCTCGCCGAGGGCACCTACCGGCCGCAGCTGAGCATCATCAGCGGGCAGTACAAGTACGTGCTCTGCCCGGGCGACCCTGAGCAGCTCTTCGACCTCGCCGCGGACCCCCATGAGCTGCACAACGCGGCCCGCGAGGGCCACCATGCAGGGACCGTGGCGCGGCTGCGCGGCGAGCTGGACTCCCGCTATGACATGGAGGCGCTGGAGGCCGGGGTCCTGGAGAGTCAGGATCAGCGCCGGCTCGTCGCCGAAGCCCTGAGCATGGGGCGGAAACGGTCGTTCGACCACAACCCGGAGCCCGAGCAGCGCTATGTGCGCGGAGACTTCTGGGGCGCCCTGGAGTACGGCACGATCCGCGAGGACGCCCGCTGAGCTGCCTGAGCTGAGCGGCCTGGGCTAAAACCCTCGTCCCGGGGCCGCCAACGGGTGGAATGACCGGCGAATCCCGGTGCATTCCACCCGTTAGCGCCCCACAGATGGGGCCGCAGCTGCAAAACTCGGTGCATTCCACCCGTGAGCGCCCCACAGATGGGGCAGGTGCGGCGAGTCGGTCTTCGGTAAAGTTCGGTCTCATGCGCGCACTGGTGATGGATGAGATCGCAGGCCCCTTAGAGGTCCGAGAGGTGCCCGACCCCACCCCACCGCCGGGCGGGGTGGTCGTGGAGGTCCATGCCACCGGCCTGTGCGGCAGCGACTGGCACGCATGGGCCGGACACGAGGAGCTCACCCTGCCCCATGTGCCCGGCCATGAGCTCGCCGGGGTCATCTCCGCGGTGGACCCCGGGGTGCAGCACTTCTCGGTGGGTGATCGGGTGACGGTGCCCTTCGTCTGTGGCTGCGGCTCCTGTGACTGGTGCCGCAACGGCAACGCCCAGGTGTGCCCGAACCAGCAGCAGCCCGGCTTCACCCATGACGGATCCTTCGCGGAGCACGTGGCCCTGCATGCCGCGGACACCAACCTTGTCGCCATCCCGGAGGCCGTCTCCTTCGAGGCCGCGGCGGCGTTGGGCTGCCGCTTCGCCACCGCCTACCGTGCGCTGACCGCACGTGCCGCGGTGCATACAGGGGAATGGGTCACCGTGGTGGGTGCCGGCGGGGTCGGCTTGAGCGCGGTGATGATCGCGAAGGCGCTCGGCGCCCAGGTGGTCGCGGTGGACCGCAGCCCCGACGCGCTGCAGGCCGCGAAGGACCTCGGCGCCGATCACGTGATCCTCGCCGATGGGCGCGACGTCCCCGATGCCGTTCGGGTGATCACCGGTGAGGGCAGCGACGTCTCGGTGGACGCCGTGGGCAGCGAACAGACCTGTACGGCCGCCGTCCTGAGCCTGCGCCGCCGAGGACGGCATGTGCAGATCGGGCTGCTGCCCACCGAGACCGGTCTCTCCCAGGTCCCGATGGCCCGCGCGATCGCCTGGGAGCTGGATCTGTTAGGCAGCCACGGCATGGCCGCCGCCGACTATCCCGGGATGCTGGCCCTGATCGCGAGCGGCGCGCTGCGCCCGCAGGACCTCATCGAACGCGTGGTCGGACTGCAGGAAGCCGCCAGCCTCTTGCCAGCGATGCAGCGGTCCGCGACCCCGGGGATGACGATGATCAACCCCAGGGTCGCGTGACCAGCCTCTGACCCCCTTGAACCTGACCCCTCAGACCTGAACCCTCAGGGCTGCGCCTGCGCGGCGGCCTTCGCGGCGGAAGGCAGTGCATCCAGGATGCGGCCGATCGCGGCGTCGTCGTGGGCTGAGGACAGGAACCAGGCCTCGAAGACGCTCGGCGGCAGGTAGACCCCGGCGTCGAGCATCGCGTGGAAGAACGGCCCGTAGCGGAAGCTCTCCTGGGCCTGGGCGTGGGCGTAGTTGTGCACCCCGGTGGCTGAGGTGCCGAAGGCCACCGAGAACAGCGAGCCGACCTTCTGCAGCGTGTGATCCACCCCGGCCTCGCTCAGCGCGGCGGTGAGCGCATCGGCCACGATCTGGGCCTTTTCATCGACGTGCGCGTAGACCCCCGCGGTGGCGTGTTCCAGGGTGGCCACCCCGGCGGCCATCGCGACCGGGTTCCCCGAGAGCGTGCCTGCGTGATAGACCGGGCCGGTGGGCGCCAGGTGCTCCATGACCTCGCGGCGACCGGCCAGCGCGGCCGTGGGGAGTCCGCCGCCGATGACCTTGCCGAAGGTGAACAGGTCCGGCTCCCAGCCCTCGACCCGCCCGGAGGCGCCCCAGTAGCCGGCCTCGGTGATCCGGAATCCGGTCATCACCTCGTCGAAGATCATCAGGGCCCCGTGGCGCTGGGTGATCTCGCGGATGAAGCCGTTGAAGCCGGCTTCCGGGACCACCACGCCCATGTTGGCCGGGGTAGCTTCGGTGATCACCGCGGCGATGTGCTCGCCGTGCTCGGCGAAGACGGCTTCCAGGGCGGCGCGGTCGTTGTATTCCACCACGATGGTCTCGGAGGCCTGCGCCTCGGTGACCCCGGCGGAGCCCGGCAGCCCCAGCGTGGCCACCCCGGAGCCGGCGGCGGCGAGCAGCCCGTCGGAGTGCCCGTGATAGCAGCCGGCGAACTTCACCACGATGTTGCGCCCGGTGACCCCGCGGGCCAGCCGGATGGCGGTCATGGTGGCTTCGGTGCCGGTGGAGACCATTCGGATCATCTCCGCGCCGGGGACCCTGCCGCGGACCAGCTCGGCGAGCCGCGCCTCGGAGGGGTGGGAGGTGCCGAAGCCGAGTCCGGCGTCCACCGCATCGTGCACGGCTTTGATCACCGCAGGGTGCTTATGCCCGAGCAGCGCGGGCCCCCAAGAGCCGACCAGGTCCACGTACTGGGTGCCCTCGGCGTCGGTGAGGTAGGGCCCGTCGGCGGAGACCATGAACGCCGGGGTGCCGCCCACCGAGCCGAAGGCGCGGACCGGGGAGTTCACTCCCCCGGGCATGATCTCGCGGGCGGTGTCGAAGAGTTCCTGGTTCGTGGTCATCGCGGAGCAGGGTCCTTTCAGCTGACCGGCGGGAAGCCGGCGTCGGTGCGGGGTTCGTCGGTGGGTTCGCGCGGCGGGCGGTTCTCCGCCGGTGCGTTGGTCTCCGCCGGTGACTCAGCCGGTGTCGCAGCGTCAGCTCCTGCCGGGGCCGCGGTCGTGTGCGGCTGGATCGGCGGGTGCACCGGGGTGTTCGCGCTGGACGCGGCAGGAGCCCGGTGAGACGGGGGCATCGGCGCCACCGGCGCCCGCGTGCTGGCGAGCTCCTCGCGCAGCCATCCGGCCACCTCGGCGGCGTAGTAGGTCAGCACGTTGGTCGCGCCCGCACGGCGGATCGCGATCAGCGATTCGGTGATCACGGTGCGCCGGTCGATCCACCCGTTGGCGGCGGCGGCCTCGATCATCGCGTACTCCCCGGAGACCTGGTAGGCCGAGACCGGGACGTCGCTGATCGCGGCGGTGTCCGAAAGGATGTCCAGGTAGGCGCTGGCCGGCTTGACCATCACCATGTCGGCGCCCTCGGCGAGGTCGAGCTCCACCTCGCGCAGCGCCTCGGTGCGGTTCGGGGCGTCCATCTGGTACTGCTTGCGGTCCCCGGTCAGCTGCGAGTCCACAGCCTCGCGGAACGGGCCGTAGAAGCCGGAGGCGTATTTCGCGGCGTAGGCGAGGATCGGCACGTGCTGGTGTCCGGCCTCATCCAGGGCCTGCCGGATCACCGCGACCTGGCCGTCCATCATGCCCGAGGGGGCGACGACGTCGGCGCCCGCCGCGGCCTGGGCCACGCCCATCTCGGCGTAGACCTCCAGTGTGGCGTCGTTGTCCACCTCGCCGGTCTCGTCCACGAGCCCGCAGTGCCCGTGATCGGTGAACTCGTCCAGGCACAGGTCGCTCATCACGACCAGGTCATCGCCGACCCGGTCCTTCACGGCGCGGATGGAGCGGTTCAGGATCCCCTGCGGGTCCAGGCCGGCACTGCCCTGGGCGTCGCGGGTAGCGGGGATGCCGAAGAGCATGATCCCGGCCAGTCCGAGGTCGCGGGCCTGCTCGGCGGCGTTGAGCAGCGAGGCTTCGGTGTGCTGGAAGACGCCGGGCATGGAGCTGATCGGCACCGGTTCGGCGAGGCCCTCGCGGACGAAGACCGGCAGGATAAGGTCGGCCGGGTGCAGCCGGGTCTCGGCCACCATCCGGCGCATGGCGGGGCTGCGGCGCATCCGGCGGGGGCGCTGTTCGGGGAAACTCACGTGCGGCTCCTGGTGATCCGGGGGACGGCGGTCGGTGCGCTCGAGCTGGCCTTCTCGGAAGGGCAGCGGTGAACGTGTCGCCGCCGGACAGTCTAGTTCTCAGCGACCGAGGGCGGCCATCACAGCGTCGGCGCTCGGCTCAGAGAGAACACCGGAGGTGGGGATGCCGCGGCGGCCGAGGGTCTTCGCGGTGGGCCTTCCGATGGCCAGCACTCGGACCCGCTCCGGGAGCCCGAGGTCGGCGAGCCCGTCGGCCGCCGAAGAACTGGTGACCAGCAGCACCGTGGGGTCTACATGGCTGAGCCGGTCGCGACGCAGGTCGGCGGCGAGCTGGTCCAGGTCCAGGAGGTCCTCGGCCACCGGCTGCGGCAGCAGTCGCCGCTGCGGATCTCCGGCGACCAGAACCCCGTCCACCACCAGAGAGCTGGTCTCATAGGCGCTGACCTGGGTGACCTGCCAGCCGATGGCACTCAGGCCCTCGCGGAGCTCGGACCGGGCCTGCGCCGACTGCGGCAGCAACAGCGAGGTGCTCGCATCGGGGGTCGGCTCGGGGATCTCCTGGATCATCCCGGCGGCGCTCGTCTCCCCTGAGGGCATCCACGGGTCGGTGATGCCGGTATGCGTGCGCAGCACCCGGGCGGTGCCGGGGCCGACGACGCCGACGCGGGTCTGCGTCGGAAGCGAGCCGTCCCAGCCCAGCTTCACCAGGGCTCGGACCGTGTTGGCGCTGGTGAACAGCACCCAGGAGAAGTCACCCCGGGAAAGCCGGGCGAGCGCCGTGTTCAGCTCGGCGGTGTCCGCGGGGAGTCGCTGCTCGGTGACCGGGAGGAACCGGACCTGGAGCCCAGACGCGCGCAGACCCGCTTCCAATGGGCCCGCCTGTGCGGGGTCTCGGGTCAGGGCGATGCGCATGTTGCCAGCTTACCGAGAAGAGTCCGTGGACAATGGTGACCGCAGGTGTGTACCCCGTGCCAGGCCTCAACGAGGCGCGCGGGGAGACTTCAGAGGACACATGACTCGAAAGGCACCTCCCATGACAGCGGAACCGATACTCGTCTCCGGCGCGACAGGCAATGTCGGCCGTGCCGTGGTCGAGCGGCTTCTTCAGGCCGGTGTTCGGGTGCGCGCCGCGGGAAGATCCGTGGAGTCGGTCCAGGCGGCATTCGGCGACAGGGTCGAGGCGGTGGCCCTGGACTTCACGGACGAAGCCACGTGGCGGGGTGCCTTCACCGGGGTGCGAGGGATGTTCTTGCTGCGACCACCACAGCTGGGAAGACCCAAGACGCAGATGATTCCCGCGCTCGAACACGCTCGGGAACTTGGCCTCTCGCAGATCGTGTTCCTGTCCCTGCAGGGGGCGGAACGGAACCCGGTGGTGCCTCATGCTGAGATCGAGAGGTGGTTGAGGGCCTCAGGAGTGTCCTGGACGTTCGTGCGGGCGTCCTTCTTCCATCAGAATCTCTCCACCACCCACGTCTCGGACATCCGCGACCGTGAAGAGATCATGGTTCCGGCCGGGCACGGGAGGACCTCCTTCGTCGACGCCGAGGACGTCGGTGCCGTCGCAGCCGCCGCATTGCTCAGTCCCGCGGAGCACAAGAACCTGGCATGGACGATCACCGGAGATGAGGCGCTGAGCTACACCCAGGTCGCCGAGATCCTCACGGCGGAGCTCGGCAGGCCGGTGCGATATTCCCGGCCCGGTGCTCTGCGTTACGGCCTCCATGCCAGAAAGCGACTGGGCATGCCCTGGGGCATGGTGTGTCTGACCATCGCGATCTACACCGCCGCCCGTCTCGGCCGAGCTGACGGCATCAGCACAGATCTTTCCCACGTGCTGGGCCGAGCCCCCAGGAGCTTCGCTGAGTTCGCTCACCGCCACCAAGAAGTGTGGGACCCCACGCGCCAGGTGCAATGAGTCACGACATGGGTGACGCCCGGTGAGCGGGAGTGGTTCCGAGCGGCCGTAGGCCCCCATCCACCCCCAGCGAGGATGTGCCTCTGGGTCGGGCCGGACGCGCGAGCCTGAGGTGTGAGGGCGTGAGGACCGATCGCGCAGTTCGATGTGTCCTCAGGCGCGAAAAAGGGTGGTGATCGTTGACACCTGGGACCTCAGTACTCGGTGTACTCGGCGCCGAGCTCCTCGGCCAGGGCATTGAGATCGCGTGAGTTCGGCTGGAACGGTTCGGGGCCGTCCCCGGAGTCTGCGGGTACGGCATCCTCCGCGTCCACCACGAACCAGCCGGGTCCCTGCACCGCCGGCCGTGATTCCGAGGATTCGGTCATCATCTCGCGAGCTTCCTCGATCGTGTCGGCATCCTCGGACCAGGCCATCACCATTCCCTCGCCACAGGTGAGGCCGTCCAGAAAACCGTTGTCAGGGAGCGCGATCTGCACGCCGTTGTTCTCAAAGACCGGGCACTGCAGCACCTCGTCCACGGCGTCATAGAGCCCCTCCACGCTGTCAAAGCTCGGCCCCTGGGCCGCGCCCGCGCCGGAATCGGTGCTGCATCCGAGAAGCAGGGCCGATCCGACAAGCAACGAAATGGTCGAGGCTCGTGCTCTTCCTCGTGCTCCAAATGGCGCTGCGGGGTTGCGCATATCCGGTCTCCTCTACGCCCTCGAGCTGTCCAGGGAATTTCTCAGCAAAGCGAATTCTGTGCCACAGAATTTGGTTCACCTATTAAGGGTTCCCTCGACCCTAGAACACATGAGGGTGAGGAATCCAACGCTCGACAAGAACGAATGGTCAGAGAATCAGGCGTCCACCACGTGTTTGAGCAGCCCGAAGTCCTCGGCGAGCAGCTGCTCGGCGACCTGAGTCCCGAGCTGGATCGCGCGCTCCACCGAGACCCGACGATCCGCCCCGGCCTCGATCGAGATCTCGGCTCCGGCGCGCTGCGTCCTGGTCCCGTCGGGGGCGCAGATCACCGAGTCCAGGCGCAGGGTGGCGCCGCCGTCGGGGTTGTCGTCGTAGCGGGCGAGTCCGCCGATCGGCGCCGAGCATCCGGCGTTGAGCCGGGCCAGCATTCCCCGTTCCGCTGAGGTCTCCAGCCGGGTGGGAATGTCGTCGTAGAGCGCCAGCGCCATGCCTAGCGGCGCGGTGGGCTCGGCGTCCTCGGCGCGGACCTCCACTGCCAAAGCCCCCTGGCCGGGGGCGGGCAGCATCACCTCGGTGGGGATCAGTTCGGCGATGTGATGCTCCAGGCCGAGCCGCTTCAGACCGGCCCCGGCGAGCACGACGGCGTCCAGGTCACCTCGGGCGGCATTCGGCGCCTGCGGCGAGGCCTCGGCAGCAGACCCGTGCCCGCGGACCCGGGCCAGCCGGGTGCCCACGTTGCCGCGGATGTCCACGATCTCCAGATCAGGCCGTGCGGCGCGCAGCTGGGCGGCGCGGCGCGGGGACCCGGTGCCCACCTTCGCGCCCTGCGGCAGCTGGGCAAGGGGCACATCATCGGCGGAGCACAGCGCGTCGCGCACGTCCTCCCGGGAGGGCACCGAGGCGATCGCGAGCCCCTCGAGGTCCTTGGCGGGCAGATCCTTGAGCGAATGCACCGCCACGTCGCAGGTCTTGTCGAACAGCGCCTGGCGCAGCGCGGAGGCGAACACCCCGGTGCCGCCCATCTGCGCGAGCGGTCCGGTCAGGACATCGCCCTCGGTCTTGACCGTGACCAGCTCGTAGCCTGCCTCGGCGTGGGAGGCGAGCGCCTCGGCCGCCGTCGTCGTCTGGGTCAGTGCGAGCTTGCTGCCGCGGGTGCCTACGGTGAATGTCGCCATCTAGCTCCTCTGGACGTCCTTGCGGAAGCGGGTGCAGTTGCAGGGTCCGCAGATGCCGGACCACTTGCCGGGCACGACCTGCTCGCCGAAGCCCACGGGCTCGCCGTTGACGCCCTGGAGGTACTCACTGAGCACGTCGACGAGTCCGGAGACGAACTTCTCCTGGATGCCCGGGGTCGCGGCGCGGTGGTAGGCCAGGCCGAGCTCCGCGGCGGTGTCCTTGGCCTCGGTGTCGAGGTCCCAGAGCACCTCCATATGGTCGGAGACGAAGCCGATGGGCATCACCACCACACCGGCGACGCCGGCCTCGGCATCCTCGGTGAGGGCGTCGTTGATGTCGGGCTCCAGCCACGGGGTCTTCGGGCTGCCGGAGCGGGACTGGAAGGTCAGGGAGTGCTCCAGACCCTCGGCCTCGGGGACGCTGGCCATCAGGTGGCGCGCGACGGCGAGGTGCTCGGCCGAGTAGACGTCGGTGCCGTATTCCTCGATCACCCGGTCCGGGCCCATGGCCTCGGCGTTGCGGCTGGGGATGGAGTGCGTGACGAAGACGATCTTGGGCTGCGCCTCGGCCTTGCCTGCCTGCTCCAGCTGCGCCCGGACATCGGCGATGCCAGCGGCTAGGGCGTCCTTGAACGGGTCGATGAACGCCTTGTCCATGAAGTACTGGCGGACCTTCACCACGCTCATCTCCTCGCGCAGTCCGGTCTCGTCCAGGGTCAGCGAGAAGTCCTCGCGGTACTGCCCGCAGGAGGAGTAGCCGTTGTACGCGGAGGTGACCAGCGCCAGGATCCGGCGGTGTCCGGCTGCGTGCATCTCGCGGAAGGTCTCGGTGAAGAAGGGGTTCCAGTTGCGGTTGCCCCAGTAGATCGGGATGTCCAGCTGCCGGGAGGCGACCTCGGCCTCCAGCGCGGCCTTGAGGTCCCGGTTCTGCTCGTTGATCGGGCTGATCCCACCGTTGGCGCGGTAGTGGGTGGCGACCTCTTCGAGCCGCTCATCCGGGATCCCGCGACCGCGGGTCACATTGCGCAGGAACGGGAGCACGTCGTCCTGACCCTCGGGACCGCCGAAGGAGGCGAGCAGGATCGCGTCATAGTTGCCCGGCTCATCCTTGGTGGAGCCCTCGGCGTAGTCCACCGGCAGCGGGGCCGGCACCTCGGCGGCCTCGGGCGAGGTCTCGGTGCCCGGGGTGGGCGTGGCCTGCGAGGAGTCCGCCACCGCCGAGGCGGCCTGCTCCTCGGTGGGGTGATCGGAGGTCTCGGTCGGGTGGGCCGGCCCGGTGTTCTCGGTGCCCTCGGCCGATTCGGTGTTGTCTGGGGTGATCGTCACAGCAGGACCTCAGCGATCTCCGACGCGGCCTTCAGGCGGCGGCCGGTATAGAAGGGAATCTCGTCACGCACGTGATACCGGGTCTCGGACTCGCGCAGCTTGCGCATCATGTCCACCAGGTCGGTGAGCTTCGGCGCCTCCAGGGCGAGCAGCCACTCCCAGTCGTTCAGCGCGAACGCGGAGGTGGTGTTGGCCAGCACCGAGGGGAACTCCTGACCGAGCAGGCCGTGTTCGCGCAGCATCTTCCCGCGCTTGGCCGGGTCCAGCAGGTACCAGTCATAGGAACGGTTGAACGGATAGATGACCAGCCAGTCCTCCGGGGGCACCCCGAGGGCGTAGGCCGGGACGTGGCTGCGGGCGAACTCGGCGGTGCGGTGCACGCCCATGGCGGAGAACGCGATCCGGGTCTGGGAGAACATCGCGGTGCGGCGGATGCGGCGCACCGCGGCCTGCAGGTCCTCGGCGGAGGGACCGGTGACCCAGGTGAGGATGTCGGCCTCGTCGCGCATGGCGGAGACGTCATAGGTGCCGCGGAAGCTGACCTCTTGGTCGGCGAACGTTCCGGCGAGCTCATCGAACTCGACCTCCACGTCGGCGCCCTGTGGGGCAGGCCCGGTCCGTGCGAAGACGGTGTAGAGGGTGAACCAGTCCTTGCCCGAGGTGTTGACCTCTTCGGGCGTGCGCTGAGCGTTGCTGCCGTAGCTCACAGATGCCTCCATCAGCATTGATCGTCCGTGCGGGGCCTAGTGGTGATCTCCCGCATCCAGCTTATCGCCCGGTCTTCCACGGTTTTCTACATGACGTCGAAAAAAGTGACGGACCGCTCACCCCGTGGTGACCGGTGCGGCGGGCTCAGCGGGAGGTGCGCAGGATCGTCACGGCGGCGGCCCGCGCGTCGGGCACCACCCGGGCCAGCCCGGTGCCAGCGAACCAGGCCCCGATCATGTGCAGCCCAGGCCGTCGCTCCCCCGCGGGCTGCACTGCGGTGGTCTCCTTGGCCGGCGACGCGGCCGAGGCCTCGGTGAGGCGTTCGCGCAGCGCGGTGATCCGTTCGGCGTGCCCGGCGGAGCTCTGCGGCAGCGCCTTGCGCCAGCGGATCACGCTGGCCTCGAGGATCTGGTCCGCCTCGATGGGGATCCCGAAGAGTGCGCCGACGTCGGCCGCTGCGGCGTCGAGCAGCTGCTCGTCGCTGGACTCCGCGCCCAGCGCCTCCTGGTGCCGCGGCCCGACCCGTCCGTAGGACAGGCGCACCACGTGGTGGCCGGGCCCGTGGGCGTGGGTCACGGCGGTGTCCGCCCATTCCCATTTGGAGCTGATGTGCGTCATCGCCTTGGCCGCGATGTCTTCCACCTGCGGCGCCACCAGCACCCCGGTGCCGCGCGGGTGGTCATCGAGCTCCGGGGCGTCGAGGATCATCGAGACCAGGGCGACGCCGCGGTCCTGCGCGGCGGCCTGCTGCTCCGGCCCGGCGGCCTCCGGCAGACCACCCGGGGCCTCCTGAGCACCATCGGGGGTCAGGCCGGTGAGGTCCAGTCCACTGAGGTCGACCACGGATCCGACCAGCTGCACCGCGGCGGGGGCGTCCAGGGCGAGGATCACATGATCCGGGTCCTCGCCGGTGATCAGCGCGGCCAGGTCGGTGACCTCGGTGTTGAGCCGGATCTCCACGCCGAGCTGGACCAGCTCCGCCTCCAGGGCGCCGACCAACCGGTTGAGCCCGCCGTGCAGCGAGTTCACCGCGGAGCCGGGCGGGGCCTTGGACTTCACCAGGGCCACGGCCCGGGCCAGCGAGCCCTCGCGCAGCATCGCCTCGAAGAGTCCGGGGGCGGCGTTGTTCATGTCCAGGTCATCCGGGTCGGCCGAATGCACCCCGGAGACGATCGGGGTGACCAGCCGGTCCAGCACGGCCTGGCCCATCCGGTCCCGGACCACCTCGCCCAGCGTGATCTGCCCGGATCGGGCGGCCTCGGCCTGCACCCAGGGCTCCATGGAGGCGGTGAGGTCCTGCGCGGCGCGGCGCGCCTCGGCCTCGCCCAGGATCGCCACAACATCCGGGGCCATCGGATCGGCGGGGATGCCCAAGATCCCGGTGGCCGGCAGCGGGGCCGCCAGATCCGGCAGCTGCAGCCAGGCCGCGGAGTGCTGCGGAGCCACCACCTGTTCGTGGAGACCCAGTTCCTGCAGCAGCTTCGGCACCACCGGGGAGCGGGTCGCGAAGGCCTCGGCTCCGGCGTCGTAGGCGACCCCGCCCATCTCGTGGGCTCCGATCGCCCCGCCCAGCCGGTCTCCGGCCTCGTAGAGCGTCACCGTGGCTCCGGCGCGGGCCAGATCCCAGGCGGCGATCAGCCCGGCGATGCCTCCGCCGACCACGGCGACATGCGGCAGCCCGCCCGGCAAGCCTGCCGGGGCGCCTGCCGGGGCGTTGGTCGGCAAGCCTTCGGGGGCGTCGATCGGGGCGCCTGCCGGGACTCTGGTCGGCGAGCCTGCCGGGACGTCGATCGGGACATTGGTCGGGACGTTCATCCAGGCAGCACTCAGTCCCTGTAGCCGATCTCGTGGATCAGGCTGACCACACGGGTGAGCACCTCCGGGTCGGTCTCCGGAGGCACCCCGTGGCCGAGGTTGAGCACGTGCCCCGCCGCGCCGGAGCCGGCCGCGATGATCTCGCGGACATGCTTCTCCAGCGTGGGCCAGTCCGCTGACAGCAGCGCCGGGTCGATATTGCCCTGCAGCGGGGTCTCGGCCCCGACCCGGCGGGTGGCCTCTGCCAGGTTAAGCCGGTAGTCCACGCCGACGACGTCGGCGCCGGCCGCGCGCAGCAGGTCCAGGATCTCCCCGGTGCCGGTGCCGAAGTGGATCAGCGGGGCGGTGACCCGGTGGCCCTCGGGCGTGGTGCCTCCGAGGTCCTTGACGTGGGTGAAGGCTTCGGCGGAGTGGCGCAGCACGTGCCGGGCGTAGTCCTCGCGGCTCAGCGAGCCGGCCCAGGAGTCGAAGAGCTGCGCGGCGGAGGCGCCGGCCATCAGCTGGGCGCGCATGAACCGGCCGGAGACCTCGGCCGCCCAGGAGGCCAGGGCGTGCCAGGTCTCGGGATCCGCGTGCATCATGGTGCGCGGGCCGAGGTGGTCCCGGGAGGGCCTGCCCTCCACCATGTAGGCGGCCAGGGTGAACGGGGCGCCGGCGAAGCCGATCAGCGGGGTGGAGCCCAGCTCGGCCACGGTGCGCCTGACCGCCTCGGTGATCGGCGCGAAGGCGGCGTCGTCGAGCGTGGGCAGCGCCTCGACGTCGGCGCGGGTGCGCACCGGGGAGCCCAGCACCGGGCCGACCCCGGGCTGGATCTCGACGTCGATCCCGGCCAGGCGCAGCGGGATGACGATGTCGGAGAAGAAGATCGCCGCGTCCACGTCGTGTCGGCGCACCGGCTGCAGCGTGATCTCGGAGGCCAGCGCCGGATCCAGGCAGCTGTCCAGCATCGTGGTGCCCTCGCGCAGCGCCCGGTACTCGGGCAGGGAACGGCCCGCCTGGCGCATGAACCACACCGGGCGGCGGTGCGGACGTGTGATCTCTCCCGCACTGTTACGTCCGCCGCGATACTGGTTCAGCAATGCAGAGTCGGCGGTGAGCCCGGTGAGCAGCGGGTGGTCCTGCGGCAGCTGCGCCGTGGAAGCCTGGGAACGTACGGCTGCCCGCGGGATGGCGGTCACGGAGCCGGTGGCCGGAGAGGACGCGGCCATGCCGGCGAAAGATCCAGAAGTCATATGCCACATTCTCCACTTTTCCGCGGCACAGTTCGACCCGCTGTAGAATCAATGACGTCGTGGTACTTATTTCTCTCGTTGCCACCCACTCGGAGCTGGACCTCGAGACGGTGGGCACTCTCAGCGCAGGAGCGGCCGAGCTGGCCGGGTCCGTGCACATGCCTGCCGTGACGCTGGCCACCTGTAACCGGATGGAGATCTACGCCGAGTCCGTCGGTGGATCCCATGATGATGTCCAGAGCACCCGGGAGCGGCTGCTCGATGTCGTGGCCGAGACCTCCGGGCTGGACCGTGAGCTGGTCGGGCGCTCCTTCCGCACCCTGGTGGAGGACGACGCCGTCTCGCACCTCTTCGAGGTCGGTGCCGGTCTGGACTCCGCGGTCATCGGTGAGCGCGAGATCGCGGGCCAGGTGCGCAAGTCCCTGGCCGACGCCCAGCACGCCGGCACCATCTCCGGAAGCCTGACCAAACTCTTCGAGACCGCCTCGCGGACCGCCAAGGACGTCGGCACCCGCACCGCGCTGGGCTCCCGCGGACGCTCCATCGTCTCGGTGGCCCTGGATATCGCCGGGGACATGCGCGGCGACGGCCCCGCCTTCTTCCCCGGTGCCAAGGTCGTGCTGATCGGCACCGGGGCCTATTCCGGGACCTCGCTGGCCCAGCTGGTCGAGCGTGGGGTCACCGATATCGGGGTCTTCTCCGGCTCCGGGCGCGCCGAGGACTTCGTGGCCGAACGCGCCGGCGGTGCCCGGGCGCTGCAGATGCAGGAACTCCCCGCCGCCTTCCGCGAGGCCGATGTGATCATCGGCTGCTCCGGCGGCAATCGCCGGATCACCGCCAAAGAGGTCGAGAACCTGGCCGGACTCACCGGGGACGCCGCCCGGCTGAAGCCGCTGACCGTCATCGATCTCGCCCTCTCCCATGACTTCGATCCCGACGTCGCAGAACTCGCTGGGGTGGATCTGATCACCCTGGAATCGGTGAAGATGGCCGCTCCCGGAGAGACCGAGGACTCGGTGCAGGAGGCGCGCGACGTCGTGCGCTCGGCGGTGGAGAGCTACCTCACCGAACGTCGCGAGCGCACCGCTGATGACGCCATCGTCGCGCTGCGCCGGCACACCCAGTCGCTGCTGGACGAGGAGATGGACCGGGTCCGCAGGCAGCACGGCTGCACCGGAGCCACCGAGGAGGTGGAGTTCGCGGTGCGCCGGATCGTGCGCAAGATGTTGCACACCCCCACGGTGCGGGCCCGTGAGATGGCCGCCGCAGGGCGCACCGAGGATTACGTGCGTGCGCTCCAGGACCTGCATGGCATCGAGGTCACGGCGCGCGAAGAGACCACCCGCACCTCCCCGGCGAAGCGTCGGCGCGCCGAGGAGTTCTCCGCCGCGGAGCTCGCCCAGATGGCCAGCTACCTCACCAAGGTCCCCGCCGGCGGGTTCTGTCAGCATCACCGCCCCGGCGAGTTCGCGATCGAACGCATCGACGCCGTGCGCGACCTCGACATCCGCCGCGCCGGCTGAGCCGGCCCCTCCCCCGAAGCAGAAAAATCGTAGACCTGTGGGTTTGTCGTAGAGCTCAAGCCCTACGATTCACCCCAGGTCTACGATTTTTCATGCCCGAGAGGGGATCTCCTCCGGGTCAGGTCAGTCCAGGCCCTGTTCGCTGAGCCAGTCGGCGGCGACGTCGGAGGCATCGGCCTGCTCGTCGACGCTCTGGGTGTTCAGCGAGATCAGCTCTTCGCTGGTCAGCGCGGCGTTGACCTCGTCGAGCACCGCGGCTGCGGCCTCGTCGACCCGTTCGGAGACCACCGGGAGCACGTTCTGCGGGAGCACCAGCTCCTCGGGATCCTCAAGCACCACGAGGTTCTCGGTCTCGATGTTCGGATCGGCGCTGTAGATGTCGGCGACCTCCACGTCCCCGCTCACCAGCGCGTCCACGGTCAGCGGCCCGCCGGAGTCCTGCACCGTGACCACGCTGATCTCCACGCCGTAGACGTCCTGGAGCCCTTCGGGGCCATAGGGGCGGGTCTCGAACTCGGAGTTCGCCGCGATGCGCAGATCTTCGATCCCGGCCAGGTCGGAGATCTCGGTGAGGTCGTTCTCCTCGGCGAACTCGGCGGTGACCACGAAGCTGTCCTGGTCGGTGGCCTCGGCGGGTTCCAGCACCCGCAGGCCCTCGGGCAGGGTCTCCTCCAGCGCGGCGGTGATCTCCTCCAGGGTCGCCGCCTCGGCCTCCTCGTCGTAGTACTGCAGGAAGTTGCCCGCGTACTCGGGGAAGATGTCGATGGCCCCGGATTCGATCTCCGAGACGTAGACCTCGCGCTGGCCGATGTCGAACTCTCGTTCCACCTCGATGCCCTCGGCCTCCAGCGCCTGGGCGTAGAGCTCCGCGATGATCGTGTTCGAGTAGTACTGCTGGGATCCGATCACCAGGGCCTCGCCCTGCTCAGCCTCTGCGTCATCGCCGTCGGCGAGCGGGTCTCCGCCGCCGCAGCTGCTCAGTGCCAGAGCGGCGATCGTTCCTGTGACCAAAAGTCCGGTGGTCTTCATAGTCGTCCTCTTTCTCTCGGCAGCTCCGACTTCGGCGGCAACTTGTCCTCGGGAGAAATCTTCGCAGAAACTTCAGCTCTCTGACGGAGTGTGATCAGTTCGCAGTCATATTCGCCCGGACTCTGCGCGAACGAGTGCCGGTGCTGGGGGCCTTTCCCGGCCCGGCAAGTCCAGGGACCCGGCGCAGCAGCCGCTGGGTGAGTCCAAAGGCGGTGTCCACCAGGATCGCGAGCAGGATCACCACCAGTGAGGCGCCGAGCATCACCGAATAGTCGTAGGTCTGCAGCCCCAGGAACAGCTGCCGTCCGAGCCCTCCGGCACCGACATAGGCGGCGAGCGTCGCGGTGGCGATGATCTGCAGCGCGGCGAGCCGCAGACCGCTCAAGATCAGCGGCAGGCCCAGCGGGATCTCCACCCGGGTGAGGACCTGCCAGCCGTTCATCCCCTGGGCGCGGGCGGCGTCCACGGTGGCCTGGTTCACCGATTCCACCCCGGCGTAGGCGCCGGCCAGCACCGAGGGTGCCGCCAGGACCACCAGCGCCACCATGGGTGCCGTGAGCCCGATGCCGGTGACCAGCGCCACCAGGGTCAGCAGGCCCAGCGTGGGCAGCGCGCGGGCCGCGCCGGTGGCCACGATCGCGATGCCGCGGCCCTTGCGGGTGTGCCCGATCGCCAGGCCCAGCGGCAGCGCGATCACCGCAGAGATGCCCAGCGCGATCAGCGTGTAGGCGAGATGCTCCAGGGAGCGCACCCAGAGCCCGCCGGGTCCGGTCCAGGCGTCAGCGGTGAGCAGCCAGTTCAGCGCCTCGAGGATGTTGCTCATGCCGCGACCTCCCGAGACCGGGCCAGCAGCGGACGACGACGACGGGTCTGCTGCCAGGGCATCAGCATCCGCCCGGCCAGGACCAGCAGCAGGTCACAGATCAGCGCGAGCACCACGGTCATCAGGATCCCGGCCACGATGGAGCCGATGATGTCCCGGGCGAACCCGTCGGTGAACAGCGAGCCCAGCGAGCTGACCCCGAGCACGGCGCTGACCGAGACCAGGCTGATCGAGCTCACGCAGACCACGCGCACCCCGGCGAGCAGGGCGGGACCGGCGAGCGGGAGCTCCACGGTGAAGAAGCGTCCGACCCCGGAGAACCCGATCGCGGTGGCGGAGGTGCGCACGTCGTCGGTGACCGCGTCCAGCGCTTCTGCGGCGGAGCGCACCATCAGGGCCAGGCCGAAGATCGAGAGCGCGATGACCACGTTGAGCGGGTCGCGCACCGAGGTGCCGATCAGCGCGGGCAGCAGGATGAACAGCGGCAGCGAGGGCACCGCGTAGAGCAGCCCGGTGCCGGTGAGCACCGGTTCGCGCAGCACCCGCACTCGGTTCGCGCCCCAGGCCAGCGGGATCGAGAGCACGAACGCGATGATCACCGCGGGCAGGCTCAGCGCCAGGTGCGCCAGGGTCAGCTCCCCGATCCGCGGGAGGTTGTCCAGGATCCAGGTCATGGGTGCTGGGAAGGGTTGGTCTGGTCAGCGTTGGTCTGGTCAGCGCTGGTCCGGACGCCGTTGGATCGTGCAGGCTCGGGCTGGGAGTCCACCAGGCCCAGGGGCCGGCCCTGGGCGTCGGAGATCAGCCAGCCGCCGTCGTCGGCCGTGGCCGCGGTGAGTGACCGCCGGCCCGAGTCCAGGCCCAGGAAGCGGGAGACGAACTCGTCCTGCTGGTTCTGCACCAGCTCGGCCGGGGTGCCCGCCGCGGCGACCTCGCCGCCGGCCTTGAGCACCACGATCTGGTCCCCCAGGGTCAGCGCCTCGTCGATGTCGTGGGTGACGAAGATGATGGTCTTCTTCAGCTCCGCCTGGACCCGGGAGAGCTCGCGCTGCAGCTCCACGCGCACCAGCGGGTCCACGGCGCCGAAGGGCTCGTCCATGAGCAGGATGTTGGGGTCGCTGGCGAGTCCGCGGGCGACGCCGACGCGCTGCTGCTGGCCGCCGGAGAGCTGGCCCGGGTAGCGCACGCCGAGCGAGGCGTCGAGGCCGACCACCTCCATCAGCTCGTAGCCGCGGGCCCGGGCGTCGGCGCGGGAGGCGCCGTTGAGCCGGGGCACGGTGGCGATGTTGTCGATGACCCGGCGGTGCGGCAGCAGCCCGGAATGCTGCATCACGTAGCCGATGCGGCGGCGCAGCGCGACCGGTTCGGCCTGGGCCACGTCTTCATCATCGATGAGCACAGCGCCGGTGCTGGGTTCCACCATCCGGTTGACCATGCGCAGCAGCGTGGTCTTCCCGCAGCCGGAGGAGCCCAGGAGCACCGTGGTGGTGTGCGAGGGCACGGTGAGGCTGAAGTCCTGGACCGCAGCGGTCCCGTCCGGGTAGGTCTTGGTGACCTGCCGAAATTCAATCATGACGCCTCCATCAATGCCTGTCGGTGGACCTGCGCATGCTCGCCCAGACGATTCTCCATCACATCCATGGCCTGCGGGGAGGAATCGATGCAGATGAAGCGACGTCCGGTCTCCACGGCCACCGCGCCCAGGGTCCCGGAGCCGGCGAAGAAGTCGAGCACCCAGTCCCCCGGGTTCGAGGAGGCCTGGACCATACGGCGCACCAGCCCCACCGGCTTCTGGGTGGGGTAGCCGGTCTTCTCCCGGCCGGTGGGCGAGACGATGGTGTGCCACCAGACATCGGTGGGCAGCTTGCCCAGCGCGACCTTCTCGGCGGTGACCAGGCCCGGTGCCATATACGGCTCGCGATCCACGGCCTCGGCGTTGAAGATGTAGCCCGCGGGGTTCTTCACATAGACCAGGATGGTGTCGTGCTTGGTGGGCCAGCGCTTCTTGGTGCGCCCGCCGTAGTCATACGCCCAGATGATCTCGTTGAGGAAGCACTCCCGCCCGAAGATCGCGTCGCACAGGACCTTGGCGTAGTGCACCTCGCGGTAGTCCAGGTGCAGGTAGAGGGTGCCCTCATCGGCGAGCAGCCGCCAGGCCTGGAGCAGCCGGGGCTCGAGGAACTCCCAGTAGTCGGTGAAGGAGTCGTCGTATTCGGCCAGCGCACGGCGAACCGTGTCGTAGCTGCGTCCGGCGAAGCCCACCCGGTTGCCCTCACCGTCGGGGCGCCGGGTGTTGGTGGTCTTGGTGGCCCGCTGGGCCCGCCCGGTGTTGAAGGGCGGGTCCAGGTAGATCACGGTGAAGGCACCGTCGGGCAGGTCCGGCAGGAGCTCGAGGTTCTCCCCCTCGAGCACCTGCGAACCACCGGCGGGGTCGAAGCCGCGGCTGCGCGCCGCAGCACTCTCCCCGGCACTCACATCGTTGCCGTTCAGCTCTCGCTGGAGGTGTTCTCGCCGCCGGACCCGGAGCCGCCGCGACGACGACGCCGCCGCCTGGGCTGGGTGGCGGAGTCTGAACCCTCAGAGGACGCAGCAGAGGCGGCAGGCTGACCCTGCTGCGTCTGCTGGGCTGCGGAGCCGGCGTCCTCGCCGCCGCGGGTGCGGCGACGGTTGCGGCTGCGCGGAGCGGCTGCGCCCTCGGCTGCGGAGTCCTGACCGGTGCTCTCGCTGCGGTCACGACCGCGGCCGGAGTCCCGGCCGCCGGAGCGTCCGCCGCGTGAGGAGTCGCGATCGCGTCCGCCACGGCCGCCGTCGCGGTCACCGCCGCGTCCGCCGTCGCGTCCTCCTCGCCCGCCGTCGCGGTCACCGCGTCCGCCGCTGGACTTCCGCTTCTCGGGACCGCCCAGGTCCTCGAGCTCCTCGGCGTCCAGGCCGGCCTTGGAGCGCTTATGCCGGGGCAGGCGCCCCTTGGTGCCCTTGGGGATGTCGAGGTCCTCGTAGAGGTGCGGCGAGGAGGAGTAGGTCTCGATGGGCTCCGGGATGCCCAGGCCGAGGGCCTTGTCGATGAGCTTCCACTTGGGCATGTCCTCCCAGTCCACGAAGGTCACCGCGATGCCGGTCTTGCCCGCGCGGCCGGTGCGGCCCACCCGGTGCAGATAGGCCTTCTCATCATCGGGAGCGGTGAGGTTGATGACGTGGGTGATGTCGGTGACGTCGATGCCGCGGGCGGCGACGTCGGTGGCGACCAGCACGTCGATCTTTTCGTTGCGGAAGGCGCGCAGCGCCTGCTCGCGGGCACCCTGGCCCAGGTCGCCGTGGATCGCGCCGGCGGCGAAGCCGCGGGACTGCAGCTCCGCGGAGAGCCGATCGGCCTGGCGCTTGGTCCGGGTGAACACGATGGTGCGACCGCGGCCCTCGGCCTGGAGCAGGCGGGCGATGACCTCGTCCTTGTCCAGGTGGTGCGCGCGGTAGACCAGCTGCCGGATGTCCTTCTTGGTGATGCCCTCGTCCAGCGGATCCGCCGCGGAGATGTGCGTGGGCTTGGACATGTAGCGGCGCGCCATGGCGACCACCGGGCCGGGCATGGTGGCGGAGAACAGCATGGTCTGGCGACCGACCTCCGGGACGGCGGAGAGCAGGGTCTCCACGTCGGGGAGGAAGCCGAGGTCGAGCATCTCGTCGGCCTCGTCGAGGACCACGATGTTGACGTTCTTCAGCTTCAGGTGGCGCTGCCGGTGCAGGTCGATCAGCCGGCCGGGGGTGCCCACGACGATCTCGACGCCGCGGTCCAGCTCTTCGATCTGCGGCTCGTAGGCGCGGCCGCCGTAGATGGTGGCCACGCGGATGCCGCGGCGTGCCGCGGCGACCTTGATGTCGGAGGCCACCTGCACGGCGAGCTCGCGCGTGGGGGCCACGATCAGCGCCTGGGGCGCTCCGGGGGCCGGGAGCTCGTCATAGCCGGCGTCGTCGGGGCTGGTCACCCGCTGGATGGCGGGGATGCCGAAGCCCAGGGTCTTGCCGGTGCCGGTCTTGGCCTGGCCGATGATGTCGTAGCCGCCCAGCGCGATCGGCAGGGTCTCCGCCTGGATCGGGAAGGGGGTGGTGATCCCCTTGGCGGCCAGGGCCTCGACGATCTCGGGGCGCACGTTGAAGTCTGCGAAGGTGAGGCTGGAGGCTTCGACGGCCTCGACGAGCTCGGGGTCAACGGCGGAGATGTTGTCGTCAATCTCGGCGGCTGAGGACTCGGTGGTCTGTTCAGTCATAGGTACTTTCATTAGGCGACCGCGGCTGCGAAGCCCACGGTCTGTTTGGTGTCGGAGCCGATCTCCACATAGCCGATGGACGCGACGGGCACGACGATCTTCTTGCCGCGGCGGTCTTCCAGGCTGAGCAGCGACTGTGAGCCTTCGATGGCGGTGGCCACGGCCTGCTCGATCTCTTCGGGCTTGGCGTCGGTCTCGATGACGATCTCGCGAGAGACGTGCTGAATGCCGATACGTACTTCCATGCCAACTCCTTGAATCTATGGGCTGCGCCCACTTCGAAGAGTTCCGCAGCTGCCCGGATGCGGGAGCGTGCAGAGAAGCGGGCGGATTTACCTGCCCCCGAGTCTACCTACCTTGCGCTGTCTGCGCTTTCAGACTCTTTCGGGAAGCCCGAGATTCCGCGCCAAGCCAAACGTGCGGTCAGCTGGGCGGAGACCTCACGGTCCGGGCGCTCGGAGAGCCGGCTCCAGTGCCGGGCCGCGGAGAGCGCCATGCCGATGAGGCCGTGGCCCAGCATCGTGGCCTCGGCCATCGGCTGTCCGGTGTCATCGGCGATGACCTCGGCGATCGCGCCGGCCATGTCGTCGTGGAATCGCTCGAGCCGGTCCTCGACCTCTTCGTCGTTGTCCATGCCCGAGGTGAAGACCAGCCGGTAGGCCTCGTCCTTGCGGGAGATGAACTCGTAGAAGGCCCCCATGGTGGCCTGCACCCGGTCCTTGTTGTTCTCACAGGTCGACAGCGCCTGGGTGAGCTCATGCTCCAGGGCGCCCAGGTGGGTGTCCAGCAGTCCCAGGAACAGCTCGTGCTTGCCGGGGAAATGCTGGTAGAGCACCGGCTTGGAGACCTGGGCGATCTCGGCAATGTCATCCATCGACGCGCCGTGATATCCCCGGGCCACGAAGACCTGCAGCGCGCACTCCAGCAGCTGGGTCCGGCGCTGTTCCCGGGGCAGCCGCTTGGCGCGCACGACGCCGGCGGGATCTCTGGTGCTCTGAGTCATGGGGACAGTCTATTCAGGGCCGGGGCCGGGACCACCGGGACAGCGGCCACCGGGCCGGAGCTCAGCCCTTCTCCGCTCCGGCGTTCGCCCCCTGGGTGAAGTAGCGCTGGAACACGATGAACACCAGCGCCGTCGGGATGGTCATCAGCAGCGCCGCCGCCATCGCCACCGGATATTGGTTCCCCGAGCCCAGCCCTCCGGTGGTGAAGCCGGCGACGCCGCGGGTCAGCGTGTAGAGGTCTGGATCGTTGGTGGCCACGATGAAGTGTCCCAGCTCGTTCCAGGACCCCTGGAAGGACAGGATGGTCAGGGTGATCAGCGCCGGCTTGGCCATCGGCAGCACCACCGACCAGAAGGTCCTGAAGGTGCTGGCCCCGTCGATCCGCGCCGCCTCCTCCACCGATTCCGGGATGGTCTCGAAGAACTGCTTCATGATGAAGATGCCCGCGGCGTCGATCATCAGCGGCACGATCAGCGCCGGGTAGGTGTTGTAAATCCCGACGTAGTTCAGGATCAGGAACTTCGGGATCAGCAGCACGATCCCGGGGACTGCCATGACCGCGAGCAGACCAGTGAACAGCGCGATCCGTCCGGTGAACTTCAGCCGGGCCAGCGCGTAGCCGGCGAGGGAGCAGAAGAACACCCGCCCGAGGGTGACGCAGAGCGTGACGATCACACTGTTGGTGAACCAGGTCGGATAGTTGGAGCTGAACAGCGTCTCCCACGCCCCGGTGGTGAAGGGGTCGGGGGTCAGCGAGAGCGCGTTGCCGGTCGCATCCGGGTCGGTCTTGAACGAGGTGACCAGCTGGATGATGAAGGGATAGATGTAGAGCAGCGCGAAGAAGATCAGCATCCCGTAGAACCAGAACTTCTTCCCCCGAGAGGGCCTGCCCTCCCCCACCGCGGCCACCACGGGCCGGATCGGGGTGCGGTCGTCCTTGCTGAGTGCACTCATGAGCTCTGCGCCTTTCGCTGGGTCTCTTCGA
Organism: Nesterenkonia sp. E16_10; assembly: GCF_017347085.1. GTDB lineage: Bacteria > Actinomycetota > Actinomycetes > Actinomycetales > Micrococcaceae > Nesterenkonia. Next base: position 116,178 of record NZ_JADPSA010000002.1, read on the forward strand.
CGATCGCTCGGGTCCGGCGGCTCCGCTGCCGCCGTCGCACGCCGCGATCGGCGCGCTTCTGGGCCGAGACGTCCTTATCGCGCATCAGCCAGCGCTGGGTCGTGGTCAGGATGAAGATGATCGCGAAGAGGATGAAGGCGATGGCCGCACCCTGGCCCCAGTCACCATTGGTGAAGGCCGCCTGGTAGGACAGATACGCCGGGGTCAGGGTGGTCTTGGCGGGCCCGCCCTGGGTCATGACATACATCTGATCGAAGACCTGCCAGGTCCCGATGAAGCCCAGGGTCACCACCAGCAGGATGGTCGGGCGCAGATGCGGCACCGTGACGTTCATGAAGCGCTGCCACTTATTGGCGCCGTCGACCATCGCCGCCTCCTCGACCTCCACCGGCAGGTCCTGCAGACCCGCGAGGAAGAGCAGCATGAAGGTCCCGGCGGTGGTCCAGATGACCTGCATCATGATCGCGCTCAGCGCCACCGAGGGCCCGGAGAACCACTCCCAAAAGGAGAGCCCCATGACCGAGGGCTCGGTCATCCAGGAGGGCGGGGCAGCCAGGCTCCACAGTCCGACGGCGTCGCCGAAGATGTGGATCAGGCCGCGAGAGTCCTGGAACCAGTTGGGGCCGTTGACCCCGAACCAGCCCAGCACGTTGTTGATCGCCCCGCTGCCGGCGAAGAGGAACAGGAACAGCAGCGAGATGGCGACCGAGGAGACCACCGAGGGGAAGTAGAAGGCGGTGCGGAAGAACGTGCGGCCCTTCAGGAACCGGTTGTTCAGCAGCACCGCAAGGCTCAGCGCCAGGATGGTCTGCAGCGGCACGACGCCCAGGACGTAATAGAAGGTGTTGCGGAAGGAGATCATCAGGTCCTGGCGGGCCAGACCGGGATCCGCGAGCAGCGCGTTGTAGTTCTCCGTGCCGATGAAGTTCACATCACGCGAGATGGGGCTGCCGCTGCCGCTCCAGTCGCTGAGCGAGACCCACAGCGCCATGCCGATCGGCGCGACGAGGAACACGCCCAGCACCAGGATGGCCGGGCTGACGAAGAGCCACCCCGCGCCCTGCTGGCGCTGTGGGTCTCGAGTTCTCACTGCTCCAGCACCGCCGAGGCGTTGGAGTCGAAGCTCTCCATCATCTGCTGCAGGTCTGCGCTGCCGATGCCCTCGAGCTGCGAGTTCAGATCCGCCACCACCTGGGTCATGTCCGGGGCGTTGACCGGGCCGCGGCCGTAGTCGCCGCCGGCGATGAACGGTGCGTCCTCGGGGAAGGCCGAGGAATAGTCCTCGGTCGCGGCCTGGCGCGAGGGCATCACGCCGAAGGCCTCCGCGAACTCCAGCTGCTGCTCCGGTGTGGAGAGGTGGTTCACCAGGTCGACGGCCTGAGTCTGCGCCTCGGAGTCGGCTGCGACGCCCCAGCACTGGCTGAACAGCAGGGTGCCCGGTCCTGCCGAGCCCTCGGGGAGCTCGGCGACGGTGTAGTCGACGTCCGGGTAGTCGTTGCTCATGGCGCCGCGGATCCAGTTGCCCTCGATGGTCATCGCGGCGCGCTCGGTGCCGAAGGCCTCCCCACCCCAGCCGGCGTCGACGTCCCCGGCATAGGCGAAGCTGCCCTCGGCGATGTTCTCCTTGACGTACTCCAGACCTGCCAGGACCTCCTCGCTGGTGCCGGTGGGCTCGGTGGCGTCCTCGTTGAGCCACCATCCGCCGTTGCCGACCACGAAGGCGCCGACCCGGTCCACGCCGGGTGAGAAGACCAGGCCGGTGGTGTCGCCCTCGGTGAGGGTCTCGGCGACCTGGGCGAGCTCCTCGTAGGTGGTGGGGATGTCCTCGTCGGTCAGACCGGCGGCCTCCCACTTCTCGGTGTTGATCTGCAGCCCCAGGGTGGAGAAGTCCTTGGGCGCACACCACTGGGTGTCCTCATAGGTGAAGGCCTCCTGCAGGGCGGGGAAGTAGTCCTCGTTGTCCTGCGCCTCGTAGGCGTGGAGGTTCCCGTCCGAGGCCTGCTGCGCGACCTGGGCCGCGTCGAGGTAGAAGATGTCCGGCGGGTTGCCGCCGGCGAAGCCCTGGGCCAGCTCCTGGTTCATGTCGGCGGCCACCCGGACCTCCACCTCGTTGCCCGAGGCCTCGGCCCACTCTGCCGCGGCCTCTTCCACTGCGGCGGTCTCGGCCTCGCCGGAGGAGGCGATCAGCATCACCAGGCTGGCTTCGCCTTCGGCGGAGGTGGCCTCCTCGGCGTCGCCGGTGTCCTGGTCATCGAAGCCGTCGCCGCCGCAGGCGGTGAGCGCGAGGGCGCTGAGGAGTCCCACCGCGAAGGGTGCGGCGAGGCGGTTCTTCTGGTTCTTCTGGTTCTTCATGGTGTGCCTTTCGTTGATGTGGTGACGGTGCTGGCACCAACAGTGAGGGTCGGGAGGAACAGTGCGCCCCGGGTGGGAGCGGGGGCGCCGGCGAGCTGGTCATGCACGAGGGTCAGCAGGTGTTCGGCGATCTCATCCAGCGGCTGGACCAGGGTCGAGATGCCGTGCAGCTGGGCCGTGGCCGAGCCGTCGAAGCCGGTGATGCCGATGTCGCGTCCGGGCCGCCAGCCTCGCGCCAGGGCTGCCTGCTGGACTCCGAGGGCGAGCACGTCGGAGGCGCAGACGATGGCGTCCCCGACCGCAAGGCCATCCAGCAGCCGCTCTGCGGCGCTGATCGCCTGCCTCAGCGACTGCGGGGCAGCCGCCTCCGGGCCCAGGGCGAGGCCATGCTGTTCGACACCTGCGAGCCAGCCGAGCCGGCGGTCGTCACCGACCGCGGAGCCGGCGGGCCAGCCCAGGAAGCCCACGGTGCGGAACCCGGTCTCGGCCAGGTGCGCGACGGCGGCGCTCGTGCCGGCGGAACCGTCGACGTCGGCCCACCACACTCGCGAGGAGTCGTCATAGATCCGCCCGAAGGAGGCATAGGGGATGCCGGCCTGCTCCAGCCAGTCGGGGCGCGGATCGGCGGGGTGGGTGTCGGTGAGCACGAAGGCGTCGACCAGGCGTCGCCGGACCATGTCCTGGTAGCCGCTGAGCATCGGGAACGCCTCTCGGGAGGCGAAGGGCACCATATGGCAGGCGTGGCCCGGGGCGGCGAGGGTCAGCGCGGTGAGGAAGGGCAGGGCCACGTCGCTCGGGGTGCCGGTGACCGCGTTGAGCTCGGTGCCCACCGCGCCCGCCCGCTGGTGGCGCAGCGTGCGGGCGGCGCTGGAGGGGCGGTAGTTCAGCTCCTCGACGACCTGGAGCACTCTCGAGAGGGTGTCGGGGCTGACCCGTTCGGGGCTGTTGATCGCATTGCTCACGGTCTGGCGGGAGACTCCGGCGGCTCGCGCGACATCGACGATCGTGGCGCGTGCCGGGTGGGGCGTGTTCAACATCAGCTCACCTTGATTCTTGATCTTCAGGTCGATGTGGGTAGCATTAGATCGTTCATTTGAACGTTCATAATGTGTCCCAAGTCATAATGGACCGGCGGCGATCGCCTGTCAAGACGAAGCAAAGATCTGGAGCTCTCATGTCCGAACAGCAACCCTGGCTGCACGATCTGGAGATCGCCGTGAACGGCCCGGCGACGGCGCTGAGCACCAGATCGGGCCAGATGGGCGACGGCGCCACCGGATGGATCGTCGATGATCGCCGGATCCTGCGCAGCCTGCATGCCAGCCTCTCGACCCAGGACACGGTGCCGGTCGCGGCCTCCAGCTCCGGGCCCACCTCACATTTCTGGGGCGCGGCTCGGCACCTGGGAGATCCCGGAGCCGACCCGACCGTGGATGTGCACCAGAAGACCCACGTCGGACTGCATGAGTTGCTCGTGGAGATCACGGTCAGCTCCCGCGCCTCGGAACCGGTCATCACCGACCTGCTGGTGACCGTGGGTGCCGACGGCATCGACCTCTCCGAGGTCAAGGGCGGCCAGGTCACCGGCGCCGCCCCCTCGATCACGCTCCAGGATCAGGTCTTCTGGCAGGATGCACGCCACCGCACCACCGTGCACCCGAGCCCTGCACCGCAGGCGGTGGAGCAGCTGGACCCGAGTCGCTTCCGGCAGACCTGGCCGCTGCGGCTGAACCCTGGGCAGAGCACCACCGTGAGCCTGCGCTTCGAGGCGATCCGGACCCGCGCCAGCGCCCACGACGCCGACTCCGGAGCCGCGGCATGTGACTGGGACGGTCTCGAGGTGACCGGTGACGACGCCTGGCGGGATCTGATCCAGACCAACTTCAGCGACCTGAAGCACCTGCTGCAGAGGGATCCAGAGGCCCCGGAGGACGTCTACGCCGCCGCCGGCACCCCCTGGTACCTGACCCTCTTCGGGCGCGACTCGATCTGGGTGGCCCGCATGATGCTGCCCTACAGCCCGGGCCTCGCCCGCGGCACGCTGCGGACGCTGGCACGACGCCAAGCCCGCTCAGCCGACCCGGCCACGGCCGCCGAGCCCGGCAAGATGCTCCATGAGGTGCGCCGTGAGATCTACGCCCACGGCGAGATGGAGCTCCCCACGGTCTACTACGGCACGGTCGATGCGACCCCGCTGTGGATCGTGCTGCTGCATGAGGCCTGGCAGGCCGGGCTCGACCTCGGCGAGGTCCGCGAGCTGCTGCCGACCCTGCGCGCGGCCCTGGACTGGCAGGCCGAGGCGGTGAACGCCTCCAGCGACGGGTTCCTGCGCTATGTCGATCACAGCGGCAAGGGGCTGAGCAACCAGGGCTGGAAGGACTCCGGCGATTCGATGCGCCGGGCCGACGGCTCCATCGCCCCGGCACCCATCGCCCTGCTGGAGGCCCAGGCCTATGCGGTCCAGGCCGCCCATGGCGCGGCCGAGCTGCTCGACGCCCTGGGTGAAGCTGGGGCACAGGACTGGAGGACCTGGGGCCGGTCCCTGGCCCAGCGGGTCCGCGAGCGCTTCTGGGTCGAGCGCGACGGTGAGCGCTACCTGGCGATGGGCCTCGACGCCGTCGGAGACCCCATCGATGGAGTGGGCAGCAACATGGGCCACGCACTGGGCACCGGATTGCTGAGCGATCAGGAGGAGAAGCTGGTCGTCGAGCGGCTCACCCGTCCGGACATGCTGCGTCGCTTCGGCATCGGGACGCTCTCGGCAGAGAACCCGGCCTATAACCCCACCGGATATCACACCGGCTCGGTGTGGGTCCACGACACCGCCATCATCCTGCGCGGCATGGCGCAGGGCGGCTACACCGAGGAGGCCGACCAGGTCTTCGACGCGCTGGTTCGGCTGAGCGCGCGCAGCCAGCACCGCTTCCCGGAGCTGATCGCCGGGGAGCCCGTGGGACAGGACCCGGTGCCCTATCCGGCGGCCTGCCGACCGCAGGCGTGGTCTGCCGCCAGCGCCGCGGTGCTGCTGGAACACACCCAACGGCGTCACACCCGCCAGGACCTAAGGGGCTAGGGGTCTAGGGGTCTAGGGGTCTAGCGGCGCCTGGGGCGGATCGGCTCGCTCCCGGTGGCCAGCGCACACAGCGCCTCCACCGTCTCCCAGGGGGTGGTGTTCTCCCCGAGGAGGTTGTCCTTGCCGGTCCCGTGGTAGTCCGAGGAGCCGGTGATGAGCAGGTCGTGGCGGGCCGCGAGCTCGCGGAGCACCTCACGGCCGGGCTCGGGGTTGTCCCGGTGGTAGACCTCCACGCCGGCGAGACCGGCGGCGACCATATCCTCGAGCTGCTCGGCGCTGACCGTGCGACCGCGCGCCGAGGCCATGCCGTGGGCCAGCACCGGCACTCCCCCGGCCGCGCGCACCAGCCGGATCGCCGTCGCCGGGTGCATGTTGTCCTGACCCACGTAGTAGGGCGAGGCCGCATGCAGCAGGTGATCGAAGGCCTCCTGCCGGTCCGCCACAGCGCCGATCCCGACCAGGGCGTCGGCCAGGTGCGGGCGCCCGACCGTGGCTCCCGCGCTGACATGCTGCTCCACGGTCTCCCAGGTCAGCGGGAAGTCCACCGAGAGCCGATCAGCGATCCGTCGCGCGCGGTGCAGCCGACCGTCCCGGGCCTGCGCGACCGCGGAGGCGAGCCCCGGGTGCCGCGGGTCATGGAGGTAGCTCAGCAGGTGGACGCTGACCCCGTTCTCGGTCAGCGTGGTGATCTCCATGCCCGGCAGCAGGGTGATCCGATGCTCCCGGGCGGCCGCGATCGCCGCGTCCCAGCCGGAGGTGGTGTCGTGATCGGTCAGCGCGAGCCCCTGCAGTCCGGCGGCCGCCGCAGCGGCGATCACCGCGGCGGGAGACTCGGTGCCGTCGGAGACGTGTGAATGGGTGTGCAGGTCCACGCTCATGGCCTCAAGCCTACCGGCCAGCCCACGGCAGGACCGGCGCCGCGCACCTGCCTCAGCGGGCGGGCCCGCCTAGACTGGATTCCATGACCAGTTCAGACAAGCATGAAGAGTTCGACGTCGTCGCCGGCGCCTCCGCAGTCGGCTTCACCCCCGCTGACGCGCAGGAGCTCGGGGACCGGGTGAACAACCGCTCGCAGCGACCCACCTCCGAGGCGTTCAAGGAGTTCATGGCCTCCAGCTGGGCCCCGGCGGAGCCGGTCCAGCATGAGCGCGATGAGGTCGCCGAGCATGCGGCCGCGCGCCGCAGCGCGGTCTCCGCGCAGTTCCCCAACGAGCGGCTGGTGATCCCGGCGGGGCCGCACAAGGTCCGCTCCAATGACACCGACTACCGGTTCCGGCCACATTCCGCCTTCGCGCACCTCTCCGGGCTCGGTGTGGACCACGAACCCGGCGCGGTGCTGGTCTTTGAACCGGTGGAGGACGGCACCGGAGATCACGGCTCCGGGCATGAGGCCACGCTCTACTTCAAGCCGATGGCGGGTCGGGACACTCAGGAGTTCTACGCCGACGCGCGGCACGGGGAGTTCTGGATCGGGCCCCGGCCCGGGCTGGAGGAGTTCTCCCAGCGGCTCGGGCTGCGCACCGAGGACGCCGGCGCCCTGGAGGTGGCCGTGACCAAGAACGCCGGGCCGGTGGAGTTCGGCGGCACCCGGATCAGGCTGCTGCGCGAGGTCGACCTGGACGTGGACGCCCTGGTGGACACCTCCCGGATCAACACCACCGTGGACCTGGAGACCTCCGACGCCTACGACGGCGAGCTCGCTGAGGCGCTCTCGGAGCTGCGCCTGGTCAAGGACGCCTGGGAGATCTCCCAGATGCGGGTCTCGGTGGAGGCCACCATCGCCGGCTTCCACGACGTCGTCGCGGTCCTGCCCCGAGCGGCAGAGCACGCGCGGGGCGAACGGATCGTAGAAGGAGCCTTCTTCGCCCGCGCGCGCCTGGAGGGCAACGACCTCGGCTACGACACGATCGCGGCCTCCGGGAACAACGCCACCGTGCTGCACTGGATCCGCAACCACGGTGCCGTGCGACGCGGAGACCTGTTGCTGCTCGACGCGGGAGTCGAGGCCGACTCGCTCTACACCGCCGACATCACCCGCACGCTTCCGGTCACCGGGGAGTTCTCCCCCAACCAGCGCAAGATCTATGACGCGGTCCTGGCCGCGGCGGATGCCGCCTTCGCGGTGGTCCGGCCCGGGATCAGGTTCCGGGACATCCACACCGCCGCGGTGCGGGTGCTCGCGGAGCATCTTGATGACTGGGGCCTGCTCCCGGTCAGCCTCGAGGAGGCGCTGGAGGAGACCGGCCAGCATCATCGCAGGTGGATGCCACACGGCACCAGCCACCACCTTGGCCTGGATGTCCACGACTGCGCGCAGGCGAAACGTGAGCTCTACCTCGACGGGGTGTTGGAACCCGGAATGGTCTTCACCATCGAACCCGGCCTCTATTTCAAGAATGAGGATCTCGCGGTGCCGGCGGAGTTCCGAGGCATCGGTATCCGCATTGAAGATGACGTGTTGGTCACCGAGGACGGCGCGGAGAACCTCTCCGCCGCCCTGCCGCGCTCCGCGGAGGAGATCGAGCAGTGGATGCAGGGAATCTGGAGTTCCTGAGGACGGTGTTCTTCAACGGTTGAGAAGTATGCTAAAGCGTCTGATCGACTGTGATGAAAGCGATGTTTGTCAGGCGTGTGGCGTTCCTGACTACTTCCTGACAGGCGTTACGCTGGATTAAGACGAACCTGTCAGGTTCAGAATTCATAGGAGGAACACCATGGGAATTATTGCTTGGCTCGTACTGGGCCTCATCGCCGGCGCCATCGCTCGGGCCATCCTGCCCGGCAAGCAGGCCGGCGGCTGGATCGCCGCGCTGATCACCGGTGTGCTCGGCGCACTGCTGGGCGGCTTCATCGCCTCCGCCGCCTTCGGCATCAACGTCAACGACTCGTTCTTCGATCTGCCCACATGGCTCTTCGCCATCGGTGGCGGCGTGCTGGTGGCCTTCATCTGGCAGGCCATCACCGGTCGCCGCGGTCGCAAGACCGTCTGAACCGCCTCAGCCTGAGCCGCTCCGGCGCGAAGAACGGTTCCTGACGGAGCCGCCACCGCACGGAGTTGGCAACAGCTGAAAAAGCGCCCCGCACGTCCGAGCTCCACAGGAGCATCGGATGTGCGGGGCGCTTCTGCGTGTGCCGGAGGGTTCCTGCGGCTCGACGGGTCAGGGCCTCAGCTGCGCGGGCCGTTCTCCGGTCCGGCCTGGTCTGGCCGGTGGGCTGCTCTGGCCGGGATTACTCCGGCCGGGTGGACTGCTCCGGCCGGGTGGGCGGCTCGGACTCGCCTTGCTCCGCCGGCTCCTCGGGCTCAGGCGTGTGCGCCGTCGGTTCTTCGGCGGCGGGCATGCGCACGCCATAGCGCGGCCGGCCATCGGGAAGGTCGTTGAACGCGGCGACCGGCGCCTGGGGCGCTGGGGAAGACGCGCTCGCCTGATCGGACTCCCGATCTCCGGCACCATGATCCCCGGCACCCTGCCGATCGGACTCCGGCCGACTCGAGGCCTGCTGGCCCTGGGCCTGCTGGCGCTGGGCCTGGTGGCCCGCTGCCTGCGGGGCGGGTGTGGAGGTCGGCGGTGAAGAGGTGAGCCGGGCGGAGGGCTGAGAGGTCGGATCGTTGGAGGCGTTGAGGCTCATCACCGCGGCTCCAGGGACCAGCTGGCGGGCACGCTGAGCGGCGGAGAATTCGCAGACCACGTCGAAGGTGGTCGCCACCAGCTGGGAGGAGGAGGCGTATTCGCGCTTGCCCTTGCGCATGCCGAAGCCGATCACTCCGATGATCATCCAGATCGCCATGCCCAGCACCACCGAGAAGGCGAAGTTGTAGAGGCTGGCCTCCGGGCTGAAGAGGTAGAGGATCAGGCCGATGAAGGCTCCGAACATCGCACCCTGGGCGGCCCCGCCCAGCGCGACCCGCGGGTAGGTCAGCCGGGTCCGGATGTGCTCCACCGAACGCAGGTCATTGCCCACGATCGTCAGCGCCTTCACGTCGAAGTCTTCGGCGGCGGTGAGATGGTCCACCACCTTCTGCGCATCCTCGTAGGAGCGGTAGCGGCCCAGCAGCTCGCCGCGAGGCAGTCCCCCGGTGAACATTCCGCCTGCAGTGGTTCCAGCATTCATCGACATTTCTCCATCATCTCAGGTCGGACCCCTGTGGCGGAGCCCTCCAGCCACCGGTGCCCCCGATGCGCTCCCGGCTCGTAGACTGGGGCGGTGTCTGATCCCGCCATCACCGAACGCATCCGCCAGCGCCTGAACGAGGTCATCGATCCGGAGCTGCGCCTGCCCATCACCCAGCTCGGCATGGTGGGCGAGATCAGCGTCGATGACGCCGGCGCCGCGCAGGTGGGGGTCAAGCTGACCATCGAGGCCTGCCCGATGCGCAGCCGGATCGTCGAGGACGTGACCGCCGCCGCCGTGCGCGCCGAGGGGGTCTCCACGGCCTCGGTCCAGCTGGGCGTGATGACCCCCGAAGAGCGCGCCGCGCTGAAGGAGCACCTGCGCGGCGGTGAGACCGGGAAGGTCAATCGCTTCGCCCAGCCGGAGAATCTGACCCGGATCTATGCCGTGGCCTCAGGCAAGGGCGGGGTGGGCAAGTCCTCGGTCACCGTGAACCTGGCCTGCGCGATGGCGGCGCAGGGCCTGAAGGTCGGCATCGTGGATGCAGACATCCATGGATTCAGCGTCCCGGACCTGATGGGCATCACCGATAGACCCACCCGACTCGATGAGATGATCCTGCCGCCGGTGGCCTACGGCGTGAAGACCATCTCGATCGGGATGTTCGTGGAGGGCAACCAGGCGGTGGCCTGGCGTGGTCCGATGCTGCACCGCGCGGTGGAGCAGTTCCTCACCGATGTCCACTTCGGCGATCTCGACGTGCTGCTGCTGGACCTGCCCCCGGGCACCGGCGATATCGCCATCTCGGTGGCGCAGCTGCTGCCCGGCTCGGAGCTGCTGGTGGTCACCACCCCGCAGGCCGCGGCCTCCAACGTGGCGGAGCGGGCGGGCGCGCTGAGCTCCCAGACCAAGCAACGGGTGGCCGGGGTGATCGAGAACATGGGCCCGATGACCCTGCCCGACGGCTCCAGCTTCGAGCTCTTCGGCTCCGGCGGAGGTCAGCTGGTGGCCGAGAGGCTCAGCGCGGCGCTTCAGAGCGAGGTCCCGCTGCTGGGCTCCGTGCCGCTGGACATGAGCCTGCGGGAGGCCGGCGACGACGGGGAGCCGGTGGTGCTCTCGGCTCCGGACTCCCCGGCCGGGGCCGCGCTGCGCGGGATCGCCGCGCGGCTGGCGGTGGCGCCGCGCGGAATGAGCGGGCGCAAGCTCCCGTTCAGCCCCGCCTGATCCCGGAGCGACCTCAGGTGGCTTCGGTGTCGAAGGGTGCCACCTGGGCGACGTCGGCCTGATCGGCCGCCGAGGAGGCGGACTCAGCCTCGGTGGTGCTCCTCCCCGCTCCTGCCATGCCGGCGGCGACGGCACCCGAGGAGCGCGTCACCGACCGAGGGACTCCCCCACTCGACGGCGCCTGCCCCGGGCTGGCCGGGTCCTTGCTGCGGAAGAGCTCACGAGGGTCTGTAGCCGCCCGAGCCGAGTCCAGGGTGCCGGTCACGGCCGTCCGGGCCTCGCGGAGATCCTCGCCATACTCGTTGCTCAACGCGTCACGGATGATTCGGCGCGGATCGTATTGCCGGGGATCGTAGCGCTTCCAGTCGACGTCGTCGAAGTCGGTGCCGGTCTCCTCCTTGAACCGACCCTTGGCATCCTCGGCCATGTCCCGGGCCTGACGCGCCCAGCGGGCCAGGTTCCGGGCATACTGCGGGAGCCGCTCGGGTCCGAGGATGACGAGCGCGAGAACGATCAGGATCACGAACTCGTAGGCGTTGATTCCAGGCACAGCCCAACCCTACCGTCAGCGCCGGCTCAGTCGGTGAGCCAGGCGAGCAGCTCCTCGAAGCCGCGTTCAAGCCGCTCGGAGCCGGTGGGGACGATCGGCAGCACCTGCACCCGGGAGCGGTCGGTGGCCATCACCCAGTTGGAGATCTGCTCGGCGGTCTCGGCCGGCAGATCGGAGGTCACCACGTACTGGACCCGTCCGCTCTCCATGGCCGCGGTCCACTCCTGAGCCTCCTCGGAGATGAAGAGCTCACACTCGTCACCGGTGCGCAGGGTGAGGGTCTCTTGGACGGCCGCCGAGGTGTCCACCACGCCCTCGAGCTTCGATTCCAGGGCCGCGAGCTCGACACCGGACTCCTCGGGCCGGGTCTCCGAGATGTCCAGCCGATGCTCACCGTCGGTGAGCCGCAGCTGCACCGTGCGGATGTCCTCGACCACTCCGGTCTCGGCGTATTCGGTGGTCAGGCCGAATCCCGAGAGGTGCGGCACCGACCAGCCCAGGCTCTTGAGCGCATTCAGGCTCTCCAGCGGGATCTGCTGGATCTCGGTGCTCTCCGGAGCCCCCGGAAGCGTGGCATCGGAGGCGTCCACCGGGATCAGGTTCAGGTCGGTACTGGTCAGCGGGGCGTCGGCGGCGCCGTCGGTGGACACCTCCGCCTCCTGCAGGCTGGACTGCGCCCCCTGCGGCAGCAGCGACTGCACCGAATTGATCTGCGGGAGCGCCCGACCGCCGACGACCCATGCGGCGACGAACATCAGGACTCCCAGCATCGCGAGCACCAGCAGGGCCAACACCACAAGCCACCCGGCGCGTGGCCGAGTGGCTTCGTTGGCGACCGCTCCGCGATGCCAGCTGCGGTGTGACTCTGAGCTGCTGGCTCCGGGGACGGCCGGAGTGCTTCGATCGTGCCTGGTCATCCTGACTATCATGAAGGCTAGAACTGTGCAGAAGCTGAAATTCTTCTGAAGATCGGTCAGGCTCGGAAGCAGAAGGACGGCTCCGAGAAGCGACGATCCTCCGGATGGTCAAGCCTCGTGCCGCCCGGTTCATCCATCCGCTCGCAGATAAGGTCCCATGAAAGCTCAGCACCCCCAGCAGTCGGCCAAACATTCAAGCTGGGCCTACGCGGAACAGCACACCGAAGAGGAGCCCGCGCTCCTGCAGGCTCGACGTCGCGCGGAGAGCCTCGGTGTGCAGCCGGTGAGCCAAGGGGTGGCCTCGCTGCTGACCGTGCTCGCCGCGAGCACCAGGGCCCAGGCCCTGGTCGAAGTCGGCACCGGCGTCGGCGTCTCCTCGCTGGCGCTGCTCCGAGGCGCGACCCCGGATGCCGTACTGACCAGCATCGACTACGAAGCCGACCATATTCAGGCGGCCAGGGAGACCTTCAGGGACGCTCGGCTGGCCTCAGCGCGGACCCGGCTGATCACCGGCCGGGCGGAACAGGTGCTGGCACGGCTGACCACCGGAGGCTATGACCTGGTGTTCGTCGATGCCGAGGCCACGCATGCCGTGGAATACGCCGTTCAGGCGATCCGGCTTCTGCGCCCCTCGGGACTGTTGATCGTCAACGACGCGCTGGACCATGACCGGCTGCCCCGCCCTGCGGTGCGCGAGGAGACCACCCAGCGGATGCGGGAGCTGGAGCGCCTGGTGCTCGAGGAGGATCGGCTCCGGACCGCGATGCTGGGAGCCGGAACAGGCCTCCTGGTGGCTGCACGGCGCTGAAAGGCCTCGGCAGCAGAAGGAGCCGGGATGCAGTTCAGGCCGGCCGCGCTGTGCGCGACCGGCCTGAACCGAAGGTCATTCTCCGACGGCCTTGATCAGGCACTGCTTGAGTGCCTGGGCCTCTTCGTTGTTGATCTCCAGCACCAGACGGCCCCCTCCGTCGATCGGCACCCGCATGATGAGGCTGCGGCCCTCCTGAGTGACCTCCATCGGACCGTCGCCAGTGCGCGGTTTCATTGCAGCCATCGAGTGCATCCCTTCCGAAGTTCTTGAGCGTGCATGTCCATGCCCGATGCAAAGATCCAGCGCTTGAACTGATTCCATTATCTCGCATCTGCGAGGAATGTCACTTCACCTGAGCAAATCAGACCCTCGGATCCGGCGGTGAGGGGGAGCTTAGATCCTTGTCAGGCGCGGCATGAGCGGGATCTGCGCGACCCCGCTCAGGTTCTGTGGTGCCCTCGGGCCTGTCGATTAAAGGCTCGGGCATGATCCCTGGGGCGCCCGAGGTCGGTTCCGACCGGAGTCCCTGCAGCTCCCGCAGCTGCTCCCCCAGCGCGTCGAGCAGACGATCCACCTGATCCATCCGGTAGCCCCGCAGGGCCGAGTCGAGACGGACCTCCTGGAGGTCATCGGCAGTGATCGGCCGCGCCGGCTCGCGCAGCAGCAGCGCATCCACATCGGAGTCCCCGAGATCGGTGGCCTCCTCGGGCACCGCCGCACCCTCCCAACGGCCCAGAAGAGCGGCCACCACGAGTGCGAGCAGGACCACGGCGAGCAGATAGAGCCACAGCATGGGACCAGCCTATCCCGCGGCCTGCGTGCGGGTTCCGGTGCTCACTGCTGCTGCAGGTTCAGCTGCTGCTCATCCAGCGGGAGCTCGTCCACCGGCGGGGCGTCGTTGAGCTCTGGCTGGGTGATCAGCACGAACAGCGCCAGTCCCACCACGTAGACCGCGAAGACCTTGAAATGCCCGCGGTAGAGCAGGCGCAGCACCATCCACAGCGCCCCCGCCCCGACGACGGCGGAGACCAGGAAGCCCAGCGCGTAGTCCTCCCAGCCCAGGGACAGTCCGCCCTCGAAGCTGGCAGGGTCAAGCAGGCTCAACGACTGCAGTCCGGTGGCGGCCACGATCGTGGGGATCGCCACGAAGAAGCTGAACTGCGCGGCCAGACGCCGGTGCATGCCCAGCGCGAGCGCTGCCGCGATGGTCAGCCCGGAGCGGCTGAGCCCGGGGAAGAGCGCCGCCGCCTGGGCCAGCCCGATCACGACGGCGACCATCACCGTCATCTGCGCGGCGCCGCGCCAGGTGGTCTTCACCGAGTCCGACCACCACAGCACGATCCCGGTGGCCAGGAGCATCAGTGACACCGCCCAGGGGGTGGTGAAGACATCGGTGCCGTAGGCCCGGATGAGCAGGCCCAGCACGCCGGTGATCGCGGTGGTGATCAGGCCCAGCAGCGCGAGCCGCAGGTGGATCAGGTGCCGGAGCGTCCGACGTCGGCGCCACAGCCCGAACTCGCGCCAGATGCCCTGGACCAGGCGCTTGAGCGGTCGCCACATCACCACCGTGACCGAGACCATCGTGCCCAGGTGCACCACCAGGTTGTAGAGGATCATCTCGGGGGTGTCCGGAGACGGCAGGGGTGAGCCTTCGGCCGCCATCCATTGCTGGACCAGCACCAGATGACTGGAGGAGCTCACCGGGATGAACATGAACAGCCCCTGGATCACTCCCAGGAGCACCGATTCCCACAGGCTCATCGAGTGCGGTCCGGCGGCGTCACCTCGGTCGTCCCCAACTCTTCGCCGGTGATCGACTCGACCAGGAGCGGCAGCAGCTCCCCCGCCGGGCCGCGCAGCCGATGGTGCATGGCGTCGCTGAGCTCGGTGGGCTCGGGATTGATCTCGATCAGCGCCGTTCCGCGTTCCATCCCGAGCAGCGGCAGCGAGGCGGCCGGCTGGACGAGTCCAGAGGTGCCCACCACGAGGATCAGGTCCGCGGCGCGCATCGCCTCTGCCGCGGCGTCGAAGGCCGCCATCGGCAGGGGTTCGCCGAACCAGACCACACCGGGCCGGATCAGCCCCTGCTCGCAGACCTGGCACAGCGGGGCGTCCTCGGGCTCGCTGGGCGCGGCGGCGCCGTCGTAGCGTGACGCCGGCAGCTCCACCGGGGCCTCACAGTCGGCACAGCGGTGGGCCGTGATGCTTCCATGCAGATGCGCCAGGACCTCGGCGCCGGCACGTTCGTGCAGGTCATCGACGTTCTGGGTGGCGATGCTGAGACTGCCCCCGGCTTCGCGCAGCGCCTGCTGCCACTGGGCGAGGGCACGATGGCCGGGGTTGGGTGCGACCTGCTGGATCAGCCCGGCGCGCCAGCGGTACCAGGTGTGCACCAGGGCGGGATCGTTCTCGAACGCCTCCGGGGTGGCCAGATCCTGGGCGGAGAACCGCTCCCACAGGCCGGCCTGGACCTCGCGGAAGGTCGGCACGCCTGACTCCGCGGAGATCCCGGCGCCGCTGAAGACCGCGACTCGACGGGCGGCCCGGGCCAGGGTGAGGACTTCTTCGGGAATCGGGGGAGCCTCGGATGCAGCAGACATGTCCTCCACCGTATCGATCATGGCGCGCGGAGACTACGCTGATCTCCACGGGCCCGCCCACGGCGGCCCCAGGAGCCAGACCTGCACCAGACCTGCACCAGACCCTGGAGGAATCATGAGTCAGCCCACCCACCCCTCAGGTGCCGATGGTGAATGGCAGCAGGGTCCCGATGGTCAGTGGCACAAGGTGCCCAGGGAGCCGGTCACGGCACCCGGCAGCCCGGGGACGCACCCCGCCGGGGCGGGGCCCGGCCAGCCGTCGGCTCGACCCAGCGGCGCGCCGGGCGTGCCGGTGAGCGCGGGCGAGGAGCAGGGTTGGGGCGTGGCGATGCACCTGGGCGGGGTCTTCCTGTCCTGGCTGGTGCCGCTGGTGCTCTGGCTGGTGTTCCGCCAGCGCAGCCGAATGCTCGACGATCATGGCAAGGAGGCGCTGAACTTCCAGATCACCTTGTTCATCGCCTACCTGGTGGGGGCGGCGACGACGATCATCCTGATCGGCTTCCTGATCCTGTTCCTCGCCTGGCTGCTCTCCGTGGTGTTCAGCATCCTGGCGGCCGTCGCGGCGTACAACCGTCGCCCGTATCGCTACCCGCTGACCATCCGCTTCATCAAGTGAGTCGCCTCCGCCGAGTCCGACCGGGCGCGAGCGCTCAGCTCTTGCGGTTGTAGAAGTACATCGAGAGCGGGCCGAAGACCCCGATGAGCACCGCGCAGTAGACCAGCACCAGGGTGACGGAGGAGAACTGCCCGACGCCGGCCATGAGCTCGCGGATCGCGGTCACCACCACCGAGACCGGGTTGACCTCCACGGCGCCCTGCAGCCAGCTCGGCATGGTCTCGGGATCCACGAAGATGTTCGAGGCGAAGGTCAGCGGCATCATGATGAACATCGAGATGCCCATCGCGGCCTGTTCGGTGCGCACCAGCAGTGAGATCACCGTCCAGACCCAGGAGAGGCTGAAGCTGAACACCAGCAGCAGCAGGAACGCGGTGATCACCCCGGTCAGGCCGCCCTCGGGCCGGAAGCCCATCACAAAGCCCACGCCCAGGATGATCGTGCCGGCGAGGATGTAGCGGATCTGGTCCCCGAGCAGCGCGCCCACCAGCTGCGCCGGGCGCCAGGTCGGCAGCGAACGGAACCGGTCGAAGACGCCCTTGGAGATGTCCCGGTTCAGCGTCGGGCCGGTGTACATGGTGATCATGATCATGGTCTGCACGAAGATCCCGGGGATCAGGAACTGCACATAGCCGTCCACCGAGCCCGCGATGGCTCCACCGAAGATATAGGTGAACATCACGGTCATCATGATCGGGAAGACGGTGACGTCGAAGAGCTGCTCGGGGATGTGCTTGATCTTCAGCAGCGCCCGCCAGCCATAGGTCAGCGAGGCGCTGATCGCGCCCGCCGGGGCCGGTCGTTGATCTGCCGGGACCAGCACGCTCCTGATCCGCTGGTTCTGGTCCTGCGCCGTGGTGGTCACGCCGCCTCCTCCTGTGCGTCTGCGGTCTCCCCGTCAGTCGCCTCGTGAGCTGTCTTGTGGCCGGTCAGGGCGAGGAACACCTCGTCCAGGCTGGGCTGGCCCAGCGCGAAGGTCTCCACCGCCAGGGCGGAGTCCTGCAGGGCGAGCAGCGCCGAGGCCGCGCGCGATTCGTCTTCAAGCCGGACGGTCAGCGCCGAGGGGTCTGATTCGCGCAGGACCTCGGTCATCAGGGTGCGTCCCAGGATCTCGGCGGCCTCCTCACGGCGGGCCGGGTCCGCCACCCGCACCTTCAGCGCGCCGGTGCCGACCTGAGCCTTGAGCTGCCCGGGGGTCCCCTCGGCGATCGCCTTGCCGGTGTCGATGACCGCGATCCGGTCAGCGAGCTGGTCGGCCTCCTCCAGGTGCTGGGTGGTCAGCAGGATCGTGGTGCCGCCCGCCACCAGAGTGCGGATGATGTCCCACACCTGATTGCGGCTGCGCGGGTCGATCCCGGTGGTGGGCTCGTCCAGGAACATCAGCTGCGGGCTCACGATCAGCGAGCCGGCGATGTCGAGGCGGCGACGCATGCCCCCGGAGTACTTCTTGACCTGACGGTTGGCGGCCTCGGTGAGACCGAAGGCCTCCAGCAGGGTCATGCCGCGGGACTTGGCCTGTCGGGAGCTGTAGCCGAGCAGCCGGCCCAGCAGCATCAGGTTCTCGATCCCGGTGAGATCCTCGTCCAGCGAGGCGAACTGCCCGGTGAGCGCGATCTTCTCGCGGATGGTCTTGGGCTCGGTGAAGACATCATGGCCCAGCACCCGGGCCTCCCCCGCGTCGGGGCGCAGCAACGTGGCCAGCATCCGGATCGCAGTCGTCTTTCCGGCCCCGTTTGGACCCAGCACGCCGTAGATGCCGCCCTGGGCGATGTCCAGGTCGATCCCGTCCACCGCGGCGGTGCTGCCGAACCGTTTGACCAGCCCGCGCGTTTCAATGGCTGGCACACTCATGCGCGGCGATCCCCCTGGAATTGGTGCTGACTCAGTCTGCGGCGGCACCCGCCGCACGAGTCGGCGAGGCCCCGGAAGCCCGTTTGGACGGCTCCAGTCTAGTCTTCCGGCGGCGGAAGGGAACCCCCTCTCAGCCCAGCTGCTGCCAGAGCCAGCGGTAGATCAGCGCGTTCATCCTCGCCTGCTGCTCCGGGTTCGCCGCGCCGCCGTGGCCGCCCTCGGTGTTCTCCCAGTAGGTGACGTCCGCGCCGAGCTGCTCCAGCGCGGCGGTCATCTTCCGGGCGTGCCCGGGGTGCACCCGATCGTCCCGGGTGGAGGTGGTCAGCAGCACCGGCGGATAGTCCACACCCTCGGCCACCAGGTGATACGGCGAGAAGCTCTGCATGAACTCCCAGTCGACGGTCTCCGGGTCGCCGTACTCCGCGCGCCAGGAGGCCCCGGCGAGGAGCTGGGCGAAGCGGCGCATATCCAGCAGCGGCACCTGGATCACCACGGCCCCGAAGAGCTCGGGGTACTGGGCGAGCATGTTGCCGGTGAGCAGTCCGCCGTTGGAGCCGCCGCGGCAGGCGAGCTTCTCCACGGTGGTCACCCCGGTGCTCACCAGGTCCCGCGCGACGGCGGCGAAGTCCTCGTAGGCGCGGTGCCGATTCTCCTTCAGCGCCGCGTGGTGCCAGCCGGGCCCGTATTCTCCGCCGCCGCGGATGTTCGCCACGGCGAAGACTCCCCCGGCCTCCAGCCAGGCCTTGCCCGCGAGCCCGAGATAGCTCGGGGTCTGCGAGATCTGGAATCCGCCATAGCCGTAGAGGATGGTGGGGTGCGGCTCGGGCCCGGCGATCTGGGCGGCCCCGGAGACCGTGGCAGGGTCCGGGGTCTCCGCGGCCTGGACCGCGTCGGCCCGCCCGATCAGGAAGTACGGAACGCGGGTGCCGTCCTCGCTGGTGGCGAAGCTCTGCACCGAGGCGAGGCCATCGGCCTCAAAGCGTTCCGGCGCCTGCTTGATCAGCTCCAGGGACACCGGCTGCCCCAGGCGCAGACCCTCGAGGCTGCCGCGGTAGAGGCTGGTGGGGGTGATCCAGTCGTTGCTGGTGACCCAGACCTCCTCGGACTCCTCCTCATCCACCGCGGCCACGCTCAGCGAGCCGTGCAGCTCACCGAAGGCGGCGCCGACCCGCCACTGGCCGGCCTCGCGCCAATGGGCCTCGACCCGGTGGATCACGTCTTCCAGGATGGTCACCAGGACGCATTCGCGGGTGAGCGTCACGCCCAGCAGCGCGGCCGCCTCGGTGGGTTCGAAGAGCACCCGCAGCTCGGGCTCACCGGCGAGGAAGCGCGCGGCGTCGCCGACGATCAGGCTGCCTCCGCGGTAGGCCACCCCGTGGTGGGTGAAGTCGGTGCGCGGGCGCAGCAGGATCAGGTCCCGGTGGAAGCCCACGGAGACGTCGGTGGGCACCTCGATCCGGGTCATCGCGTCCTGCGCGTCCGCGTCGATCAGATAGGTCTCCCGGTCGTAGAAGCCCAGCAGCCGCACCCCGAAGTGCCGCTCGAACCCGGGGGTGCTGTCGTAGCCGACGACGGCGGTCATATGGTCCGCCTCGACGCTGAGCACCTCCTGGGCCTCGGTGAGCGGGGTGCCGCGGTGCCAGCGCCGGGCCACCCTCGGGTAGCCGGAGCTGGTCACGGCGTCCTCGCCGTCGTCGTGGGTCAGATAGACGGTGTCCGCGTCGATCCAGCTCAGTCCGCCCTTGCCCTGCGGCCGGTGGAACCCGCCGTCGGACTCCGGAATGAAGCGCAGGGTGACCAGGTCGAACTCACGGGTGACGTCGGCGTCGGAGCCGCCCGGGGACAGCGAGATCAGCGTGTGGCGCCACACCGCGGCGCCGGAATCCTCGCCGCCATGCGGGCGCAGCACCTCGGCACCGTGCCAGACCCAGGTCACGTTCTCCTCGGCGCTGAGCGCGTCCAGATCCAGCAGGGTCTCCCACTCGGGGGCCTCGCTGCGGTAGGAGTCCTCGGTGGTGCGCCGCCAGAGTCCCTGCGGGTGCTCCGCGTCGGTCCAGAAGTTGTAGAGGTGCTCGCCGCGCTTGGTGACCCCGGGGATCCGGTCGGAGGCGTCGAGGATCTCGCGCAGCTGCGTGCGCAGCGGGTCGAACGCCTCGTCCTGGATCCGCTCCTCGGCGCGGGCGTTGCGCTCGCGCACCCAGTCCAGCGCGCGGTCGCCGGTGACCTCTTCGAGCCAGATGTGCGGATCGGCCTGCGCGGGGTCGAGGTCCGGATTGATCAGGGGGTTCGCCGAGGAGACTGTCATCCCTCAATCCTAGCCACCCGGGTCCCGCCGCGACCGGCGGCCGGCTCAGCCGGTGTTCTGCAGCCCGGCCGCGACACCCTTGAGCGTGATCAGCAGCAGGTTGCGCGGATCATCGATCTCCTCGTCGGTGAGCTTGCCCGAGCGCAGGACCCGCAGGGCGCGCAGCTGGATCAGCGAGAGCGCATCCACGTAGGGGTTGCGCAGCTGCACCGCCCGGCCGAGGACCTGGTGCTTCTGCAGCAGGCGCGGCTGGTCGGTGATGGCGAGCACCCACTTGGAGGTCAGGTCGAATTCCTCGAGCACCACGGCGGTGAGATCCTCGCGGTCTCCCAGCGCCAGGTACCGCTCGGCGATGCGCCGGTCGGTCTTGGCCAGCGACATCTCGATGTTGTCGATGAGCGCGCGGAACAGCGGCCATTCGGCGTAGGCCTGGCGCAGCTGCGCAAGATCCTGCACGGCTTCCAGGGCGCTGCCCAGGCCGTACCAGCCGGTGAGGTTGATCCGCGCCTGGCCCCAGGCGAAGTTCCACGGGATCGCACGCAGGTCCTCCAGGGATTCCACCGAGAGTCCACGCTTGGCCGGACGGGAGCCGATGGCCAGCAGCCCGACCTCGTCCTGCGGGGTGACCTCGGCGAACCAGGGGGCGAAGCCCTCGGCGTTGACCAGGCCGTGGAAGCGTTCCCGGGAGACGGAGTCCATCTGCTCGGCGAGCCCGGAGTAGCGCTGAGCCGCCTCGGCGTTGCGCCGCTCGGTGGAGGGCGCGGAGGCCATCAGCGTGGCCGCGGCGACCTGTTCGATGTGGCGCAGCGCGATCTCCGGGTTGCCGTAGCGCGCCGAGATCACCTCGCCCTGTTCGGTGACCTTGAAGCGCAGATCCACCGAGTGCGGGGGCTGCGCGAGGATCGCCCGGTTCGCGGGACCACCACCACGGCCCAGCGCACCGCCGCGACCGTGGAACTGGGTCAGTGTGATGTCGTGCTTGATCCCCCAGGCGGAGATCTTCTCCTGGGCCTCGTAGAGCGCGAGGGTGGCGGAGACCGGTCCGACGTCCTTGGCGGAGTCGGAGTAGCCCAGCATGACCTCCATGCGCCGGCCGGTCTGCTCCAGCCGGGCCTGGACGGCCGGGTGGGTCAGCATCTCCTCGAGGATCTCGGGGGCGTTGCGCAGGTCCTCGTAGGTCTCGAAGAGCGGGATGACATCGAGCACCGGGGCGTTCTCGGCTCCGCCGAGAGCCTTCTCAGCCAGGGTGTAGACGTCGGCGAGGTTCTGCGCGGACTGGGTGAAGGAGACGATATAGCGCCGGGCGGCGTCGACCCCATAGCGCTGCTGCACCGAGGCGATGGCGCGGAAGGTCTCCAGCACCTCTTCCCCGGGCACGGCCATCTTCTCCACCGAGGCGGGGTCCTCGAGCCAGGCCAGGGTCTGGGCGTGGACCTTGGAGTGCTGGCGGACCTCGAGCTCGGCGAGGTGGAATCCGAAGGTCTGGACCTGCCAGATCAGCTCCTGCAGGTCACCGTAGGCGGCCCGGTTCGCGCCGGCTTCCACCAGCGAGTCCTGGACCACGCGCAGGTCCTGGATCAGCTCCTCGGGGACCGCGTAGGCCAGATCGGCGTTGCGCTCCCGGGTGGCCTGGATCCGTCCGGTGATCGCGAGGAGCACCCGACGGTGCGGCTCGCCGGGCGAGTGCTGAGCGGCCTGTTCGGCGAGGTCCTCGGAGAGCTGTCGCTGCCGGTTCCACAGCGCCTCGAGCTTGGCGCTGGGCGGGGTGTAGCGGTCATCGAGGGTCAGCGACATTCCGGTCCGGCGGGAACGCTCTTCCAGGTCAGCCAGGACCCGGTCCGCGGCCTGCGCCACGGCCTTACGGGTGATGGTGGCGGTGACGTTGGGGTTGCCGTCGCGGTCTCCTGCGATCCAGGAGCCCAGTCGGATGAACGCCGGCGCCTTGGGCGCCTGCGCGCCGGAGGCCTCGCCCTGGAGCCAGTCGTCCATCCGGCGGTAGGCCTGGACGAAGACCGAGGAGAAGGAGGAGTCGAAGATCCCCAGCGCGGTGCGGACCTCGTCCAGCGGTGAGGGGCTGGAGACCCGCAGCTGGGCGGTGCGCCACATGTTGTCGATCTCTTCGAGGAGCTCGCGCCGGTTCTTGGCCAGCTCGGTGGGTCCGACCCGCGGGTCGTCGCGCACGTCGAGCAGCGCGCCGATGCGGCGGACCGAGGCGGTGATCGCGTTGCGCCGGGCCTCGGTGGGGTGCGCGGTGAGCACCGGGTGGAAGCGCAGCTCCTTGAGCCGGCGCTCGGCCTCGCGCTCCCCGACCTCGTCGGCGAGGTGGGTGAAGGCGGCGGCCACCGAATCGGTGGGCTGCTGCTGGGCGAGCGGGAGTTCCCCGTCGCGGGTGCGCAGGGTCCGCACCCGGTGCTGCTCCTCGGCAAGGTTGGCCAGCAGGAAGTAGGAGGTGAAGGCGCGGGCGACCTCTTTGGCCCGCTCGGCGGAGAAGGAGGAGACCAGCTCCTCGGCGCGCGCCAGCGTCTCGCCGCTGGTGTCCTCCAGCGCGGCGATGGTCAGTTCACGCAGCGCCTCGACGTCGGCGAGCAGACCCTCGGAGCCGTACTCCTGAAGCACCTGGCCGAGCAGACCGCCGAGCAGGCTGACGTCGCGGCGCATCGCGTCGGGCACCTCGTGGGTGGCCTGGACGCGGGTGATGCTGCCGGTGGCCGGTGAGCTCGCCTGCGCGGCGGAGGGGGTTTCCTGGGGCATGTGAATCTCCTTCTCGGATGCTTCACGTGACCCCATCGTCACGCTGATGAATTTGTCCTGCTGTTGAACCTGTCCTGCTGTTGAACGTGTCCTGCTGCTGAACTTCGCGGTCTGCCGCAGCACCACGAGGTGGCTGCGCTCACTGTGTCCGAGGCAACACGTTATCAAGCCTGGTGGCGGCCCCGAAGTCGGGGGGCCTCGGACGGGTCAGGAGCACCGCAGAGGCTCAGCCCCATTCGGCTTCCCGCAGCGCCCGACGCCGATGCTCCAGCTCCATCAGCTCCCGGTTCAGCGCCTGATGCTCCTCGGGGTTGTGCGCGGCGTCCATGCGCTGGAGCCGGCCCAGCAGGTTGGCCTTCTGATGGGTGATCTTGAGCTCGACCAGCCGGTTGAGGATGGACTGGCAGTACTTCTCGAGGTGTTCATCGCTGTTGGTGGGCAGCGAGGTCACGGCCAGCTCGGAGACGAAGGACTTGATCGGTTCCGGCACCTCGTCGCGCACCGCCTGGACCCAGTTGCGCGGATCCGAGGCCGAGGCCGCCGCGATCCGCACGCCGTCGTGGATCGCCTGGTGCGCCGGGGCGGTGAAGCGCACGGTGAAGATCTCCTCCCACTGTTCGGCGGTCAGATGGGTGGGGTGCTGCAGGATCACCTCCAGCGCCTGGCGTTCCATCAGCACCGCCGGATCACGGGTGTCGGGGCGCGGATAGCCGGGGGCGCTTCGGCGCGGCTGCTGCCCGTCCGGTTCGCCGTGGCTCGGGCCGCCGCTGCGCTGGCTCCCCTGAGCCTGATTGGACTGGCCCTGGTTGTTGGCGGCGGCCTTCTCCGCCTCCAGGTGCGGCGAGGGCTGGTGCTTCTGCGCGTAGGCGACCGCCCGGGAGACGTCGTCCATCTCGGCTCCCAGCCAGCCGGCCAGCTCGCGGGTGTAGGCCGGGCGCATGGCCGGGTCCTTGATCGCGCCGACGATCGGCGCGGTGGCGCGCAGCGCGCCGACCCGGCCCTCGATGGTGTTGAGGTCGAACTCACGCAGCTTGGCCCGGATCGCGAACTCGAAGAGCGGGGTCTTGGAGCTGATCAGCTCACGGACCGCCTCGTCGCCGCGGTGCTGGCGGATGTCGCAGGGGTCCATGCCCTCGGCGCCCACGGCGATGAAGGTCTTGGCGAGGAACATATGGTCCTCCTTGAACGCCTTCAGCGCCGCCTGCTGACCGGCCGCGTCGCCGTCGAAGGTGAAGATCACCTCACCGGCGCCGCCCTCGTCGGAGATCAGCCGGCGCGCGATCCGGATATGGCCCTCGCCGAAGGCGGTGCCGCAGGTGGCCACCGCGGTCTCCACTCCGGCCACGTGACAGGCCATGACGTCGGTGTAGCCCTCCACGACCACCAGCTGGCGCTGCTTGGCGACGTGGCGCTTGGCGTGTTCGATCCCGTAGAGCACCTGCGACTTCTTATAGATCGCGGTCTCGGGCGAGTTCAGGTATTTCGGGCCCTTGTCGTCCTCGTAGAGGTGGCGGCCGCCGAAGCCCACGGTGTTGCCGGTCATGTTCCGGATCGGCCACATCAGACGGCCCCGGAAGCGGTCGTAGATGCCGCGCCCGCCGGAGGAGAACATCCCGGTCTCGGTGAGCTCCTCGTCGGTGAAGCCCTTGGAGCGCAGGTGTTTGAGCAGGTTGTCCCAGCCCTTGGGGGCGTAGCCCACGGAGAACTGCGCGGCATGTTCGCGGGTGAAGCCACGGCCGGTGAGCATCTCGCGGGCGGTCTGCGCCTCCGGGCTCTGCAGTGCGGCCTGGAAGAACTCATCGGCGATCTTGTGCGCGTCCAGCAGCCGCTGGCGGCGCCCGATCTCGGCCTTGTCGGGGCCCTTGCCGCCGTCCTCGTAGCGCAGCTCGATGCCCAGCCGGCCGGCGAGCTTCTCCACGGTCTCCTGGAAGCTGGTGTGGTCCATGCCCATCAGGAACGCGATCACATCACCGGATTCCCCACAGCCGAAACAGTGGAAGGTCCCGACCCCTGGGCGGATGTGGAAGCTCGGGGAGCGTTCGTCATGGAACGGGCACAGGCCCTTCCAGGAACCGATGCCGGCACCCTTGAGCGTCACGTACTGCTCGACCACCTCGCGAAGGTCTGCGCGCTCACGGACGGCGTCGATGTCTTCGCGTTTGATCAGTCCGGCCATGGCTCTAATCTACTCGGCAGGGCCAAATGCCGACCTGCGTTTCACGACGCTGTGGAGAGCTGTTGCGGAGTGGTGCCGCGGGCTGGCGCTGGGGCTGGTGCCGAGACCGGCTCGATGGAGGCGAGGAAGTCTCGCTAGGCTGGGGATCATGACTGAGCTTTCCGGACGCGAGCGGGTGCAGGCCGACGCCGATTCCCGCGCGGTGACCCTCGAATTCGTCCAGCGCGGACCCGCCTCCAGCTTGGAGGAGGCCGCCGAGAATCTCGGCGTGGAGCCGCGCGAGATCGTCAAGACCCTGGTCGCGAAGGCCAGGAAGACCCAGTCGTCCACCGAGCACAGCTATGTGGTGGCGCTGATCCCCGGAGACAAGCAGGTGGACTGGGCGAAGCTGCGCCGGTTGGCGGGGATGAAGAAGATGTCGATGACCGCGCCGGAGGAGGCCGTGGCGGCCACCGGGTATCACCCGGGAACCATCACGCCCTTCGGCGCCCGCACCCCCGAGGGACAGGCCTGGCCGGTCTACGCCGATGAGTCGATCACCGGGCGGATCGCGATGGGCGCCGGGGAACCGGATCTGAACCTCTTCGTGGAGGCCGAGGAGCTGTTCGCGGCCTTCGACGTCGTGCTCGGCGACATCGGCAAATAGCCGCCCTTCCTCCCTCTTCTCCGTTGAGGGGCGGATTCTGCGGCTACTTCGGCCCCTCTTCCGCATGAGATACCCGCAGTTTCCGCCTCTCAACGAGAAGCAGCCGCCCCTCAACGAGAAGCAGCCGCCCCTCAACGGAGGGGGTCAGGCGAAGAGGCGGTTGAACACCGGGCGGCCGTGGACCAGGGTGGCGTACCACTCCAGCGCCGCGCCGTCGGTGAGCGAGGCGATCTGGTCGATGATCGCACGCTGCCGGCCGGCGTCGTCCTGCGCGGCATGGAAGTCAGCCTGGAAGGGCGGCTCCAGGAACTGGTCCCCGGTCTCGGCGAGCAGACCATGCAGGCCCTCGATGACCTCGCGCTGCCTGGCGTAGACCGGCTTCTGCTCCCGGGAGGCCATGATGTAGGTCGCCGCGATGCCTTTCATCAGCGAGACCTCCTCCAGAGTCTCCTCCGGGACCACCAGGTCGGCCTCGTGGCGGACCAGCGGGCGGTCGCCGTAGGCCTCGCGGGTGGCGGAGAAGATGGCGTGGGAGAACCGTCCGATCAGCTCGCTGGTCATGTTCTTCAGCGCGGCCAGCGCCCGGCGCGAGCCGTCAGACTCCCCCACCCAGGAATCCGCCGAGGAGAGCCGATCCAGCGCGGCCGCGATCCGGGCAGGGTCGGTCTCGGGCAGGTACCAGTCCCGGGTGGTCTGGACCACGCGGCGGCGCTGCAGCGGGTCGGCGAGGAACTTCAGCTGGAACCGGCCGTTGACCACGCCGTCCTCGATGTCATGCACCGAATACGCGATATCGTCCGCGGCGTCCATCACCTGGGCCTCCATGGACTTGCGCCGACCCTCGACCCCCTCGCGGATCCAGGCGAAGACCTCGACGTCGTCCTCATAGGCGCCGAACTTCGCGCTGCGGCTGCCATCGGGCAGGGTCGGAGCCTCCTCGGCGCGCCAGGGGTATTTCACCGCGGCGTCCAGCGAGGCGCGGGTCAGGTTCAGCCCGGCGGAGCGGCCGTCGGGGTGGAAGCGCTTGGTCTCCAGCCGGGTCAGCAGCCGCAGCGTCTGGGCGTTGCCCTCGAACCCGCCGTACGGGGCGGCCAGCGCATTGAGCACGGTCTCCCCGTTGTGCCCGAAGGGCGGGTGGCCCAGATCGTGGGAGAGGCAGGCGGCGTCCACGACGTCGGGGTCACAGCCCAGCAGCCGGCCGAGGTCCCGGCCCACCTGGGCGACCTCCAGCGAGTGGGTCAGTCGGGTGCGGGAGAAGTCATCGACGTCGGGCGAGACCACCTGGGTCTTGGCTCCGAGCCGGCGCAGCGCGGAGGAGTGCAGGAGCCGGGCCCGGTCCCGCTCGAAGCTGGAGCGGTACACCGACTTTCCGTGCTCGGGCACCCAGCGGGCCTCGTCGGCCTCGGTGTATCCCGGTCGCAGGGCCGCGTAGCCGCCCTCTACTCGCTCCACGTTCTGCGCAGTCATGGACCCAACCCTATCCGCCGGAGATGTCGACCTCTGCGGCCTGGATCATCTCGCGCTGCACCTCATTGAGCTCCTGGGACTCCAGCCAGTCCTGCGGCAGGTGCACCTTCTTGGGTGATCCGGCGCGGCCGCGCGGGCCCTCAGCGTCGGCCCCGGGGTAGCTCAGGGACTGGTCCAGCTGGCCGAGCAGGTCTTCGAGCTGCGCCATGGACTCCACGGCGACCAGCTGGGTGCGCAGCTGCGAGCCCACCGCGTAGCCCTTGAAGTACCAGGCCACATGCTTGCGGATGTCCTGCATGGCCTTGCGCTCGTCGCCGTCGAAGTACGGGACCAGCATCTGCGCATGGCGCAGCAGGGTGGCCGAGACCATCGGCAGGTCCGGACGGTGCCGCTCGTCCCGGCCCTCGAAGGCGGCCTGGAGGTCACCGAAGAGCCACGGCCGGCCCTGGCAGCCGCGGCCGACGACGACGCCGTCCACCCCGGTCTGCTCCACCATCGCGAGGGCATCCTCAGCGGACCAGATGTCCCCGTTGCCCAGCACCGGGATGTCGGGCAGCGACTCGCGCAGCGCGGCGATCGCGGACCAGTCGGCCTGCCCGGAGTAGTGCTGCCGGGCGGTGCGCCCATGCAGCGCCACCGCGGCCACGCCGGAGTCTCGGGCGACCTTGCCGGCCTCGATGAAGGTCAGGTGGTCCTCGTCGATGCCCTTGCGCATCTTCACCGTCACCGGGATGTTCGCCTTGGCGGCTTCGCGCACCGCGGTGGCGACGATGGACTCGAAGAGCCGGATCTTCCAGGGCAGCGCGGAGCCGCCGCCCTTGCGGGTGACCTTGGGCACCGGGCAGCCGAAGTTCATGTCGATGTGATCGGCCCGGCCCTCCTCGACCAGCATCCGCACCGCGTGGCCGGTGGTGACCGGGTCCACCGAGTAGAGCTGCACCGAGCGTGGGACCTCGTCGGGTTCATGCTTGATGATCCGCAGCGATTCGGGCCGACGCTCCACCAGGGCGCGCGCGGTGACCATCTCATTGACGAAGAGTCCGCCGCCGTAGTCGCGGCAGAGCCGTCGGAAAGCGGTGTTGGTGATCCCGGCCATCGGGGCCAGCACCACCGGGGTCTTCACCGTGATCGGTCCCAGGTTCAGCGGGGGCAGCAGTGGGGTGCTCGACGTGGAGTCGGTCGCTGCGGTATCGGGCGTGGCGGCACCGGGCGCGGCGGTATCGGTGGCCTCGAGGGTCATCGGCTCCCCGCTCAGGCTGCGTCTTTGGCGTAGATGAGCGCCTCGAAGTCGTACTCGGCCTCACCGGCTGCGATGAGCTCATCGGTGACGGTCTTCAGCGGCACCATGGCGTCGTCGACCTCGACCTTGACCGGGAAGTGCGCCGAGAGCAGCGCGAGCATCGCCCGGCAGGCGGTCTCGGCGTCGGCGTCCGCAAGGGCGGTGTTCCAGCCCAGCAGCACGTCGGCGGGCTCGTCGGTGCGTTCGGAGGTGTAGCTGATCGCGAAGGCCAGGATGCCGTTGTCTCCACCCTGGGAGGTGTCGCGCAGCACCACGGCCCCCGAGGCGCCGGTCTCCGGGCCCAGCAGCATCTGCTGCGCCTTGCCGATGGTCATCTCGGCGCGGTCCCAGGCGTGCACGGTGTTGTAGAAGTCCGCGACCAGCTGGGTGAGCTCCACCGATCCGGTGGCGAGGTCTTCGAGATCGAGTCCCGCGCTGTCCAGATCCGGCAGCGAGATGGCGCCTGGCTGGACGACCACCTGGCGGGAGGCCTGGATCTTGGTGAAGCCGTTGTCCTTCAGGAAGCACTGGGCGGCGGAGCGCTTGGCCACCCGGGCCTTCAGCGACTGGACCGCACAGTTGGGGACCTCCGCCTCCAGGATCTGCAGCATCTGCGCACCGACCCCACGACGGCGATGGTCCGGGGCGACCTCGGCGTAGAAGGAGAGCCGGTCCGGGTGCAGCGAGGAGCGGAAGATCGTGGCAGCGGCCACGGGCAGGCCCGCGTCCTCGGCCACGATGCAGCGGGACCAGGGCTCGTTCGAGGAGGGCCGCAGCAGGCTGCGGTCCTGGTGGTGCATCGAGTTCTCCGGGTCTCCCCAGACCTGGAGCAGCTTCAGGTCGTCGCCGTCGGCCCAGGGCCGCACGGTGAGGCCGGAGTCCAGGGTCAGCCGGGCCGGGTTCACGGGGTGAGCCGCGACGTCGCGCTCAGTACTCATCAGAATTCCTTAGACGAGAGCAGTAGATGTCGTTCAGACCAAACAAGCCATGGTAGTCCCGCACCCGCGCCCTGACAAAGCCTGCGCCGCCCTGCCGCCGACTCAGCCCAGCAGCTTCACCGCCAGGTAGGACTGGACCTTGTCCAGGGAGACCCGTTCCTGGGTCATCTCATCGCGGTCCCGGATGGTGACCGCCTGGTCCTCCAGGGTGTCGAAGTCCACGGTGATGCAGAACGGGGTGCCGATCTCGTCCTGGCGACGGTAGCGGCGCCCGATGGCCCCGGAATCGTCGAAGTCGATGTTCCAGTGCTGGCGCAGCGTCTGGGCCAGGTCCTGGGAGACCCCGGCCAGCTCGGGCTTCTTCGAGAGCGGAAGCACCGCGGCCTTCACCGGGGCCAGCTTCGGGTGCAGCTTGAGCACGGTGCGGGTGTCCACCCCACCCTTGGTGTTCGGTGCCTCGTCCTCGGTGTAGGCATCGACCAGGAACGCCATCATGGCGCGGGTCAGGCCGAAGGAGGGCTCGATCACGTACGGGGTGTAGCGGGTGCCGCTGGCCTGGTCGAAGTACTGCAGCTTCGCGCCGGAGGCCTCGGTATGGGAGTTCAGGTCATAGTCGGTGCGGTTGGCCACGCCCATCAGCTCGCCCCAGGCGGAGCCGGCGAAGTCGAAGCGGTACTCCAGGTCGATGGTGCCGGCGGAGTAGTGCGCCCGGTCGTCCTCGGGCACGTCGAACTTGCGCAGGTTCTCCGGGTTCAGACCCAGATCGATGAACCAGTTGTAGCAGGCGTCGACCCAGTGCTTGAACCACTCGTCGGCCTCATCCGGGTGGGTGAAGTACTCGATCTCCATCTGCTCGAATTCGCGGGTCCGGAAGATGAAGTTGCCGGGGGTGATCTCGTTGCGGAAGGCCTTGCCGATCTGACCGATGCCGAACGGCGGCTTCTTCCGGGCCGAGGTCACCACGTTGTTGAAGTTCACGAAGATGCCCTGGGCGGTCTCGGGGCGCATGTAGTGCAGGCCCTCCTGGTCATCCACCGGACCCAGGAAGGTCTTCATCAGGCCGGAGAACTGCTGCGGCTCGGTCCACTTGCCGGGCTGGCCGGTCTCGGGGTCGCGGATGTCGGCGAGGCCGTTCTCCGGCGGGTGGCCGTGCTTGGCCTCATAGGCCTCGATCAGGTGATCGGCGCGGTAGCGGCGGTGGGTGTGCAGCGACTCGACCAGCGGGTCGGAGAACGTCTTGACGTGACCCGAGGCGTGCCAGACGGCCTGGGGCAGGATGATCGCGGAGTCCAGGCCGACCATGTCGCCGCGACCGCGGATGAAGGTCTGCCACCACTCGGCCTTGATGTTCTCCTTGAGCTCCGTCCCGAGGGGTCCGTAGTCCCAGGCAGAGCGGGTTCCGCCGTAGATCTCTCCCGACTGGAACACGAAGCCGCGGCGCTTCGCCAGGGAGATGACTTTGTCGAGTGCGGTCTCTTTGGCCATGTGGCAGATACACCTCAGGTAGAACGGGGATGAACACAGATTGCGCCAGCTTATCGCGCGCAGGCACCGGGCCCGAATACGACTCGGTGGCCGGACCCCAGCCCCAGTCCCCGTCTCAGCCCGAGCCCCAGCCCGAGTCCCAGCCCCTCAGCGAGCGGTCCTCAGGCTCGGGCCCTCGGCCCGGGGCGGCCGCGCAGGATGTCGGGCAGCGAGGCCAAGACCACCGCGAGCAGGGTCAGCCCGGTGCCCAGCACGGTCGCGGTGGTCACCAGCGAACCGGGGGTGGGCAGCAGCACATCGAGCAGCAGCGAACCCAGCAGCTGCCCGGCGATCATGCCCATCGCGGCGATCAGCACCCCGACCCGGGTGACCAGCAGCGCACCCAGGGCGATGAAGATGATCCCCAGGGGGCCGCCCAGGTAGTGCCACCAGGTCAGTGACAGCGCCGGATCCACCCCGCTGACCACCGCCTTGCCGGCCCAGACCAGCAGCAGGAACAGCGTTCCCGCCAGGAAGTTGAACAGCGTCCCCGGCGCCGGGGACCGATACGCCGCCGAATGCCGGCCATTGATCGCCTGCTGCGCCGCCTGCAGGAAGCCGCCGGAGAGCGGCAGCAGCACCAGGGCCAGCCAGGCGGGTCCCTGCCCGGAGGCGGCCAGCTGCGGCGAGACCGCCCAGAGCACCGCCAGCACGGTCAGCGCAGCACCGCCGACGCGGAACGGGTTCAGCCGCATCCGCCCGGCGGGCCCCAGCCCGATCCGATCCCAGAGCAGGCCGCCCAGCGTCTGCCCGGTGACCACCGCCACGGTGAACACGGCGACACCGATGAGCCCGATGCTCAGCGTCTGGGTGAGCACGAAGTAGGCGCCCACGCAGCCGGCCAGGAAGTACCACCAACGGATCCGCCCCTCGCGGACCGCCGGGGCGACCCGGCCGAGCGCCCGCCGTCCGCGACCGGTGCCGAAGGTCACCAGCAGCAGGATGACGGTGCCCACGCTGAAGCTGATGGTCGCCGCGAGGACCGGGTCGCCGATCTCGTTGGTCAGCGCGGCATTGACACGGCCCTGCGCCGGGATCGCCGCACCCGAGGCGAGCATCAGCAGCAGCAGGAAGACCCAGACCAGCGGGGAGCGGGGGGCCGCTGCGGAATCGGCAGAACTCATGAGCCTCACCTTATCCAGAGCCCTCCCCCACGTTTCACCGCAGCGGCATGACAGAATCGGCCCATGAGCCAAGAAGTGTCTGAGGTCCCGATCCGCGATGAGTCCATCCGTCTGGGTCAGCTGTTGAAGCTCGCCGGCGTGGTCGAGAACGGCGCGATCGCCCGCGAGGTGATCGACTCCTCCGGCGTCCGGGTCGACGGCGAGGTGGAGACCCGCCGCGGTGCCCAGATCAAGCGTGGCCAGCTCGTGGAGTTCGACGGCGAGCCCTTCGGCCTGCCGGGCGCACGCCTCATGCCCGTGGCGGACTGACGGACCTGAATCCGCCTCCCCGACACCGCGTGTACAGTGCCTCTAGGAGTCTGGCCCACACGGGTGCGCCGGGCCTCTGAAGACATTCTTCTGCGAGGTGCCTGCCGGTCTCGATGACCGGCGCCGGGGGGCTGCGTCTCGCCCTGTGAACTAGGGGTGCGGTTGCGCATATGCATCATCGCCTCGAGCCAGTTTCCCATCCGGGAACCCTTCGCCGGAGGGCTCGAGGCTTTTACACACACGGTGGCCAAGAAGCTCATCAGCAGAGGTCATTCGGTGACCCTGTTCGCCGCAGGCGGCAGCGACCCGGAGCTGGGCGCTCAGATGCTCCTGCCCGAGCGTCTGGAGCTCACGGCCGCCGCCCGCTCTGACGTCGGCGCGATGCCGGTGGACTGGATGCAGCAGCATCACGCCTACCTGGGTCTGATGCTGCGCCTGGCCGAGTCCCAAGACTTCGACGTGATCCACAACAATTCTCTGCATCACCTCCCGGTGGCCCTCTCGGCGCTGGTGCCGATGCCGGTGCTCACCACCCTGCATACTCCCCCGACCCCCTGGCTGGAATCGGCGATGAGCTACGCAGCACCCTCCTCGGTGTTCACCGCGGTGAGCTCGGCCACCGCCAAGGCCTGGGCGGGCTCCGTGACGGCCAGCGTGATCCCCAATGGCATCGATACCGAGGTATGGCATCCGGGGCCCGGGGGCAACGACTGTGTCTGGACCGGACGCATGGTGCCCGAGAAGGCCCCACACCTGGCCATCGACGCCGCGCGCGCCGCCGGTCGCAGCATCGCCCTCGCGGGACCCATCCTGGACCGCAGCTACTTCGAGGCACAGGTGCAGCCCCGGCTCGGCGATGACGCGGTCTACCTGGGGCATCTTCGCCACACCGAGCTGGTCGAGCTGGTCGGCTCCTCCGCGGTGGCCGTGGTGAGCTCCCAGTGGGACGAGCCCTACGGCCTGGTCGCCGCGGAAGCGATGTCCTGCGGAACCCCCGTGGCGGCGTTCCCGCGCGGCGGGCTGGTCGAGATCGTCACCGACGACTCCGGCGCTCTCGCCGCCGACGGCTCCGTGGCCGCCCTCGCCGAGGCGATCGCGCGGGCCGCTCGCTGTGATCGCACCCTGGTGCGCCGGCGCGCCGAGGGCGATCTCTCACTGGAACGCATGGTCGACGACTACGAGCGGCTCTACACCCAGATGGCCATGGAACCCGCCACCCGGTCCACCGCCTCAGCCCGATGATCGGCTGGTACATCCACCACCAGGGCCGCGGACACCTGCACCGGGCCACCGCGGTGGCCCAGGCCGCCGCGCTGCGGGGGGTCCAGATCACCGGGCTCTCCTCGCTGCCCCACCCCGCGGACTGGCCGACCGGAGCCGGCTGGGTCCAGCTGGAACGCGATGACACCGCGCTGGACGGCGGATTCCGTGACCCCACCGCGTCCGGCGCCCTGCACTGGACACCGGTGCACCACCCCGGACTGCGCCGACGCAGCGCAGAACTCTCGACCTGGATCGATCAGGCTGCCCCCGAGCTGCTCGTATCGGACGTCTCGGTGGAGATCGCGCTGCTGGCCCGACTCCATGGGATCCCGGTGGTCACCGTGGCGCTGCCAGGAGACCGCACGGACCCTGCGCACCGGCTCGGCTACGAGATTTCCGCCGCCGTGGTGGGGATGTGGCCCGCGCAGGCCACCGAGATCTTCGCCGGGGCACCGGAGGTCCATGCGCTGGGCGGGCTCTCCCGCTTCTCCCCGGAACCTCCAGAACCTCCGGAATCTCCTAGGCCAGACCAGCCCGGCACACCCGAGAGCGCGGACCGGCAGCTCGAGATCCTGGTGCTCAGCGGAGGCGGCGGCGGCGCCGTCAGCGAGGCTGCCATCGGACAGCTGCGCCGGATCCTGCCGCAGGCGCGGCTGAGAATCCTGGGCGGCGAGTCCGCCTGGGCGGATGACCCCTGGCCGTTGCTGAGCCGCGCGGACCTGGTGCTCACCGCGGCCGGCCAGAACTCCATCGCCGAGGTCGCCGCCAGCCGGACCCCCGCGCTGGTCACCGCGCTGGACCGCCCGCACCGGGAACAGACCCATATGCTCGACGCTCTGGACCGGGGCCCCTGGCCGGCGCTGCGCACCCCCGATCCCGCCGACGAGGCCGGCTGGGATCAGGCCGTGGCACGAGCCTTGAGCCTCGACGGCGCGGACTGGGCCAGCTGGTGCGACGGCGCGGCGGCCGAACGGTTCGCCGAGCTGCTCGCCTCGATGCCGACCCTGCAGACGCCGGCCCCGGCCCGCCGCACCGAGGTGACCCGATGACCCGACCAGGCCCGTCGACACCCTCCCACCAGTCAAGCCAGACCAGCCCGCCAGGCCAGACCGGCCGGTTCGAGCAGACCGATCCGCGCGCCGTCGTGATCACTGCGGTGCACGGGCGCAGCGTCCATCTGCGTCGTCAGCGCGCCGCGCTCGCGCTCAGTGATCAGGCTCCGATCACGCATGTGGTGGTCGCCATGGATGACCCCGAGATCCTTCCGCGGCTGGCGCCGTGCCAGCCCGCCGGCACCGATGCTGCGCTGCCCACCGAGGTGTTGGAGCTCCGGCGCAGCGACGGGCGGCTGCCCCTGGCCGCGGCCCGCAACGCCGGAGCCTCCCGCGCCCTGGAGCATCTCAACCGCCCCGAGGATCTGCTGATCTTCCTGGACGTGGACTGCATCCCGGACCCCGGGTTGATCAGCGCCTATCTCGACGCCTCGCGGCTGCGGCCGGCGGATCTGCTCTGCGGGCCGGTGGCGTATCTGCCGGAGCTTCCCGGGGAGACGCTCGACGCCGCCTCGGCCCAGGAGCTCACCCAATGGGCTGCCCCGCACCCGGCCCGGCCGGCACCGGCGCCCGGGGAGATCCGCACCCACGGAGAGCATGCGTTGTTCTGGTCGCTGTCCTTCGCGGTGCGCCGGGAGGTGTGGGAGAAGATCGGAGGCTTCGATGAGGCCTATACCGGCTACGGGGCTGAGGACACCGATTTCTCCTGGCGCGCCAGGTCCCACGGGATCGAGCTGACCTGGGTGGGCGGCGCTCGTGCCTTTCATCAGCATCACCCGGTCTCGCGACCGCCGGTGGAGCACCTCAGCGACATCCTGCGCAACGGTGCGCTCTTCGCGCAGCGGTGGGGGCACTGGCCGATGGAGGGCTG
Organism: Nesterenkonia sp. E16_10; assembly: GCF_017347085.1. Lineage (GTDB taxonomy): Bacteria > Actinomycetota > Actinomycetes > Actinomycetales > Micrococcaceae > Nesterenkonia. The sequence goes on from NZ_JADPSA010000002.1 coordinate 151,987, forward strand.
GCTGCAGGAGTTCGAACGCCTGGGTCTGGTCCGGCATGAGGGTGCGGACTGGGTCGCGACCGGAGATGCCCGGCGATCAGCGCAGCACGCGGCTGGGGGCCCGGCGTGAGCATCCGGGTGGCCTCGGTGCCGGCATCCCACGTCTACATACGTCACCTGGGACACCCGCCGGATCCTGACCTCGCGACTGGCCTCGAGGCTGGACACGGCGCTGGGCACGCCGCTGGGCACGGCCCGCCAGCCCCGGTGCACAGGCTGCCGGATCCGCCCTCGCCGAGCGAGAACCCGCCCACGGGTGCTCCCTGGTGGCCCCCGGCGATGTTGGACGCGGCCTGGATCAAGGCGCACGAGTTCGACCTGATGCATATCCATTTCGGCTTCGACGCGCAGACCCCGGAGCAGCTGCATGAGGTCTTCGATGCGCTCGACGCCCGGGGCAGGCCGCTGGTCTACACGGCGCATGATCTGTGGAACCCGCACCACGAGGATCCGACGCTGCATGATTCACAGCTGGAGGTGATCTTCGCCCGGGCCCGGGTGGTGATCACGCTCAGCGAGCAGGCCGCCGAGGAGATCGCGCGACGCTGGGGCGTGAAGGCACAGGTGATCCCGCACCCACATGTGGTCGACCTGGACCTGATCGGAGGTTATACGGAGAAGCCACGGCGGCGCAGCGACGAGTTCCGACTCGGCATCCACCTGAAGAGCCTGCGGGCCAATATGGTCGGCGTGGAGGTGCTCGCGGCGGCGATCGAGGCGCTGCGCGAGATTCCGCGCGCAGTGCTGCAGGTGGATCTGCACCGCGATGTCTTCGAGACGTCCGGCGCACGGCACGACGCCGAGCTGGTCGGCTGGCTGCAGCGTCAGGACCCGGAGCTGGTGGATCTGAAGGTCCATGACTTCTACACCGACGCCGAGCTCTTCGACTACCTCTCCGGGCTGCACACCTCGCTGCTGCCCTACCGGTTCGGCACGCATTCCGGCTGGATGGAGGCCGCCCACGATCTGGGCACCACGGTGATCGCCCCGGACGTCGGCTGCTATTCCAGCCAGGGAGCCGACTTCCTCTACCGCTGGCAGAGCGGCGGCCTCGACGCGCCGAGCCTGCACCGGGCGGTGCATGCCGCCGCGGAGCAGGCGGCCCGGCAGG
>NZ_JADPSA010000003.1:0-36103 GCF_017347085.1 Nesterenkonia sp. E16_10
GGCCATGGCCGCCGGTGGCGGCGTGCTGGCTCTGGGCGCGATCGGTGCCGGTGCCTACATCATGCGCAAGCGCCCCACCGAGTCCTGATCTCGAAGTGCAGAGCACGAGCTCTGCGGTGATCACACCCATCATCTGATTCCGAGCCAAAGAATCGGACAGACGGTGCAGCGGCTCTGCAGAATCTCCTGGTTCTGCAGAGCCGCTCCTGGCTCCACATCCACAGTTGGACTCCATGCCGGCAGTTCTCTTTCCGTAAAGAGATGCTTCAGGAGGGACTGTAGATTGTGATGACATCCACTCCTGGGCGGGGAGTGGCACGTTGAATCTGATTGTTGCCGCCTAGAAGGTCCAATCCGAAAGAGAACCTCCATGTCTCGTCTCCGCAGGCAACACCTCGACTCCACCTCTCCGGCAGCAGGCGGCCCCCGTCGCGCCGGCGCCCTCGTCATCACCTCTGCCTTGATGCTTGCCCTCTCGGCATGTTCACCCGGGCAGGACAGCAGTGCGGCGGCGAACGAAGAAGAACCTTCCGCCGTTGTTGAATCCGAGCCGAGCACACCGACCACGGAGGCACCAGCCGAGACGGACGCCCAGGACGAGGACGGGGACGAAACCGAAGACGCGGGCGAGGGCGAGGCCAGCGCCGCACCCTCACCGACCCCTGAAGAGACCGAGGAAGCCGAGGAGCCGTCCGGCGAGGCCGCCACCGAGACCGCTCCGCCTGCCTCTTTCGAGGTCCCTGCCATCGGAGCCAGCTCTGAGCTGCTGCACCTGGGCCTCAGAGACAACGGCACCCTCGAGGTCCCACCCGGCGATCCAGGCTCACCAGCAAGCTGGTACACCGGATCTCCCGCTCCCGGAGAGCAGGGCCCCTCGGTGCTGCTGGGCCACGTCGATGACTCGCTCGGTCAGCCAGGGGTCTTCGCTGACCTGCCTGATCTCGGCGAAGGCGACGAGATCACCGTGGCACAGGAAGACGGTGAGGAGGCCACGTTCGTCGTGACCAAGGCCGAGCAGTACGGGAAGGACACTTTCCCCACACTCGAGGTCTATGGCAACACCGAGGATCCGGAACTTCGCCTGATCACCTGTGACGGCTACAACCAGAGCACCGGAGAATACGAAGACAACTACGTGGTCTACGCCACCCTCGCCGACTGAGCGCGAACAGAACAGGCCGGGACGGAAGGCATTCGCCGTGCCCCAGTCGGCGTTCCCTCGGGATTCGAGTGTCGAAGCGTGATTAACGAGACGCAGGGTTTCCTATTGCTGCTGGATAGTTAGACGAAGTAATTATTTCTACAATTGGCGTGATCTGGGTTACTCTGATCACGTCGCATCCGGGACCCCTGGACGTGGCCACAACCATTGTGACGAGGAGTCCCTCACATGCATAAATCTAAATTCTTTGCTGTTCCCACGATCGCCCTTGGCGCGCTGCTGCTCAGCGCAGCCCCGGCCATGGCCCACTCAGACCACGGCGGAGCCTCCGACGGCGCCGCCACCTCTGATTCCAGCGAGTCCTGGTCCTTCCAGACCAGCTTGGACCCGCTGAACAACTCCGGCACCGTCGGCGACGTGCTGATCGAGGGCCAGGGCAACCAGGCCACCGTCTACATGACCGTCGACGGCGCAGCCGAGACCTTCATGGATGGACCCTTCCCCCACGCCCAGCACATCCACTTCGGCGCCCAGGGCCAGTGCCCCGGTCCCGACGCTGATGTCGACGGCGACGGCGCCATCAACGTCGAAGAAGGCGCACCCTTCTACGGCGGCATCGGCACCTCACTGACCACCGAAGGCGACACCTCACCAGATTCCGGCCTGGCCGTGGAACGCTTCCCCGGTGGCTCCAGCTACACCTACGAGCGTGACCTCGAGATCGCCGATGACGTGCTGGCCTCCATCGTTGATGGCACCGGCGTCGTCGTGGTCCACGGCGTGGACCCGACCCTGTTGACCGAGGAAGCCGCAAACAAGCAGTCCGAGCTCGATGAGTCCCTGCCCAACGCAGCGACCCTGCCAGCAGCATGTGGCACCCTGACCGCCTCACAGATGGACGGGATGCCTGAAGGCGGCGCCGATACCGGCGTTGCCGGCGGTTCCCAGGGTGCCGGCATGGCCATGGCCGCCGGTGGCGGCGTGCTCGCCCTCGGCGCGATCGGTGCCGGTGCCTACATCCTGCGCCAGCGCCCCACCGAATCCTGATCACGTTCTGATCGGTCGCTGACCGGTCCGACGGATCATGCCTCTCCTCAAGCGAGATGCAGCTAGTGCGATGGCCCCAGCGGAACTTGCGAGTTCGGCTGGGGCCATCGCCGTGCCCGGATCCGGGGAAACCGCGGCATCACCTCCGCACGTCCCGCGTGTCACATAGTGCGAAGAGACAAGGCGATAGATGATCGAACCGTAAACTTCATTCTATGACGCAACCCACGTTCTTCAGCTGGCATCATGAGCGTGATCTATGGAGATCCTCGATCGTGTCCAGATCACCTCAGTTGGAGGACATTCATAAGACGTGGATATCAGCTAGACGGTGGGAGAAGGCCAAGAGCTCAGGCGATTCCGCTCTCGCGTCTTTGGTTCTGAACGGACTCAAGCACACACCAGTCACTGCTGTCCTGATCGGTCCCGAAACGGCCCATCGGGAATGGATGCAGTACGAGATCAACTCCACCCTGAAGCGCGGAAACGGGCTGCTCGGCATCTACATCCACAACATCTTGGACCAGGACGGGAGAACAGCTCCCCAAGGCTCGAACCCGTTGCCGCCCGGCTACCCCACCTATGACTGGGTGTTCGACGACGGGGACCGCAACCTCGGCAAGTGGGTTGAGGTGGCGCACTATTCACCCTGAGAGGGCCGGGAGGAGGGTCCGCGGACGGGGCCCTACGCCACCCGCCGGAGACTCAGCCCCGCTTGGCGCGGGCGAGCAATCGATCCAGCGCATCCTCGATCGCCTCGGCGTGCTTCTCCGCGGTGTAGCGCTCCCGCACCACGGCGAGGCTGGCCTCCCCCAGCCGACGCAGCTGGGTCGGCGCGGCCAGGAGCTCGGCGAGGACCCGGCGCAGCGAGCCGGCATCGCCGGTCTGGTAGTGCCGGCCGGTCACGCCCTCGACCACGGCCTCGATCTCGGGGCTGGAATCGGGGTTGCCGTCCTCGGCGAGCACCGGCACCCCGAAGCTCATCGCCTGAGTGACGTTCAACCCGGCTCCGCCCACGGAGACCGCAAGGTCAGCCCGGGCGTAGAGCCCGCGCAGCTGCTCATAGTCATAGACGGCGCCGAGGAACTCCGCGTCCACCCCGTGCTCGGCGAACACCTGCTCCAGGCGAGGACGCTCGGCGCCCTCCCCCACGATGAGCAGCTTCGGCCGCGCGGCGTCGGGCATGCCTCCCAGCGCTTCGGCGAGCAGGTCCAGCCGGTGCCGGGTGGTGAGCCGGGAGCTGTAGATGATCGTGGCGGGTGAGCCGGCGTCGTCGTCGGCCGCTTCAGCTGTCCGGGCGGCGTCGGTCTCACGGGCGGAGCCGATCAGCGCCTCCGGGTAGATGCTGTTATAGATGACCTGGATCTTCTCGGCCGGGACCCCGTAGGAGCTGCCGAGCTCCTTGGCCCGGTCGCCGTAGACCAGCAGCCCATCGGTCAGGCGGTAGAAGGCGAGCCGGACCCGGCGCTTGAGCCCGTCCTCGGGCCGCTTCCAGCCGTGACCCCACATGATCAGGGTGCGTCCGCGCAGTGCGGCGACCGCGCAGGCGGCCCAGGCGGAGACGGTGGGTATGCGTCCGGCGATCACATAGGCGTCGTGCGCCCCGGCCCAGATCTCGCGGACCTGGCCGTGTTCCCACCAGAATTCGCGGATCGCGGAGAATCTCAGCGGGCGAACCTTCGCCAGGACCTCGTCGGCGGCGGAATGGATCGCGTCGGCGGCCGTAGATTCAGAATTCTTGAACCGTCCGACCAGGTCAAAGTCGTAGCGGGTGGATTCCAGCAGTCGGCGCAGCAGCGGCTCGCGGTAGTGCGCCACGGTGGGCTGAACCACGAAGTAGATCCGGGGACGCGCCATGGGTTCCTCACTCTCGAGCCGACTCGGCGGCTGATACACAAAAAGCCCCTCCTGCTGTGACCGAGAGGACCCGATCACCGGGAGAGGCTTGGAAGTGACTGGAGGGGATGACGGGAATCGAACCCGCATCGTTGGTTTGGAAGACCAAAGCTTTACCACTAAGCTACATCCCCGTGTGCGCCCGGAATTGGGACCTGTTCAGGTCGATTCCCCGCCGCAACGAGACTTCACTCTAGCAAGCCGGACTGCCTCCTCCAAACCCAACACGGCTCGGGATAGTGTCGAGGGGTGAATCTCCCCGATGCAGCCTCCGCCCAGCCCTCGAGCACCCCGTCCAGCGCCCCGGCAGCCACCCCTCCGATCGCGGAGATCACGACGACGGCGACCCAGGCAGCGGAAGCCCACGAGCACGCCGCCCAGGAGCTCTCCAGCTCAGCGCATCATGAGCAGCTCTGGGCCCCGTTGGCGCGGGCTCACCGCGAGCGGGCGGCCGACCTGCGCAGCCGGGCCGAACTAACGGCCGGCGAGGGTCAGACCGCGACCACCGCCGCCTCACTGGCCGCGCCGCTTGCCGCACCGCTCGCCGCACCCCTGGCGGCCCGATCCGCGCAGGACGCGCTCGCCGCCGCCCGGGCCGCGGCCGCCACGCTCCCACCCGCCGAGCCCGGCGTCTCCCGGCCCCCGCTGGACCTGCGCATCGGGATCATCTGCGACCGGTTCCTCTTCGACACCTATTCCGGGGCCGCCACGCTGGTCCCGATCACTCCGGAGAACTGGCAGGATCACCTCGAGGATGTGGACCTGCTGCTGGTGGCCGCCACCTGGCGCGGGCACGACGGGGTCGCCTGGGACAACACGTCCGCGGAGGCTCCGGAGCGTCGTCGGCTTCTGATCCACACCATCATCCCGGCCTACCGCGCGGTCGGCGCCCCGCCGGTCTACTACGGCAAGGAAGACCCGCCGGACTACCGGCAGTTCCTCGACGTGGCACGGGCCTGCGATCACATCTTCACCACCGCCGCCGAGGTCATCGAGGACTACCGGCGCGACTGCCCCGACGCCCAGAGCATCGAGGTGCTGCCGTTCGGGGTCAACCCGCTGCTGCACTCCCCGATCGGGTCCCGCAGCGCCCCTGCCGAGGCCCGCGAGCTGATCTTCTTCGCCGGGTCCTGGATGGGGCGTAAGTATCAGAAGCGCGCCCGCTATGCCGAGTGGATCTTCGACGGGGTCCTCGACGCCGGCAGGCCGCTGGCGATCGTGGACCGCTGGTGGGCGGAGGTCTCTGCGCAGCTGGACTCGGCGCACCCGATGCTCAGCCCCAACCAGCTGATCCCGGTGAAGTACTGGCCCTACCGGACCCCGGCCATGGATCACCATGAGCTGATGGACCTCCAGCGCGTGGTGGATGTCGCGGTGAACCTGAACTCGGTGGTCGACTCACAGACCATGTTCGCCAACCGGGCGCTGGAGCTGCAGGCCGCGGGCACGCTGGTGCTCTCCAGCTACAACCAGGGCCTGAACTCGTATCACCCGCAGGTGCGCATCGCGAACTCCGCGGCGGACGTGGAAGAGAGCCTTCGCGGACTCGATCAGGAGGAGCTGCGCCGTGCCCAGGGCGACGGCATCCGGGAGGTCTTCCTGGGTCATCACGTCTCTGACCTGCTCACCCAGGTGGCCCGGACCGCCGGCAAGCCGGTCCAGCCCCAGCAGGAGCTGGTGGTCGCCGTGGCCGAGACAGTCACCGCCGAGCTGGCCCAGGACATGGCGGCGCAGAGCCTCGCGGGGCTGGGCAGCTCGGGGCAGGGCTTCAGCCCGGTGGAGCTGCTGAGCTGGGAGCAGCTCGGCGCCCGCGCCGCGGACCCGCTGGCGAAGCCGATCGACGTGCTGCTGCCGCTGTCTGACCAGCGCCGCTATGCCCCGCACTACGCGGCGGATCATGTGGCGGCCTTCCGGTACCAGTCCGCGACCATCACCACGAAGCTCACCGGCACTGCCGATGCGACCGATGTCCACGCGCATCAGCATCGGCGCGGCTTTGAGGACCTGGGCCTGACCGCCTGGTGGCGTCCCGAGGCCGCGGCGCTGGTCACCCCGGCGGTGCTGGCCGCCTCCGGGCAGGACGCGCGGGTCTACGTGCTCGACCACCTGGGGCACGCCTCCTCCGCGGCGATCCAGGCCTCCGGGTTGATCCCGGCCGCGCTCCCCCACCCCGGGGATGACCTCTCCGCGGTCCAGGCGGAGGTGCGACGCACGGCGCAGGACGAGCAGCTCGAGCTCTCCGTGATCGTGCCGATCTACAACAACGGCAATCACCTGCGCCACAAGGCCTTCGCCTCGTTGCGCCGTTCCCCGCACTTCCCGCGCACTCAGGTGCTGCTGATCGACGACGGGTCCACCGACCCGGTCACGGTGGCCACGGTCGAGGAGCTGGCGCGGACCTACACCAACGTCTCCGCGTTCCGACACGGCACCGGTGGGTCCGGCTCCGCCTCGCGTCCGCGCAACACCGGTCTGGAGCTGACCGCCACCGAGTTCGTCACCTATCTGGACCCCGATGATGAGGAGCTCGAAGCCGGGTATCACCTGCTCCAGCAGCGCCTGGCCGAGAAGCCCGAGGCTGATTTCGCCCTGGGCACCCAGGTCACCTGGACCAACCGGCACCAGGTCCTGCCGATCCACGACTGGTACTCGAGCATCCCGGAGCGTGACGGTCTGTGCTGGCCGACCCGTGACTCGCTGCGCGAGATCCGGTTCCGTCCGGCCTCGATCGAGGGCATCGTAGCGCGCACCGAATGGCTGCAGGGGCTAGGACTGACCCAGCCGGTGGGCGCCACCGGGCAGGACACCTTCTTCTTCCAGCAGATGCTCTTCTACTCCCGGGCCTACGTGCCGGTGGACCGTCCGGTCTACACCTATTACGGGGCGGTGGACACCTCGATCGTGAACGTGGTGACTCCCGGGTACTTCAGGAAGTATCTGATCCTGGAAGCCGCCCGAGCCTCCTGGCTGCGCGAGGTCGGACTGCTCCAGGACTACCTGGACACCCGGTTCGAGCATTTCTTCGTCACCTGGTACCTGTGGAAGTTCTCCCGTGTTCCCGTACAGGACCAGCCCGAGGCCGCCGAGGTGCTCGCCGAGATCGCGGCGTTCTACGTGGAAGACCCCGAGACCCACGCCTGGCAGACTCCGGAGGCGCTGCGCTTCTTCGGCCAACACCGGTTGCCCTCGAGGAAGAAGCTGCGCCCGCTGGCGGGTCGGATCAAACGCCGGGCACGCGGCGCCGCAGCGCAGCGACTCGGACAGTTCAAGCGCACCCGCGTGGGGCGCCGTGCCGGGGCGATCTACCGGCGCACGCTCAAGCCTGCCTCAGATGACCAGGTGACGGCTCTGCGCGAGGTCTCTGCCGAGATCGAGCGGGTCCAGCGTCGCGAGGCCGGGCAGTGGGGCATCACCGCGGCGGAAGCCGCCTACGCGCTGGCGGTGGCGGATCGGCGCCGTTTCCCCGACGCTGAGTGAGTGGGCGCGGCGGACTCCGATGTCAGGGGGCCGGGTGCTGCAGAGTCAGGGCCTCGGGATGGTACCTGTCTGTGGGGACCGCGTGACGCGGGGCGCCGTGAAATCGGAGTTGTCCACGACGAAGCTGGCGCGTTCCCACGGGCACGCAGACTCGAAGTAGAGGCGCTGACCCTCGACGTACCGTCGCATCGAGGGGTGTTCTGGGTCCGGGTTGCTGCCGTTCCGAGTGGACATGCGCGCTGCGGTCTCGGTGAAAGGCACGTCTAAGAAGACCGACACGTCCCAGTGCGAGGCGAGCTCGTCACGGTGCAGAAACATCCCCTCCAACACCACGAGGGCATCTGGTGGACCGTGAGCCGCTTCAGGTTTGACGTGTTGGTCCCTCGACGCATCGTAGGACGCGGATCTGTACCAGCCGTCCCCGGAGGGGCCTAGAGGCCGGAGTGCATATTCGTGCAAGGCGGCGTAGTCGTATGTGTCCTCCCAGAAGCCTTTCGGCGAGTGTCGGCCCTGAGCATGCCTGACCGGGGAGAGATTCAAGAAGTCATCGGCGTGGATCAGGATCACCGGACGGTCGTCAATGGCGGCGGCGAGCCTGGCGGCGAAGCAGGTCTTGCCACTCCCATCCACACCGTCCACAGCAACCATCCGACCGTTGGCCCCAAGGGCGCTGAGAATCCGCCCCGCCAGTGAACGCATAAAGATGTCCATAGCGTCATCCTCTATGAAGAGCCTTCGCGCGTCCTGAGCAGGAAATCCTCAACGAGCGATCGTCGAATCAACGGCCAGTTGTGCATACACGGCTTCCGCAATGCCTCCGAGGTGATCCCCATCGCGACTCACCAGCAGACTACGCATGCCGCTGGCGTGGGCCCCCGCTGTATCTTGAACTGGATCATCCCCGACAAACAGGCACTCCGTAGGATCGACGCGCAATCGCTCTGCCAGCAGTCGAAACGCCTGGGCGTCAGGCTTCTGGACTCCGATTCCTTCAGAGATGCACACGACGTCGAACGCACGGCCCAGCCCTGTCCGGCGAAGCTTGTCGAGCTGCTGCTCCTGTGACCCGTTGGACAACAGCCCAATGCCGTATCCGGACGCTCGCAGAGTCATCAGCAGCTCGAGACTCTCCGGGAAGGCGCGCCATTCGTCTCGATACGCGTTGAGGTAGAGCTCGAAGAGCTCGTCGAGCTCCGAGTCTGCAGTCGGCGGATCCACCCCAAGAACCGGCAAGACGGTCCGAAGTCGTTCCCTTCGCTGCTCCTGGAAGCTGACCTGCCCGGACCGCCAGCGCTCAAACTGCGCCGCCTCGGCTGCGAACCAGACCGTGCAGGCGTGGGGAGACGGATCCAGACCCAGCTGGTGGATGAACCTGTCCACCGCGGATCCAGCCGATCCGCGGTGGTCAAAGAGGGTCCCATCGAGATCAAATCCGATCGCTTTCAACTCGCTCATCCTTCACCTTACAAACATGGGTGACTCACTTTCACCCAACCCTTCGGCCTGGTGCACTCGAGCGTGGTCGTCGACGCTGGCCGTGGTGTGCTCAATGCCGCGGCAGCTAGGGAGCAGATAACGTGGAGGCCCATGATCGATCTACCAGTGTCACCGACCCTGAATCCGCCATCTGGAACCGTGAAGACGTCGTACCTGATCGGCGAGCAGGCCGACATGGTGCATCGAGGTTCTGAGACGGCATGGCTGAGGGCCGCCAGCCGTGACTTCGATGCCTTCGTTGCCGAGAGGGTAGGTGTTCGCCCACGATGGGGTGTTCCCTCCGAACTGTTCTGGTACACCGCGAATGAGTACTACATCGGATCGCTCGTGATCCGACACAAGCTCACCTCGGACGGAGCGGGTGGTCACATCGGATACCACGTAGTCCACCCTTGGCAGCGCCAAGGTCACGCGACTCGGATGCTTCAGGAGGCGGCGGGTAGGTGCGCGGCCTTGGGCCTCGAACGGGCCCTGCTCACCGTCGCGCCAGACAACACCGCTTCGCTCGCCGTGGTCAGCCGCTGCGGCGGAGTCTCTAACGGCGTCAACCAGGAGGGCGAGCTCAGGTTCTGGATCGAGACGTCGGTGACTACCAATGGTTGAAACAGGGAGCACCCTCTCCCACCGGCCGAAAGGAACTCTGACCTATGAGCCCAAGAACCCGCAATGACGGGACAGCCGTGTGGTGGTTCGTCGCTGCCGCGTTCGCCTTCAGCTCGACCTCACTGTTCGCCTCCGAGATGCCCCTAGGGTTGCGGATCGCGATGATGGTCCTCGGGGCCGTGCTGCTGGTCGGGGGAATCATCACCTACCGCAAGGAACGCAGGCCAGAGCCCCCGCGGGGTTGACCCTCCACCCCTGATCCAGACTCCGGCACGCGTCCGCATGCGGACACCAGTTGAGTCAGCGGCCGTATTCCTCGTAGCGGCGGCCGACGGCCGCCTGGAGCATGCCCAGGCCCTCGCGGTGGTAGACGCTGTCCACATACCGCACCGGCGCCCGCCGGAGTCGACGGGCCGTGGTCCGCGCCGCCCCGTAGCCGATGCGGACCAGCCCTTCGGCGCCGATCCGCAGCCGCAGCGCCGGGGTTGCCCGGTCCTGGTCGGCCCGACGGATGAGTTTGGTAGCGCGCACATGCCCGGCGCGGATCCCGCGCTGCCGCATCCAGGCGGGACTCAGCCGTTCGGCGGGCAGGTCTTCCTCGACCTGCGCCTCGGCACACCACCAGGCTTGAGCTCCGGCTGCCTGCATCCGGCCGAAGAGGTCGGAGTCCTCACCGCCGATGAAGCTGAACGCCTCATCGAATCGATACCCGGCGCGGGTGAACCAGTGCGCCCGGACCAGCACGTTGTTCGTCGCCGCCCGGTGATTCCAGGGTCCGGTGGGAAAGTCGATGCGCCGGATGAAGCCGCTGGCCTGCAGCCAGGCCGGCGGGTTCTCCCCGAAGTGAGTGATCACCGGACCCGAGACGGTGTCGGCCCCGGAGGAGTTGGCGCAGTCGATCAGGGTCCGCAGCCAGTCCGGGGACGCGCGCTCGTCGTCGTCGAGGAAAAGCACCGCTTCGGCATCCGCCGGCACGGCCTCCACCGCGGCGTTGCGCGCGGCGGCGATCCCAGGGCGCGGTTCATGGATGTATCGCGCCCCCGGATACTGAGCGCGAACCTGAGCCTTGGCGTCGCCCTCGGGGCTGTTGTCCACCACGATCAGCTGCGGCAGCTCGCGCTCCCCCAGCTCCTGGGCGCGCAGTGAGCTGAGCAGCTGCCCCAGCGGGCCGGGCCGGCGGTAGGTGCAGACGCAGATATAGGCGTTGGCGGCGGTGATCACCGGCCGGCTCCCCGGCCCTGCTCCCGCAGCAGCGTGCGCAGCAGGGCGGCGTAGCGGCGGCCCAGCCCCGGCAGGTCAGCGTATTCGGCGACCCAGTCGCGGCCGGTGGCATCCACCGGGGTGGAGTCCGGGTCGGCGGCGAGCTCGCTGAGCGTGGCCGCGATCGCTTCGGAGTCTCCGGAGAGGAAGCTGACGTTGCGTGCGTGGCCGAGCACCCAGGCGGCCTCTCCGGTGACCGCGGCGGTGATGTGCTTGCCCAGGCCCAGCAGCTCGAAGGTCTTCGAGGGCACGGTCCAGGCGAAGGAGGCCCAGTCGGTGCGCAGGCTGACCAGCGCGGTGTCGGCCCAGCGGTAGTGCTCCCAGATCTCCTCGCCGTGCACCGGATCGAAGAACTCCACGGCGCCGCTGTCCAGGGCGCCGGACTCCTCCGCGACCTGGCGCAGCTGGTCCTTCTGGGTGCCGGAGCCGACCAGGCGGAGCTGCACGTCGAGTCCCCCGGAACGGGCGTGGTCCTGCTCGGCTGAGCTCTCCCGGGTGCGCGGGATCAGCGCCACGGCCGTGATGAGCCGCTCCAGGGCCTGGCTCTCGCCGTGATTGCCCAGGTAGGCGATGCGCAGCTCCCCAGGCTTGCGTGTCCGGTGCTCAAGCTGCGGCACCTGGTCCAGGGCGACGCCGTTGCTGATGGTCTCCACCCGGGAGACCCCGCGCTCGCGCAGCCGCTGACCGAAGCCCTCGGTGACGGTGACCACGAGTTCGGCGCGGCGCTGGACGCTGACCACGGCGGCTTCCATCAGCGTCCCCAGCGGGCCAGCCTTCACCCCGGCCTCGCGGGCAAGCTCGGGCCAGGCGTCGCGCATATCGACCACCAGCGGGACCCGGCGGGCCCGGCTGACCAGCCAGCCGGCACAGATGGTGGGCAGCGCCGGCACCGTGGCGACGACCAGATCCGGCTTCGGGGCGCCGAGCGCGCGGGGCACCATCAGCACCGCGGAGGCCAGGTCTGAGGCGAAGCGTCCGGCGCGGGAGTTCTGCAGCAGGATGTACGGGGTCCGGTGCAGCCGCTCCCCGGTGGGCCCCGGTGTGGCGCGCAGCCGGAATCTGCCCTGGCCCCGCACCTCCTCCGGGGTGTGGTGGGAGTTCACCGCGGGGGTGACGACGTCGACCGCCCAGCCGTCCTGCCGCAGCGAACCCACCAGGCGTTCCCAGCGGCGCTGCGGGGCCGTGCGCTCCGGCCAATAACTATGCGTCAGCAGCTGAACCCGAGGGGTCACTGCTGCTCGTCCTGGGATTCTCGCAGCTCGATGTAGTCGATGAAGCCCTCCATGTTGTCGTTCTTCAGGGACCGTTGCAGCAGCTCGAGCATCTCCTCGTCCTTGAGGATCACCTGGGCACCGCTGGCGGTGGTGGCCATCTCCCCGGTGGGAATGGTGAACATCTCGATGTTCCCGGAGCGCAGGTCGCGCATCTCCAGCGCGTAGGCGGCGATGGTGTTGGCGTCGAGACCGTCATCCACACTGAGATAGGGGACGATGCCGTTGACCACATCCATCACCCGCTGGGGGTTGGTGAGGGTGTCGGCAGACAGCAGCTGATCGACGATCCCGTTGATCACCAGCTGCTGGTTCTGCACCCGGCTGAAGTCCCCGTCGGCGAAGGACTTGCGCTCGCGGACGAACCGCAGCGCGTTGTCGCCTTCCAGGCGGATGGTGCCCTCGGGGTAGAACGCCGGGTTGTGCTGGCCGGCGGAGAAGGGCCGCGGGTTCTCCACGTAGACCCCGCCCAGGGCGCGGGTCAGGTCGGAGAATCCCTCGAAGTCGATGATCGCCACGTGGTCGATATGGGTGTTCAGCAGCTCTTCGACGGTGTCGACGACCAGCGGGTACCCGCCCACGCCCAGCGCGGAGTTGACCCGGCCCTGGCCTTCGCCGGGCACGTCCACCCAGAGGTCTCGCACGATGGACATGACGTAGACCCCGGACCGGTCGGCCGGGATGTGCACGAACATCATGGTGTCGGAGCGTTCGGAGGCGTTGTCGCCGATCTCGCCGCGGTACTCCATGTCATTCTCGCCGCGGCTGTCGGAGCCCAGCAGCAGCATGTTCACCGTGCCGTCCTCGGTGCGTCCGGCGGTGTCATCGCCCTCGAGGCCCAGGTCCAAGACGTTGCGCTGGTCGTCGAAAGTGGTGCGCAGCTGGTTGACGTAGAGCAGTCCGGCGCCCACCGCGACGACGAGCAGCACCGCCACGGCGATGAGACCGTTGCGGATCAGGCGGCGTCGTCGTGACCGGTCTTTGGGCGTGTTCTCCGCGGAGGCATCCTCGGCGCCGGAGACGCTGACGGTGGGTTCTTCGGCGTCGGCGGGGTTGGTCGACTTCGAGGCTGCCGCCGGTCCGGCCGGGAGCCTGGCGGCTCTGCGGGGTCGGTGCGGCCGTGGCTCGGGCGACTTCTTATCGGCCACAGACCCTCCTCTACGCGTTCGTCGATCCGATTCATGCTAGCCCACCGATCTGGGCACTCCCGCATCGACGCTGTTCAGGGAGCTCCCGGCGAAGTACCGCTAGGTGGCGTCCCAGAGACGTCGGTAGTACTCGATCCGGTGCGCCTCGGGCTCGATCCCGTAGGCGCTCCAGAACGTCGCCTCGTCGTAGCCGGAGAAGTTCCAGGCCAGGGACATCGACATCACCGCGAGATCGGCCCACCGATCCGCCACCCCGTGACGACCCAGATCCACGTGGGCCAGGAACGAGCCGTCGGCGGCCAGCAGCGTATTCGGGGCGCAGGGGTCGCCCTGACACAGCACAAGACGATCCAGGCTCGGCGCATCCCCGGGCGGCTCCGCCGCGAGCCCCGCCGTGCGCAGCCGATGCTCCACGCCCCAGTCGAAGGGGCAGTCCTGCGGGTCCAGGTCATGCAGCCGGCGCAGCCCGGTGCCGAGGGCCCGCAGCGCGAGATCGGGATCGGCCTTCCACCGCGGGGCCACGGCCGACTCGCCGGGCAGCGCTCGGGTGAGCAGCACCTCCTCGGGGCCTTCCAGGATCAGGTCCACCACGGTCGGGGCGGGGTGGCGTCCCTGGATCCAGGCCAGCCGCTCGGCCTCCTGGGTGAGCGATTCCCCGACGGCGTCGGGGTTCCATTTGGCGTAGAAGTCGATCGGAGCCGCGACACCGCCGCTGGCGACGGAGAACGTCAGACCGCGGGCCCCGTTGCGCCAGATCGGGCTGAGCCGGGCGGCGCCCAGGCCGAGTGCCTCCAGCGATCGCTGCAGCAGCACCGGCACCGGGGTGTCGGCCGGCGGCGTCCCGGTGAGAGCCGAGGGCAGGATCATGCACGGCCCGAGGCGCGCAGCCGGGCAGGCCGCGGCCCAGGCTGGCACTTCGGGCAGAAGTGCGACCCGCGGTTCATGAACGTCTCACGTCTGACCTCGGTGCCGCACCGTGGGCACGGCCTGCCCTGCTGGCCGTAGACGTTGAGCGATCTCGAGAAGTACCCGGAGGCGCCGTTGACGTTGACGTAGAGCGCGTCGAAGCTGGTGCCGCCGGCCTCGAGTGCGGCCAGCAGCACGGTCTTGACCCCGCTGAGCAGGCGGGCGGACTCGGCGCGGGTGATGGTCTGGGTGGAGCGCAGGTAATGCAGCCGGGCGAGCCAGAGCGCCTCGTCGGCGTAGATGTTGCCGATCCCCGAGACCATGCCCTGATCCAGCAGTGCGCGTTTCAGACCGGTCTTGCGGCGGCGCAGGGTGCGGAAGAACGTCTCCTCGTCGAATCCGGGCTCCAGCGGATCCGGGGCGATATGCACCGCGGCGGCCGGCACGCTGCCGCTGGGGTGGGTGGAGGGAACCAGCTCGGAGATCTGCATGCCGCCGAAGATCCGCTGGTCGATGAAGCGCAGCTGCTTGGGAGCGGAGTCTTCCCCGCCCAGCTCCAGCGTGATCTTCAGATGCTTCTGCGCCGGGGCGGAGGGCTCATCGATGAGCACCTGCCCGCTCATGCCCAGATGGATCAGCAGCGACTCCCCGACCGGTGCGGTGCCAGAGCCGGGCTGCGCCGCTGCTGTTGCCGCCGTCGTGCTCCGGTCCAGCGGAATCCAGAGGAACTTGCCGCGGCGCTGCGGTGCCAGCAGCCTCTGCTGGGTCAGCGCGGTGGTGAAGGAGCCCAGCCGGGCGGGTTCATCGAGCGCGGCGCCCAGCGCGTGACGGCGCAGGCTGCGCGGATCGTGGACGGTGACGGACTCTACGGTGCGTCCCATGGCCCAGCGGCTGATGCCGCGGCGGACCACTTCGACCTCGGGCAGCTCCGGCATCAGCTGCCAGCGGGTGCGGTGTCCTCGAACCGGTCCAGGACCAGGGTGAGGATGTCGCCCTGTTCGCCGCGGCCGGCGGTGAGGGTCTCCACGGTGACCCGAGCGGCTTCGCGCTCGGCCTCCTTCTTGGAGGGCCCGGAGCCGGAGCCGTGGGCGGTTCCGCCGATCACCAGGGTGGCGTTGAAGGACTTGTGGTGGTCCGGACCGAAGTCGGTGATCTGGTAGCGGATCTCGCCCATGTCTTTGGCGGCCGCGATCTCCTGGATGGTGGTCTTCCAGTCCTTGCCGGCGGTCATCGCGTCCTTGTCGCTGAGCAGCGGGACCACGAGGCGCAGCACCAGACGGCGGGCCGTCTCGGTGTCGGTGGAGAGGTAGGCGGCGCCGATCAACGCTTCCATGGTGTCGGCAAGGATCGAGTCCTTGTCCTGGCCGTTGGTGAGCCGCTCGCCGGCGCCGAGGCTGATATAGGGGCCGACGCCGAGGCCGCGGGCCACCCGGGCCAGGGCGCGGGTGCTCACCAGTGCGGCGCGGAGCTTGGCCAGGTCGCCCTCGGCCAGGTCCGGGAAGGTCCGGAACAGGTAGTCGGTCACCGCCAGGCCGAGGATCGAATCCCCGAGGAACTCCAGCCGCTCATTGGTGGGCAGGTTGGAGTTCTCATAGGCGTAGGAGCGATGGGTCAGGGCAAGGCGAAGAGTCCCGGGGGCAATATGCACCCCGAGACTCTTCACAAGCTCTTCGTGATCGCTCACGTGCGATGTCGTCATGTTCGACGACTCAGGCGTCAGCGACCTTGCGACCCTTGTACTCATAGAACAGCGGCGAACCGGCGGAGTCGGTGACCAGCTTGGCCTGGTGAGGCTGGCTGTAGACGACGCGACCGTTCTCCACGGTCTTCACCAGCTTCGGCACAGAAGCCTTCCACTGCGAGCGGCGGTTGCGGGTGTTGGATCGGGACATCTTCCGCTTTGGAACAGCCACGGTGTCTCTTTTCTCTCTAGATGATGGACAGAGTCTTGGTCAATCAAGTTCTGCGATGGTCAAGTTCTGCGATGTTCAAGTTCTGTGATTCTCAAGTTCTAGGTGCTGGAGTCGGACTGGGCGTCCGGCTCCGGCAGTCCCGCGGCCATGTCTTTCAACGCGGCCCAACGGGGGTCGAGCTGCTCGTGGTAGTGCTCGAGGTCGTCCTCCATGCGGAATCCGCAGACGGAGCACAGACCCGGGCAGTCCTCGCGGCAGACCGGCTGGAACGGCAGCGCGGAGACCATCAGGTCTCGCAGCACCGGCTCCAGGTCGATGGTGAGGTCATGGCCCATCGGGCGCGTGTCCTCATCCTCTTCCTCGGCCGAATCCTTCCGCGCCTTCTGAGGCCAGCTGAACAGCTGCATGATGTCCACGGTGAGCGGGTACTTCAGCTCATCGAGACACCGGCCGCACTGTCCAGTGACCTCGCCGACGGCGGTGCCGGTCATCAGCACACCTTCGTGCACCGATTCCAGACGCAGATCGACCTGCAGCTCGCTGCCCTGCGGGATCCCGATGAGGACCGTTGCGAAGTCCTCCGGGGCTGGGACAGTTCTATGCATCTCGTGCTGGGTTCCGGGCTTGCCCCGGAGCTCCTGCACATCTACGCGTAGAGCAGTCATTGCTGAACCACTCCTCAATGATCTAGACCGACGTGCCACTCTACCAGTCACGGCGGCTCGGGTGCGAACCCCGTTTTTAGATCTGGCCGACGAACTCCTTCAGCCACTCGCGCAGGTCTGGGCCGAGGTCCTCGCGGTCCACAGCCAGGGTGACCACGGCCTTGATGTAGCTGAGCTTGTCTCCGGTGTCGTAGCGGCGTCCGCGGAAGATCACGGCGTGGACTCCGCCGCCGTCCTCGGCGGATTTCCCTGCCATGGCCTGCAGCGCGTCGGTCAGCTGGATCTCGTTGCCGCGGCCGGGC
Organism: Nesterenkonia sp. E16_10; assembly: GCF_017347085.1. Lineage (GTDB taxonomy): Bacteria > Actinomycetota > Actinomycetes > Actinomycetales > Micrococcaceae > Nesterenkonia. The sequence goes on from NZ_JADPSA010000003.1 coordinate 17,148, forward strand.
TTGGTCTGCTCCAGCTCGGCGAAGATCGCCGGGTGCAGCACATAGCGGCCGATGATCGCCAGGTTCGACGGCGCCTCATCCACGGGGGGCTTCTCCACCAGGGCGTGGACCGGCACGACGTCGGCGGGCTGGCCGTTCTCGGCGGCGACCTTGTCCTGGCCGTTGGCATCGATGACGCCGTAGGCGCTGATGTTCTCCTCGGGCACCTCCATCACGGCGATGACGGAACCGCCGAGCCGCTGCTGGGTCTCCAGCATGGTCGAGAGCAGCTCGTCGCGCTCATCGATCAGGTCATCGCCGAGCAGGACCGCGAAGGCCTCGTTGCCGACGTGGCGCTTGGCGCAGAGCACGGCGTGACCGAGGCCCTTGGCCTCGCCCTGCCGGATGTAGTGCAGGTCGCCCAGCTCGGTGGCCTGACGGACGGCCTCGAGCTTCTTGGTGTCGCCCTTGGCCTCCAGGGTGGCCTCGAGGTCAGGGACCCGGTCGAAGTGGTTCTCCAGGGACCGCTTATTGCGGCCGGTGATCATCAGAATGTCATCGAGCCCGGCCTTCGCGGCCTCGGCGACGACGTACTGGATCGCGGGCTCATCCACCACCGGGAGCATCTCTTTGGGCATGGCCTTGGTGGCCGGAAGGAATCGTGTTCCCAGACCCGCAGCCGGGATCACAGCTTTGCGAATAGACGTTGTTGAACTCATATGCCCACCTTATCGTTTCCTGGATGCCTGTTCAGACGAATCTATGAAGTTTTCTGCGGCCGCGCTCAGCGGCGACGGTCCTGGAGCCGGCGCTGCACCGCGCGGGGGATGAACTCCGCGACGTCTCCGCCGAGCTTGTGGACTTCCTTGACCAGTGTGGAGGACAAGTGCGTGTAGCGGCCGTCCGCGGCGAGGAACACGGTCTCCAGCCCGGAGAGGTGCCGGTTCATCGTGGCCATCGGAGACTCGTAGCCGAGATCCTTGGGGTCGCGCAGACCCTTGACCAGAGCGTTGGCTCCGACCTCGCGGCAGAAGTCGGTCAGCAGCCCGCTGCCCAGCGGCTTCACGCTCACCCCGCGCACATAGGAGAAGGTCTCCTGCGCCATGGCGATGCGCTCCTCGACGGAGAACATCGGGTTCTTATGCATGTTCGGCGACACGGCGACGATCACCTCATCGAAGAGGTTCGAGGCACGGGCGATGATCTCCACATGACCGTTGTGCAAGGGGTCGAATGATCCGGGGCACACTGCTAGCTGCATGCTCCGACAGTACTTCAGGTGGTCAAGAACCCGACGCCAGGCGCGCAGGACACGCTGCCGATCGGCAGGCTGTCTACGATGGAGTCCATGTCCTCTCATCGCTCCCCCAGCCCGGACCCGCTCGCCCTCGATCAGCCCTGGGCCCGGACCGCGGCCGGGGCCAACACCTTGGGCTTCGAACCCTCACCGAGCACCCCACCCAGCACCCCTGCGGTGATGCCCACCATCTACGAGCGCACGACGGCGGCGGCGATCGCTCACGACGCGGTCAACCTGGGCCAGGGATTCCCCGACACCGAGGGCCCGGACTGGCTGCTGCAGCTGGCCGCACGGGCGATCACCGAGCCCGAGACCGGCCCGCGCAACCAGTACGCCCCGGGGATGGGACTGCCCACCCTGCGCGAGGCGATCAGCGCCGCCCAGGCCCGGCGACAGGGCGTGGAGCTCGATCCCGCCACCCAGGTCATGGTGACCACCGGCGCCACCGAAGGGATCTCCGCGACGATCCTGGCCTTCGCGCGGCCCGGCAGCGAGGTGCTCACCTTCGAGCCGCACTATGACTCCTACGGGGCCTGCGCCGCCCTGGCCGGAGCCCGACTGGTGGGTGTGGCGCTGCGCGGCCCGGAGTTCCGCCCGGACCTGGAGGCCTTCGAGGCCGCCATCACCGAGCGCACCTCGATGATCCTGCTCAACACCCCGCACAACCCCACCGGCACGGTCTTCAGCACCGAGGAGCTGACCCGGATCGTCGAACTGGCGGTCAAGCATGACCTGCGGATCATGTGCGACGAGGTCTACGAACATCTGGTGCTCTCGGATGCGCGGCTGCCCCACCGCAGCATCCTGACCATCCCCGGCGCCGAAGAGGTGGCCGTGGCGGTGGGCTCCGCCGGGAAGTCCTTCTCGGTCACCGGGTGGAAGGTCGGCTGGGTCACCGGAAGCGCCGAACTGGTCAGCCAGATCCGCGGGGTCAAACAGTTCCTGAGCTTCTCCTCCGGCCCGGCCTTCCAATGGGCGGTGGGCCACGGACTCCAGGACGACCAGGGGTTCTTCGCGCAGAACACCGCCGAGCTGGAGGCCGGACGAGACCTGCTGCGCGCCGGCCTCGAGGAGCTCGGACTGGCGCCGAACCGCGCCGAGGCCGGGTACTTCGTGCTCGGCAACGTCTCGGGCATCACCTCGCTCTCGGCCGCGCAGTTCTGCCGGGTTCTCGCCGAGGAGGTGGGGGTGGCCGCGATCCCGGTGTCTGCCCTGACCATTCAGCATCGGGCCAGCCCCAGCGACGAGCTGGAGCACCTGGTGCGCTTCGCGTTCTGCAAGGACCACGCCACCATCGAAAAGGGGCTGCGTCGGATGCGTGAGCGTCTGCCCGCCGCGCTGGCAGACCACCCGCCGGTCACCGCACCGCCGGTCACCGCGCCCGAGACGCTGGCCCCGGCCGGCACCGGAACCCCCTGATGCGCCAGCGCGAGCGCTTGGGCCTGCCCCGGAGCCAGCGACTCTCCTTCTCCGGGCAGCTGGCCGAGCTCGTGGAGGACGACCTCACCGAGGACGGGGTGGTGCTGAGCATCGGCGGGGCCGAGCAGTCCCATGTGGAGCTCGGAGATCCCGACTATCTGCTCCACGACTATCTGTTCCGGATGGGCGCGGTGCTGCAGACCTGCGCCCGCGAGCGCCTGGGAAGAGCCGCGTCCGCCGGCGCCTCAGCCGCCGGTGCTTCTTCTGCAACAGCCGAGGTGCCGCGCGTATTGCACCTCGGGGCTGGGGCGCTGACCCTGCCGCGCTTCATCGAACACCACTGGCCCGCAGTCGAGCAGACCGTGGTGGACATCGAGCCTGAGCTGGTGGAGTTCGTGCTGGAGCATCTGCCGATGCGCAGAAGCCCGCGCAACCTGGTCGCCGACGCCGCCGCGGTGCTGGGCCCCGGTGGCGCCCTGGAAGGGGTGAGCTTCGACGTCGTCGTGGTGGACCTGTTCAACAGTGCGGCCGCGCCGGAGCATCTGCGCAGCCCGGAGTTTCACCGGGCAGTCCTTAAGCAGGTGGTCCCGGGCGGGCTGCTGCTGGTGAATCTCGGGGATGAGCCGCCGATGGACTTCGTCCGGGCGCAGGTGGTCTCGCTGCTCGACGCGGCCGCGCTGACCGCCGAGGCCTCAGCGGCATCAGGGGCCCCGGAGCCATCCGGCACCCCCGAGACCTCAGGTGCCCTGGGTATCGAGCAGGCGGCGCGCTGCGCCATGCTGAGCGCGCCCAGCGATGTGCTCGAGGCCCGGGTCGAGGGAAACCTGAGCTTCGCCGCGCGCCGCGGCGCGGCGCTGGAGCAGACCGAGCTCAACGCGCTCTGGGCCGCAGGCCCGCACCCCGGCGACGTGCTCAGTGCGGAAGAGCTGCTGGACTGGGCTCGACCATGAAGATCTGCGTGCTGCCGTAGGACTTCTCGCTGAAGATCTCCAGTCCCTCCGGCAGTGAGGGCGCGCCGCTGCCGGCGTCGCGCTCGATCACCACGGTGGCCGCCTCATGCAGCTGTTCCCTGGCGGCGCTGAGCACCTTGAACAGCTCGGCGTCGCCGAGGCTGTAGGGCGGGTCCAGGAAGAGCAGCTCGATGGGTGGACCGCTGCGTGAGCCGAGGTATCGCAGCGCGTCGGCCTTGTGCACCGAGACCTCCCGGCGCAGCGCCGGCGAGGCCTCGGCGCCGAAGAACTCGGCGTTGCGGCGCAGCGTGCGCACCGCGGCCTCGGCCTTGTCCACGGCCTCCAGGCTGCGCGCCCCGCGGCTCAGCGATTCGAAGCCCAGCGCGCCCGAGCCGGCATAGAGGTCCACCACGACGGCGTCGTGGAGCGCGTCATAGCCCTCGAGCCGGGAGAACAGCGACTCCTTGACCCGGTCGCTGGTGGGTCGGGTGGCGTCGGTGGGGACGGCCACGAGGCGGCGTCCCTTATGCGTGCCGGCGATGATCCGTGCCATCTCACACTCCTGTCTCGCGCTGCGGGTCTCAGCCGCGCTGGATGAACTCGTCGGCGCCCTCGTGGAGGTCGCGGTACTCCCCCACCGCGGTGCGCAGTCCAGGGTAGTCCGTCCAGCTGGGATCCTTGGCGCTGATCTCGCGCAGCAGCTCGGAGGCACGCACGATGATCTTCTCGTCTCGGATCGTGCGCAGCAGCTTCAGTGTGGAGGCGCGGCCGGCCTGGGCGGCGCCGAGCACGTCGCCCTCCCGCCGGCGCTGCAGATCCAGCCGGGCCAGGGTCATCCCGTCGGAGTGTTCCGCCACCTGCTCCAGCCGCTCCAGGGAGGGGTGTCCGTCGGGCAGCCGGGTCACCAGCAGCGCGAGCCCGTGGGCACCGCCGCGGCCGATCCGTCCGCGCAGCTGGTGCAGCGTGGAGACTCCGAAGGCGTCGGCGTCGAGCACCGCCATCACCGTGGCGTTGTGCACGTCCACGCCCACCTCGATCACCGTGGTGCAGATCAGGACGTCGATCTCCCCGCGCTCGAAGCCGGTCATGACCTCTTCCTTCGACGCCGCATCCATCCGGCCGTGGACCACGGCGCGCCGGGTCCGGCTCAGCAGCGGATGCTCGGCCAGGCGCTGCGCGATCAGCTCCACCGAGGCGTCCTGATCGGTCTGCACCCCGGTCTCCGGATCCTCGCGCGCATCGGCCTCGCTGATCTTGGGACACACCACGTAGACCTGGTGCCCGGCGGCGACCTCCTCGGCGATCCGTTCCCAGACCCGACCGATGAACCGGGGACCCTGCACCGTGCGCACCACATGGGTGACGATCGGCTGCCGGCCCCTCGGCAGGCCCTCCAGGGTGGTCAGCTCCAGGTCCCCGAAGACGGTCATCGCCACCGACCGCGGGATCGGGGTGGCCGACATGACCAGCATGTGCGGGGTGAGCTCGTAGCGGGTGCGCAGCGCGTCGCGCTGCTCCACCCCGAAGCGGTGCTGCTCATCGACCACGGCCAGGGCCAGGTCCACGAAGTGCACCTGCTCCCCGAGCACCGCGTGGGTGCCGACCACCAGCTCGGCGGTGCCGGAGGCGATGTCGAGCAGGGCGCGACGGCGATCGGCGGTGCCCATCGAACCGGTGAGCAGGGTGAGCCCGACCTCGTCGGCGAGGCCGCCGAGCATCCGGCGCAGCGAGCGTTCATGCTGGGCGGCGAGCACCTCGGTGGGCGCGATCAGCACGGCCTGCCCCCCGGTCTCGAGCACCTGCAGCATCGCGCGCAGCGCGACCAGGGTCTTGCCGGAGCCCACCTCGCCCTGGAGCAGCCGGTTCATCGGGTGCTCGCGGTCGAGCTCGGCGCCGATGAGCTCCCCGCAGCGGACCTGACCCTCGGTCAGCGTGAACGGCAGTCCGGCGTCGAACCGGGTGAGCAGTCCAGCCTCCTGAGCCGGCCGCGGCAGGGCCCGCCGGTGCTGTTCCTGGGCGCGACGCAGGTGCAGCAGCCCCTGGAGCAGGAACGCCTCGTGATAACGCATCCGGCGCAGCCCGCGTTCCGGGTCCTGCATGGTCTCGGGTCGGTGGATCAGCCGGTAGGCCTCACCCAGGTCCGGCAGCTCCTCGGAGGCGCGGACCTGCTCCGGCAGCGGCTCGGGCCAGGCGGAGAAGTCGATGAGGTCCAGCAGGATCTCGATGCAGTCCAGGATCCGGAAGCTGCTGATCCCTGAGGTGGCCGGATACAGCGGGACCGGGGTCTTGCCCCGGTTCAGTGCGCGCGGCAGCTCGGCGGCGCCCAGCGGGTCCGCCTCCGGGTCCACCTGGTCGGTGATGGTCTCCGGGTCGGCGTCGACCAGCACGGTGAAGTCGGGGTTGTTCAGGGTGGGGCGGTCGCGGTAGCTGCCCACCTTGCCGTGGAAGATCGCCCGAGCCCCCTGAGTCAGCTGGCGGCCCACGCTCCAGCCGTTGAAGAACGCCATCTTCAGCGAGTTGCCCTCGTCATCGGTGACCCAGACCTCGGCCAGGGAGCCGCGCCGGTTCGCCATCTTGCGCACCGAGACCCCGGTGACCTCGGCGATCAGGCTGACATGTTCCCCCGCCGCGGGCAGGTCGCGGAAGGAGGAGAGCTGGCCGAACTCGATCCAGCGGCGCGGATAGTGCTGCAGCAGCTGCGCGGCGGTGGTGATGCCCAGCCCCTGCTCAAGCGTCTTCGCCGATTCCGCGCCGATGATCCGGCTCAGCTCGGTGGAGGGAAGCACGTCCACGCGGGGATCACTCCTGGTCTCGGGCCGGCGGGGCGGCGGGACTACGGTGCAGCGCGGTGGCGGCGTAGGACTCCACCGGGCCGGCGGCGTGCACGGTGGTGCTGGTGCGCGGCTCCTCGAGGGTGTGCACGTGGATCCGCCAGCGATAGGTGCCCTCCGCGTCGGGGTTCGCGTCGATCGGGGTCACGATCACCGAGTCGCCGAGATCATCGAGCTGGTGGCGCAGCGAGGCGGCCCCGAGCGGATCCAGCCGGACGGTGCACATCACCTCGGCTCCATCCAGCGCCGGGGTCCCGGTGAGCCGCTCTGCCGACGAGCCGGCATCCGGCCCAGACTGCTGGCCTCCGGGCTGCTGATCTGCGGCGTCACGATGCCTAAGGCGGTGATCTCCGGTTCTCTCGCCCTCGGGGGGTTGCTGCCAGCCGGGCAGGCTCTGCAGCGGCGCGAAGTCCATGGCGATGCCGGTGATGGTCGAGTGCAGCGCGATCAGCACCACCAGCAGTCCGGCTCCCCCGGAGTCCACCACGTTCGCGCGCTGCAGCGCCGGCAGCTGCTCCCGGGTGGCCTGCACCGCGAGGAAGGCCCGGGAGACCACGTAGGGCATGGCGGCCTCCAGGGCCGCCCGGCTCTCGGGCTCCTCGGCCTGGAGCGCACGGTGGTGCACCTCGGAGTGCACCGCATCCAGGACCGAGAGCATGGTCCCGGCGACCGGGTCGGTCAGCGCGGACCAGGACCGGACCTTGGCCCGTTCCAGCGCGTGGGAGAACCCGGAGATGGTGAGTCGCTGCTGACCATGCAGCGGTTCGGCCAGCCCGGAGATCAGCACCGCGAGCAGGGTGCCGGAGTTCCCATAGGCCTCCGACATCGCCCGGGAGCCGGCGGCGGCGAAGAGCTCGCCCAGGTCCTGGGTGGAGGAGGCCTCCACGCTGGCCCGGCAGGCTCGGATCGTGGCCAGCATGTTCTCCCCGGTGTCCGAATCGGGGATCGGGAAGACGTTGAGCCGGTTGAGCTGCTCCACGTTGCGCTCCAGGGCGGATTCGGCCAGGAGGAACCAGCGGTGCACCGCGGCGGCGCCCTTGACCTTGCCCCGCGCGGAGGACCCCGCTCGGGCGTGGTCCGGCTGTGGCCTCAGCGGAGGTCGCGAGCTCCGCTCATCGCGATGCTGCATACTCATCCAGCGTGCCGTCCGCGAGGGCGGCGGCGATTTCCTCCATGGCCTGCTGGTCCTGGTAGAAGATCCACTGGCCGTCGTCGGAGTAGCTGCTCTCCCCGGTGGGGACGGTGAAGAACTCCACCTCGTCCACCGCGCCGCGCAGGTTCCAGCCCAGCGAGGCCACGGTGCCGGAGCTCAGGCTGTCATCGACGATCAGGTGCGGGGAGAAGGTCTCCACGAGGTCTCGGACCCGGCCGGGGTTGCTCAGGTTCTCCTGGGTGACGGTCTGATCGATCACGGCCTGGATGAACGCCTGCTGGTTGCGCACCCGCTGGAGGTCGCCGTCGGGGAAGCTCTGCCGGTGCCGGACGAAGGAGAGCGCCTCCTCGGAGTTCATCTCCTGCTCCCCGGGCTGGAAGGTGAACCCCTGGTTGGTGGTGAAGGGCTGGTCGTAGCTCGAGTTCACGGTGACCCCGTCCAGCGCGTCGACCAGTCCGGTGAAGCCGAGCATGTCCACCGCGGCCACATGATCGATCCGCACGTCGAAGAGCGACTCGAAGGTGTCGATCGTCGAGGGAAGCCCGCCCAGGCTCAGCGCGGCGTTGATCTTGTGCTCGCCGTGACCCGGGACCTCCACCCAGAGGTCACGCGGGACCGACATGATCTGCACGCTCTCGCGGTCGCTGGGGACGTGCATCAGCATCATGGTGTCCGAGCGGCCGCCCTGCGGCACCCGGGACAGCTCCTCGGTCTCCCCGGAGCCGCCGTTCTCATCGGATCCCAGCAGCAGGATGTTGATGGATTCGTCGTCCTCGGCCTTGACAGGGCGACCCTCCTCCTCGGGGAAGCTCTGCTCAAAGGTCTGCGCATTGTCCTCATAGGCGCTGCTCAAGGAGTTCAGGTAGACCATGCCCGCCACCAGGGCCCCGACGACGACGACGGCCACCACGCTCACAATGATCAGCGCGGCACGACGCCCGCGCCGCTTCCGGCGGGGCCTGTCGTGGTCGACCTCATACGTCATCTGATGCTCCTGAAATGGGCAAGTAGCTAGGACTTCATACAGAATATGTCATGTGCCTATCAACTCCGGTGACCGCCGTGCTCGCGTCCGCAACGTCTTCCTCACAGTGCTGGGACTGGGGCTGATCAGCGGCTGCGCCTCGACGGCGACGGTGGAGGCGGCTCCTGACGCGGCGAATCCGGACTGCGCCGACGTGATGCTCGCGGTGCCCGAGGTGCTCGGGGACCACGATCTGCGACCCACCACCTCCCAGGGCACCGCCGTGTGGGGTGAGCCCAGCCAGGTGGTGATGCGCTGCGGGGTGGTCCCGCCGGGGCCGAGCCCCGAGCACTGTGTGGGCGCCGACGGCGTGGACTGGCTTGCCCTGGAGGAGGACGAGCAGACCTGGCGGCTGGTCACCTATGGCCGGGACCCCGCCGTGGAGGTGCTGCTGAACCTGGACCAGGTCGCCTCCTCCACCGCGATGCTGGGCCTGGCCCCCGCCGTGGCGAAGGTGGAGCAGACCCGCGCCTGCACCACCACCGATCAGGACATCGAGCAGACCGAGGACGCCCAGGACGTCCAGGAGGGCGAGGCGACCGAGCCGCAGGGCTGAGCGGCTGAGCCTGGCAGGCTCAGCGCAGCCCGGCGGGGCGCTGCAGGGCCAGTGAGATCAGTTCGGTGATCAGTTCGGTGTAGCCGATCCCGGTGGCCTTCCACATCTGCGGGTACATGCTGATCGGGGTGAAGCCGGGCATGGTGTTGACCTCATTGATGATCACGTCCCCGCCGGTGGTGTAGAAGAAGTCCGCCCGAGAGATCCCCTCCGCGCCCAGGGCATCGAACGCGAGGACGGCCTGGCGGCGGATCTCCGCGCTGACCTCCTCGGGCAGCTCGGCCGGGCAGGAGAGGTCCGCGGCCGCGGCGTCGGTGTATTTGGCGGTGAAGTCATAGAACTGGTGCGCCTCGGAGCCGTCGTGGACCACGATCTCACCCAGCAGCGAGGCCCGGGCGGAGGATCCGTTCTGGGATCCGAGCACGCCGCACTCGATCTCCCGACCGTCGATCCCCTGCTCCACGATCACCTTGGGGTCGTGCTTGCGCGCCTCGGCGATGGCGTCCTCGAGCTGCGCGTGGTCCTCGACCCGAGTGATCCCCATGGAGGAGCCGGCCCGGGAGGGCTTGACGAACACCGGCAGGTTCAGCTCGCGGATCCGTTCCAGCGCCTCGGCCGGGTTCTGGGTCCACTGCCGGTCGGTCACGGTGACCCAGGGTCCGACGTTCAGGCCGGCGGCGGCGAAGGCGATCTTCATATAGTGCTTGTCCATGGCCAGCGCAGAGCTGAGCACCCCGGCGCCGACGTAGCTCAGTCCGGCCAGCTCGAGCAGCCCCTGGATGGTGCCGTCCTCGCCGAACGGGCCGTGCAGCAACGGGAAGACCACGTCTACGTGGCCCAGGGCGGTGGAGCTGCCGTCGGCGTGGACCTCGAGCAGCTCCGCGCGGCGCTCGGAGGAGCCCGCGGGACCCGAGTGCAGCTGGACCGTGGACTCGGTGGGCAGCACCCGCGGCAGCTCCTCGCCGCCGAAGCCGTGGCTGCGCGGGTCGGTGACCGGGCGGGTCCACTGCCCGGTGGCGGTGATGCCGATGGCCACGACGTCGAAGGCCTCGGTGTCGATGGCGCCCAGCACTCCGGCGGCGGTCACGCAGCTCACCGAGTGTTCGGAGGACTGTCCGCCGTAGAGCACGAGGACGCGGGGTTTCAGGACAGGGTCACGCTCGACCATCGATCATCTTCCTTCGGCTTTGAGGTCACGGGCCAGCAGCAGCGAGGAGAGCCGGTCCACCGGCAGCACGCCGTCCAGGACGGCCACCACGGCTTCACAGATCGGCATCTCCACCTCGTGCTGGCGGGCCAGCTCGACCACCGCGGAGCCGGACTTCATGCCCTCGGCGGTCTGGGAGAGCTGGGCGGTGGCTTCTTCGGCGGTGAACCCCTCGCCCAGGAGTCGGCCGGCGCTGCGGTTGCGCGAGAGCGGGGAGGCGCAGGTCGCGACGAGGTCCCCGAGCCCGGCGAGGCCGGAGAAGGTCTCCAGGCGTCCGCCCAGCTCGGTGGCGAGCCGGGTGGTCTCGGCGAGGCCGCGGGTGATCACCGAGGCCTTGGAGTTGTCGCCGAGCTGCTGCCCGTCGCAGATGCCCACGGCCAGGGCGATGACGTTCTTCACGATCCCGGCGATCTCCACCCCGATGACATCGGTGTTGGTGTAGGGCCGGAAGTAGGCGTTGTTGCACAGCGCCGCGACGCGTTCGGCGGTCTCGGTGCTGGTGCACGCGACCACCGAGGCGGTGGGCTGCTCGCGGGCGATCTCCATCGCCAGGTTGGGTCCGGAGACCACCACGATCCGCTCCGGCGCCACGTCGAGCTCGGCGCCGATGACCTCGGACATCCGCAGGTCGGTGCCGCGCTCGAGACCCTTGATCAGCGAGACCAGGATCGCGCCGTCGTGCAGGTTCTCCCGGACCACCTGCAGCTGGGAGCGCAGCGACTGGGCCGGCACGGCGAGCACGACCACCTCGGCGTCGCGCACCGCCTCGGCCAGGTCGGTGGTGGCGGTGATCATCGCCGGCAGGCGGGTCTCACCGAGGTAGGTGGTGTTGGTGTGGGACTCGGTGATCTCGGCGGCCACCTCGGGGCGGCGCGCCCAGAGCACCACGGCGGGCTCGGAGCCGCCGAGCACGGCGGAGTCGGCCATCACCTTCGCGAAGGTGGTGCCCCAGCTGCCGGCGCCCAGCACGGCGATCTTGGTCACGGCTGATCCTCCTGGGCCTCGTCGGGCTTGTTGGTCTTGGGCTGGTCGGTCTGCGGGCGTTTCGCCTCGGGCTTGTCGGTCACGGGTTGGTCTGTCGCGGGCTGGTCTGTCACGGGCTGCGGGGTCGGGGCGCTCCCCGCCCGGGGTGCGCGGCGGGGCTGTCGGCGCGGCACCCGTTGACGCAGGCCGCGGTCCCAGATCTGCTCGGGGGGCTCCTGCCCGCGCAGCGCGGCCACACCCTCGGTGAGCGCGGCCTCGATGCGTTCGGTGGCCTCGGTGAGCACCGAGCGGGTCATCGGGCCCCCGCGCAGGTCGCTCAGGTCGATCGGCTCCCCCACGGTGAGCTGGTAGCGCTTGCGCGGGAAGAACTTCGGGACCTTCGCATAGGTGCCGAAGAGCTCCTGGACACCCCAGTGAGTGATCGGGATCAGCGGGGCACCGGTGCTCAGCGCGAGCCGGGCGGCGCCGGTCTTCGCGCGCATCGGCCAGCCCTCGGGGTCCCGGGTGAGAGTCCCCTCGGGGTAGATCATGACCGCGCCGTCGGCCGCGAGCACCTCCTTGGCCGCCTCGAGCGAGCGGCCGGCGTCGGTGCGGCTGTCCCGGGAGACCGGGATCTGCTTGAGCCCGCTGAACACCTTGCCCAGCACCGGGATGCGGACCAGCGAGTCCTTGATCAGGAAGTGGAAGGTGTGGCCGCTGCGGTAGACGGCATGGGCCACGATGAGTGGATCGACCTCGCTGACGTGGTTCGCCACCACGATGAACCCGCCCTGCGGCAGCGTCTCCAGCCCGTGCCATCGCCGGCCCAGGGCCAGGTTCAGCGCCGGGATGCAGACCGCCGCCGCGGCGGAGAAGCCCAGCCGGGTGCCGCGACCCACGGTGTAGTCCGTGGTGTCCGGCCCCGCCGGCGCGGTGGGCTCAGACCGGCGGCGGCTCGAGCCGGATCTGCGGCGGCTCGAGCGGCCTCGGCCCTCGACGGGTGCTGGGTCGCTGCTGTGATCGGTCACAGGGATAGACCCTACCGGCCCGACTCAGCGTTCGGACATCACGACATCCGCACCCAGGTCGCCGAGCTTGTCCATGAAGTGCTCGTAGCCGCGGTTGATGACCTCGATGCCGGTGACGGTGGAGGTGCCCTTCGCCGCCAGCGCCGCGATCAGGTGGGAGAAGCCGCCGCGCAGGTCTGGGACGTCGATCTCGGCGCCGTGGAGCTCGGCCGGTCCGGAGATCACCGCGGAGTGCAGGAAGTTGCGCTGCCCGAAGCGGCAGGGGCTCGAGCCCAGGCACTCGCGGTGCAGCTGGATCGAGGCGCCCATGCGCTGCAGCGCCTCGGTGAAGCCGAACCGGTTTTCATAGACGGTCTCATGCACGATCGAGACGCCGTGCGCCTGGGTCAGCGCGACCACCAGCGGCTGCTGCCAGTCGGTCATGAAGCCCGGGTGCACGTCGGTCTCGAGGACCAGCGGCTTCAAGGCATGCCCGGCGTGCCAGAAGCGGATGCCGTCGTCGTCGACGGCGAACTCGCCGCCGATCTTGCGGTAGGTGTTCAAGAACGCGGTGAGATCGCGCTGCGCGGCGCCCTTGACGTAGATGTCGCCCTGGGTGACCAGCGCGGCCGAGGCCCAGGAGGCGGTCTCGTTGCGGTCGGTGATCGCCCGGTGGCGGTAGCCGGAGAGCCGGTCCACGCCTTCGATGCGGATGGTGCGGTCGGTGTAGACCGTGATGATCGCGCCCATCTGCTGCAGGATCGCGATCAGGTCGTGGATCTCGGGCTCCACCGCGGCGTTCTCCAGCTCGGTGATGCCCTCGGCGAGCACGGCGGTGAGCAGCACCTGCTCGGTGGCGCCCACGGAGGGGTAGGGCAGGGTCAGCTTCGCGCCCTTGAGGCCGCGCGGCGCGGAGATATGGATCCCGGTGGGTGACTTGTCCACCACGGCGCCGAAGTTGCGCAGCACCTCGAGGTGGTAGTCGATCGGGCGGTCACCGATCCGGCAGCCGCCGAGGTCGGGGATGAACGCCTCCCCGTGCTGGTGCATCAGCGGGCCGCAGAACAGGATCGGGATCCGGGAGTCCCCGGCATAGGCGTCGATCTCGGAGTGCGCCGCGCTGTAGGAGTCGCGCGGGTCCAGGGTCAGATCATTGGTGATCGGGTCGGCCTCGACCTTGACGCCGTGGATCTGGAGCAGGTTGGTGACGATCTCGACGTCTTTGATCGCCGGGACGTTGCGCAGCTGGGAGGGTTCGCTGCCCAGCAGGGCGGCCACCATGGCCTTCGGCACGAGGTTCTTCGCACCACGGACGTGGACGGATCCCTCGAGTGGCTTTCCACCCTGGACGGTGAGCAGCTTGGCCATTGGACTGGCGGTCCCTTCTTCGACAAACGTGGAATGTAGCTTTGCCACTGTAACCACATCTGCTGGGATCCCTTCCCAGTTCCGCCGGCGGCGCAGGCAACAATTCGGTCAAGACCAGGCCGCCACCAGGTGGCATCGGGCGTGGTCAGACCTTTGCTGGCAGGGTTTTCGGCTTGAATCCGGGACGGTTCGCCTCGAACGCCTCGACGTGTGATTCCTCGCGCAGTGTGAGCGAGATATCGTCGAGCCCCTCCAGCAGCCGCCAGCGGGTGTAGTTGTCGATCTCGAAGCTGGTGTCCACCGATCCGCAGTGCACGGTGCGGTGGATCAGGTCCACGGTGACCTCGGTGCCGGGGTTGTTCTCCAGCTCCTTGAAGATCAGCTCGACGTCGGGCTGTGCGACCTTCGCGGCCAGCAGGCCCTGCTTTGCCGAGTTGCCGTAGAAGATGTCGGCGAAGCGCGAGGAGATCACGGCGCGGAAGCCGTAGTCCTTCAGCGCCCAGACGGCGTGCTCCCGGGAGGACCCGGTGCCGAAGTCCGATCCTGCCACCAGCACCGAGCCGTGCTTATAGGCCGGCTGGTTCAGCACGAAGTCCTGGTTCTTGCGCCAGGAGGAGAACAGCGCATCTTCGAAGCCGGTCTTGGTGATCCGCTTCAGGTAGACCGCGGGGATGATCTGGTCGGTGTCCACATTGGACTGCCTCAGCGGGACGCCGACGCCGGTGTGCGTGGTGATGGGTTCCATGGTGACTTTCTGTCGCGGGCGGTGAACGCTGGCGGTGCGTGTGCGGTGCGCGAGCTCAGGCGGAGACGAGCAGGTCGGCAGGAGCGGAGAGGGTGCCGCGGATCGCGGTGGCGGCGGCCACCACCGGGGAGACCAGGTGAGTCCGGCCGCCCTTGCCCTGTCGGCCCTCGAAGTTGCGGTTCGAGGTGGAGGCGCAGCGCTCGCCTTCGGCCAGCTGATCCGGGTTCATGCCCAGACACATCGAGCAGCCGGCGAAGCGCCACTCGGCGCCGAACTCCTTGAACACCTTGTCCAGCCCCTCGGCCTCGGCCTGCAGCCGGACCTTCGCCGAGCCGGGGACCACGATCATCCGGATCTCCGGATCCTTCTCGCGGCCGGCCAGGATCTCCGCGGCGGCGCGCAGATCCTCCATCCGGGAGTTGGTGCAGGAGCCCAGGAAGACCGTGTCCACCCGGATGTCCTTCATCAAGGTGCCCGGCTGAAGGTCCATGTAGGTGAGCGCGCGCTCGGCGGATTCGCGGGCGACGTCGTCGGTGAAGTCGGTAGGCGCCGGGACCGCGCCGTTGAGGCTCACGCCCTGGCCCGGGTTGGTGCCCCAGGTCACGAAGGGGTCCAGGGTGTCGGCGTCGAGGACCACCTCGGCGTCGAAGACCGCGCCGTCGTCGGTGCGCAGCGAGTCCCAGTACTGCACCGCGGCGTCCCAGTCCTCGCCCTGCGGGGCGTGCGGGCGGCCCTTGATGAACTCATAGGTGGTCGCGTCCGGGGCGATCATCCCGGCTCGGGCGCCGGCCTCGATGGACATGTTGCAGATGGTCATCCGCGCGTCCATGGAGAGCTCCTCGATGGCGCTGCCGCGGTATTCCAGCACATAGCCCTGGCCGCCGCCGGTGCCGATCTCGGCGATCACCGCCAGGATGATGTCCTTGGAGCTGACTCCGGGGCGCAGTGAGCCGTTGACCGTGACCGCCATGGTCTTGAACGGTTTCAGCGGCAGGGTCTGGGTGGCCAGGACGTGTTCGACCTCGGAGGTGCCGATGCCCATGGCCAGGGCGCCGAAGGCCCCGTGGGTGGAGGTGTGGGAGTCCCCGCAGACCACGGTCATGCCGGGCTGGGTGAGTCCGAGCTGTGGTCCCACCACGTGGACGATCCCCTGGTCGGCGTCGCCCAGGGAGTGGATCCGCACGCCGAACTCCTCGGCGTTGGCGCGCAGCGTGTCCACCTGCTTGCGCGAGATCGGGTCCGCGATCGGCTTGTCGATCTCCAGCGTCGGGGTGTTGTGGTCCTCGGTGGCGATGGTCAGGTCCGGGCGGCGGACCGGTCGCCCGGCCAGGCGCAGACCCTCGAAGGCCTGCGGGCTGGTCACCTCATGGACCAGGTGAAGGTCGATGTAGAGCAGGTCCGGGGACCGCTGACCGTCGGACTCCTTGCCGGGGACGACGACGTGATCGCGCCAGACCTTCTCAGGCAGTGTGAGTGGCTTATTCGCCATGGGATCCTCCTGGTGGACTCACTCTCTACAGAAGCACCATTGGGCGGTGGCTTCTATACCGCCGGGCGCAGGTCTCATTATCTGAGATCGCGGGGGCGATTGCCAGTATCATGGGCCCATGCCCGCTTCGCCCTATTCTCCCCGGCCCGGTGAACAGTATTCGCCGCAGACCTCACGTTCCGCCGCAGGTGCAGGCGGTGGTCCGCGCCGGATGGTGGCGCAGAAGCTGCCCCCCGCCGACGCCGGAAGCCGATCAGGCCCCACGCTGCCCCCGGACCCGCCGCGGCCGCTGCATTCGCCCTCCGGGATCGGGGTGGTGGACAAGTCGGTGATGATCATGGACGCCCTGGAGGCTGGACCGGCCTCGCTGGCCCAGCTGGTGGAGTGCACCGGTCTGGCCCGGCCCACCGTGCACCGGCTGGCCAGCGCCCTGGTGCACCACCGGTTCCTCAGCCGCGATGTGCGTGGACGCTACGTGATCGGGTCCCGGCTGGCCGAGCTGGCCTCGGCCGCCGGCGATGATCGGCTGGTCACCGCGGCCGGACCGATCCTGCTGCGGCTGCGCGACGCCACCGGGGAGAGCTCGCAGCTCTACCGCCGGCAGGGTGACGCCCGGGTCTGTGTGGCCTCCGCGGAGCGGCCGATCGGTCTGCGCGACTCGATCCCGGTGGGCACCCAGCTCTCGATGAAGGCCGGCTCCGCCGCCCAGGTGCTGCTGGCCTGGGAGGACCACGAACGCCTGGTGGAGGGTCTGCAGGGCGCCCGGTTCACCCCCACGGTGCTGGCCGGGGTGCGACGGCGCGGCTGGGGCGAGTCCCTCGGTGAGCGGGAGGCCGGGGTCGCCTCGGTCTCAGCCCCGGTGCGCGGACCCTCGGGACGGGTGCTCGCAGCGGTCTCGATCTCCGGGCCGATCGAGCGGCTGACCCGTCAGCCGGGGCGGCAATACGCCGGCGTCGTGGTGCAGGCGGCGCATCAGCTCACCGAGCTGGTGCGCAAGAACCCCGACGCCGCGGAGCATGGTCTGGGCGAGCAGTAGCCCAGGCACACCGACCTGGGCGCATTTCCCAGGAATCTCGATCCGACGCTTAGGATGAAGGGCGTGATTGAGAATATTAGTGTCATCGGAACTGGCTACCTCGGCGCCACCCATGCGGCATGCATGGCAGAGCTGGGTTATAACGTCCTGGGTGTGGACATCGACCCGGAGAAGATCGATTCGCTCTCCCGCGGTGAACTGCCCTTCCACGAACCCGGCCTGCCGGAGCTCATCCGCAAGCATGTGGATTCGGGCCGGCTGCGCTTCACCACCGACCTCGAGGGGGTCGGTGCCTGGGCCGACGTGCACTTCATCGCCGTGGGCACCCCGCAGCAGGCCGGCGGCACCGGCGCGGACATGACCTTCGTCAACGCCGCCACCCGCTCCCTGGCTCAGTCGATCAGCAAGGACGCCCTGATCGTGGGCAAGTCCACCGTCCCGGTGGGCACCGCCCGGCGCCTGGCCGCCCTGGTGGAGGAAGAGTCCGCCGAGGGTGTGCGCGTGACCCTGGCCTGGAACCCGGAGTTCCTGCGTGAGGGCTTCGCCGTGGAAGACACGCTGCGCCCCGATCGGCTGGTCGTGGGCACCGCCGACGCCGCCGACGAGGCCGTGCTGCGCGAGGTCTACTCCGAGGCGCTCTCCCGGGAGACCCCCTGGATCAGCACCGACTTCGAGACCGCGGAGCTGGTCAAGGTCGCCGCGAACGCGTTCCTGGCCACCAAGATCTCCTTCATCAACGCCTTCGCCGAGGTCACCGAGGCCGTGGGCGGCAACATCACCACCCTGGCCGACGCGATCGGCCACGACACCCGGATCGGGCGCAAGTTCCTCAACGCCGGGGTCGGCTTCGGCGGCGGCTGCCTGCCCAAGGACATCCGCGCGCTGCAGACCCGGGTGGGCGAGCTCGGCCTGGACCACACCATGCGGTTCCTCGACGAGATGGACCAGATCAACCTGCGCCGCCGCGAGAAGGTGGTCACCCTGGCCGAGCAGATTCTGGACAACGAGCTTGCCGGCAAGCGGATCGCCGTGCTCGGCGTGGCGTTCAAGCCGCTCTCCGACGACGTCCGGGACTCCCCCGGGCTCGACGTGGCGGTCCGGCTGTTCAGCTCCGGCGCCGACGTCGCGGTCTATGACCCGGAGGGCAACCGCAATGCGGCCAAGCGCTTCCCGCGTCTGGGCTATGTGGACTCGCTCACCGAGGCGGTCACCGGCGCGGACCTGGTGGTGCTGACCACCGAGTGGAACGAGTTCAAGGCGCTGACTCCGGGGGACCTCGAGTCCCTGGTGGGGCAGAAGCAGTTCATCGACGCGCGCAACGTGCTGCGCGCCGAGGACTGGGAGACCGCCGGGTGGCGCTTCGCCCAGCTGGGCCGGTTCTTCCACCAGGCCTGAGCCGGGCACCGCCCGCAGGGTCAGCCCTGCAGCGAATCCCATCCCGTGTCATCGATGGCGCCCGTGAGGAGAACCTCGCGGGCGCCATCGGTGTCTGATCCCGCCTGATCGGTGCGCTCGAGGATCTCCCCGACCTTGATGAACCCCTCCGGCAGCCTCGCCTCGGCGCCGAAGCTGGCCAGCAGCTCGTAGTCCTCTCCCCCGGCGGTGACCCACCGCAGCGCCTCGGCCTGCGCCTGCGCCTCCGGAAGCCCCAGGGCTGCGGCCGCCGGGAGCAGCGCGGCGGCCTGTTCGGTGAGTGCGCCCTGATCCAGACGGACCCGCACGGACGAGGCGCGGGCGAGCCGTCCGGCGTCGCGCAGCAGACCGTCGGAGAGGTCCAGCCCGGCGGTGGCTCCGCGGCGCAGCGCCTGGGCGCCGGTGCGCAGCCGCGGGGCCGGGGCGATCTGGGCGTCGCGCAGCCGGGACAGCTCCGGCCCGGGGCACGGATGCCCGGCCTCGAGCAGCGCGAGTCCGGCTGCGGCCGCACCCAGT
>NZ_JADPSA010000003.1:36203-71503 GCF_017347085.1 Nesterenkonia sp. E16_10
CTGCGGCCGCACCCAGTGGGCCCGAGACGGCGAGCTGGTCTCCGGGCCGAGCGCCGGTGCGGCGCAGCGGCGGGCGTCCGGCCGGCAGCCGGCCGAGGGCGGTCAGGGTCACCGAGATGCCGGGCCCGGAGCCGAGGTCTCCGCCGGCGATGTGGCAGTGTTCGGCGCCTTCGCGACGCACCGCCTTGGCGAGTCCGCGGTAGAACCCGCGCACCCAGTCCAGCGAGGTGGTCGTCGGGAGCGTGAGGCTGACCAGCAGCGCGATCGGGGTCGCGGCCATGGCGTTGAGGTCCGAGAGGTTCTGCGCGGCGGCCTTGAGCCCGACGGCGCGGCCCATCGGGGCGCCCTGCTGCTGCGGGGCCCACCAGCCGGGCCTGAAGTCCTGGTCCTGGCTCAGCGTGTCGGTGGTCAGCACGATGCGCGCCGGGGCGCCGTCCTCGGGCAGCTCCAGCACCGCCGCATCGTCCCCGGGGGCCAGGGTGAGCGCGGCCAGGTCGGTGCTGGCGCGGTGGAGCTCGCCGAGCTCCTCGAGGATGACGGCGAGGACCGCGTCCTCTCCGGACTCCCCCACGCTGCGCGGGGCTGGGTCGGCAGTCATGCGGGTCAGTCCACTTCGGGCAGCGCCGCGGCCGTGATCGCCTGCCCGGCGTCGTCGCGGATCTCCAGGCGCTGCACGTCTTCACGCAGCACCGCCCCGTTCATCCGGCAGTCCACGGGGACCTCGGAGCCCAGGAAGGAGCCGGATTCGATCTCCTCACCGTCGGCGCCGACCAGCACCACGGTGAAGGCCTCTCCGGGGGTGAGTCCGTCGATCTCCAGGACCGTCTCGGTGCCCCAGGTGTGCGCGACCAGGGCTCCGTCGACCTCGACCCCGGCGCCGGGATCGCTGAAGCTCACCGGTTCCTGCGCGCCCAGCTCGCCAGGCGGGCCGAGCGGCTCCTCGGCGACGAGCCCGTCGGCGGGCGCGCCGGGGGCGGCGTCGTCGGAGTCCAGGACCGTCTGCACCCCCAGGGTGCCGACCACTCCGATGGCCACGCAGGCGGCCAGTGCGAGGCTCTGGCGCAGCCGGGCCCGGCCGCGTGCCGGTGGCGTGGTGGCAGGAAGGTGCCCGGGGGCGGGGGCGGCGTTGGGGTTGGAACCGGCGGGGGCCGGCGGGGGCGGGGTGGGAGTTGGCGTTGGAATCGGCCGTCGACGCGCCCTCGGTGGACACCTGTGGGGCGTGGACCTGGGCGATCACCTGCTCGCGCAGGCTCGGCGGCGGGGTCATCGTGGTCCAGGAGCCAAGGTTGCCGCGCAGCACGCCGCTGAGCTCCCGCAGCTCGCTCAGCTCTCGGGCAAGCTCCGGGTCCTGGGCGCACATCGCGTCCAGCTCCTGGCTCTCGGCCGGGCTGAGGTCATCGGCGGATGCGGCGCCGAGCAGCTCGGCGCGACGCTCGGCGGCGTGTGCCGCATCGGATTCGGCGCCGGGACGGGGGTCGGCGTCGTCGTGGTGGGTGCTCATGACTCAGCCTCCATCTCTTCCATCGCGCGGCGCAGAGCGCGCAGTCCGTAGTAGGTCCGCGTCCGCAGGGTGGTCACCGGCACCTGCAGCGACTCGGAGAGTTCCGCGTAGGTGAACCCCAGCACGTGCACCGCGATGACCAACTGGCTGTGTTCGGGGCTGATCGTCCCCAGGGCCTGGACAAGAAGCATAGTCTCGGTGGGATCCGTGACGCTGAGATCCGAGGCCTCAGGCACTGTGACCTCTGGCTCCATCGGGATCGGGATGCGGCGTCGGGCGCGGAACTCGTCCCGGACCACATTCCGGGCGATCGCGAAGAGCCAGTTGCGCAGGCTCGACCGGGCCGGATCGAAGCGGTCCAACGCCTGCCAGGCCCGCACGAAGGTCTCCTGGACGCATTCCTCGGCCGCTCCGTGATCCTGCAGCGCGTTGACCGCGAATCCGAACAGCGCCGCGCTGTGCTGATCGTAAGCAGACTCGATGCTCGGCACTGCGACGGTGTTCTGCCGTTCAGTGCGCATCCGCTCAGCCGCCTCCATCAGTCCTCGTCGGAGCCCTCGAACGGTATATCGAGGGCTGCAGAATTCGGTTCTACGATACACATCGCGGACCTGCCGGCTGCGCGCAGGTCGAAAATAATTCGTGAAACGGTGAACGCCAGGGGCGTCTGGAACGTATTACTTAGTGGTGGGCCGAAATTCGGTATACCAACGTTCTCGAAGGAGTCACCACTGATGATGACACAACGACGCAGAACCATCGGCGCCGGCGCGACCCTGGGTGCAGCGGTGCTGCTGCTCTCGCCGACGATGGCACAGGCCAGCACCGAAGCCGGCACCGAGGTCGAGTGGCCCGAGGAGTTCACCAGCGCCTATACGGTCATGGCGACTCCCGACGAGGTCATCGACTCCGACGGTGAGGTCTCACCGGGTGAAGAGGGCGCGACGGGCGACTTCATGTTCTGGATCAATTCAGAGGAAGAGGTCATCTGTTACGAGATCACACTCGAAGGCGTCACCGGCGGCTACGAGAGCCCGGCCCTGACCGCCACGCACATCCACGAGGCTGCCGCGGGCGAGCCCGGACCGCCGCGCTTGGCCTTCCCGAACCCCGAGCCGATCGGTGACGAGCCACGCACCTCCTCCGGCTGCATGGCCGGACCGTTCATGACCGGCGTCGAGGGCGACGACGGCGCCGACACCGGCGAGGGCTTCAGCCTGGCCGAGATCGAGGCCAACCCCGCCGGCTTCACCGGTGACTCCCACACCGAGGAGTTCGCCGACGGCGTGGTCCGCGGCCAGCTGATGCAGGTTCCGCTGGACGGCGTCGAGACCGGCGGCGGCGGCATGCAGCAGTCCTCCAGCCAGGTCGGCGTCTTCGCCGGGGCCGGCGTGCTCGCACTGGCCGGTGCCAGCGCCTTCATGCTGATTCGGCGCAACCAGAACGCATGATCCGAAGCCCTCACCGGCAGGTCGAGGTCAGGGTCCGGCGGCTGCCCCTCGGGGTGGCCGCCGCCCTGGCGCTCGGGCTGAGCCTGGGCGCCTGCGGCGCCGCAGGTGAGGCGGCGACGTCGTCCTCTGATGCGACCGAGTCGGCGGAGGCATCGAGCTCCAGCACTCCCTCCAGCGCTGCGTCGCCCAGCCCTAGCTCTGCGCCGTCCAGCCCTAGCTCTGCGCCGTCCAGCTCGGGCTCGCCGCAGCCCAGCTCCGCGGCGCCGAGCGCGGCGCCCTCGAGCCCGGCTGCGGCGCCGAGCGGGGTCCGGCCCTCAGCGCTGAGCATCCCGTCTATCGACATGGAGGAGTCGCTCATCGACCTCGGCATCGCGCAGGACGGGACCATGGAAGTGCCCGAGGACTACAGCGAGGTCGGCTGGTTCGAGGGCGGCGGCATGCCCGGCGGTCGCGGACCCACCGTGCTGGCCGGACACCTGGACTCCACCACCGGCCCCGCGGTGTTCCACCGTCTGGTGGAGATGGAACCCGGCGACGAGGTCGCCGTCACCGACGCCGAGGGCGAGGTCCATCACTACCGGGTCGAGCGCACCGAAGTCTTTGCCAAGGATGACTTCCCCACCCGGGAGGTCTTCGGCGCGCAGCCCGAGGACGAGCTGCGCCTGATCACCTGCACCGGGCTCTTCGACGTCGAGGTGGGAAGCCACGAGGACAACCACATCGTGTTCGCGGTGCCGGCAGATGCTCCCGGTGGACACTGATCCCTTGAAGTGACAGGGTCGCCCGATGGATATGACTCAATATTGGGACGGGTGGGATCCCATCATCCACACCGTCATCACGCTCACCGCAGGCTATATCGCGCTGCTGATCATCCTCAGGCTCTCCGGACCACGCACCATGGCGAACATGACCCCCCTGGACTTCATCGTGGCGGTCACCATCGGTTCGGCCTTCGGCCGTGTGCTCACCGCGGTGGATGTCCCGCTGGCCCAGGCGCTGCTCACGCTGGCCCTGCTGGTGCTGTTGCAGTGGCTGCTGGCCTGGGTCCGGGGACGCTCACCGAAGATGCGCCGACTCCTGGATGCACCCCCGGTGCTGATCTACTACCAGGGCAAGTTCCAGCGGAAGGCGCTGCGCAAGCACCAGCTGGTCGAGGACGATGTGCATACCGCGGTGCGGAACTCCTCGCGCGGATCCCTGGGCGAGGTCTCGGCCGTGATCCTGGAGCAGAACGGCGGCCTGGTGGTCATCGGAGACGATCAGCTCGGGGACGGCTCCTCGGTGCTGAACTACACAGGCCGAGCCGAGGACGACTGACCACCCGTTCCCGTTTACCGTTGAGGGGCGGATTCTCCGAGCATTTTGGGCCGAAAAGCCCATGAGATGCCCGGAGAATCCGCCCCTCAACGTGTGTGTGGGTGGGTGGGGGACTTCTCGACGCCCCCGGTCACGACCTGTTCACCGCGGGTCCAAGGTCCCTGGTCAAGACCCACCGGGGAGCAGACGATGGGTATCTCAGCGCAGAGATAACCAAGGAGCGACCGTGAAAGCATTGGTGTACCAAGGTCCGGGCTCGATGATCTGGCAGGACATGCCTGCTCCTCAGATCCAGAAGCCGACAGACGCGATCGTGCAGATGGAGACCACGACGATCTGCGGAACCGATCTGCACATCCTCAAGGGCGACGTTCCGACGGTGGAATCCGGGCGCATCCTCGGCCATGAAGGAGTCGGCGTCGTGACCGAGGTCGGTGCGGCTGTGACCGAGATCGCCGTCGGCGATCGCGTCATCATCTCGTGCATCTCAGCGTGCGGAAAGTGCAGCTATTGCCACGAGGGGATGTACTCCCACTGCCTCGCCGAGGAAGGAGCATCCGGAATCGGCTGGATCCTGGGACACCTCATCGACGGCACACAAGCCGAGTATGTGCGGGTTCCGTTCGCCGAGACCTCTTTGCACAAGGTGCCCGAAGGGGTTGCCCCCGAAGAGGCCGCGATGATCAGCGACATTCTGCCGACGGGACATGAGATCGGCATCCGATACGGCGCCGTCAAGCCCGGTGATGTCGTCGCGGTCATCGGAGCGGGCCCCGTCGGCCTCGCCGCGATCACGACGGCCTCCCTGTACGGTCCGAGTCGTGTCATCGCGATCGACATCGACGCCAACCGGGTCGAGCAGGCGAAGCGGTTCGGGGCGAGCGACGGCGTCGTCTCATCGGACTCGGACTGGAAGGAGCAGGTGTTGGCCCTCACGGACGGTCTCGGCGTGGATGTCGCCATTGAGGCCGTCGGGGTGCCGGTGACCTGGGACATGTGCCTGGAGATCGTGCGGCCGGGTGGCCACGTCGCCAACGTGGGCGTGCACGGCAAGCCCGTGAACTTCCCGTTGGAGACGGCGTGGATCCAGAACCTCACGATCACCACCGGCCTGGTCAACACCAACACCTCGCGCATGCTCATCAAGCTGCTCGCGCAAGGAAGGCTCGACGTGGGCGGGTTCATCAGCCACCACTTCTCGCTCGACGACATCATGAGCGCCTACGACACATTCGGCCGCGCGGCCGAGACGAAGGCACTCAAGGTCATCCTGACGGCCTGATCGCACTGTCGCGAGGAGCCTGTCCTGTGAACATTGCGACGTTCGACTCGCGAGGACGGGGCATCTCGTCGTGCTGCCCACGCGTGCCATCCGGACCAGCCCGTTGAGGGGCGGATTCTGCGAGCAGTTGGGCCCGAAAAGCCCATGAGATGCACGGAGAATCCGCCCCTCAACGCAGGGGGGGACGCAGAAGCGCCCGGTCTCGTGTGAGACCGGGCGCTTCTGCTTTGTCACCTGTGGTGACCCCAGCGGGATTCGAACCCGCGTTACCGCCGTGAGAGGGCAGCGTACTAGGCCGCTATACGATGGGGCCGCATTTCATAGCTTTGGCCCCCGTCGCCGAGGGCCGGTCGTGCTGTGTTAAAGACCACATAAGGGTCTTCGCTGGGCTACTAGGACTCGAACCTAGAACGACGGTACCAGAAACCGCTGTGTTGCCAATTACACCATAGCCCAATATTTGCTTGTCAACGCGGTCGCGCCGGCGAGATTTTCACGCCGAGCAACGGGAGATAACTATACACACTGGTGGCGCCCAAGCACAAAATGAGCCGGGCGCCACCGGCGTGCGGCGCGGATCAGCCGCGCGCGGCGAAGAGTTCGCGGAACCGGCGCAGTCGGCTCAGCGAGGACTCGCGTCCCAGCAGCTCCATGGACTCGAACAGGGGCGGGGAGACCCGGCGTCCGGAGATCGCCGAGCGCACCGCGCCGAAGGCCTTGCGGGGCTTGAGCTCGAGCCCCTCCAGCAGCGCCTCGCGCAGCGCAGACTCGATCACCTCGGTGGTCCACCGGGCGTCCTCGATCTCGCTCAGCGCCGCGATCGAGGCATCGAGGGTCTCGAAGACCTGATCCCCGAGCCCGCTGAAGGCCTTGTCCTCGATGGCCAGCTCGGCATCCTGCGTGAAGAGGAACGCCATCATGTCGGCGCCCTCGTCGAGCAGCGCGATGCGCTCCTGGACCAGCGGGGCCGCGCCGTCGAGCAGCGCGGCCTGTGCCGGGGTCAGCTGTTCGCCCAGCAGGCCCCTGGCCTGCAGGTAGGGCACCAGCCGGTCGCGGAAGTCTGCGGCCTCCAGGCGGCGGATGTGGGTCCCGTTGATCGCCTCGGCCTTCTTCACGTCGAAGCGCGCCGGGTTCGCCAGCACGTCGGTGACGTCGAAGTGCTCGATGAGCTGCTCCACGGTGAAGATGTCCTCGTCGGAGGAGAGCGACCAGCCCAGCAGCGCCAGATAGTTCAGCAGTCCCTCGGGAATGAAGCCGCGGTCCCGGTGGTGGAACAGGTTCGACTCCGGGTCTCGCTTGGAGAGCTTCTTATTGCCCTCCCCCATCACATAGGGCAGGTGGCCGAAGACCGGCATGTGCGCGGCCACGCCGATGGCATGCAGCGCCCGGTAGAGCGCCACCTGGCGCGGGGTGGAGGAGAGCAGGTCCTCACCGCGCAGCACGTGGGTGATCTCCATGGCGGCGTCGTCCACCGGGTTGACCAGGGTGTAGAGGGGCTGGCCGTTGGCGCGGGCCACCACGAAGTCCGGGGTGGAGCCGGCGCCGAAGGTGATCTCCCCGCGCACGACGTCGGTGAAGCTGATGTCCTCATCGGGCATCCGGAATCGCAGCACCGGTTCGCGGCCCTCGGCCCGGTACGCGGCGATCTGTTCCTGGCTCAAGGTCCGGTCGAAGCCGTCGTAGCCCAGCTTCGGGTCCCGGCCGGCGGCGACATGGCGTGCCTCGACCTCCTCGGGGGTGGAGAAGGCCTCGTAGATGAATCCGGCGTCCAGCAGCTTCGCCAGCACCTCGGCGTAGAACTCACCGCGCTGGGACTGTCGGTAGGGCTCGTGCGGGCCCCCGGTCTCGGCGCCTTCGTCCCAGTCGATCCCGAGCCAGCGCAGCGCCTCGAGCAGCTGCTGGTAGGACTCCTCGGAGTCCCGGGCGGTGTCGGTGTCTTCGATCCGGAAGACCATCTTGCCGCCGGTGTGCCGGGCGTAGGCCCAGTTGAACAAGGCGGTGCGGATCAGCCCGACGTGCGGAGTGCCGGTCGGTGAGGGGCAGAACCGGACCCGGACCGGGGTGGAGGGGTCCACGGCGGGGATCGGGGTGGACGATGCAGCTGTGAGCGTCATAGGGGGAATCAGTTCCTGAAGTGGTTGACGAGTGTGCCGATGCCTTCGATGTCCGCCTCGAAGCGGTCTCCGCCGCGCAGCAGTCCGACGCCGGCCGGGGTGCCGGTGAGGATCACGTCGCCCGGGAGCAGGGTGAAGGCCTGAGAGATGTAGGCGATGAGCTCGGCCACGCCGAAGATCATCTCGGAGGTGGAGCCGTCCTGGACGGTCTCGCCGTTGAGCCGGCCCGAGATCCGCAGGCCCTCGGGCTCGAGGTCGGTCTCGATCCAGGGGCCCAGCGGGGTGGAGCCGTCGAAGCCCTTGGCCCGGGCCCACTGGCCGTCGGTGCGCTGGGCGTCGCGGGCGGTGAGGTCGTTGGCCACGGTGTAGCCGAAGATGACCTCCTCGACCCGATCCACCGGCACATCCTTACAGATGCGCCCGACGACGACGGCGAGCTCGGTCTCGTAGCTGATCTCCTCGGAGAAGGAGGGCAGCGTGACCGGCTCGTTGGGCCCCACCACGGCGGTGTTGGGGATCAGGAACAGCAGCGGGGAGACCGGGGTCTCGCTGCCCATCTCCTTGATGTGGTCGGCGTAGTTGCGGCCCACGCCGATCAGCTTCGAGCGCGGGATGATCGGGGCGACCAGCCGAACGTCTTCAAGACGGTGGGTGGTCTCGGTCTGCTGGATCCCCTGATAGAAGGGGTCTCCGTTGAGCTGGATGATGGTTTCTTCGCCCTCTCCCCCGGTGACAAGACCGTAGGAGGGTTCGGCGTCGGTGACAAAACGTGCAATGCGCATGGGCCAACTCTATCGCCCACGCGCATTGCACGTCTCAGGTGTTCAGTTGTCCTGCGGTGCGGCGCAGCTGTTCAGCGCGGCGGGTGCTGTGCTGCGGGCGCTGCGCTGCGGATGCTGCGCGGCGGATGCTGTGCTGCCGCTCAGGCCAGGCGGTGCATCCAGCCGTGGCGATCCTCGACCGCGCCGGTCTGGATCCCCAGCAGCTCCTCGCGCAGCGCCAGGGTGATCTCCCCGGTGCCGGCGGAGGCGATGCTGCGCTCGCCGTCGAGCAGCTCCCCGATGGGGGTGATCACGGCGGCGGTGCCGCAGGCGAAGGCTTCGGTGATGCTGCCGTCGGTGATCCCGGCGTCCCACTCTTCCAGGGTGACCTGGCGCTCTTCGACCTCCATGCCGCGGTCCCTGGCCAGCTGGATCACCGAGGCGCGGGTGATGCCCTCCAGGATCGTGCCGGTCAGCGCCGGGGTGATGAGCCGGTTGTCGGCGGTCACCAGGAAGACGTTCATGCCGCCGAGCTCCTCGATGGCGTTCTCGCGCAGCGGGTCCAGGAAGAGCACCTGGTCGCAGCCCTTGGCGGTGGCCTGCTGCTGGGCCGCCAGGGAGCCGGCGTAGTTGCCGCCGGTCTTCGCCGCGCCGGTCCCACCGGGTGCGGCGCGGATGTAGTCCCGGGAGACCCAGATGCGCACCGGCTTGAGCTCGCCGCCGAAGTAGTTCCCCGCCGGGGACGCGATCACCCGGTAGGACACGGCCTTGGCCGGACGGACCCCGAGGAAGGCCTCGGAGGCGAACATGAAGGGCCGCAGGTAGAGCGCCTCGCCGTCGCCGTTGGGGACCCAGTCCCGATCGGTGGCCACCAGCTCCTCCAGGGATTCGATGAAGAGCTCCTCGGGGAGCTCGGGCAGCGCCATGCGCACGGCCGAGCGGTTGAGGCGCCTGGCGTTCTCCAGCGGACGGAAGGTGTAGATCCCGCCGTCGGAGTGCCGGTAGGCCTTCATGCCTTCGAAGATCTCCTGGGCGTAGTGCAGCACCGCGGCGGCCGGGTCCAGGGAGATCGGCCCATAGGGCTCCACCCGGGCGTTGTCCCAGCCGTGCTCTGAGGTCCAGTCGATCACCGAGGTGTGGTCGGTGAAGTGGGTCCCGAATCCCGGGTTCGCCAGGATCTCCTTCAGCCGATCGGCTGTGGTGGGCGTCGAATGCGGGGTGTGGTGGAACGTCATGGTGACCTTTCGGGTGAGCACGGGCAGGTGCGCCCGGCGAATACGAGTCTCCTGCCCTACTCTACGAGACCGGCCCCCGGGCGCCCGGCAGGTGTCAGCGGTTCAGTCGCGCCACGAAGGCGTCGCCGCGCTGGCTGGTGCTCAGCCCGGAGGCGCCGTCCTGCGCCCACTGGCTCAGCTGGGCATGGACCGCGGCCTCCACGCGGGCCGCGGCAGCGCCGAGACCCAGGTGATCGAGCATCAGCACCGCGGAGAGCACGGCCGCGGTGGGATCGGCGATCGCCTTGCCGGCGATGTCGGGGGCGGAGCCGTGCACGGGCTCGAACATCGACGGCGCGGTGCCGGCGGTGTTGATCGAGGCCGAGGCGGCGAGGCCGATGCCGCCGGTGATCGCCGGGGCCAGGTCGGTGAGGATGTCGCCGAAGAGGTTGTCGGTGACGATCACGTCGAAGCGCTGCGGGTTGCTGACCATGTGGATGGTGGCCGCGTCGACGTGCAGGTAGTCCCAGCGGACCTCGGGGAAGGACTCGGCCACGGCCGCCGTCGTGCGGGTCCAAAGGTCCCCGGAGTAGGTGAGCACGTTGTTCTTGTGCACCAGGGTCAGGTGCTTGTCCCGGGCCTGGGCGCGGTGGAAGGCGTCCTCGACCACGCGGCGGACGCCGTAGGCGGTGTTGACCGAGACCTCGGTGGCGATCTCTGCCTCGGTGCCGCGGCGCAGCAGTCCGCCGTTGCCGGCGTAGGGACCCTCGGTGCCTTCGCGGACCACGAGGAAGTCGATCGGATTCGCCTCGTCCACCCCGCGCAGCGGGGAGACCACTCCGGGGTAGGAGCGGGTGGGGCGCAGGTTCACGCAGTGGTCGAGGTTGAACCGCAGGCCCAGCAGCAGCTCGCGCTCGATGATCCCGGAGGGCACCCGGGTGTCCAGCGGATCCGCGCCGACGGCGCCGAAGAGGATCGCGTCGTGCCCGCGCAGGGCCTGCAGCGTCTCCTCGGTGAGGGTCTCCCCGGTGGCGAGCCAGTGCTCGGCACCCAGGGAGTACTCGGTGTAGGTGAACTCGGCGCTCTCCGAGGCCAGGGCGGCGTCGAGCACCTTCCGGGCCTCGGCGACCACCTCGGGTCCGATGCCGTCGCCGCCGATTACTGCGATGTCGAATGTGTTCTCAGCCATAGCGTCACTCTATGTGCTGGGCACAGCAGGGAGGGGAACCGCCCGGTGGCCTCTCAGCATCTGAGACCGCCCGGCGCGGTGGAGCCCCGGTTCAGTCGGTCTTCTCCTCGTGGCGCGGGAAGATCGGGGTGGGCTTGGCCAGCAGGGTGCCCGGGACCAGCTCGGCGTGGAAGGCCTCGAAGCTGCGCGGACCGGTCCCGGAGGCGTTGGTCCTCCCGGCGTCGCCGCCAGCCTCGATGTTCAGCGCGTCCAGCAGCTGTGTGGCCGATTCCGGCATCACCGGCTGGGCGAGCAGCGCGACCTTGCGCAGGACCTCCGCGGTCACGAAGAGCACCGTGTTCATCCTCGAGAGGTCGGTCTTCTTCAGCTTCCAGGGCTCCTGCTCGGCGAAGTACGCGTTGGCCTCGCCCAGCACGAACCAGGTCCGCTCCAGCGCGCGGTGGAAGTCCTGCTGGTCATAGGCCTCTCGGCTGATCTCCAGCAGCTCATCGGCCTGGGCCAGGATCCGACGGTCGGCGGCGGTGCGCTCGCCGGGCTGCGGGACCTTCTCCTCGCAGTTCTTCGCGATCATCGAGAGCGAGCGCTGCGCGAGGTTGCCCAGGTTGTTCGCCAGATCGGAGTTCTTCCGGCCCACCACGGCCTCATGGGTGTAGGAGCCGTCGGCGCCGAAGGGGAACTCGCGCAGCAGGAAGAACCGCACGGCGTCGAGCCCGTATTCGGCCACCCAGTCGGCGGGGGCCACCACGTTGCCCACGGACTTGGACATCTTCTCCCCGGCGTTGTTCAGGAAGCCGTGGATCATCACCCGCTTGGGCAGCTCGATCTGCGCGCTCATCAGAAACGCCGGCCAGAAGATGCAGTGGAACCGGGAGATGTCCTTGCCGATCACGTGGACGTCAGCGGGCCAGAACTTCGCGAAGCTCTCGGACTCGGTGTCGGGGAACCCGACGCCGGTGAGGTAGTTGGTCAGCGCGTCCACCCAGACATACATCACGTGGTCCAGGCTGGTCTGATCAGCGGTGAGGTCCTTGGGCACCGGGACGCCCCAGTCGAAGGTGGTCCGGGAGATCGCCAGATCCTCCAGCCCGCCCTCGACGAACCGGATGACCTCGTTGAACCGGCTTCGCGGCGCCCCGAAGCTGGGGTTGTCGCGGAAGAAGTCGAGCAGCGGCTGCTGGTACTTCGAGAGCCGGAAGAAGTAGGACTCTTCTTCGGTCCAGGTCACCGGGGTCTGGGTCTCGGAGGCGAGGCGCTCCCCCGCCGAGTCGAGCTCGGTCTCGTCCTCGGAGTAGAACCGCTCGTCACGCACCGAGTACCACCCGGCGTACTTGTCCAGGTAGATGTCCCCGGCCTCGACCATGCGCCGCCAGATGGCGGTGGAGGCGGCGTAGTGGTCCTCGTCCGTGGTGCGGATGAACCGGTCATAGGAGATCCCGGCGACCTCGTCGTCCATGGCCTGGAACACGGCCGCATTGCGATCGGCGAGCTCCCGGGTGGATAGACCCAGGTTCTGGGCGGTCTGCTGCATCTTCTGCCCGTGCTCATCGGTGCCGGTGAGGAAGTAGGTCTCGTGTCCGTCGAGGCGCTTGAAGCGCGCCATCACATCGGAGGCGATGACCTCGTAGGCGTGGCCGATATGCGGTTCCCCATTGGGGTAATGGATCGCCGTGGTGATGTAGAACGGGGGCTTGGAAGAAGTCACCCTAGGAATTTACCCCACGTGGGTGCCCGGTGCAGGTCTGGGTGGGTGCCCGGTGCAGGTCTGGGCCGCAGACCTGCACCGGGCGGGAACCGCAAGACCTAGTCCTCGAGGTCCACCTCGGCGGCGAGGTTGGCCTGGACCTCGGCGTTGATCGCGTCGAGCACCCCGGCGGGCAGCGCGGCGTCGACGGCGAGCACTGCCAGCGCGCGGCCCTCCTTGGTGTTCTGTGAGACCTGCATGCCGGCGATGTTGACCTGGTGCTCCCCCAGGATCCGGCCCAGCGCGCCGACCACGCCGGGGCGGTCGGCGTATTCGAGCACCACCAGGTGCTCGGTGAGCGCGATCTCCAGGTCGTAGCCGTTGATCCCGACGATCTTCTGGATCTGCTTGGGTCCGGTGAGCGTGCCGCGGACCTCGAGGTTGGTCCCGGAGCTGGTGGCCCCACGCACGGTGAGCGCGTTGCGGTAGTCCTCCACCTCGGTGGTGGTGGTCAGCCGGGTGGAGATTCCGCGCTGCTCGGCGAGCACCGGGGCGTTGACGTAGGAGACCTGCTCCGAGACCACGTCGGTGAACAGGCCCTTGAGCGCGGCGAGCTGCAGCGCGGAGACGTTGAGCTCGGCGATCTCACCGGCGGCCTCGGTCTCGATATCGGTGAAGGCGTCGGTGGCCAGGGCGTTGAGGATCCGACCGAGCTTCTCGATCAGCGGGATGCCGGGGCGGACCAGCTCGTCGATGGCGCCGCCGGCGACGTTGACCGCGTCCGGGACCAGCTCGCCGGCCAGGGCCAGGCGCACCGACTTCGCCACGGAGACTCCGGCCTTCTCCTGGGCCTCGGCGGTGGAGGCGCCGAGGTGCGGGGTGACCACGACGTTCTCGCGGGTGAAGAAGGGCAGGTCGGTAGAGGGCTCGGCGGCGAAGACGTCCACCGCGGCGCCGCCGATGGTGCCCTCGGCCAGGGCCTGCTCCAGGTCGGCCTCGTCGATCAGCCCGCCGCGGGCCACGTTGACCACGAAGGCGGTGTCCTTCATCTTCGCGAAGGCCGCGGTGTTGAGCATGCCCAGGGTCTCGGGGGTCTTGGGCATGTGGATCGTGATCACGTCGGACTTCGCGTAGAGCTCGTCCAGGGTGACCAGCTGGGCGCCGAGCTGGTGGGCCCGGGCGGAGGTGACGTAGGGGTCGTAGGCGATGATCTCCATGTCGAAGGCCTTCATCCGCTCGGCCACGAGACCGCCGATCCGGCCCAGACCGATCACGCCCAGGGTCTTCTCGGCGAGCTCCACGCCGGAGTACTTCGAGCGCTTCCAGGCGCCCTCGCGCAGCGCCTGGTGGGCCGGGGAGATGTGCCGGGCCAGGCCCAGGATGTGGGCGCAGGTGAGCTCCGCGGCGGAGGTGATGTTCGAGGTCGGGGCGTTGACGACCATCACGCCGGCCGCGGTGGCGGCCTTGATGTCGACGTTGTCCAGTCCCACCCCGGCCCGGGCCACGACCTTGAGCTGCTTCGCGTGGGAGAGCACCTCGGCGTCGACCTGGGTGGCCGAGCGCACCATGATGGCGTCGGCGTCGGCGAGATCGGCGAAGAGCCGCTCGCGATCGGTTCCATCGGACTGACGGATCTCAAAGTCCGGTCCCAGCGCCTCGACGGTGGCGGGTGAGAGTTCTTCGGCAAGTACGACGACGGGGCGGTGAGTGCTCACAATGTCCTTCTTCTGCTGGCGCTTCGTGGTTCGGGGTGGTCACGCGAAGACGGTGAGCGGGGCGGGCCGTGTCACGGCCCGCCCCGCTCACCGTGATCACTCATCGAGCAGTGGTGCCCTCGGTGTAGTCATCATCCTGCGGGATCCAGGAGAAGAGCTTGCGCAGCTCGCGTCCGGTGGACTCGATCGGGTGCGACTCGTTCTTCTTGCGCAGCTCGTTGAACTCCTTGCCACCGTCGCGCTGGTCATCCATGAAGCGCTTGGCGAAGGCTCCGGACTGGATGTCGGCGAGCACGGCCTTCATGTTCTCCTTGACCTCCGGGGAGATCACGCGGGGCCCGGAGACGTAGTCGCCGAACTCGGCGGTGTCGGAGATCGACCAGCGCTGCTTGGTCAGGCCGCCCTCGACCATCAGGTCCACGATGAGCTTCAGTTCGTGGAGCACCTCGAAGTAGGCGATCTCGGGCTTGTAGCCGGCCTCGGTGAGGGTCTCGAAGCCGTACTGCACCAGCTGGGAGGCGCCGCCGCAGAGCACTGCCTGCTCACCGAAGAGGTCGGTCTCGGTCTCTTCGGTGAAGGTGGTCTCGATGACGCCGGCGCGGGTGCCGCCGATGCCCTTGGCGTAGGCCAGCGCGATCGACTTGGCCTCGCCGGAGGGGTCCTGCTCCACGGCGATCAGGGCGGGCACGCCGCGGCCTGCCTCGTATTCGCGGCGGACCACGTGGCCCGGTCCCTTGGGGGCGACCATCGCGACGCCGACCTCGGTGGGTGCTTCGATGTAGCCGAAGCGGATGTTGAAGCCGTGGGAGAACAGCAGCACGTTGCCGGGCACCAGGTGCGGGGCGATCTCGGCGGAGTAGACCGCGGCCTGGTGCTGGTCCGGGACCAGGATCATGATGACATCGGCCTCGGCGGAGGCCTCGGCCACGGTCTTCACGGTCAGGCCCTGCTCCTCGGCCTTGGCCTTGGAGCTGGAGTCTGCCTTCAGACCGACGACGACGTCGACGCCTGAGTCGCGCAGGGACAGCGCGTGGGCATGGCCCTGGGATCCGTAGCCGATGACAGCGACCTTCTTGCCGCTGAGCACGGACAGGTCGGCGTCGTCGTCGTAATAGAGATCAGTCACAGTGAGGGCTCCTCATGATGGGGATTGGGTAACAGGTCGGTGGTGCTGAAGGTGGTTCTCAGGTGGTCAGCGCAGCGCTCGGTCGGTCATGGACTTCGAGCCGCGGGAGATCGCGAGTCCGCCGGAGCGCACGATCTCACGGACTCCGAAGGGCTCCAGGACCTCGAGCAGAGCATTGAGCTTGTCAGGTGCGCCGGTGGCCTCAACGGTGAGTGAGTCCACGGAGACGTCCACGATCTTGGCGCGGAAGAGCTCGACGGCCTGGGTGACCTGCAGACGGGTGGGCGAGTCAGCCTTCACCTTGATCAGCAGGTGTTCGCGCTGGACCGAGTTCTCCGGTGCCAGCTCGATGATCTTGATGACATTGATCAGCTTGTTCAGCTGTTTGGTGATCTGCTCCAGCAGCTTGGAGTCGGCGTCGACCACCACGGTGATCCGGCTCAGGCCGGGCAGCTCGGAGGGCCCCACGGCCAACGAGTGGATGTTGAACGCGCGGCGGGCGAAGAGCCCGGAGACCTTGGTCAGCACGCCGGGGACGTCCTCCACCAGGACCGAGAGCGTGCGGCGCTGCTCCGGCGCGATGATGTCATGTGTGCCCATGCTCTTATTCCTCCTCGTCCCACTGCGGGGTCAGGTTCTGCGCGAACTGGATGTCGCTGTTGGAGACCCCTGCAGGGACCATCGGCCAGACCATCGAATCACGGGAGACCACGAAGTCCACGACCACCGGGCGGTCGTTGATCGCCATCGCCTCGGCGATCACGGCGTCGATGTCCTCGGGACGCTCGCAGCGCAGCCCCACGCAGCCGTAGGCCTCGGCGAGCTTGAGGAAGTCGGGGATCCGCACGATCTCCCCGCCGGAGTCTGAGACCGAGGTGTTCAGGTGGGTGTTGGAGTAGCGGGACTCGTAGAACAGGGTCTGCCACTGGCGCACCATGCCCAGGGAGGAGTTGTTGATCACCGCGACCTTGATCGGGATCTTGTTGATCGCGCAGGTGGCGAGCTCCTGGTTGGTCATCTGGAAGCAGCCGTCGCCGTCGATCGCCCAGACCACCCGGTCCGGGTTGCCCACCTGGGCGCCCATGGCGGCGGGCACCGCGTAGCCCATGGTGCCGAGCCCGCCGGAGTTCAGCCACTGCCGGGGTCGCTCGTACTTCACGAACTGCGCAGACCACATCTGGTGCTGTCCGACGCCGGCGACATAGACGGCCTCGGGGCCGGCGGCCTGGTTGATCTTCTCGATCACCTGCTGCGGGGCGATCTTGCCGTCCTCCGGGGTGGCATAGCCCAGCGGGTAGGTCTCGCGGAAGCGGTTGAGCTGCTTCCACCAGCCGCTGAGGTCGGTGCGCCCATGCTTTGCCACCAGCGCTTCGAAGGCGAAGCCGAGCTCGGGCACGATCTCCTTGAGCGAGCCGACGATCGGCACATCGGCCGTCCGGTTCTTCGAGATCTCCGCCGGGTCGATGTCGGCGTGGATGACCTGGGCGTCCGGGGCGAAGCTCTCCAGCTGCCCGGTGACCCGGTCATCGAAGCGTGCGCCGAGGGTGATCAGCAGGTCCGAGCGCTGCAGCGCCGCGACGGCGGAGACCGTGCCGTGCATGCCGGGCATGCCCAGGTTCTGCTGGTGCGAGTCCGGGAACGCGCCGCGGGCCATCAGGGTCGTGACCACCGGAGCGCCGACGGTCTCGGCCAGGGCATGGAACTCCTCGGAGGCATTGGCCTTGATCATTCCGCCGCCGATGTAGAACACCGGACGCGAGGCGCCCTGGATCAGCTTGGCGGCCTCGCGGATCTGCTTGGAATGCCCGCGGGTGACCGGGCGGTAGCCGTTGAGCTCGATCTTCGGCGGCCAGGCGAAGGTGGTCTGCGCGGCCTGGGCGGATTTCGTGACGTCCACCAGCACCGGGCCGGGCCGGCCGGTGGAGGCCAGGTGGAAGGCCTCGGCCATCACCTTGGGGATCTGGTCGGCGTCGGTGACCAGGAAGGAGTGCTTGGTGATCGGGGTGGCGATCCCGACGATGTCGGCCTCCTGGAACGCGTCGGTGCCGATCACGTTGGCGTTGACCTGCCCGGTGATCGCGACCATCGGGACCGAGTCCATATGGGCGTCGGCCATCGGGGTGACCAGGTTGGTGGCACCGGGGCCGGAGGTGGCGATGCAGACTCCGACCTCGCCGGTGACCATCGCGTAGCCCTGGGCGGCGTGTCCGGCACCCTGCTCGTGGCGCACCAGGATGTGGTTGACCTGCTCGGAGTCCATCAGCGGGTCATAGGTGGGAAGGATCGCTCCGCCGGGGATGCCGAAGACGTCTGTCACACCCAGCTCTTCGAGGCTGCGGACGATCGACTGCGAGCCGGTGACCTGCACGGGCGCCACGGTACGGCCGGGGCCGTAGAGGCGCGGGTCTGCAGAGGTCCCAGCGGCGCTGCTGGATGCTTTCGACGCCAGCATCGCTGGGGTCGTGGCTGTCAGATGGCTCATCTTTTCCTCAGTCTCTGGTTCCCGAATTTCTGATCCAAGAAGTCTCTGATCCGTGGTGGATCCACTCCGGTCAAGAGAAAACCCCGGCTGAGAAGCCTGTGGGGCCTTCTGCCGGGGTGAGCGGATGCGTCAGCTCCAGTTCAACCGTTCGGCCGCCTCGTGTGAGGCGGACGAGCGGCCGACCTGGGGCCTGTGAATCACTTCACATGTCCCCCGGCGGCGGATACGGGTACGACCGCTAGTAGTTGACGCATGGCGTCCATGCTTCCCTGGCCTGTGATCCGTGTCAACATCCCGGATACCCGTCTCACATGGTGGAAATCCGGTCTGCCGACGCCGCTGCTGGCCGGCTGCGCCGGTGACCGGCGATGATGCTCACCGGCTCAGCCGCAGTAGGCGCCCTGGGCGGCGGAGCGGACCAGCTTGGCGTATTTGCCCAGCACCCCGGTGGTGATGAACGGCGGCAGCGGGGTCCAGTCCTGCTGGCGGGTGGCGAACTCGGCGGCGTCGACCACGAGCTCGATGCTGCGCCCGGCGATGTCGACCCGGATGAGGTCACCGTCGGCGACGAAGGCGATCGGCCCGCCGTCCACGGCCTCGGGGGCGATATGCCCGATGCACAGACCGGTGGTGCCTCCGGAGAAGCGACCGTCGGTGATCAGCAGCACGTCCTTGCCCAGCCCGGCGCCCTTGATGGCTCCGGTGATGGCGAGCATCTCCCGCATGCCCGGTCCGCCCTTGGGGCCCTCATACCGGATGACGACGACGTCGCCCGCCTGGATCCGGCCCTCCTCGAGAGCCTTGAGCGCCTGCTGCTCGCGCTCGAAGACCCGGGCGGTGCCCTCGAAGACCTCGGCGTCGAAGCCCGCGGACTTCACCACCGCACCCTCGGGAGCCAGCGAGCCGTGCAGCACGGCGATCCCGCCGTTGGGGTGCATCGGGTCGTTCAGGGCGCGGATGATCTTGCCGTCGATGTCCGGCGGGTTGATCGCCGCGAGGTTCTCCGCGACGGTCTTGCCGGTCACGGTGAGCGCGTCGCCGTGGAGCAGGCCGGCGTCGAGCAGGGCGCGCATGACCACCGGCACTCCCCCGACCCGGTCGACGTCGGCCATCACGTACTGGCCGAAGGGCTTGAGGTCCCCGAGGTGCGGGACCTTGTCGCCGATCCGGTTGAAGTCCTCGAGCTCGAGCTCCACCCCGGCCTCGCGGGCGATGGCGAGCAGGTGCAGCACCGCGTTGGTGGAGCCGCCGAAGGCCATGGTCACCGCGATGGCGTTCTCGAAGGCCTTCTTGGTGAGGATGTCTGCGGTGGTGATGCCCTGGCGCAGCAGCTCCACCACGGCCTCGCCGGACTTGTGCGCGTAGTGGTCGCGGCGGCGGTCGGCCGAGGGCGGCGCGGCCGAGCCGGGCAGCGACATGCCCAGCGCCTCACCGATGCAGGCCATGGTGTTGGCCGTGTACATGCCGCCGCAGGCGCCTTCGCCCGGGCAGATGGCGCGTTCGATGACGTCGAGGTCGGCCTCGCTGATGGTGCCGCGGGCGCAGGCGCCGACACCTTCGAAGGCGTCGATCAGGGTGACCTCCTTCTCGGTGCCGTCGGCGAAGCGGGCCACGCCGGGCATGATCGAGCCGGCGTAGAGGAACACGCTGGAGAGGTTCAGCCGGGCCGCGGCCATGAGCATGCCGGGCAGGGACTTGTCGCAGCCAGCGAGCAGCACCGAGCCGTCGAGCCGCTCGGCCTGGATCACGGTCTCCACCGAGTCGGCGATGACCTCGCGGGAGACCAGCGAGTAGTGCATGCCCTCATGGCCCATGGAGATGCCGTCGGAGACCGAGATGGTGCCGAATTCCAGCGGGTAGCCGCCGCCGGCGTGGACACCCTCCTTGGAGGCCTT
Source organism: Nesterenkonia sp. E16_10 (assembly GCF_017347085.1). Lineage (GTDB taxonomy): Bacteria > Actinomycetota > Actinomycetes > Actinomycetales > Micrococcaceae > Nesterenkonia. The sequence continues at coordinate 55,935 of NZ_JADPSA010000003.1, forward strand.
GGCCAGGCGGTCCAGCGAGAGGTTGCAGGGGGTGATCTCGTTCCAGGAGCTCGCGATCCCGATCTGGGCCTTGCCGAAGTCGTCGTCGCCCATGCCCACCGCGCGCAGCATGCCGCGGGCCGGTGCGCGGGTGTAGCCGTCGGTGACCTCCCAGCTGCGGGGCTTCTCCGGAATCGAGGGTCCGGTGACCGCCTTGGGCGGGGTGAAGGGCGCCGCGCCCTCGACGATGTCAGGAGTGTTCTCGGGGGTCTCTGCGGTGTGCTCAGCCATGCTCTGGATTCTATGCCTGCCGACGTGTCCCAACGCACGCGCACCGCCACCTGTCTCACGATGCAGAATTCGCCCACCCAGCGCTGAGGGGCGCCCCGACCTGCGCTGAGAGGCGCCCCGACCTGCGCTGAGAGGCGCCCCACCCCGCGCTGAGGGGCTCCCCACCCCGCGTTGAGAGGCTGATTCTGCGACTAGTTTGGGCCGAAAACCGCATGAGATGCTCGGAGAATCCGCCCCTCAACGTGGGGTGAGGGGGTTGGGGTTGGGGGTGGGCTAGCCTCGGGGCCATGGATGAGCCTGAGATCCGCGGGGCCGCGGTGGATGATCAGACCCGCTGCCGGCACTACGCCGGGCCGCGCGACGTCGTCGCCATCCGGTTCTTCTGCTGCGACCGCTGGTACCCCTGTCTGCGCTGCCACCGGGAGGCCGAGGCGCATGAGATCGGGCGTTGGCCGCGGGGGCGCCGGGAGGAGCTCGCGCTGCTCTGCGGGGTCTGCCGCACCCGGTTCAGCATCGCCGACTACCTCACCGCGGAGGCCTGCGCGGCCTGCGGGGCGGGGTTCAATCCCGGCTGCGCGGCGCACCACGAGTTCTACTTCGAGCTCTGAGCCGCCCAGCCTCGGCGCGCTCCGGCCCGATCACATCGAGACGATGAGCAAGGTGGAGCCGAATACGAGGCCGGAGGCGATGAGCACGATCGTGGTGTAGCTGAGGATGTCGCGCATCTTCAGCCCCGCGATGGCCAGCAGCGGGAGCGCCCAGAACGGCTGGATCATGTTCGTCCACTGGTCCCCGTAGGCCACGGCCATGATGGCCAGAGCCGGATCCACGCTGAGCGTCTCTGCGGCCTCGAGCAGGATCGGAGCCTGCACGGCGATCTGTCCGCCGCCGGAGGGCACGAAGAAGTTCACCAGTCCGGCAGAGAGGAACGCGAAGAGTGCGAACGTCTGCGGAGTCGAGATCGCCACGAAGGCCTCTGAGATGACGCTCATCAGCCCGGTGCCGGCCATGATCCCCAGGATCCCTGCGTACAGCGGGAACTGCAGCAGGATCTCGCCCACATTCGAGGCGGCCTGCTTGGTCAGCGCGATCAGCTCGAAGGGGCTGCGGACCAACAGCATGATCAGCCCGAGGAAGCTCCAGTTGACCACGTCCAAGGTCAGCGAGCCGCCGCCGCTGAAGTGGATGATCAGATAGGCCACCAGCATCAACCCGATCAGCAGGGTGGGGATGCGGGAGGCGTCGACACGATCCGCGGGAGTCTCGACGGCGTCGTCGATCTCGACGTCGACCTCGCGTGCGTCCACTTTCAGCGGGACCACCGTGGCGCTGTCCCGAGGCGCCACCAGGTACAGGGCCAGGGTGACCACGGCGATGGTGACGATGCAGGCGATGATGTTCCAGGTGGAGAAGATGGTCTCTCCCACCGGGAGCGGAGCGCCGAGCTGTTCTGCCACGAAGGAGTCGGGGGTGGCTGCGGTGAGCGGGCCCGAGGCGGAGTAGCCCATATGCCAGACCACGAATCCGGAGAAGCCCGAGGCCACCAGCATGGGGAAGTGCACCGGGATCTGGCGTTCGCGGAAGACGTGGGCGACCTCGCGTGCCAGCAGACCCCCGACCACCAGTCCCAGGCCCCAGGTGATCAGGCTTGCCAGGGCGGCGACCAGGAACACGAACAGGTAGGCCTGGATCGCTGTTCTGGGGACCTTGGCCAGGCGGCGCAGCAGCTTTCTCGCGGGTCTCGTGTTGGCCAGGATGTAGCCCAGGAACAGGATCAGGGCCATCTGTGTGATGAACGCCAGCAGCCCGGCCAGGCCGATGCCCCATTCCTCGACGACCTGGATCGGGCCGGCGTCGGTGAAGATCAGCGCCAGCAGACCCACGATGAAGGTCAGCGCGATCGCGAAGACCAGGGCCGAGGGGATCAGCTTCTCCACCAGCGAGTTCAGCGGCCGCATCACCCTGCCGAGAACGGCGCTGTTGCCTGCGGCATCCTGCCGCGAGGCGGTCATGCGGCACACCCCGCAGGGATGTCGCGGCGGCCGAACGCTGCGAGAACGAGGGCCCCGCCCTCGAACAACTCTTCATGCAACGTTTCCGTGGTGGCGGAATACCGGACAGCCATCAGCGCAGCTCCTTCGGGTCGGTGATGTGGGAAAGACGACGATGTGGGAAAGGTGACGTCGAACAGACGACGCAGTCCAGACGACGTCGAACAGGTGATGTCGAAGACGGGAGCCGCCTGGCCCCCGTCGCACCCCAATGTGACGCACACCACCACGTGATGCAAATCACCACAAGACGCTTCAGGGCCGGGAGAGCCGCTGGAGGTGCGGCGGCGAGAGTGACGTGAGTACGACACGGGAGGGGCGAGGGAGCAACGTGGGGCAGCCGGTATGGTGAGCCACATGACAGCGGAGCAGCGTCCCGCCGAGGCCGCCTGGGACCGGCTGCTGGCCACCCTCGAGGCCGACGGCAGCATCCTCGAGCAGACCATCCACACCATCCGCACCACGGTGCCCGGCTACATGGACGTCCCCACCGCCGCCCTGGAAGCCTCCGTGCGGCGCAACATCGCCCTGAGCATCCGCACCATCCGGGCCGGATTCGAACCCTGCCACGACGACGTCGCCGAGGCCGACGCCCTGGCCTCGGAGCGGCACGCCCAGGGCGTGCCCGTGGGCAGCGTGCTCGCCGGCTTCCGAGCCTGCATGTCGGTGATCCTGCACCGGATGCTGGACCACGCCCCGGACCACGGCATTCCGGCGGATCAGGTCCTGGCCTCCTCCACCCTGCTGTGGGAGCTGGGGGACGTGTTCTCAACTCGGGCGGTGCTGGTCTACCAGGACCGGGACGTCTCGCGAGCGCTGGCCGACTCCACCCGGCGGGCGTCCTGGATCGGCGAGGCCGTGGCCACCCAGATGGACCCGACCGAGCTCGCCCGCGGCGCCGCCCTCTACGACGTGCCCACCGCCGCCTCGCTGTGTGCGCTGGCCGCGGAATCGCGGCCGGAGGCAGACCTGGAACAGCAGCGGCGGCTCCAGGAATGGGCCGAACAGGCTGGACTGCGGGTGCTCACCGCGGTGCGCGCCGGGATGCTGGTGGGCATCCTCATCGGCGAGCCGCCGCTGAGCGCGGAGCCGGAGCGGCTGACCATCGGGCTCGGCCCGGCGGTGGGCCTGGAGGAGCTGCCGCGATCCTTCGAATCCGCTTCCGCCGCGCTGCGCGCCGCCGCGGCCGTGGGACAGACCGGGGTGGTGGACCTGGAGCGCCTGTCCTGGCGGGCCGGGGTCCACGCCAGCCCGGAGGTCACCGCACTGCTGCAGGAACGCCACCTGCAGCCGCTGGTCGAGGCCGGCGTGTTCGGCGAGCATGTGCTCGAGGCCGTGGAGGCCTACCTGCACCACCGGATGAACATCCCGCGGGCCGCCCACAGCATCCCGGTGCACGTCAACACGCTGCGCTACCGGTTGCAGAGGTTCCAGGAGTTCACCGGTGCGGACCTCGGAGACCTCGACACCCTCGTCGAGCTGTCCTGGGCGCTCGCCGCCCGTCGGGGCACCCTCCCCCGCGAGACGCGTTCGTAGCCAGCTACCAAATCACCGCTGCACTGTTGAACGAAAGAATGTAGCGCAGGTCACATCGGGGCACGCATGCTGAACGTTGACGCCGAGACGGGCGTCACACGCTCACCACCCTCCCTGAGGAGACCCCCATGATCCTGGGCATCGTCGGCATCATTTTGTCCCTGCTGCTGCTCGTCACCCTCGCCTATCGCGGCGTGCCGGTGATCCTCGCCGCTCCCATCTCCGCGGTCGTCTGCGTGCTCTTCTCCGGGGCTCCGATCCTGGCGTCCTACACCGAGGTGTTCATGCCAGCGATGGCCGGCTTCGTGGGCAGCTGGTTCCCGATCTTCCTGACCGGTGCGATCTTCGGGGTGCTGATGACCGTGACCGGCTACGCCGAGTCGATCGCGCGCACCGTGACCGGCTGGATCGGAAGCCGCAGGGCGATCGCCGCGACGGTGATCACCTCCGCGCTGATGACCTACGGCGGGATCAGCCTCTTCGTGGTCGCGTTCGTGATGTATCCGCTGGCCCGCGAGCTGTTCCGCGTCGCTGACATCCCGCGCCGGCTGATCCCGGGCACCATCGCCCTGGGCATCTTCACCTTCACCATGACCGCGCTGCCCGGTTCCCCGCAGGTCCAGAACATCATCCCCGGTCAGTTCTTCGGCACCGGCGCCTGGGCCGGCCCGGGAGTGGGCGTCCTGGGCGGGACCCTGATCTTCGGCCTGGGCCTGGTGTGGCTGGAGCACCGCCGTCGCAGCCTGATCTCCAAGGGCGAGCACTTCGAGTCCGCGGAGTCCAAGAAGGTCATCGGAGGATCTGCCGACGACGGCTCCTCGGTCACCACCACGATCGCCCCGCCCAACCGTCTGGTCCCCTTCCTGCCGCTGCTGACCGTCTTCGCGGTGAACTTCGCCTGCACCCTGTTGATCTTCCCGGCCCTGGACTGGTCCTATCTGCAGGAGGACACCTTCGGAGCCATCAGCTACGACACCCGCGCCGGCCTGTGGGCCGTGCTGGTGGGCATCGTGAGCGCCATCGCGCTGATCATCGCGATGAACTTCGGCAAGTGGAGCACCCTGAAGGTCGGATTCAACGACGGCGTCAAGCGCTCCATGCTGCCGATCTTCTCCACCGCCTCCGAGGTCGGCTACGGCGCCGTCGTCGCCTCGGTGGCCGCCTTCGCCGTGGTCCGCGACTCGGTCTTCGGCATGGGCGCCAACGCGCTGGTGACCTCCGTGGTCACCACCTCGATCACCGCCGGGCTCACCGGTTCCTCCTCCGGCGGCATGACCATCGCCCTAAACGCCCTGGGCGCGGACCTGCGCGCCATGGCCGAGGCCGAGGGCATCAGCCTGGAGATGATGCACCGACTCACCGCCATGGCCGCCGGCGGCCTGGACACGCTGCCGCACTCCGGCGCCGTGGTCACGCTGCTGATCGTCTGCGGCCTCACCCATCGTCAGTCCTATAAGGACATCGCCATGGTCACGCTGGTCATCCCGGTGCTGGTCGTCGTGGCCCTGATCGCTCTGGTCTCGGCCGTGGGCGGGTTCTGATCCACCGGGCGAGCTGGCCTCCCTGCGACCCACCTCACCGCACCCCTCCCCGGTTCCTCCGGCACCCCGCGTTTCAATCCTCACCCCTTGAAGAAGGAGCATCATGGACCCGCACACCACTCGCAGCTCACCCCTCCCGGCCGGCGCGCTGACCGGCCGCCGCGCCGTCGTCACCGGCGGAGCCTCGGGCATCGGGGCGGCCTGCGTGCGGGCCTTCGCCGCCGCCGGTGCGCAGGTGACCGTCTGTGACCGCGACGGCGCGGCCGCCGAAGCCCTGGCCGCAGAGATCGGCGGCAGCTCATGGACGGTGGATCTCTCCGAGACCACGGCCCTTCAGGAGCTCGGCGCCGAGACCGGGATCCCCGAGGCCGACATCCTGGTCAACAACGCCGGCATCCAGCGGGTCGCTCCGCTGCATGAGTTCGACCCCGAGGCGTGGCGGCTCATGCACCGGCTGATGGTGGAGTCCCCGTTCCTGCTGATCCGCGCCGCGCTGCCAGGCATGTACGCCCGCGGCTTCGGCCGGATCCTGAACATCTCCTCGGTCCATGGACTGCGGGCCAGCCCGTACAAGTCCGCCTACGTCAGCGCCAAGCATGCCCTGGAAGGCCTCTCCAAGGTCACCGCCCTGGAGGGCGCCGAGCACGGGGTGACCTCGAACTGCCTCAACCCGGCCTATGTGCGCACCCCGCTGGTGGAGAAGCAGATCGCCGACCAGGCCCGCATCCACGGGATCGCCGAGGACCAGGTGGTCGAGCAGATCATGCTCACCGAATCCGCGGTGAAGCGTCTGGTGGAGCCCGAGGAGGTGGCCTCGCTGGCCACCTGGCTGGCCTCCGACTCCGCCGGTATGGTGACCGGCACGTCCTACGCCATGGACGGAGGCTGGACGGCGAGCTGAGCCGGCCATCACGCCGAGAGCTCCCGGCCAGCCGCACGGTCCCCCGAGTCAACAGCAGTTCCCGAGTCCCTGAAGTCCCTGAGTCAGCAGCAGTCCCTGAGTCGCTGAAGCCCCGAGTCCCTGAAACCCTGAGGAGGGCCCATGACCATCGATAAGACCGTGACCACCGCCGCCGAGGCCGTGGCCGACATCCCCGACGGCGCCTCGCTCGCCGTAGGAGGCTTCGGCCTCTCCGGGAATCCGATCCAGCTCATCGAGGCGCTGCTCGAGCAGGGTGCCTCCGGGCTCTCCGTGGCGTCGAACAACTGCGGCGTGGACGGCTGGGGCCTGGGCGTGCTGCTCGCGGCGCGCCGGATCGTGAAGATGACCTCCTCCTATGTCGGAGAGAACAAGGAGTTCGCCCGGCAGTATCTGGAGGGCGAGCTGGAGCTGGAGCTGGTCCCGCAGGGCACTCTGGCGGAGAAGATGCGCGCAGGCGGAGCCGGGATCCCGGCGTTCTACACCCGTTCCGGCGTGGGCACGCAGGTCGCCGAGGGCGGCATCCCGATGACCTACGACGGATCCGGCGGCGTGGCGAAGCAGTCCGCACCCAAGGAGGTCCGGCCCTTCACGATCCACGACGGCCGTGCACTCGAGTTCGTCCTGGAGGAGTCGATCGTGACCGACTTCTCCCTGGTCCACGCCCAGCGCGGTGACCGGCACGGCAACCTGGTGTTCAACAAGGCCGCCCGGCAGTTCAGCCCCGACGCCGCGATGGCGAGCCGGGTCTGCATCGCCCAGGTGGAGGAGCTGGTGGAGCCCGGAGAGATCGACCCCGACGCCGTGCACCTGCCCGGGGTCTTCGTGCACCGGATCGTAGAGGTCGGGTCTGAGATCGACAAGCCCATCGAGAAGCGCACCGTCCGCAGCGACGAGAAGGAGTGACCGCGTCATGACCACCGAAACCCACGCAGGCTGGACCCGCGAGCAGATGGCCGCCCGCGCCGCCCAGGAGCTTCCCGACGGCGCCTATGTGAACCTGGGCATCGGCATGCCCACCCTGATCCCGAACCACATCCCGGCCGAGCGCACCGTGGTGCTCCAGTCCGAAAACGGCATCCTCGGCGTGGGGCCCTACCCCACCGAGGACGCCGTGGACCCGGACCTGATCAACGCCGGCAAGGAGACCGTCACCGTGCTCCCCGGGGCGTCGTTCTTCGACTCCTCCACCAGCTTCGGAATGATCCGCGGCGGCAAGATCGACGTCGCCGTCCTGGGCGGCATGCAGGTCGCGGAGAACGGCGACCTCGCCAACTGGATGGTGCCCGGCAAGATGGTCAAGGGCATGGGCGGCGCCATGGACCTGGTCCACGGCGCGGAGCGGGTCATCTGCCTGATGGACCACGTGGCCAAGGACGGCTCACCGAAGATCCTTCCCGCCTGCACCCTGCCGCTGACCGGGAAGTCCGTGGTGGACCGGATCATCACCGACCTGGCCGTCATCGACGTCGTGGGCACCGAGGCCGAGCCACGCATGAAGCTGGTCGAGACCGCACCGGGAGTGAGCCCGGAGCAGGTGCGCGAAGCCACCGGCGTCGAACTGCACTGAAACACCTCACATCCATCGAGGCACCGCACATCCAACAAGGCACCGCACATCCACCGCGGCACCGCACATGATATGTGTGGTCCAGAACACCCTTGAGTCGTCTTGAACATGAAGGAGCACCCATGACATCCGGTTCCGTGATCCTCGGAGGCAGCCGCACCCCGATCGGCAAGCTGATGGGTGGGCTCTCCTCACTCACCGCGGCCCAGCTCGGCTCGGCCGCGATCAGCAGCGCGCTGCAGAAGACCGGGGTCCGCCCCGACCAGGTCGACTACGTCATCATGGGGCAGGTCATCCAGGCCGGAGCCGGACAGAACCCGGCCCGCACCGCCGCCCTGGGCGCCGAGATCCCGGGCCATGTGCCAGCGATCACGGTCAATAAGGTCTGCCTCTCCGGACTGAGCGCCATCGCCTACGCGGATCAGCTGATCCGCGCGGGCGAGTGTGAGCTGGTGGTGGCCGGCGGCATGGAATCGATGTCCAATGCGCCCCACCTGCTGCCGGGCTCCCGCAAGGGCTTCACCTATGGGGACACGAAGCTGGTCGATTCGATGGCCTATGACGCGCTCTTCGATCAGGCCACGCAGCAGAGCATGGGAGCCCTGACCGAGTCCTGCAACACCGCGGACACGGAGGTCTCCCGGGCGGAGCAGGACCAGGTGGCGGCACTCTCCCATGAGCGCGCGGCTGCGGCCTGGGAGAACGGAGTCTTCGACGAGGAGGTCACCCCCGTCCAGGTGCCCCAGCGCAAGGGCGATCCCCTCCAGGTCAGCCGCGATGAGGGCATCCGAGAAGGCACCACGGCCGAATCCCTGGGCAGGCTGCGCCCCGCGTTCGACAAGCAGGGCACGATCACGGCCGCCTCTGCCTCGCAGATCTCCGATGGTGCCTGCGCGGTCATCGTGACCACCCCGGAGAAGGCCCGGGAACTCGGCCTCACTCCCCTGGCGCAGATCGGCGCCTACGGGATGGTGGCCGGCCCGGACTCCTCTCTGCAGCTGCAGCCGGCGAACGCCATCGCGGAGGCCTGCCGGAAGCAGGGCATCAGCCCGGAGTCGCTGGATCTGGTGGAGATCAATGAGGCCTTCGCGGCCGTGGGCGCGGCCTCGGCCCGGCAGCTGGGCCTCGCCCAGGAGAAGCTCAACGTCAACGGCGGCGCCATCGCCCTGGGGCACCCGGTGGGGATGTCCGGGGCGCGCCTGGTGCTGCACCTGGCTCTGGAGCTCTCCCGCCGGGGCGGCGGCACCGGAGCCGCAGGCCTGTGCGGCGGCGGAGGCCAGGGCGACGCCCTGATCCTCACCGTGTAACCCACCCCCACGCGTTGAGGGGCTGATTCTGCGATCAGTTGAGGCCGAAAACCGCCTCAGATACTCGCAGAATCAGCCCCTCAACGGGGACGGGAACGCAGGGGGTTACTTCAGGTAGGGCGGGGAGTCCGTCATCTGGTCGACCACGGTCTCGGCGACCTCGCGCATCGAGAGTCGGCGATCCATCGAGGTCTTCTGGATCCAGCGGAAGGCCTCGGGCTCGGTGAGGCCCATCTTCGTGGTGAGCAGGGACTTGGCCCGCTCCACCAGCTTGCGGGTCTCGAACTTGTCCGCCAGCGAGGTGACCTCGTCCTCCAGGGCGCGGATCTCGTCGAAGCGCGCCATGGCGACCTCGATCGCCGGGATCAGGTCATTCTCGGTGAAGGGCTTGACCACATAGGCCATGGCCCCGGCCTCGCGGGCCGATTCGACCAGGTCGCGCTGGGAGAAGGCGGTCAGCATGACCACCGGGGCGATCCGCTCCTCGGCGATGAGCTGCGCCGCGGTGATCCCGTCCATGATGGGCATCTTCACGTCCATCACCACCAGGTCCGGCTCGGTCTCCCGGGCCAGTTCGACGGCGCGTTCGCCGTTGTCGGCCTCGCCCACGACGTCGTAGCCGGCGCCGGTGAGGATCTCGACGATGTCGAGCCGGATGAGGGTCTCGTCCTCGGCGACCAGCACCCGGCGCGGCGCGGCGCCGCGCTCGGCCTCGGCAGCAGGCGCAGCAGCCGTCTCGGCAGCCGACGCAGCGGCCGTCTCAGGGGCGGCGTGGGATGCTGCTGCCGCGGATGCGCTCTCGCCGGCGCCCGGAGTCTGTTCGCTCACCGTTCTCCTTCTGGTCCCTGACCGCCGTGCCGGGAGTCTCTCCCGGAGGGGACGCTCCCCGTGCTGGGCTGGTCGTCGTCGTGCTGGTGCCCGAAGTGGGACTCGAACCCACACACCAGTGGTACCGCATTTTGAGTGCGGCGCGTCTACCGATTCCGCCATTCGGGCTGAACCGAGGAGGTCAGGGCCTCCCCGGCGCTCATGCCGCCCGCGGCGGGGGTCTTCTCAGACTCCCCGACGTGGACGGCACCAGCTTACCTCGGCCTGGGCCCGAGCATTGAATCTCTGCCGTGCCGCGCTGACCGGCGGCTGCCGACTAGGACGGGCTGGAGGCGCTGGCCGCGGGCCAGGGACCGACCGGTTCCTTGTTGGCCGGGGCGATGTCGCCGCGGCGCAGGGTCTCGATGTCGCTGGCGTCGTGCAGGTCACCGATCCGGTGGACCTTGACCATGTTGGTGGTCCCGGCCTGCCCTGGAGGGGACCCGGCGGCGATGACCACGAGCTGGCCGAGCTCTGCGGCGTCTTCCTCCAGCAGCAGCTTGTCCACCTGGGCGGTCATGGTGTCGGTGTGGGTGGCGAACTCCACCCAGCGCGGCTGCACGCCCCAGGACAGGGTAAGGATGTTGTGCGTGTGCTCCACGTGGGTGAACGCGAAGATGTTCTGCTTGGGCCGCAGCCGGGAGAGCCGGCGGGCGGAGTCCCCGGAGCGGGTGAAGGTGGTCAGGTGCTCGATGTCGAGCTGATCCGCGATCTCCTTGGCCGCGCGGGTGATCGCGCCGCCGCGGGTCTTGGGCTTGGTGCCCAGCTCGGGGATCCGGCTCAGGCCCTTGGTCTCGGTGGTCTCGATGATCCGGGACATGGTCTCCACGGTCTCCACCGGGAACTGGCCCACGGAGGTCTCGCCGGAGAGCATGACCGCATCCGCGCCGTCGAGCACCGCGTTGGCGCAGTCGGAGGCCTCGGCGCGGGTGGGCCGGGGGCTGTCGATCATGGATTCCAGCACCTGGGTGGCGACGATGACCGGCTTGGCCCAGCGGCGGGCGAGCTCCACGGCGCGCTTCTGCACCAGCGGGACCTCTTCCAGGGGCAGCTCCACACCGAGGTCGCCGCGAGCGACCATGACGGCGTCGAAGGCGTCGACGATGTCCTGCAGCGCCTCCACCGCCTGGGGCTTCTCGACCTTGGCGATGACCGGGACGCGGCGTCCCTCCTCATCCATGATCCGGTGCACGGCGTCGATGTCTGCGGCGTCGCGGACGAAGGAGAGCGCGACCATGTCGAAGCCGGTGCGCAGCGCCCAGCGCAGGTCCTCCTCGTCCTTCTCCGACATCGCCGGCACGGAGACGGCGACGCCGGGCAGGTTGATGCCCTTGTTGTTGGAGACCTTGCCGGGCACGGTGACCTCGGTGACCACGTCGGTGGCGGTGACCTCCACGGCGCGCAGCGCGATCTTGCCGTCATCGATGAGCAGGGTGTCTCCGACGTTGACGTCTCCGGGCAGGCCCTTGAACGTGGTGGAGCAGCGGTCCTTGGTGCCCTCGACGTCGTCGATGGTGATGGTGAAGCGGTCACCGACGGCGAGCGGGTGCTCACCCTCGATGAAGCGGCCGAGCCGGATCTTGGGTCCCTGCAGGTCGGCGAAGATTCCCACGGCCTGGCGCAGGTCCTTGGAGACCTCGCGGACGGTGTTGTAGGTGTCTTCGTGGACGCTGTAGTCGCCGTGGCTCATGTTGACCCGGGCGACGTCGACGCCGGCCTCCACGAGCTTGCGGGTCATCTCATAGCCTGCGGTGGCGGGGCCGAAAGTGGCAACGATCTTGGCGTGTCTCATATCTCACCTTGTCCTATCTCTAATGCCGTTAAGCGAGTTGATGGACTGGCACGACACTGGACCAGGATTGTTCGTATCGAGCCTATAACAGTCAGCCTGTGAGTGAAATCGCACGATCCGAGGGTTTGACCGGGGCCGGGAGCCTGGTCGCGCCTTCGAGATATTCGTCCACCTTCGCGGCCGCGGCGCGGCCCTCGGCGATGGCCCAGACCACCAGGGAGGCCCCGCGGCCGGCATCGCCGACGGCGAAGACGCCCTCCACCGAGGTCTGGTAGTCCTCGGCCCGGCTGATGTTCCCGCGCCGGTCGAAGTCCATCGAGAGCTGCTCGGTGAGCGTGTCGGACTCCGCCCCGGTGAAGCCCAGCGCCAGCAGCACCAGGTCCGCCGGGATCTCGCGCTCGGAGCCGGGCTTCGGGGAGCGGGACCCGTCGGGGTTGTACTGGGTCTCGGCGACCTTCAGGGCGCGCACCCGGCCGGCGTCGTCGCTGAGGAACTCCACGGTGGAGGCCAGGTAGCTGCGCTCCCCGCCCTCCTCGTCGGCACTGGTCAGCTCGAAGACCCGCGGGTCCATCGGCCAGGGCTCGCGGTCGGAGCGCTCCGAGGGCAGCTCCTTGCCGATGGCCAGGGTGGTCACCGAGGCGGCGCCGTGTCGGTGGGCGGTGCCGATGCAGTCAGCGCCGGTGTCTCCGCCGCCGAGCACGACGACGTGCTTGCCGTCCGCACGGATCTGTCCCTCCACCTGGTCCCCGGAGGTGGCCTTGTTGGACTGCACCAGGTACTCCATGGCGAAGTGGACCCCGTCGAGCTCGCGCCCGTTGATGCCCAGGTCGCGCGGGACCATGGCGCCGGTGGCCAGGATGACCGCGTCGTAGCTGGCTTCCAGGGCGTCCCAGGTGATGTCGGCGCCGATCTCGGTGGAGGTGTAGAACCGGGTGCCCTCGGCGCGCATCTGCTCGATGCGGAACTCCACGTGGTGCTTCTCCATCTTGAAGTCCGGGATGCCGTAGCGCAGCAGCCCGCCGAGCCGGTCGTCCCGCTCGTAGACGGCCACGGTGTGTCCGGCGCGGGTGAGCTGCTGGGCGGCGGCCAGGCCGGCCGGTCCCGAGCCCACCACGGCCACGGTCTTGCCGGTGAGCCGCTGGGGCAGCACCGGTTCCACGTAGCCGCGGGCGATGGCCTCATCGGCGATCGCGACCTCGGACTGCTTGATCGTGACCGCGGGCTGGTTGATGCCCAGCACGCAGGAGGCCTCACAGGGGGCCGGGCAGATCCGCCCGGTGAACTCGGGGAAGTTGTTGGTCATGTGCAGCCGGGAGGAGGCCTCCTCCCACTGGTCGCGCCAGATCAGGTCGTTCCACTCCGGGATCAGGTTCCCCAGCGGGCACCCGGTGTGGCAGAACGCGATGCCGCAGTCCATGCAGCGGCTGGCCTGGGTCTGCACGATCCCGCGCTCATTGCGCTCATAGACCTCGTTGAAGTCCATGATCCGGACCGGGACAGGGCGAGAGGGCCGGTCCTGGCGCTCTCGGTGCTTCATGAATCCACGCGGATCAGCCACGGGTCGCCTCCAGAATCTTCTGCCATGCTGCGTCGCCATCGGGATCCAGGCCCTCGTCGAGGGCGCTGGAGCGGGCGCGGAGCACGGCGTCGTAGTTGCGCGGGAGCACCTTGGTGATGCGCGAATAGGTCGTCTCGAGATCCTCGAGCAGGGCCTCGGCCACTGCGCTGCCGGTCTCCTCGTGATGCCGGCGCAGCAGGTCTGCGATGATCGCGCGGTCCTCCTCGTCGGGTTCCAGCAGCAGCAGGTCCCCGTTGAGCCGGGCCTGCGAGTTGACCTTCTGCTCGTCGAAGTCCACCAGGAACGCGGTGCCTCCGGACATGCCTGCCCCGAAGTTGCGCCCGGTGGGTCCCAGGATCAGCGCCTGGCCTCCGGTCATGTACTCACAGCCGTGGTCACCGATGCCTTCGACCACGGCGGTGGCCCCGGAGTTGCGCACCAGGAAGCGTTCCCCGACCTGGCCGCGCAGGAACATCTCCCCGGCGGTCGCGCCGTAGCCGATCACGTTGCCGGCGATGACGTTGCGCTCCGCGACCAGCGGCGCGGCAGGGTCCGGGTGGGCGATGATCCGCCCGCCGGAGAGTCCCTTGCCCACATAGTCATTGGCGTCCCCGGAGAGGTGCAGCGTGATCCCGTGCGGCAGGAAGGCCCCGAGGGACTGCCCGGCCTCACCGGTGAGCTGGACGACGATGGTGTTGTTCTCCAGCATCCTCAGGCCCTGCGCCTTGGTCACCTCGTGGCCGAGCATGGTGCCCACCGAGCGGTCGGTGTTGATCACCTTCTTCTCGATCGTCACCTTCTCGCCGTGGCTGATGGCCTGGCCGGCGAGCTCGATCAGGCCCATGTCGAAGTGCTTCTCCAGCTCGTGGTCCTGTCCGCGGGTGCGGCGCAGCATCGAGGCGGTCACCGGGTCGTTGGGGTCGTAGCTGTCCAGCACGGCGCCGAGATCCAGCCCGGTGGTCTTCCAGTGCCGCTTGGCGTCGTCCATGTCGATCGCGTCCACGTGCCCGATCGCCTCGTCCAGGGTGCGGAAGCCCAGCTCGGCCAGGTATTCGCGCACCTCCTGGGCGACGAACTCGAAGAAGTTGACCACGTGGTCGGCCTTGCCGGTGTAGCGCTCGCGCAGCACCGGGTTCTGGGTGGCGACGCCGACCGGGCAGGTGTCCAGGTGGCAGACCCGCATCATGATGCAGCCCGAGACCACCAGCGGGGCGGTGGCGAAGCCGTATTCCTCGGCGCCGAGCAGCGCGGCGATGATCACGTCGCGGCCGGTCTTGAGCTGCCCGTCGACCTGCACGGTGACGCGTTCGCGCAGCCCGTTGAGCATCAGCGTCTGCTGCGCCTCGGCCAGCCCGAGCTCCCAGGGGGTGCCCGCGTGCTTGAGCGAGTTCAGCGGCGAGGCGCCGGTGCCGCCGTCGTGTCCGGAGATCAGCACGACGTCGGCCTTGGCCTTGGTCACGCCGGCGGCCACGGTGCCGACCCCATGCAGCGAGACCAGCTTCACGTGGACCCGGGCGCCGGTGTTGGCGCGCTTGAGGTCGAAGATCAGCTGGGCCAGGTCCTCGATGGAGTAGATGTCGTGGTGCGGCGGCGGGGACACCAGGGAGACCCCGGGGGTGGCGTGCCGGGTCTCGGCCACCCAGGGGTAGACCTTCTTGCCCATGAGCTGGCCGCCCTCGCCGGGCTTGGCGCCCTGGGCCATCTTGATCTGCAGGTCATCGGCGTGGGTCAGGTACTGGCTGGTCACCCCGAAGCGTCCGGAGGCGATCTGCTTGACCGCCGAGCGCCGCTCGGGGTCTTCGAGCCGGGCCGGGTGCTCCCCGCCCTCACCGGTGTTGGAGCGTCCGCCGAGCCGGTTCATCGCGATCGCGAGGGTCTCGTGGGCCTCCTGGGAGATCGAGCCGTAGCTCATCGCCCCGGTGTTGAACCGCTTGACGATCTCGGCCACCGATTCGACCTCGTCGAGGGGCACCGGCTGCCGCTCGGAGCTGAGCTTGAAGAGCCCGCGCAGGGTCAGCAGCGCCTCGGACTGGTCGTCCACCGCCTTGGAGTACTGCTTGAAGATGTCATAGCGGCGGGTCTTGGTGGAGTGCTGGAGCTTGAACACGGTCTGCGGGTTGAACAGGTGCGGCGGGGCGCTCCTCGTAGGACTTCTCCT
>NZ_JADPSA010000004.1 GCF_017347085.1 Nesterenkonia sp. E16_10
GGCGCACCCCAGCTGAGGCCTTCGCCGATCAACTACGCTCATTGCAACAACAGACTGTTGCGACGATCGGTTGAATACGGCCAATTTCGTTCAAGAAAATACCAGCGAGCGATCAAGGCTCATGGCCTGCTTGGATCGATGGGCAGGGTTGGCGCTGCAGGCGATAATGCCGCGATGGAGAGCTTCTTCTCCACGTTACAGAAGAACGTGCTCAACAAGCGCCGCTGGTCCTCCCGGGATGAGCTCCGCAGGGAGATCGTCTATTGGATCGAGCGGACTTATCACCGGCGCCGTCGGCAGCGTCGTCTGGGTAAGCTGACCCCGGTTGAATACGAGACCGTTTACAGAACGACCGTCGCTCTGGCGGCGTAAACCCCGAGGTCAACTAAACCGTCAGCAGACCCCACCACACTCACGGAACAGGCGGCGCGCCTGGCACGGGAAAAGGTATACGGGGCAGTGCGGAGGGCAGCGTGATTGAAACTGCCAAGCCTGGCGAAGCGGTCTTGAGATCCTTGCACGACTGGCTTACTCGGTTCATCGGAGTCATGCGAGACGACGACATCGACATCCTCACCCTATGGATCGCACATAGCCACTTCACCTCGGTTACCAGAACCACACCGCGACTGCTTATCAGTAGCCCTGTGCCGGGTTCCGGCAAGACAACCCTCCTGGAACACATGGGACACCTGGCGCTCGACTCAGTGCAGATGAGCACCATTTCCTCACCCGCACTACTGACGAGGATGCTCGCCGAAAGACCGCGCACCGTCCTGATCGACGAAGCAGACCGCAGCCTCAACCCGAAGAACGAGGGGGTCGGCGAGATCCTGGCGGTCATCAACACCGGGTACAAGCAGGGTGCCACCCGCCCCGTGCTGGTTCCTCACAAAGAAGAAGGCTGGGTTGCCAAAGAGTTTCCCACCTACGCTCCGGTCGCCATTGCGGGCAACAGTCCCAACCTTCCGGAAGACACGCTCCAGCGTTGCATCGTGGTGCACATGGCTCCCTCGGATGACGTTGAAGAGTCCGACTGGGAAGGCATAGAACACGACGCAGCCGCACTCGGAGAAGTCATCGGCAAGTGGGCTGAAGGCAATCTCAACGTCGCCAAACCATCACCCCCACTGCCGGAAGCAGTCACAGGTCGAAACAAGGAGAAGTGGCGGCCACTGAAGCGAGTAGCCGTCGCGGCTGGAGGGCGCTGGCCGGAGACAGTGGACCGCCTCGCCCTCGCTGACGTCCAGCGGATCGAAACGGAGAAGGAAGACGGCATCCTCCAGGACCGGCCACACATCATCCTGCTCAAGCATCTGGCAGAGATCTGGCCCAGAGGTCAGAGCTTCACGGACTCCAAGACGCTCCTGGATCACCTCACGTTCCAATATCCAGACGTCTGGGGAAGTGGCTCGAGCTTCGACAAGTCCCTCACCTATCAGCGCATGGGCCGGATGCTCTCCAAGAACTTCGGCCTACAGACCGACCGACCCAACACCCAAGGGCCTAGAGGTTACTCCCGCGCCAAGCTCAACCCCCTCTGGAGCCGGTTGGGGATACCTCTCCCGGATAAACCGGATAAAGCGGCTCAACCGGCTGAACCGGATAACACCTTTATCCACATATCCAGTTCAGCCACATTATCCGGTTCGCCGGAGACACCTTCTGATAGTGGCTCAGCCTGTCCCCTGCATGGCACCAGTCCAGTCACCGACTGCTACACATGCGATCAGATCGCAGCTCAACGAAAGGAGGCGGCATGAAGATCTGTCTCAGCTGCGGTGAACCATCAGCGCAGAACTATTGCGGTGAACATCTTCTCGAGACTCGGAAAGCACAGCGACCGAAGAAGACAGGAAGTGCCAGCGCCCGGGGCTACGGCTACAGGTGGGCGCGCCTCTCCCGCAAGGCCCGCAAGCTCCAACCCTTCTGCACCGACTGCGGATCCACACAGGATCTCCAGCTCGACCACACAGAAGAAACCTGGTGGCGCTACCTCAACAGCAAACCCATCGGACTAGAACACACGGGCGGCGTCGTATGTCACGGCTGCAACGTCGCACGCGGCCAAGCAAGACCCGGGGGAGAGGGGTCGACTGCACCCCGTCCGAGACGCGGGCCGGTAGGCCAAATCCCCGACTCATTCTCAATAGGTTCTCAACAAGGGGGTTCGTGATGGTCAAAGCAGGACCTAAGCGGGCTGCTGATGAGTCACCGCTTCCTTTCAAGCCTAGGGTTACGGGCTCTGCTCGGTTCGGGAAGTTCACGGAGAAGTTCATACGGGTGCCGAAGGGGTACGGGGCGGGCACACCGCTTCGTCTGAGGCCCTGGCAGTTGGATTTGGTGGGCAGTGTTTTGGACGCGAATCCGTGGCCGACACAGGCGGGCTGGATGCTTCCCAGGGGACAGGGGAAGTCGTCCCTGGTGGCGGCTCTCGGACTCTATGACCTGATTCTGGGTGAAGAGGGCGCGTCGGTGGTGGTGGCTGCTGTGAATGAGCAACAGGCCGGGATCGTGTTCCGGACTGCGGCGCGCATGGTGGAGCTGAACGAGGATCTGAGCACACGGATCCACACGTTCAAGGATCGGCTGGAGGTTCCCGGCAAGGGCTCCACGTTCCAGGTCATGCCAGCCTCACCGAAGGCCCTGGAGGGACTGGATCCCACACTGGCGATTGTCGATGAGGTCGGTGTCGTGAACCGGGACGTGTGGGAAGTGATCGCACTGGCGCAGGGCAAGCGTGAACGCTCCACGATGATCGGGATCGGCACACCTGGACCGGACCCCCACGACAGTGTTCTGACGGATCTGCGGGACTACAACCGCAAGTACCCGGACGATCACACCCTGGCATGGCGGGAGTTCTCCGCTGCGGGGTTCACCGATCACCCGGTGGACTGTGAGCACTGCTGGGAACTGGCGAACCCAGCACTGGGCGACTTCCTCAACAAAGACACCATCCGGGCACTGCTCCCACCGAAGACCAGGGAGTCAACGTTCAGGCGGGCAAGGCTCTGTCAGTTCGTCACGGAGACCACGGGCGCGTTCCTGCCGGACGGTCGGTGGGAGGACATGAACACCGGGGAAGAGATCGCGGAGGGGGAGGACGTGGTGATCTCCCTGGACGGATCGTTCAACGGCGATTCGACTGCGGTGCTGGTGGCGCGTATCGGCATGGAACCTCACTTCGACGTGGTGGGCCTGTGGGATCCGGCTGACCACGACGAGGACTACCGGGTGCCGGTGGAGGAAGTCGAAGACGCGATCAGAGCGGCGTGCAAGCGGTGGAACGTCCTGGAGGTCACGGCTGATCCCTTCCGCTGGACCAGGACATTGCAGGTGCTCGAGAAGGAAGGCATCCCGATCACGGAGTTCCCCTGGTCGGCAGCACGGATCACCCCGGCGACCACGGACTTCTACAACGCGTGCATCAACGGGCAGATCACACACTCAGGGGACCCACGGCTGGCCGAGCACATCGGCAACGCGGTGGTGAATGAGACCGAACGCGGGGTCCGACTGGATAAGTCCCGCAAACACACCACACGAAAGATCGACCTTGCCGCCTGTGCAGTCATGGGGCACTCACGGGCGCAGTGGCGGGCGATGACCAAGAAGAAGAACAGACGAGCGAGGAGTTTCAAACGATGAGCACTACACAGCTACAGGCACTGATTCAGGAGATCGACGGACGCAAGACGAAGCTGGATCCGCTGGACAAGTACTACAACGGGAATCCGCCGCTGGCGTTCCTCACTCCGGAGGCGCGTGAGGCGCTGGGCAACAGGTTCGGGCATATCGCGTCGAACTTCTGCCGGCTCACGGTGACGTCAATCGCGGAGCGGCTACGGATCACCGGGTTCACCCGAGGCGGGCAGGCAGACCCGGCACTCTGGGCCGACTGGTCACGCAATGACCTCGACCAGCTCGCGGGCACTCTGCACCGTGAAGCACTCACTCTGGGAACCGCGTATGCGATCGTCTGGGCGGACAGCACAGGGGCGCCGAGCATCAGTGTTGAGTCTGCTCACCAGATGACGGTGCTGCGGGATCCTGGCACACGGCAACTGGTGGCAGCGGTGAAGAAGTGGAACACCGCCACCGGATCGGAGGCAGTCCTGTACGGGCCGGAGAAGATCATCCGCTACGTCTCCGACTCCCAGAACGCCACGTCGGGGGCACAGTTCAAGGTCAGTGAATCCATCGATAACCCGCTGGGCGTGGTGCCGGTGGTGGAGTTCCGCAACAGTGACCGGCTGCTCGACGAAGGGGTCTCCGAGCTGCGGGACGTGATCCCGCTCCAGGACTCTCTGAACAAGCTGCTGGCGGATCTCATGGTTGGTTCGGAGTACTACGCACGGCCTCGACGCTGGGCCACCGGGATCGAGCTGGAAGAGGACGAAGACGGCGAGGCAGAGAACCCGTATCCCGAGGGCAACCGGATGATGATCGCGGAGGCCCCGGACGCGAAGTTTGGGCAGCTCGCGGCGGCTGACCTGAACAGCTATGACACGGCGATCCGGACCATCGTCTCTCAGATCATGGCGGTCTCGTCTCTGCCGGGTCACTACACCGGGATCGTAACGAATCAGCCGCCGAACGCGGACGGGCTGCGGGCGGCAGAGGCATCACTGACAGCACGGGTGGAGCAGAGGCAGCACCAGTTTGGACGCGGTTGGGAGCAGGTGATGAACCTGGCTCACGCGATCCGGACCAACACCGATCCATCAGCGGCACGAGTGAGTGTGGTTTGGGCGGATCCTGCCACTCGGTCTATGGCGCAGGAAGCAGACGCGGTGGTGAAGCTCTACCAGGCGGGACTGCTCCCGGCATCGGCGGCACTGGAACGTCTGGGGTACACGGATGAGCAGATCACCCAGATCCGGAACTCACGACGGGCTGAGGCGCTGGACGCCGCTGGGACTGACCTGGGAGCCCTGCTGGTATGAGCATCCACGACACGGTGGCGACTCTCTCACGGGAGACCAGGACACGCCTGGCGGCGCTGCACGGGCGCTACGAGGACGGGGAGCTGTCCTGGGCTCAGTTCATGGACCTGGGAACGGCGGAGGCGTCACGGAGGTCTCAGGCCGCGTCGTCCCTGGCAGCTCTCGCGGTCGCCGCTGAACTGTCCCGGCTCTCAGGCAGGGTCAGGGCACCGACCGGGGGAGGGGCCGGCTATGACATCGAGACGGCTGCACGGTCTCAGCTCGATGAGCAGACCTCCGCGCAGTCCTACCAGCAGGACGGCAACACCGCTATGGGCATCGCGGGGGCGGCGGTGGTTATGGCCGCTTACCAGGACACCACGGCCCGGTCTATGCGGGATCAGGGGGTCACGTTCTCCCAACGCGTGGTGGAGCCCGACGCGTGCCCCATCTGTCAGGACATGGCAGACATCATCCTGCCGACCACGCAGAACCACTATCACCACAAAGGCTGCGCGTGCATCGCAGTTCCAGTCTCAGAGAATGGAGAAGACCAGTGACCGAAGAACAGACCACAGAAGCACCGGAAGAGCAGGAAACTCCGGAGGCACCGGAGGAAGATGCTCCGATTTCAGCTCCGACCAAGCCGGACGAAGAAACCGAGGAAGAATCGGGCCAGTTTCCCCGGTCCTATGTGGAGAAGCTGCGAGACGAGAACGCCAAGTACCGGCAGCGGGCGCAGCGGGCAGACGAGTTGGCCCACGAGCTGCACAGAAGCCGCGTGGAGGCGACTGGGAGGCTCGCAGATCCCACGGACCTGGAGTTCTCCGACGAGCACCTGGAAGACGTGGAGAAGCTCACACAGGCGATTGATGTGCTGCTGACCAGGAAGCCTCACCTCGCGGCACGGAGACCGGCCGGAAACATCGGACAGGGGACTGTGTCGCACAACACCTCTACAGTGGACCTAGCCGGGCTACTCCGGGCCGGTGCCAACTGAGGAGGAACATGACTGAAAAGAACGCAGTCGCATCTGCTTTGTACGATGAAATATTGAATACTTTGAAGCACGAGAAGGAAAAAGGTAACGAGGTAAACCAGGCAGGAATAGTGCATACACCTGCCTTAAAGAGCCTCGCTGAGGCGTTTGCCACGGTCGCAGAACATGCGCCCGGAAAAAGAGAGAAGGACGAGGGATCAGGGATCCCGAATCCCCCTCGCAGACTCCGCTGAAAGCACCGCATACGTGCTACAATGAGGGGGTCGGGCCTGGTGTCCGGCCCTCTCATTCTGTGTCCTGGCGACACGAGGAACTCACACTCCCTCTTATCGCTAGGACTTTTTTCATGGCACTGAACACCACTGACACCCCGGAACTGCTCCAGGAGCAGGTTTCCTCCCTCCTGATCCAGCCGCTCGAAACAGCATCTATCGTGCTGGCCGCTGGACCCCGGATCTTCGACACGGCCTCGCCGCTACGGATCCCCAAGCTCGTCGGCTCCGGAACCCCCGCATGGGTAGGAGAGTCCGAGCAGATCCCCGACGACTACACCGCCGAGTTCGACGAGGTCCGGCTGATGCCCGAGGGGCGCAAGTCGGTCAAGGTCATCACCCGCTACTCGAACGAGCTGGCACGCCAGTCCGTCGTCGGCCTCGACGCGGTGCTGCGGTCCCGACTGGTCAACGATGTCTCGTCCATGATCGACGACGCGTTCCTCAACGGAGACGGCACCAACGATTCAGTGACCGGCATCTTCAACCAGCCCGGAACCCAGACTGCACCGCTGGACCTCACCAGCGCAGACACCTTCCTCGACGCACTGGCAGTCACCACGGCAGCGGAAGTCACTCCGAACCGTTGGTTCCTCAACGCTCAGGACTTCATCACCGTTCGGAAGCTCAAGGACAACAACGGGCGCTACCTCCTGGAGTCGGATCTCACCCGCGACGCGACTTACCGGCTGTTCAACATTCCGGTGACCGTGTCCAACAAGGTTCCGGCAGGCAAGGCGGTTCTCGCGGATATCTCACAGGTGGCTGTCGCCCGTGACACCAACCCGCAGATCAAGATCCTCGATCAGCGCTACGCCGAGTTCGACCAGCAGGCGATCCGGGTCACCGCCCGGTTTGACCTCGGACTGCTCCACCCGCAGGGCGTCGTCATCCTGGACAGCGCTGCGGGGGTCTGAGCCAATGAGCTACGTTCAGGCACCTATCGGTGATGACGTGGCTTCGTTCCTCGGTCTGGACGATGACCCCGCCGTCGTCGCCCTGGCCGGGGAGCACGCTCCCATCATCCGAGCTATGGCAATGGCCTACACGCGCGGCAACGGCTTCGTGGGCACAGAGGTGCAGGAAGACATCTATGCCGTCCTCGTCGCCGCTACAGCCCGCCTAGTCGCTAACCCCGAGCAGCTGCACTACGCGGCAGGCTCAGCGCGGATCTCAGGGGCATTCAACGGCTGGACGCTCCCGGAACAGTTCGTGCTCAACCGGTACAGGAAGAGGGCAAGCTGATGCTGTTCCACGACCGGGTGAGCATCGAAGGTGAGGCCGAGATCATCGACTACGACCCCTACGGCCTGCCCATCTACGGACCCGCCACGTCGCAGGTGATCCCCGCGCACGTTGACGCCACCACCACATCGGACGGCTCACAGGAGCAGGCCAACCAAGTCATCAGTCGCTACCGAGTCCTGTTGAGGCTTCCCGCTGGACTGGAAGCAGACGGCATCAAGGAAGTGACTTGGAAGGGCAAGACTCTGACGGTTGACGGGACGGTCCAGCCGCAGATGCTCCGAGGCCGGATCAACCACCACGAATTCGTCACTGAAAGAGTCACCGGCTAATACCCCCATGGGGTATACTTGGAAGTGGCGTAGGTGCTGAGTTGCTGGCTGGACCTCTACCGAGGATGGGCACCCGATTCTAGATCGGCTCCCCACAAGGTAGGGGTCCAGTTCGTTTCTGTAGGGCGTGTACTCTGAGGCGCGACGAGGGAGGGCGACTTGGGGGTATGACGTAGTGCGGACCACATGTGATACGCCCCACATTTCTATTCGCATTCACTGACTGGCGGGGGTACTGTATGTACATGAGCGCACTGACCCTACCTCGCATCCATACCCTCAGGTATGCGTCTTCTGAGAGCGTTCACCTCATTGCGACCCCCAATGATGACGGCCTCACTGATAGTGAGCGCCAGCGGTATGCGGACCAGTACCGCGAGCAGCACCTTACTGTCACTAGCGAGGATCTAAAGGCCGCTAGGCAAACTTTAGGTGCCATTGGACGATACGCCGCCTAAGTGGAGGTCACCGTCACCGAGGCCGCGCCTCATCATATAGGCGCCCTCACGACGTTCTGTTGTGCAGACCCAGCGGGATGGGTGCGCGATCCCGTTCGAGGAAAGTATCACCCGCAGCCTCACGCAATGAAGACGCAGTCAATGGTCCGGGACCTCAAGCCGCAGAAGATTCCCAAAGACGACTTGCTACTACTTGGAGTCAATGACCAGACAATACTGAGTGTCTTGTTGCTCCGGATGGGCGACGATCCCGATCCATCCTCCGTCGATGAGTCAGGCTTCTTCCTCGTAGGACTCCTGGCGGTCCGAATCGATGCTCAAGGACAGGGCTTTGGTCGTCAGATGTTGGATCTGGCGCTCACGATTGTCGAGGAGAATCGCGACAGCAAGCCCAAATGTCATTCTTGGCCGACCCTGGCAAGGATCGAGTCCACGAATGAGGCTAGCAAGCGACTCTTCCGTAGTCGCGGATTCGCCTACTCCAAGAACGTCGATGAGGAGCTGGAACTTTGGGCGCACCCCTAGTCTGCAGAGGCTTCAGTTGAGGCGTGTGGCATCCCAACATTTTCCCAACACGAACCGCGTACGGGATCGGACTCCACTGGTCGTGGCCATAGGACGAAACCCTGACATCACGCGGTAGTAGGCGGACCCCATAGGTTGTCGTTTACCTCATGGAGGTAGGAGTCCTACACCCGGCAGTAAAGCCAGGAGGGCACCCGGCAGTAAAGCCAGGAGGGCCCCGCCGGGAGGGGCTGACAGGTCCGCGCGGCGCCTCTACTGTGAATCCCATGACCTTCGCCAATGTGGGGACGCTGGGAGTTGCGCCGGGCGCCCGGGACCAGGTGGTGTCCCTGTTGACTCGGCACAACCCAGACCTGCAGCAGGCGGGTTGTCTGCTCTATGAGGTGGGCATCAGCGAGGAGCACCCCGAGACGGTCTTCGTCACCGAGCTCTGGACCTCTGCCGAGGCTCACCGAGCCTCGCTGCAGCTGGCGAGCGTCCAGGCGCTCATCGCAGAGGCCATGCCCCTGCTCTCCGGCGCCATGGACGGCCACCGGTTCGAGGTGATCGGGTCCCCGCTGCATTGAGGTCGCCGCAGCAGGGACCACCCGATCCAATGAAGCGGTCGCTACTGGACCTCTGCGTCGGGTGGGGCGATATGGTGCTGTTGGGCGCCGTCGGCGGAGGCTACTCCGGCCACCGCCGAGAAGCTCGGCGGCTCGTCCGCCGCCTGGGCCTGGATCCCCGGGGAGGTGGCGGTGTGCCCGGTGATCTGTCCGAGGCTGCGCAGCACCCGGTCAACGATCAGCCCTGCCGCCTCCAGGTCCGCGGCCACCTGGTCGATGCCGTCCAGGTGCTCCTCGTCGACGGTGATGATCCACTGCTGATCCGGCACGCCCGATCACCCGTCCTGTGCCGGAATCACGGCCAGTCCGGCCCCGACGTCTTCCACGTCGGCGCCTGAGAGCGGGCGCGCGGTTCGAATCAGCTCATCCCACAGCGGCTGGCCGCGCAGCCCGGTGGAGGCCGAGAGCAGCGCGGCGACGCCGGAGACATGCGGGGCCGCCATGGAGGTGCCGCTGATGCTGCGGTGATGCTCGGGGCCGGGCCAGGAGGAATAGATGTCCACCCCAGGCCCGGCGATGTCGACCTCCCCGCCGTCATGAGGCAGCGAGCGGGCCGAGAAGTCCGCGACCTGCAGCCCCGCGTCCAACGCCGCCACCGCCATGACGTAGGGGCTGTTCGCCGGTGCCCCCACGAACCCAGGATCACCCGCGCTGCGCCCGGCGTTATTGCCCGCCGCCGCGATCAGCACCGAACCCCGCTCGAGCGCCCGCCGCCCCGCGGTCACATACGGCGGATGGATCTCGCGCACATCGGCGCCGAGTGACATCGAGATGATCTGACAGTCGTTCTGCAGGGCCCAGTCGATTCCCGCAAGGATCGAGGCGTCCGAACCGGAGCCGTCGGCACCGAGCACCTTGCCCGAGAAGATCTCGACTCCGGAAGCCACGCCGAAGCCTCGCCCGGACGGGGGAGCCCAGGGCCCACAGGCGGAGCCCACGCAGTGGGTGCCGTGTCCGTGCACGTCTGCGGGGCCTTCGCCGGGGATGAAGGACTCTGCGGTCACGGCGCGCCCCAGGAAGTCCGGATGCTCGAGATCGAAGCCGGTGTCCAGCACCGCGATGCGCACCCCGGCGCCGGTGCGTCCGGCCTCCTGGGCGCGCCCGATCTCCACCGCCTGCAGCCCCCAGGTGAGCTCGGGCGTGTCCGTGAACAGCGCCGCGGTGGGCTCGACGGCGGAGGGCAGCTCGACGGCCGGCAGATCCGCCGCCCGGCCACCGATCGCGTAATAGGTCAGCTCGGGGCTGTAGCTCATCGGGGCTCGACGGTCCCGGCACCGTCCGCTGAAGGCCTCGAGGTCACCGGCCTCACCGTCCACCACGCCCACGCCGAGGCGCGGGAAATAGCTGTCCGTGGAGAAGCCCTGGGCGCTGAGCAGCCCGGGGGCATCATGTTCGAGCATCTGAGAATCTGCGGTGTCGAAGGTCACTACGTAACGTCCCATTGCGGTCCCATCCCTGCGTCGTGGCGACATGTGAACCCCAGGCTAGGGTCGCAACCTGCACATCCGCCGAGTGACCTGGGGATTGGTGGGGCCGGTCGGCTGTCCGGCGTTCTCGGCCCCGGCCGGGGTGTTTCCCTGTGCGAGCCAGCGGAGGTCATGGCGCATAATTGGGGACTGTGACGCGACAGGACAGCAACCCAGATCAGCCCAGCGGCCCCGCCGGCACCCCGAAGATCGGGGTCATCGGCGACGGCCAGCTGGCCCGCATGATGGCCCCGGCCGCCGTGGAGCTGGGCATCGAGCTGCACCTGCTCGCGGGCTCGGCCGATTCCTCGGCCGCCCAGGTCATCCCGCACACCACCCTCGGGGACTACACCGACCCCGACGCGGTGGTCGCCTTCGCGGCCGACCTGGACGTGATCACCTTCGACCATGAGCATGTGCCCGCCGAGGTGCTCGACGCGCTCACCGCGGCCGGCACCGAGATGCACCCTGGTCCCGAGGCGCTGATCTACGCCCAGGACAAGCTCGCGATGCGCCGCGCCGTGGAGCAGCTCGGCCTGCCGAACCCGCGCTGGGCCGAGGTCCGCAGCGTCGAGGACCTCCTGGGATTCGGCGCCGACGTCGGCTGGCCTGTGGTGCTGAAGACCCCGCGCGGCGGCTATGACGGCAAGGGGGTCCGGATGATCGACTCAGCGGAGCAGGCCGCAGAGGCTCAGGACTGGTTCGGCCGCGCCGCCGAAACCGGTTCCTCTCTGCTTGCGGAGCAGAAGGTGCGCTACACCCGGGAGCTCTCCGCGCAGGTGGCGCGCTCCGCTGCGGGGGAGACCGTGACCTACCCGGTGGTGGAATCCACTCAGACCAATGGGGTCTGCGATGAGGTCATCGCTCCGGCGCCGCAGACCAGCGCGGACCACCTGGAGCTGTGCGAGCGCATCGCTCGCACGGTCGCTGAGAAGCTGCAGGTCACCGGCATGCTCGCGGTGGAGCTCTTCGAGATCAGTGAGAATGATGCTGACCCCGAGACCGGGACCACCGCCGGCATCTATATCAACGAACTCGCCATGCGGCCGCACAACTCCGGGCACTGGACCATGGACGGATCCGTCACCAGCCAGTTCGAGCAGCACCTGCGCGCGGTGCTCGGGCTTCCGCTGGGCGCCACCGAGGTCAAGGGCGGCGCCGGCGGCTACACGGTGATGAAGAACCTGCTCGGCAGCGCCGCCGGGGAGCAACGGTCCCTGCACGACTCCTTCGCTGCGGCGATGCGCCGCTCGCCGGGATCCAAGATCCACCTCTACGGCAAGGAAGCCCGCCCGGGTCGCAAGATCGGGCATGTGAACATCCTCACCCAGACGCTCTCCACGCAGGAGACCTGGGAGGCGCGCCGCGTGCGGCTCCAGCGCGTGCGCCGAGCCGCCGCCGATGTGGCCGAGATCATCGTGGAAGGACCTGCCCAGTGAACCAGCACCCAATGATCCAGCACCCAGTGAGCCAGACCCAGTGAGCCAGAACCCAGCGCGCCAGACCCCCGTGAGTGAGAACCCGACCCTTGAGTGAGAACCCAGTGAGCCAGAACCCCGAGAGTCACCCTGCCGAGCACCAGGCCGCCGGCGCGGCCTCGAGCGACGACGTCGGCGCGCCAGTCCGCGCCGCCGAGGCCCAGACCCGCAGCGCCGCTGCGGCCCAGGTCGGTCTGGTCATGGGATCGAACTCCGACTGGCCCGTCATGAAGGCCGCCGCCCAGGCGCTGGACGAGTTCGGCATCACCTTCGAGGCCGACGTCGTCTCGGCCCACCGGATGGCCGAGGAGATGATCAGCTACGGCAAGACCGCCCACGAGCGAGGGATCCGGGTGATCATCGCCGGCGCCGGGGGAGCAGCCCACCTGCCCGGCATGCTGGCCTCGGTCACGCCGCTGCCGGTGATCGGCGTGCCGGTGCCGCTGAAGCACCTCGACGGCATGGATTCGCTGCTGAGCATCGTGCAGATGCCCGCCGGGGTGCCGGTGGCGACCGTCTCTGTGGGCGGCGCCCGCAATGCCGGTCTGCTCGCCGTGCGCACCCTGGCCGCCGGAGACTCCGCCCAGGCCGCGCAGCTGCGCGAGAGCCTGCTGGACTTCCAGAAGTCGCTGGCCGCCGAGGCCCACGCCAAGGGCGCCGCGCTGCGCGAAGAGGCCGCCGAGCTGGGCACGTACCGGACGCGATGAGCGACTCCACGATCAGCTATCACCGGTTCACCACCGAACCCGAGGTGATCCGAAGCCCGCAGCGCGGTTCCGAGACCGACCGCACCCGACGCGCCCTGATGCTCCTGGCGCTGACCTTGTTCATCCCCGGCGCCGCCCAGATCGCTGCGGGTTCCAAGAAGCTCGGCCGCGCCGCCCTGGCCGTCACGGTCGGCTGCTGGTTCTCCGCGCTCCTGCTGGGACTGATGTTCCTGACCATGCGCGGCGTCGTGCTCTCGCTGCTGACCCAGCCGTTCATGCTCTGGCTCAGCGCGGTGGTGCTGGGCGCGCTGGCGCTCGGCTGGCTGATCCTCTGGCTGGACACCTTCCGGCTGCTCCACTTCACCTCCCTGGCACCGGGACTCAAGCCGATCGTCGCCGTCGTGCTGGTGGTGCTGATCACCGTGACCTCGGGTGCGCTGGGCTACGGCGCCAAACTGGTCAATGAGGGTCGTGCCGCGCTGGACGGGACCTTCGCCTCCGGTCCCGGCATCGACGCCGTGGATGGGCGGTATAACTTCCTGCTCATGGGCGCCGACGCCGGCGAGGGTCGCGAGGGCCTGCGCCCGGACTCCATCCACGTGGTCAGCGTCAACGAGGACTCTGCAGAGACGATCATCTTCTCGATCCCGCGCAATTTCCAGAACGCCCAGTTCAACGAGGACTCCCCGCTCAACGCGGTCTATCCGACGGGCTATGACTGTGGCGACGAGTGCATCATCAACTTCCTCTACACCGATGTTATGAACAACCATCAGGACCTCTACCCCGAAGCTGAGGATCCCGGTGCCGAAGCCATGATGGACGCGGTCTCCGGAAGCCTGAACCTGGAGGTCTCCGGCTACGTGATGGTGGACATGAACGGCTTCGAGCAGCTCATCGACGCCATGGGCGGGGTGAGTGTGGACTCCGGCGGCTGGGTGCCCTACCGCGGCCCGATGCCCGACGGCAGCTGGGGAGACAACTGGTGGGCCCCCGGTGTGTACGAGTTCTCGGGCCAGGAGGCTCTGGCCTACGCACGCTCGCGCACCTTCAGCTCCGACTACAACCGCATCCAGCGTCAGCAGTGCATCCAGCAGGCGATGATGTCCCAGTTCAATCCGCAGACGCTGCTCTCGCGATTCAGCGAGATCATGCAGGCCGGAGAGAACGTGGTGGAGACCAACCTGCCGCAGTCCCAGCTGGGCTCGTTCCTGGACCTGGCCGTGGACGCGCAGGGCCAGACCCCCCAGCGTCTGGTCCTTGGCGCCCCCGACTTCGGGGCCTCCGGCGACCTGTTCTCCACCTATCCTGATTTCGAGCAGATCCAGCAGCGGGTGGATGAGCTGATCGCCAACGAGGAGCACCAGAGCGGCGGCGGGCTCTTCGGCTCTGCCGGGTTCCTGCCCGCACAATCCGGGCCGCTCGGTGTGATGCTGGCGACGCCGGCTCAGGCCACCGGGCAGGCCGCTGGCGCGGCCGAGGACGACGAGCCCTCGATCGAGCCGACGCCGCCGCCCACCCAGCCAGACGGTTCGGAACTGACCCGGGAGTATCTGATCGACGCTCAGCGCAATGGTCAGACCGGGGTCCTCGAGGAGGCCGCCTCCTCGAACTACCGCTGCGACCCGGTGAATTAGGGCTGATAAGGTTCTCCCGATGTTCAAGATGATCAACCCTGTTCGCGACTACGCGTGGGGTTCCACCACCGCGTTCAGGGAGCTCTTCGGCTGGGCCGCATCCGCGACCCCGCAGGCCGAGCTCTGGATGGGGGCTCATCCGTCAGGTCCGTCGCTTCTGGAGCTGCCCTCTGACGGCGTGCAGGGTCCCGGTGAGATCACCTCGCTCCCGGAGTACCTGCACGACTCAGCCCAGTCCTCGGAGAACTTCCCCTTTCTGCTCAAGGTGCTCGCCGCCGAGCAGCCGCTCTCGATCCAGTCGCACCCCACCGCGGAGCGGGCCCGCCTCGGCTTCGCGGCGGAGGAGACCGCCGGGATCGCCCGGGACGCTGCGCACCGCAGCTATAAGGACCCCCACGCCAAGCCAGAACTGATCGTGGCGCTGACGGAGTTCTCCGCGCTGTGCGGCTTCCGGCCCTACACGGAGGCTGCCACGGTCCTGGAGTCGCTGCGCACGTGGCTTGCCGGTCTCGGCCACGGCGGAGCGGAGCAGCAGGATCACCCGCAGCTGCGCTCGGTGCTGGATCGGCTGCACAGCTGCGTGGTCGCGCAGGACTACGCTGCAGCGCTGGAGCAGCTGCTGGGTAGCCACCGGGACGAGTCCGTGATCGCCGCCGGCCAGCTGCACGGCATGCTGGACCCGGTGGCAGGACCGCGGAGGGAGGGCGAGGCCGGAGGAATCACGGCGTCCCTGGACCCGGGCACGCGAGGGATGCTGGACCAGGTCAGCGCGGCGTTCCCGCAGGACCCGGGCATCTTCGTCACACTGCTGCTCAACCGGGTGCAGCTGGCGCCCGGAGAGTCGATCTATCTGCCCGCCGGGAATCTCCACGCCTACCTGCACGGGGTCGGCGTGGAGCTCATGGGCAACTCCGACAATGTGCTGCGCGGCGGACTGACCGGCAAGCACCTGGATGTCGAGGAGCTGCTCAGCGTCACCGACTTCGGGGTGCTCCCGGTTCCGCACTGCCCGGTGCAGCGCAGTCACGCTGACCCGCGCCGAACCAGCTACCAGGCACCGTTTGAGGAGTTCGCGCTGGAACGCTTCGAACTGCCCGGAGAGGCGACGCTGGAACGGTCCGGCCCCGGTATCGTGCTGTGCACGGCCGGGGAGCTCACGCTGCACGCTCCGCGCGGCACTGGCGATGAGTGGGCTCCACCGAATGGCACCGGCGTCGGCGCGGGACTCACCTCAGGCTCAGAAAAACCTCATATGCTGACTCTCACCCCCGGCGAATCCGCCTTCTTGCCGGACACCGCCGGCCACCGGCTGAGCGCCGCCGCTCACGCCCAGGCCTTCCTGGCCAGCTCCACCTTCGCCAGCACAGACCGGCAGGAATATCGCCCATGATCTCCAAGCTGTATCGGCGCCTCGAGACCCTCTTCCTCACGCTCTGGCGCGAGGTCGCGAAGTTCGGCGCCGTCGGCGGTGTCGCCTTCATCATCGACTCCGCGATCTTCCTGTGGCTGATCAGCGGTCCCATGGACGACTCGCAGCTCAAGGCCAAGGTCGTCGCCGGCGTCGTCGCCACCATGTTCTCCTGGATGGCCAACCGTTACTGGACCTTTCGGCATCGGCGCTCCACCGGCAAGGCACGCGAACTGGTGCTGTTCCTGATCATGAACGCGATCGGCCTGGGCATCCAGACCGGGTGCGTGGGCATCGCGAAGTATGTCCTGGGCTTGGACTCGGTGAGTGAGGTCTTCATCGCCGGCAACGTGATCGGCCTGGTGCTGGCCACCATCTTCCGCTTCTTCGCCTATAAGTACTGGGTCTTCACCACCGACCGCACCAGCCTCTCGGATCTGCCCGCCGAGCAGGACCCCGCCGCCGACGCCGCCGAGGCCACCTCTCGCTGAGCGCGGGCTCGCCGCCCTGTCGCGGGGCCCTGATCTCGCCGCCCCCGTCGCGGGGGCGAGAACGGTCGGAAAGATCATGAATCCGCGCAGGATTCCACCCGTCTGCGCCCCAGGGAGGGGCTCCCGGCCCGCGCCGCTGCGTGTGCCCCGGCCTGCGCCGCTGCCCGCGCCCCTGCCCGTGTCGCGGCCCTCAGCGGATGCCCTCATTGCGCAGCATCTGCTCCCAGGCCTCGGGCTGCGCGGCGGGATCGCCCTGGAACAGCACCACCGGGCGGCTCTGCGCCCAGGTCTGGAACATCTGCGCGAACAGCTCCTCGCCGGCCCAGCGGCCAATCCGCCAGTCCTGCAGGCTCGTCTCGACGGCGGTGCCGAGGACGAGGAGCCCGCCTCCTGCCGCAGCGCCGGACTCGGCCCCGGTGGTCGCTTCGGGGAGCGCGAGCGGCGGCAGCGGGGCCGGCAGCTGGTCCGGGTGCTGCCGGACCTCTGCAGAGATGTCCAGCGCCCAGGCAGGAAGCCGCTCTCCGGTGGACTCCTCGAAGGAGGCATCGAGCAGTCCGGGGGAGAGTGCCGCGAGCTCGGCCTCGCCGAGCTCAGACGCCAGCGGGCCGGCACCGGTCCACGCGCCGGGCCGGTCGGTGATGATCAATCCGGGTTCCAGCCCGGGTGCGGGGGGCACGGGGGCCTCGGCGTCGTCCTGCGCCGCTGCGGGGACGCTCAGCGTCGTTCTCCAGCCCAGGGCACCTGCGGCCAGCAGGACGGCGGCGGCCTTCCAGTGCGGGGCGGCGTCGACCAGCACCGGGGCATCCTCGTCGATCTCGGTCTCCTGGCTGAAAAGGCCGATCAGCTTGACCGCCCAGTTCTGCAGCACCCGTCCGGAGAGCTCCACCCGTCCCTGGTCCTCACCCGCTCCGTACCAGATCAGCGCGGGCTGCGGTCGGGACTCGAGCAGGTCCAGCAGGGCAGGGAAGGTCTGGGGTGCTTGGGCGGTCGAACCGCCGAGTGTGATCGGTGTCATAGTTTCTCTCCTGGGTCCGCCGCGCCTCGCGGCAAGCTGATTTTTCACGGCGTGTCGGGCGTGATCATGGGGTTGGCGGTCTGCTAGTGGCTACTTAAGTCGCTCACTTGACGGATCATTACTTACGCCAGTGTAATTAGGGGCAGTACACGCATGATCAACCTCGGGAGGCCCTTTGATGGGGAACGCAGAGCGGCTGGGCGCAGAACAGCCCGGCACCACGGCCACAGCCCGCAGGACGGGCCTCGAGGTTCCTGCTGATTGGTTCGTGGACCCTGCTGATCCTCAGGCTGCAGAGCGGCTGGAGCACGGCAAGACCCTCGAGGATCAGGCCACGGCCTTCCTCGCCGCCCATGAGGAGGCTGAACGCCGCTCCGAGGAGGACGCG
The DNA here is from genome assembly GCF_017347085.1 of Nesterenkonia sp. E16_10. GTDB lineage: Bacteria > Actinomycetota > Actinomycetes > Actinomycetales > Micrococcaceae > Nesterenkonia. The sequence continues at coordinate 17,956 of NZ_JADPSA010000004.1, forward strand.
GTGGTCACCAGCTCGTCGGTCACGGCTCTCAGTGAGGCGCCTTCCCGCCGCACTGAAGCCCCGGCCCACGAGCTGCCCGCCCGGGCGACTCCGGCCCCGGAGACCCAGTCCGCGGATTCGAGCCGGACCACCTGGCTGGGTCTGCCCGCACTGGTCCCGACCGAGGAGATCGAGGGTGAGCTCGCCTGGCAGGTCGATGCGCTCTGCGCCCAGACCGATCCGGAAGCCTTCTTCCCCGAGAAGGGCGGTTCCACTCGGGACGCCAAGAAGGTCTGCGGCGCCTGCAACGTGAAGCAGGAATGCCTGGAGTACGCACTGGGCAACGATGAGCGCTTCGGCATCTGGGGTGGACTCTCCGAGCGGGAGCGGCGCAAGCTGCGAAAGCGAGCGCTCTGATCAACGCTCATTCTGGCCCTCATATCGCCGCTGTCGTCCTGCACGACGGCGGCGATTTGTCGTCCGCTTCAGGAACCCCGGGCATCGACCTGGGCGAGTCCGGCACCGCGGTGCAGCGAACCCGGGAGGCACTGGCCGCGCAGACTCGGGCCCCGGATCACATCATCGAACTTTCCGCCGCCGGCTACCGCGGGGTCCAGGACCTCTCCCGGTCGCTGCGCTCCGGCCTGCTCGAAGACCGCCGCCAGGCTCGGGGGACGGCGAGCAAGGGCCCGGGCGGGACCAAGGTCACCCAGCTCTGGCGCAGCCTGGAGCGACAGCTCCCGGAGGGATTCAACCCGCGCCACCAGTGGCTCTGGATCCTGCCCGCCGGCACCGTACCCACGACCGATGCGCTGGAGCGGCTCGAAGAACGACTCTTCACCGTCAAGGACGAGGAGCATCACGGCCAGATCCAGCTGATCGGCGCCAAGCAGCTCACCGCCGAGATCCCGGAGCGGCTGGTCAACGTGGGTCTCTACAGCGCCCGCTCCGCCGAGGTGCTCACGGCCACCGAGCCCAAGGAGCTGGATCAGGGCCAATACGACGGCCGCGACGCGGTGCCCGCAGTCTCCGCAGAGGCCATGCTGGTCCACGCCCCGCTGTTCGGGGACCTCGGCGGCTTCGACCCGGGACTCAGCGGAGACTACGCCGCCGCGCAGTTCTGCCGCCGTGCCCGCGAGGTCGGCGCGCATATCGTCATCGAACCTGGCGCACGGGTGCTGCGCGAGGACCCGCCGCGCCGAGACGCCGTGCACCGGCTCGGCGGGGCGCTCTACCTTCCCGGTGGCCAGCGGGTCAGCCAGATCCGCCGTCGACTCACCGACGCCCATCCGCTCGCGATGCCGTTCCTCTGGCTCGGCATGTGGCTCGCCGCCCTGCTGCGTCTGATCGGGCTGACCGTGGTCAAGGCCCCCGACGCCGGGGCCGGCCAGTTCTTCGCCTCGCTGCGTGCGCTGCTGAACTGGGCGGCGATCGTGCACACGCGTCGATTCGCCACCCAGGGTCGTCGTGCTGTGCTGGCAAGGCTCGCCCGCGACCAACAGATCAGCTCCCCTGCCGAGCAGCTACGCCGCGGACGCCAGACCGAGGCGCGCATGCTGTGCAGCCCCGCCGAGGTCAGGGCCCAGCGCCGCTCGGCGATGACCGCGGAGACCGTCTCGGTCCCGCGCACCCGGTTCACCCCCGGCTTCTACGGCGAGCCCGAGGACACCGGGGAGCGTGAGAACAACGAGGACGCCCTGCTCGAGATCGGCGCCTCCGACGGCGAGTTCGACGAGATGCCCTCGCGCCGCTCCGGAGACCGGCTCGGGCTGTTCCTGATGCTGCTGGCCCTGGCCGGGGCGTCCCTGCTGGCTTTCCGCGACCTGCTCTCCGCCGAGGCGATCACCGGCGGTGCCGCACTGCCGGTGGCCGCCTCCCTGTTGGAGGTCTTCACCCATTCGGCGAGCTTCCTGGCCGCAGACAGCCTCGGAGCGCTCTCCGCCGCGGACCCGTTCAACCTGTTGCTGCTCGTCCTCTCCGCCCTGAGCTTCGGCCATGGGTCCGCAGTGCTGGTCTGGCTGTTGATCCTTGCGCTGCCGCTGAGCGCGCTCAGCGCCTGGTATGCCGCGGGCCTCTGGTCCACGAAGGCCTCCCGACGGGTGGTCTCGGCGCTGCTCTGGACCGCCATGCCCACCTTGCACATCGCTGTGGGAGAAGGTCGTATCGGAGCGGTTCTGGTCCACGTGCTGCTGCCGGTCGCGGTGGTGGCCACGGTCCGCGCGGTCGGCCGCGCCGCCGTCGGCCTGGGCGTCGCCGGAAGCTGGGAGTACGCCACCGGTGCCGCGCTGCTGCTGATGGTGCTCACCGCCGCCTCCCCGATGCTGCTTCCGCTGGTGGTGATCGTCGGCATCGTGCTCGCCTCGATCCTCGGTCGCCGAGGGCGCCCGCTGTGGCTGATTCCGCTGACCTCGCTGGCCGTGGCCGCACCGATGATCGCTTCCGCCGTGCTGCAGGGCAAGAACCTCGCAGCGGTGCTGGTCCACGAGCCAGGCCGCGCTCTGGCTGCCGACGCCGCCCCGCTGTGGCAGCAGCTGCTCGGCTTCTCGCGTGGCTTCGACCCTGCCGCCGGGCTGGCCTCCGCCGGAGCCGCCGGCTCCTGGCTGCCGGGCTACCTCGCCGGGGATTTCTGGAGTCTGCGCATGGCGCTGTTGATCGGGCTGCCGCTGCTGGTCATCGCACTGCTGGGGATCTTCACCGGCAGCCGCACCCGGCCGCTGCCGATCGTGGCCGGCACGCTGCTGCTCGCGGCCCTGGGTCTCTCAGCGCTGGTGGGTCTCCTGGCCGCCGGATCGGACGGCACCGTGGTGGTCAGCGGCAACCCGGGACCCGTGGTCTCGGTGATGCTGTTCTGCCTGCTCGCGGCCGGCATGGCCTCCCTGGACCGATTCCCGCTGGCCTTCCCCCGGGTGGGCGGCACCATCACCCCGGTCATCTCCACACTGCTGGTGCTGGCCATCGGCGCATCCCTGGTGCTGTTCTACAGCCCACGCGTGATTCCCGGAGCGACGCTGACCGGACAGCCGCTGACCGCGGTCAACGCCGCACCGACGCTCATCGAAGCCGGCTCGCTGCGTCAGCTCCCGGCCACCGCAGCGGATCAGGGCAGCGGCCCGGCACAGCTGCGCACGCTGGTGCTCTCCGCGGGCGATCCCGGTGTGATCGGCGAGCTGGTCTCCGGAGAGGGACGCACGCTGGACAAGTCCCGGGCGGTGACAGCCGCTGGAGACCTGCCGCTGTGGGCGCAGCCCGAGCGCGTCCCGAACCTGCTCGGCGGCTCCCGAGATGACGCCGGCCTCGCAGCCGAGCCTACGGCCGCGGTCTCGACGAGCATCGAGTTCACCGCCGCCGAGCAGCGCCTGGCCGCGCTGATCGCCTCGCTGATCACTCCCGGGGCGCTGGAGACCGAAGAGCTGATGGCAGAACTGGGGGTGGGCTACGTGCTCGTCGATCCCTCGGAGCCGTCGGTGCTCAGCGACGCCGTGGACACCGCTGCGGGACTCGCGCCGGTGGGCGTGACCGACCGTGGTGAACTGTGGCGCGCCGAGATCGACGAGGAGGCGCTGCTGCCCGCCGGGCCGGGCGTCTCCGGGGTCCCCACCAGCTGGGCGCGGATCGTGGACCCCCAGGGTGAGGTCCACGCGTTGCTGCCGAGCCGGTCACAGGCGCTCGACGTCGATCTGGCACGGGTCGCCGCCGAGGACGGATCCAGCCTGGATCTTGATCCGCAGACCGACTACCTGTTGGAGCTCTCCACCGAGCAGGCGCGCGGCTGGCGGGCCAGCTGGGACGGCCAGGCACTGGAGCCGGCAGCGGTGCAAGCCCAGGCTTCCGGGCAGACACCCGATGGATCAGCGTCCTGGATGCAGCGCTTCGAGCTGCCAGAAGAGGCGCTCACCGATACAGGTGCCGGGCTGGAAGGCCAGCTCAGCGCCGAGCACCGCAGCAGCTATCAGCTGCCGGTGCTGATCACCCTGAGCGTGTTCCTGCTGCTGGTGGCGCTGATCGCGCTTCCGCTGCCCCGCGGAAGCCGGATGCTGCCGGTGGCAGACACCGATGAGCTGGAGGGACGCCGAGGATGAGCGCCAAGAAGGTCAGGGTCAAGAAGCTCATCAAGGAGCAGCGCCAGGCGCGTCGACGCGCCATCCGGGACCAGGAGCGCGCTGCCACGCGGAAGGCCAAGCGAGACGCGGCGTCGGCCCGAACCGAGTTGAAGACCGAGGAGCAGCGGCTTCGCGCGGAGCGTCAGGCCGAGCGCCAGCAGCAGAAGTCCGAGCAGCGGCAGCGGAAGACCGAGCAGCGCCAGCGCCAGGACCAGGAACGCCAGCGGCGCGCGGAGCAGCAGAGGAATACGCCCGCAGCGTCTCCGGAGAACACCGCGACTTCGGCCGCCGTGCCTGCGTCCGTCACGACGTCGGATGCCGCGACGATTCCGGCCGCCGCCGAGGCGGCGCCAGGCGCCGCTGGGCCCCAGCCCCGTCCCGCGCGCACCCGGCGAGACCGACGTGGCGCGAAGTCCCGTGCCGCCGCCGTCGCCGTGACCGCGGGCGTCCTGGCCACCATGGTCGGATCCGTGGCGCTGGATGGACTCATGGACGGCCATTCCCAGACCGCCACCGGCGCACCCGGAGAGCCGCAGCCGGCCTCCGCAGCGCTGGGCGCCGCCTCCGTGACGGCTCCCCAGGCCGGCGCGACCTTCATCTGCCCGCCGCTGCCGGGTCAGCCCGATTCGCTGACCACCGATGGTCAGCTGGAGTACCGCGACCGGGACTCCTCGGCCGACTCACGCTTCTCCGCGGTGCTCTTCGCCACGGACCTCAACGGGTCCTTCCCCGACTCCTCGTGGGCTCAGCTGAACCAGGAGGGACGGATCAACGAAACGCCCGTCACCGAGGCCCCCGCGGCGGAATCCATTGACCCCGCGGAGTCCGCGGACGCCGGGCTGAGCCAGCGCGAGGCGGTCCACGAATCGGCCCTCGACGTCGCCCGGCCCCCGCTTCTGGAAGCCTCCGCGCCCCCCGATGGCGGTGCGCTCGCTGCCGCGGCGCTCTACGAGTACGAGGCCCAAGAGGGCCCGGTGGCCGGTCTCGCGGTCGGTCAGTGCACCGCGCCCGAGCGCGGCCAGTGGTTCTTGGGCCCGGAGGTCGCAGCCGGGTCCACCTCGTTGCTGACTCTGGCGAACCCCTTCGACCGCTCCGCCACGGTGGAGGTCACCAGTGTGGATTCCGACGGTGACCGCGGGGCCAGCGGGACGCGTTCCGTGGTGGTCCCTGGCCAGACGACTCGCTCCGTGAACATCGCCGGACTGGCCTCGGCCGGCTCGGATCTGGGGGTGCAGGTCCGATCTGCAGGAGCCCCGGTCACCGCCCAGCTGCAGTCCTCGCGCGCCGCGGGACTGACCGGCACGGGCGTGGAGTTCCTGCCTCGGCTGATCGCCCCGGGCACCGAACACCTGATGCCCGGTGTGCCCATCCCCGAAGGCGTCCCGGACTCGGCAGAGCAGGCGGATGAAGAGTCCACCACTCCGCCGGAGCTGTGGATCCACGTACCGGGCGACCAGGGCGCGACCGTGGAGCTGCAGGTCTTCGGCGAAGACGGCCAGCAGGTCATCGAGACACCAGGGGTCTTCACGGTCAACGGCGGTGAGATCGATGCGGTGAATCTGCGCGGACTCGAACCCGGTGTCAGCGACATCCGGGTGCGCACCGACGTCCCCGCCTACGTGGCGGTGCGCAGCGAGACCGAGACCGGCTCAGACTTCAGCTGGGCGGCTCCCGCCGCGGCGCTGGGGGAGGGCTCCGGCACCCCGCTGCCGCAGCTCGGTGAGACCGAGCTGCACCTGTTCGCCTCTACGGCCTCGGGCAGCATCGCCTACCGAGTGATGGACACGGAGGGAGAGTTCGGTCCCGAGCAGAGCATCGAGCTCCAGGCCGAGGGCGCGAGCCTGATCTCCGCCGAGGATCTGGCCGCCGCGGCACCCGAGGACGGTCAGGAGGCCGCGGCGATCGTGTTCGAGGATCCGCAGTTCGACGGCGAGGGCAGCGTCCACGCGACGATGGCCAGCACCACCGAGGAGGGCCGGTTCAGCCTGACCTCCGTCTCGCAGCTGCGCGGCGCCCAGGAACACGTCCCGGTGCGGCTGCTGCGCTGAGCACGCGCGGCGCAGACCATTGACAGCGGCCTCGGCGACTGTGGAGCATTCCCGATATGAGCTCCTCTGCTGCCGCGGCCGCTCCCTCCACGCAGTTCCTGCAGCGCCCGGAGGGGAAGATCGCCTACGACGTCGAAGGCAGCGGTCCGCTCCTGGTGCTCGTGCCCGGGATGGGCGAGCTGCGCTCCAGCTACCGGTTCCTGACCCCGGGACTGGTGCAGGCGGGCTACACCGTGGTGACCACGGATCTGCGAGGCCACGGGGAGAGTGACCCGAGCTTCTCCGCCTACGGCGATCTTGAGACCGCCTCCGACCTCAGTGAGCTGATCGACTCGCTCGGCGGTCCTGCGGTGATCATCGGCAACTCGCTCGCCGCCGGCGCCGGGGTGATCCTGGCCGCCGATCACCCGGAGCAGGTCAACGGGCTGGTGCTGCTGGGGCCCTTCGTGCGGAATCCGTCGGCCGGGCGGATCGGCCTGGCGATCTTCCGCGCGATGACCGCTCCGTTCTGGGTCGCGTCGATGTGGAAGTTCTATATGCCCACGCTGTACTCGGGGAGGAAGCCGGCGGACTTCACCGACTACCGCAACACGGTCATCGCCAGCCTGCGCCGCCCGGCCTATGCTCGGGCGTTCTCGCTCACCACTCGGCAGACCGACCATGCCCCGGCCGAGGCCCGGCTCCTGCAGGTCAGCGCTCCGGTGCTGGTGGTGATGGGAGAACGGGACCCCGACTTCAAGGACCCTGCGGCAGAGGCGCACTGGATCGGGGAGACGCTGAAGGCCGACGTCGTGATGGTGCCGCAGGCGGGACACTACCCGCAGTCACAGCAGCCCGAGCTCACCGGACACGCGATCATCAGGTTCCTGGAGCACATGGGGCCGCGGATCTGACACAGCGCGGGCCGCCGCGCCTGACCGGCGTGTGGGGGAGTGGTTGCTAGGGTGGTCTCTCGTGGATTCCTCGCGTCGATGCACCAGAAACAGCTGTGAGCGGCCTGCCGCCGCCACCCTGACCTATTCCTATAAGGACTCCACCGTGGTGGTGGGCCCGCTGAGCGTCTACGCGGAGCCGCACACCTACGATCTCTGCGACCGGCACGCGGCATCGGTCACCCCGCCGCGCGGCTGGGAGGTGTTGCGGCTGACCTTGTCCTCGGCGCCGAAGCAGGAGGATGACCTCCTGGCGCTGGCCGACGCCGTGCGCGAGTCTCCCGAGGTTCAGGCCGCCTGGGCGCTGGCCCAGGAGGCCCAGCGCGAGGCGGAGCAGTCGGGCCAGACGGACAGCTCATCCCAGGGGCCGACGGCCGAGCGCGGCCCCGCGCCGGAGCTGCCCACCCGCTCCACCCGTGAACGCATGGCACCACCGGTCCGCGCCGGGGGCCCCGGGATCTCCCGTGGCCATCTGCGGATGCTCGACGACTAAGTCGAGATAGAGTGACGTGCCAGAGACATCGGGAGGTCACGTGAGAACAGGTCCGCGCGCAGAGGCCATGCATATCGGCGAACTCGCCGAACGGACCGGCCTGTCCCTTCGGACCATCCGCCACTACGGCGACGTCGGCCTGCTGCCCGCCAGCGGGCGCACCGAGGGCGGTTTCAGGCTCTACAGCGAGGCGGATCAGCAGCGACTGATGCGGATCAAATACCTCAAGCCCCTGGGCTTCAGCCTCGAGGAGCTCACCGAGGTCGTCGCGCTGCTGGAGCTGGACTCCCTCGACGCCGAACAGCGTGAACGTGCCCAGGCCTCGCTGGACCACGTGGTGCGCGAGCGCGAGAAGCTCGCCGCCTACCTGCGTCAGGCGGACCTGTTGGCGGACCAGCTGCGCCACCAGCTCGACAGCTGAGCATCCACCTAGCTCCTGAGGCGTTGGTCACATGACTCGAACCCTACCCTAACGTTAGGGTAGGGTTTCTGTCGTGGCCGGTTGGAGCTCGTCTCACCGGTTCCTCCTTCTTCTCTGCGCAATGCCGCGCACTCACACCTCGCAAGCACGCCCATGGACACCGCCGTGTCCACAACCCGAGAACGGAGCCTCATGGCCCACACTCCCACAGCCGTCGCCGAGGAGCTGACCCCGGAACAGCGGCAGTCGGTGCTTCGCGCGCTGAGGTCCCCGCGGCTGCTCAAGACCGAGCTCCTGGCCGGGCTCGTCGTGGCGCTGGCCCTGATTCCCGAGGCCATCGCGTTCTCGATCATCGCCGGCGTGGACCCGCGGTACGGGCTCTTCGCCTCCTTCACCATGGCGGTCTCCATCGCCTTCCTCGGCGGGCGCCCCGCGATGATCTCCGCCGCCACTGCGGCCACCGCCCTGGTGATCGCCCCGCTGGTGGCAAGCCACGGCATCGAGTACCTCATCGCCACGGTCATCCTCGCAGGCGTCTTCCAGGTGCTGCTCGCGGTCCTGGGTGTGGCCAAGCTGATGCGCTTCATCCCGCGCTCCGTGATGGTGGGCTTCGTCAATGCCCTGGCGATCTTGATCTTCACCTCGCAGTTCCCCGACCTGATCGGGGTCCCCTGGCTGGTCTATCCCATGGTGGCGCTGGGTCTGGTGATCATCTATCTGTTGCCACGGATCACCTCAGCGGTCCCGGCGCCGCTGATCGCGATCGTTCTGCTCACCGTGCTGGCCGTGGTCTTCGCGCTCAACGTCCCCACCGTGGGAGACAAGGGCGAGCTGCCCCAGTCGATCCCGTCGCTGTTCATCCCGGACGTCCCCTTCACCCTGGAGACCTTCCAGATCATCGCCCCCTACGCCCTGGGCATGGCCGCCGTGGGACTCCTGGAGTCGCTGATGACCGCCAAGCTGGTCGACGATGTCACCGACACCCGCTCCGACAAGGTCCGCGAATCCTGGGGCCAGGGTGCCGCGAACATCATCACCGGCTTCTTCGGCGGCATGGGCGGCTGCGCGATGGTGGGTCAGACCATGATCAACGTGAAGGCCTCCGGAGCCCGCACTCGGATCTCCACCTTTATGGCCGGCATCTTCATCCTGATCCTCGCCGTCAGCCTCGGTGAGATCGTTGCCCTGATGCCGATGGCCGCGCTGGTCGCGGTGATGATCTTCGTCTCGGTGGCCACCTTCGACTGGCACAGCATCCAGCCCTCCACGCTGAAGATGATGCCCAAGTCCGAGACCGCGGTCATGCTGGTCACGGTGATTGCCACGGTGTGGACCCACAACCTGGCCATCGGCGTCGGCCTGGGTGTGCTCACCGCGATGGTGCTCTTCGCCCGCCGAGTGGCGCACCTGGCCACGGTGGAGCGCCGGATCGAGCAGCACTTCGGTGAAGAGATCGCAAAGTACGAGGTCACCGGCGAGCTGTTCTTCGCGTCTTCCAATGATCTCTACACCCAGTTCAACTACGCCGAGGATCCCGATCACGTGGTGATCGACATGTACAACTCCCATGTTTGGGATGCCTCCACCGTGGCCTCGCTGGATGCGATCACCGAGAAGTATTCCAAGTACGGCAAGCGGGTCGAGATCTCGGGCCTCAACACCGCCAGCGCCGCGCTGCACGGCAGGATGGCCGGCAACCTCGGCGCCGGTCACTGACCAGCCACTGACCAGCCCCGGGCCAGCCCCAGACCAGCCCCAGACCAGAAAGGCCTGACGGCACGCAGGGCCGGTGTCCTCGGATGACGACGCCGGCCCTCTGCCGTGCCCTGCGCGGTAGGCTGGGGCCATGCCCAGTGCCCAGCCCTCCGCCGCGTCGCACCCCGTCCCGGGGTCGGCCGCCGGCGCACTCTCCGAGACTCTGCTCAAGATCCTGCGCTGCCCGGTCAGTGGCAGCACCCTGCGCCAGGAAGGGGATCAGCTGATCTCCACGCGGGATCCCAGCCTGCGCTACCCGATCGAACGCGGCGTGCCGAGGCTCCTCGCCCCACGCTGAGCCCCAGCCAGAGCCAGAGCCAGAGCCTGAACCCAAGCCAGCGCCAGCCCGCCGGACGTGACCACGCACGGCATCAGACCTTTACCCCAGACTGCAGAAGGACTTCTATACCTATGAGTTTCGACTACCGCATCGCGGACATCACCTCACACGAAGCCGGTCGCCACCAGATCCGTCTGGCCGAGCACGAGATGCCCGGACTGATGTCCCTGCGCGCGGAGTATGGCGACTCCCAGCCGCTGGCCGGAGCCCGGATAGCCGGCTCGCTGCACATGACGGTGCAGACCGCCGTGCTGATCGAGACCCTCACCGCGCTGGGCGCCGAGGTCCGCTGGGCGAGCTGCAACATCTTCTCCACCCAGGACGAGGCGGCGGCCGCCGTCGTCGTCGGCCCGCACGGCACCCCGGAGGACCCGCAGGGCGTCCCGGTCTTCGCCTGGAAGAACGAGTCCCTCGAGGAGTACTGGTGGACCGCCAGCCAGATCTTCGCCTGGCCCGGCGTGGATGAGGACCCCACCGTGGGCGCGAACATGATCCTCGATGACGGCGCCGACGCCACCATGCTGGTGCACAAGGGCGTCGAGTTCGAGGCCGCCGGTGCGGTGCCCTCAGCGCAGGACTCCGACCCCGAGGAGTACCACTACGTGCTGGCCACGCTGCGCAAGTCCCTTCAGGAGAACCCGCAGCGCTGGACCGGGATCGCGAAGAACCTGCGCGGGGTCACCGAGGAGACCACCACCGGTGTGAACCGGCTGTATCAGTTCGCTCGCGAGGGCAAGCTGCTGTTCCCGGCGATCAACGTCAACGACTCGGTCACCAAGTCCAAGTTCGACAATAAGTACGGCGTGCGGCACTCGCTGCCCGACGGCATCATGCGCGCCACCGATGTGCTCATCGGCGGCAAGGTCTCCGTGATCTGCGGCTACGGCGATGTGGGCAAGGGCGCCGCCGAGGCGCTGCGCGGCCAGGGCTCCCGGGTGATCATCACCGAGATCGACCCGATCAACGCGCTGCAGGCCGCCATGGACGGCTACCAGGTCGCCCGCCTGGAAGACGTGCTGGAGACCGGTGACATCTTCATCACCACCACCGGCGGCAAGGACATCATCTCCGCCGAGGCGATGCAGAAGATGAAGAACAAGGCCATCGTCGGCAACGTCGGGCACTTCGACAACGAGGTGGACATCGCCGGCCTGGCCGCGATCCCCGGCGTGAAGAAGGTCGAGATCAAGCCCCAGGTCCACGAGTGGGTCATGCCCGCCGACGGCACCCGCGCCGAGGGCCACTCGATCATCCTGCTCTCCGAGGGCCGGCTGCTCAACCTGGGCAACGCCACCGGACACCCGAGCTTCGTGATGAGCTCCTCCTTCGCGAACCAGACCATCGCGCAGATCGAGCTCTTCGCCAAGACCGCTCCGGACTACACCGGGGAGGACCGCTACGAGACCGACGTCTACGTGCTGCCCAAGGTCCTCGACGAGAAGGTCGCCCGGCTGCACCTCGACGCGCTGGGCGCCCGGCTCACCGAGCTCTCCAAGGACCAGGCCGACTACCTCGGGGTGGACGTGGCCGGACCCTATAAGCCCGAGCACTACCGGTACTGATCCGCATGTACCGCTGGAGACTCACCGCGGCCCTGGTCCTGCTGGGCCTTGCGGTGGTCTCCCCGGTGCTGTTGCTCGATTGGAACGACGACGGCGCGCCCGCCAGCTTCTGGCTGATGGGCGCGCCGTTCGTCTGTGGTCTCATCGGGGCAGCGCTGGCACTCTGGGGGCGCAGCGTGGGACTGGCCGTGGTGAGCGCCTTCCTGGGCTTCTTCTCGCTGCCGGCGTGGATCTTCGCCGCGTATCTTGTCGAGGCCATGACCCGGTGATCACGCTCAGCCGCTCCAGGGGCTCTCGATCCCGATGTACTGGGTGCTGGTGTACTCGGCGAGTCCCTCCGCCCCGCCCTCGCGGCCCAGCCCGGACTGCTTGACCCCGCCGAAGGGTGCCGCGGCGTTGGAGATCACCCCGACGTTGAGGCCGAGCAGGCCGAAGTCGATCCGGTCCCCGATCCGCAGGCCGCGAGAGATGTTCTCGGTGAACACATAGGAGGCCAGCCCGTATTCGGTGGCGTTGGCCATCGCCACCGCCTCATCCTCGCTGCCGAAGGTCAGCACCGGCGCCACAGGTCCGAAGATCTCCTCCTTGACCACCCGGGAATCGGGGGAGACGTTGCGCAGCAGCGTGGGCGCGAAGAAATGTCCCGGACCCTCCACCACGCCTCCGCCGAGGACCACCTCGGCTCCGCGGTGCACCGCGTCCTCGACCAGCTCCGCCACCGAGGCGCAGGCCTTCGCGTCGATCAGCGGGCCGACGTCGACCCCTTCCTCGAGCCCGGAACCGACCTTCAGGGCGGACATGCGCTGCGCGAGCTTCGCCGTGAACTCCTCCGCCACCGATTCGTGGACCAGGATCCGATTGGCCGCGGTGCAGGCCTCGCCCATATTGCGCATCTTCGCGGCCAACGCCCCGGCCACGGCCTTGTCCAGGTCCGCATCCTCGAACACGATCAGCGGCCCGTTGCCGCCGAGCTCCATGGAGGTGCGCAGCACATTCTCGGTGGCCTGCCGCATCAGGTGCTTGCCCACCGCGGTGGACCCGGTGAAGGAGATCTTGCGCAGCCGCGGGTCGGCCAGCAGCGGCTCGGAGACCGCGGCGGGGGTGTCGGTGGGCAGCACGTTGAGCACCCCGGCGGGCAGTCCGGCCTCGACCAGCAGCGCGGTGAGGTACAGCATGGTCAGCGGGGTCAACGCGGCAGGTTTGAGGATCATCGTGCACCCGGCGGCGAGGGCTGGGGCGACCTTCCGGGTGGCCATCGCCAGCGGGAAGTTCCACGGGGTGATCAGCAGGCACGGGCCGACCGGCTTGCGGGTGACCAGCATCCGCAGGGTCCCCTCCGGGGTGTCGGAGTAGCGGCCGTGATCGCGCACCGCCTCCTCGGAGAACCAGCGCAGGAACTCCCCGCCATAGACGACCTCACCCTGGGACTGGACCAGGGGCTTGCCCATCTCGAGGGTCATCAGCAGCGCCAGCTGCTCGGCGTGGTCCTGCACCAGGTCGAATCCGCGCCGCAGGATCTCCGCGCGCCGCCGTGACGGGGTCCGGCCCCAGGAGTCCTGCGCCGAGGCGGCGGCATCCATCGCGGCCCGGGCATCGGCGGCGCCCGCGGAGGCCACGCTGGCCAGGGTCTCCTCGGTGGCGGGGTTCTTCACCGCGAAGCGGGCCCCGGAGCTGGCCTGACGCCACTGCCCGTCGAGGAACAGGCCGGTGGGGGTCTCGGTGAGCAGCGCATCCAGGCGCTGTGGCGATACGTCCATGGTTCAGACCGCCGCCGCCGCGACGCTGTGCCGGCGCAGCGCGCCCTCGAGCACGTCGAGGGCCTCGCTGAGCAGCTCCTCGCTGATCACCAGCGGCGGCAGCAGCCGCAGGACATTGCCGTAGGTGCCGCAGGTCAGCACCAGGACGCCCTGGGCCAGACAGTCCGCCGCCACGGCTCGAGTCGTCTCCGGGTCCGGCACGGTGCTGCCCGAGCGGACCAGTTCGATCGCCAGCATCGCGCCGCGACCCCGGATATCGCCGATCGGGCCCTCCGCGGTGCCCAGCTCATCGGCCAGGGCGCGCAGCCGGGGCAGCACCAGGGCCTCGATGGCTCGAGCCCGTCCGGGCAGGTCGTGCTCTTCCATGGTCTTGATCGCCGCCAGGGCTGCGGCGCAGGCCACCGGGTTTCCTCCGTAGGTGCCGCCGAGGCCGCCGGGGTGCACGGCGTCGAGCAGCTCCGCCCGCCCGGTGACTGCCGAGAGCGGCATTCCTCCGGCGATCCCCTTGGCCATGGTGATCAGGTCCGGGACGACGCCCTCGTGCTCGGAGGCGAACCAGTCCCCGGTGCGGCAGAACCCCGACTGGACCTCGTCGGCGATGAACACGACCCCGTGTTCGCGCGCCCACTCGGACAGGGTGGGCAGGAACCCCTCGGCGGGAACGATGAATCCGCCCTCACCCTGGATGGGTTCGATCAGGATCGCGGCGATGGAGCTGGCGCCGATCTGTTTCTCCATCTGATCGATCGCCCGCTTCGCCGCGGTCTTGCCGCTGATCTTCGGGTGCGCGTCGCGGTAGGGGTAGCTCATCGGCATCCGGTAGACCTCCGGGGCGAAGGGCCCGAAGTTGGTCTTGTACGGCATGGACTTCGCGGTCAGCGCCATGGTGAGGTTGGTGCGCCCGTGGTAGGCGTGGTCGAAGGCCACCACGGCCTGCCGGCCCGTGGCGAGCCGGGCGATCTTCACCGCGTTCTCCACCGCCTCCGCGCCGGAGTTGAACAGCACGGTGTGCTTGGCGTGATCCCCGGGGGTCAGTCGGGCCAGCTCCTCGGCGACCTCGATGTAGCCCTCATAGGGGGTCACCATGAAACAGGTGTGCGTGAAGTGCGCCACCTGCTCGGCCACCGCGGCGACGACGGCGGGGGCGCTGGCTCCCACGGAGGTCACCGCGATCCCCGAGCCCAGGTCCACGAAGCTGTTGCCGTCCACGTCGCGGATCACCGCGCCGTCGGCGTCGGCGACGTAGACCGGCATCACGGAGACCGCGCTGGCGGCCACCGCGGCGGCTCGGCGCTGGGCCAGCCGTTTCGAGGCGGGGCCCGGGACCTCGGTGAGCAGCTCACGGCGCTGCGGGAGCCGGGTGGGCAGCGCCGAGAGCGCAGGGGGCGCGACGTGGCTGGTGCTGGTGGAGTCGGTCATCGGGGTCTGCCTTTCGTAGGAGGTGCGGGAGCGGAGCAGTCGCCTCAGCGGGGCCCGGGGCGCAGGTCGCCTGGGTGCTGGACCGGCTCAGAGTCGGGGGGTCAGCGGGGGTTCGGTGCGGCGGGAGCCGGTGGCTTCGAAGGCTGCCGCGATGCGCAGCAGCCGGGCGTCGTCGTAGGTGCGGCCGGCGAAGGTCAGCCCCACCGGCATCGAGGTGTCCCTCATGGTGCCCATGGGCACCGTCACGGTGGGGATCCCCAGGTGGCGCCAGACCAGATTCCCGTTCGCGACCCAGACCCCGTTGCGCCAGGCCAGATCGGCGGAGTCCACCGAGCGATCGGCGTCGGCGGGTCCGACGTCGGCCACCGCGGGGAAGGCGATGACGTCGAAGCCGTGCTGGTCCATCCATCGGTCGAAGTCCAGCTCGCGGGTGCGCAGCAGCCCCTCGATACCCTCCTGCATCCAGGGCAGGTGCCTGAGCTGCAGGTCCGGGTGGGTGCGCACCAGATCCGGCAGGCTCGCAATGTCATCCTCGAAGCCGTCATAGCGGTCCGGCAGAGCTGAAGGAGGAGCGGGGAAGATCTCGCGGCCGTCGACCCGGACCAGGCTGTGCAGCGCTGGATCGGCGTTGGCGGCCAGGAAGTCCTCACAGGCCCAGGCCGAGAGCAGCCCCACCTCCTGGCGCAGATACTCCGCCGGGACCAGGCCCCGGGTGGCGATGCTCGGCGCCCCGGGCCGGTCTCCCTCGTAGTTCGAGACCACCGGCAGGTCACTGGGAGTCAGCGTGGCGCCGGCTGCGGTGAGGCTGGCCGCGGCGGCCCGCCACAGCTCGAGCACCGAGGCGCGTGGGATCACCGGGCGGCCGGTGGATCCGCCGATGCCCGTGATGCACTCGGGGGAGGGCGGGGCGGTCCCCGCCTCGGGGTCCTCGCCCAGATACATCCGGGGTGCCCCGATGTGCAGCCCGGCGAGCGCCTCGCGGGCAGCCGCAGGATCCGAGACGGCCAGGGCGGTGTAGGAGGCCGGGCGCAGCTCGGAGACCGGGGGCAGCGGGTGCCAAGGCTGGGTCCGCCAGAAGTCCCCGCGCGGCTGCGGGTCCTCGGCCACGATCACCTCCAGGACCTCGAGCAGGTCGGGCATCGTGCGGGTATGCGGCACGACGACGTCCATGGTGGGCACCAGCGGCCAGTTGCCCCGCATCGAGATCAGGCCCCAGGACGGGGTATAGGCGCAGAGCGCGTTGTTCGACGCCGGGGCCCGCCCCGAGGACCAGGTCTCCTCGGCCAGCCCGAAGCTGGCGAAGCTGGCCGCCGTGGCGGTGCCGGAGCCGTTGGAGGACCCGGAGCCGAAGGCCGAGGTCAGATATGCCGGGTTATAGGGGCTCTCGGCCCGGCCATAGAGGCCGCGCTGCATGCCCCCATTGGCCAATGGAGGCATGTTGGTGAGCCCCAGCAGGATCGCACCGGCGCCGCGCAGCCGCTCCACCACGAAGCAGTCCCCGCTGGCCATCAGGTCCGCGAACGCCGGGGAGCCCGCGGCGACGCTGAGACCGGTCACCCGGTAGCTGTCCTTGGCGGTGTAGGGAATCCCGTCAAGGGCCCCGCGCAGCTGACCTGCGGTGCGGCGAGCGTCGGAGGCGCGGGCCTCCTCCAGGGCAGCGGGATTCATCACGACCAGGGCGTTGAGCCCTGGGCCCTGCCGATCCTCCCGCCGGTCGTAGGCCTTGATCCGGTCCAGGTAGGCCTGCACCAGCTGTTCGCTGGTGACGATGCCCTGCTCCAGCGCCGCGCGCAGCTCGGCGATGCTGGCCTCGACGACGTCGAAGCCCGCCTCGCTGGGCGCAGATCGGCTCGCTGGGGAGCCGCTCATCGGGCCGGGTCTCCGGGAAGCAGGTCCAGGGGTGCGGCGGGGTTCACCGCGGCGGGCTGCTGCTGGGTGATGCAGTGGATGCCTCCGCCGAAGCGCAGGATGTCCCGGGCGTCGAGAAGCTCGATGCGCCGATCGGGGTAGGCCTGGGCGAGGATCGCCGCGGCCTCCTCGTCGGCGGGGTCGTCGTAGGCGCAGAGCAGCACCACCCCGTTGGCCACGTAGTGGTTGATATAGGTCCAGTCCACATGCTCGCCGTCGTCGAGGATGGTCGCCGGCGCCGGGACGTCGATGATCTCGAAGGGCTCTCCGGCGGCGTCGCGCGCGGTCTCCAGGAAGCCGCGCAGCTCACGGGTGACCGCATGGTCCGGGTGCGCCGGGTCGTCCTGGCGGTGCAGCAGGACGCTTCCGGAGGGGGTGAAGGCCGCGAACATGTCCACATGGCCACGGGTGCCGAACTCCGCATAGTCCCGGGTCAGTCCGCGCGGGAACCAGACGGCGTGGGTGGTGCCCAGCGCGGAGTGCAGCTCGGCCTCGATCTGGGCGTGGGACATCCCGGGGTTGCGGCCCCGATCGCGCTGGACCGTCTCGGTCAGCAGCACCGTGCCGCGCCCATCGACGTGGAAGGCGCCGCCCTCGTTGACCAGCCGACTGGTGACCCGCACGGCACCGGTGGCGGCGGTGACCGCGGCGGCGATGTGCTCGTCCCGGTTCCAGCTGGCCCAGCTCTGGGCGCCCCAGCCGTTGAACACCCAGTCCACCGCGGCGAGCTCGCCGTCGGAGCGGTGGACGAATGTCGGTCCGATGTCGCGCATCCAGGCGTCGTCCAGCGGCAGCGGCCGCAGCGTGACCGTGTCACCGAGCAGCTCCTGGGCCGCGGTGAGATCCATCGGGGCCACCACCACGGTGACCGGTTCATGCTCGGCGATCAGCTTCGCGACCCGGACCCAGGCCGCCCGGGCGGCGTCGAGGGTGGCGGATCCGGGTGCGCCGAAGGTCGCGTTGGCGGGCGGGAACGCCATCCAGGTGCGCTCATGCGGCGCCCATTCCGGGGGCATCCGCAGATCGAGGTGGGGGGAGGAGGTCATGGGGCTCCGTCAGTCGGTGATGAACTCGGTGGTCTCGAAGCGCTGGCGGAAGAACTCGGGCCGCTTATGGT
Source organism: Nesterenkonia sp. E16_10 (assembly GCF_017347085.1). Taxonomy (GTDB): domain Bacteria; phylum Actinomycetota; class Actinomycetes; order Actinomycetales; family Micrococcaceae; genus Nesterenkonia. Next base: position 35,787 of record NZ_JADPSA010000004.1, read on the forward strand.
GCTGCCAGAACATCGCGGCGATGCCGAGGGTGAAGACCAGCATGCCCAGGATGAACACCAGGCCGATCCCTCCGATCTCCGAGCCGGAGCCGTAGTCAGGGTCCATGGAGTCCCAGATGGTCTGGAAGAAGAAGATCAGCAGCAGGATCCCGCCCACCAGCGGGGCGAGGAGCTTGTTGAAGAATGCGCCCGCAGAGGCGGTGGCCTCGTGGCGGAAGTACCAGACGCAGGCCAGCGCGGTGATCCCGTAGTAGAAGCAGACCATCATGCCCAGCGTGGTGATGGTGTCCCACAGGACGTTCTCCGAGATGATGCGCATCACCACGTAGAACGCCGAGGCGATGATCACCGCGACCACGGTGGCGTAGGCCGGAGTCTGGTAGCGCGGGCTGACCTGGGAGTACTTCCGGTTGAGTGCGCCGTAGTGGCCCATGGCCAGCATGGTCCGGGCTGGGGAGATCATCGTGGACTGCAGCGAGGCGGCCGAGGAGGAGAGCACCGCGAGCGACATCAGGATCGCCATCGGGCCCATCACCGGTCCGGCCAGGGCGGCGAAGACGTTCTCCTGGATCTCCGGGTTGCCCAGGCCGTACTCGCCGTCGGAGACTCCGGCGAAGGTCAGCGCGCCGAGGGTGACGATGGTGTAGAGGCTCACGACCACCAGAATGGTCAGGATCGCGGCCCGCCCCGGGGTGGTGGTGGTCCCGCGGGACTCCTCGTTCATGGTCAGCACCACGTCCCAGCCCCAGTAGATGAACACCGAGAGCGCGATGCCGGCGGAGAAGGCTGAGAAGGACTCGATGCCGAAGGGGTTGAACCATTCCCAGCTGAAGGCGGTGGCATCGAAGGCAGAGCCGGCCGAGACCTGGCGGAACGCCGCCACGGCGAACCAGAGCAGCACCAGCACCTGGAAGGAGACCAGCACATACTGCACGGTCTTGGTGGTCTCCATCCCGCGGTAGGAGACATAGGCGGCCGCGGCCATGAAGATCACGCAGGTGACCACGTTGACCGGGACGTTGCGGGTCAGCTCGGCGATCGAATCGACCCCGGTGATCTGGCTGATCGCCAGGTAGAAGAAGTCCACCGCGATCCCCGCCAGGTTGGAGAGCACCAGGATCGTGGCGGCGAGCAGGCCCCAGCTGCCCATCCAGCCGATCCAGGGGCCGAAGGCCTTCGACGCCCAGGTGAACGTGGTGCCGGCGTCGGGCATCGCGCGGTTGAGCTGGCGGTAGCCCAGCGCGACCAGCAGCATCGGCAGGAACCCGACGATCAGCACCGCCGGCAGATGATCCCCGACCGCTGAGGCCGTGGGCCCCAGCGCCCCGGAGAGCGTGTAGGCCGGAGCGATCGTGGACACGCCGATCACCACGGCGCCGAGCGCACCGATGCTGCCGACGCTGAGCCCCTTGCTGTGGGTGTGCTGGCCGGGTGCCTTGACGACGGGGCCGCGTGGTTCGCTCATGATGGTCTCCTCGGTCAGCGCGCGGGTGACGCGCTGGGATCAGGTTCGCTGGGGTCGGCCTCGCGGGTGTCAGCTGTGCGGGGTTCAGGCGCGGTGGGTTCAGGTTCGCGGGGCAGCAGGATCATCGGGATGGGCAGGTGGGAGAGCACCCGGGCGGCCGTCATGCCCAGGAAGATGTGCCGGCGGCGCGCCAGGGGAGACGAGCCGATGAGCAGGATCCCGCCCCGCGGCCAGTCGACGGAGTCCACTGCATGGCGCAGCGTCCGCCCGGTGGCGTAGAGGCGGGTGGTGGACTGGGCGCTGCCGGAGTCAGGGGCTGGGTCTGCACCCGCTGAGCCTGCGCCGGAACCGGATTCCTTGTCCTCGAAGGTCACTCGGGTGACCGCCGCTCCCAGCTGGCGTGCCCAGGCCTCACTGGCGCGGGTGACCTGGTGATCGGGGTGGGCCGCCGAAACGGCCGCCATCACGTCGGTGATCTGCGTGTTCGTCCGATAGCCCGAGGGGGCCAGCGCCACCGGAACCGGGGAGCTGTGCAGCAGGGCGGTGACCGCCGGGTGGGTCATGATCCGGCCGAACCCGATGCCGGAGCCGGTGACCAGCACGTCGGAGTCCAGCTCCTGGACCGCGGAGACCAGTCCTTCGGCCACGGAACCGGCGGGGCGAATATGGCTGTGGTGCCGAATCCCGGCCGGGATGACCGCCTCGGCCTCGGCGATCCACTGCTGGGCCTGTTCGGCGATGATCCCGACGACGCTGCCCACCGGGGGGTACTCCTGCTTGAACGCCGAGTCCTGACGGATCACCAGAATGAGGTCGAGCCGCGCCCCGGCAGAGCGGGCCAGCGCGATGCCCAGCGCCAGGGCGTCGTGACTGCGCTCATCGCCGCCGAAGCCCACAGCGACTCGGTGGATCGTAGGTTCAACCATGGCGCACCTCCACGTGGTCTGGGTGTTCCTGCTTTTCGGAGGACGCGGCGGGACGATCCGTGGTCTCCGCGAAGCGATGCACGATGTCCTCGGCGGCCCGGCGTCCCTGCCGCAGCGCGCCGTCGACGTGCTGGTAGCCTTCTGCCGCCAGGTCCGAGCAGGCCCAGTGCAGCGGGCCTACTGAGCTGCGCTGATGTGCGCCGTAGCGGGAGAGGCCGCCGAGGTCGAAGCTGGCGGCGTAGGCGCCGCGGGTCCATTCCTCGGAGCCGAAGTCCGACTCGTAGTAGACCTCCGGGGTCAGCGCCTGATCGCCCAGGTAGGCGGCCAGGGAGCGCAGGATGGTCTCTCGGCGCTCCTGCGCGGACAGGGCGAACATCTCATCGGCCACCTCATCCGAGACGAAGCCGACCAGGGTGCCGCGGCTGTCCTGGTGGTTGGTGTTGTCATAGACCTCCTGGCAGATCTCGTTCGGGCCGAAGCCGGTGCCGGAGAGCCCCTGTTCACGCCAGAAGGGACGGTCATAGACCGCGTGGACCTTGATCACCAGGCCCATGGACTGGTGCTGGTGCATCTGGTGCTGAAGCCTCGGCAGCGGCGGTTCGAAGCTGATCCGCGAGTACAGGTTCGGCGGCACCGCCAGGATGACCTCGCGGGCGCGCACGGTGACCCGATCGGAGAACACCGTCGCCCCGCCCTCGGGGTGCCAGGCGATGGTGCGCACCGGGGTGGAGAGGTGCACCGATCCTGCGGGCAGCCGGGCCTCCAGCTCCTCGGAGACGCTCTGCATCCCACCGACCACGCGCCGGTCCAGGATGAAGTCCTCATCCACTAGGTTGCTGAACGACCCGGCGGAGGCGGCCATCAGCACCGCCTGCAGCGCGGAGAAGGCGTGATCTGGTTTGGTGAGCATCCCACCGGCGAGGAAGATCGCGATGTTCTCCCGAGCGGCGGCGTCCTGGGTCTGGCCGCGCAGCCATTCATTGAACGTCACGGTGTCGAGCTCGCGCGCCAGCGGGTGGGCCCACGGCTCCTCCGGACCGATCGAGGCGGCCAGCTCGTCGAGGGTCTCGATGATCCGCTGCATCTCCGCCACGGTCTGCTCCGGTGCCGGGAACATCTCTCCGGTGAACTCGTGGCGCACCCCCTCGCGGTCCAGGTAGATGTTCGCGCCCTCGCGGTAGCGGCTGAAGGTCTCCATCCCCAGCTCCTCGAGCAGCCCCAGGAGCACGGTCTGGTCGGGGGAGACCCACTGTCCGCCGACCTCCAGGAAGGCCCCATCGATCTCCTGGGACCAGGTGCGGCCGCCGACGCGGTCACGCGCCTCCAGCACGATGGTGGAGAGTCCGGCGGCATGAAGCGTCCGGGCGGCCATCAGTCCGGCAGGTCCCGCGCCGACGACGACGACGTCGCAGTCCTGCGCCTCGCTGCTGCCCAGCGTTCGCTTGGGTTCCATAGTGTTCCCCTTCACAGATAAATTAACTATATTCATTAACGGGCAGTGCGGAGTGGTTGTCAAGACCTGCTGGAAGTTTTCATCGGCGCGGCGCCGAGCTCTTAGACTTGCCCCTTGTGAACGGCGCGAGGGCCGGCAAGGAGACCAGCGCGGGACCTGCGCGAGGACCAGCACGGGACCTGCGCGACGACCAGCGCGGGACCTGCGCGACGACCAGCGCGGGACCTGCGCGATGAGTGAAGGAACGGACACAGTGACTGCGGAGAAGACACGATCTCGGGGGCGAGGGCGACCCACCTCGCCGGTGCTCTCGCGAGGCGTGATCGCGGGCCGGGCGATGACCCTGGTCGCCGAGCGCGGGTACGACCACCTGACCATGGCGGGCCTGGCGCGCAAGCTCGGCGTCTCGGCCTCGGCGCTGTACAACCATGTCTCCTCCAAGCAGGAGGTGCTGGTGCTGATCCAGGATCGGCTCAATGAGGAGATCGACTGCAGCGCCTTCGACCGGCTTCCCTGGCCCGAGGCGCTGATCACCTGGGCGCGCTCCTACCGGGAGTGCTACATCGAGCACACCGAGCTGATTCCGCTGATCGCCGTCCTGCCCATCGCCGACGCTCCGCAGTCACTGAAGATGTATGAGCGCGTCTTCGGGGCGCTGCATTCGGCAGGCATCGATGACCGCGACGCGGTGGACATCATCGTCGGGATCGAGGCGCTGGTCTTCGGCGCCGCGTTTGACGCCTCGGCGCCGGCGAACATCTTCGACCCCGGCGGCAGCGTGGAGATCGCGCCGACCTTCGCGCGGGCGGCCGCGCTGCGCGCCGCCGATGCCCGGGCCTCGGCAGACCGGGCGTTCGAGATGACCCTGGAGATCCTGGTGGACGGACTGGTCCGGCGGATCCAGGACGGCGAGACGTTCAGTCCAAGGCGTGCATGACGTGCTTGACCCGGGTGTATTCCTCCACTGAGTACAGCGAGAGGTCCTTGCCGTACCCGGAGGACTTGAACCCGCCGTGCGGCATCTCGGCCACCAGCAGCAGGTGGGTGTTGACCCAGACGCAGCCGAAGTCGAGATCCCGGCTCATCCGCATCGCCTGACCCTGATTCGTGGTCCAGACGCTGGAGGCCAGCGCGTAGTCCACGCCGTTGGCCAGGGTCAGCGCCTCCTCCTCGGTGCTGAAGGGCTGCACCGTGAGCACCGGGGCGAAGGTCTCCTCCTGCACCAGCTCATCCTCCTGGCGGACCCCGGTGATGATGGTGGGCTTCACGAAGAATCCCCGCCCATCCTCCGAGGGCACGCCTCCGGTGATCACCGTGGCGTGGTCGGGGATGTTCTTGAGCTTGGTGCAGACGGTCTCGAAATGGCGCACGTTGTTCAGCGGCCCATAGTCGTTGAGCCCGTCGTCGAGCTCTCCGGTGGTGAGCTTGGCCGCCTGAGCGGCGAGCAGCTCGACGAACTCGTCGTGGACGCTGTCCTGGACCAGCACCCGGGTCACCGCGGTGCAGTCCTGTCCGGCGTTGAAGGTTCCGAAGGTCAGGATCAGCTCGGCGGCCTTGTGCAGGTCCGCGTCGGCGAAGACCACAGCGGGCGCCTTGCCCCCGAGTTCCAGGTGGGTGCGTTTGACCGACTTTGCGGCAGAGGTGGCCACGGCCTGGCCGGCGCGCACCGAGCCGGTGATCGACACCATGGCGGGGGTGTCGTGTTCGGTGAGCAGCTGACCCGTGCTGCCGTCGCCCAGGACCACGTTGAGCACGCCGGGAGGCAGCACCTCCCCGGCCAGGCGAGCCAGCACCAGGGTGGACTCCGGAGTGGTCTCCGCGGGCTTGAGCACGATGGTGTTGCCGGCCGCCAGGGCCGGCCCGATCTTCCAGATGGCCATCATGAGCGGGAAGTTCCACGGGGTGATCTGCGCGACGACGCCCACCGGCTCGCGCCGCACATAGGAGGTGTGGCCCTCCATGTACTCGGCGGCGCCGCGGCCCTCCAGCAGCCGGGCGGCGCCGGCAAAGAAGCGCAGCTGGTCCGCGCCCGCGGCGACCTCCTCCTGCGCGATGATCCGGCGTGGCTGTCCGGTGTTGCGGTGCTGGGCCTCGACCAGCTCGTCGGAGTGCTTCTCCATCGCGTCGGCCAGGGCGAGCAGGCAGCGCTGACGCTCTGAGGGGGTCACGGACTTCCAGGAGGCGAAGGCGCTGCGTGCCGCGGCGAAGGCGGCGTCGATGTCTTGCGCATCGGAGACCGGGGAGAGTGCCACGCGCTCGCCGGTCACAGGGCTGAGGACCTCCAGCTCCGCCGTCCCCGTGGCTGCGACGAACGATCCATTGATGTAATTCTCAAGCCGGGAGTTCACAGAGGTCTCCTCCACCATCAGATAATGATTCGTGTTCATTTTACGATGGGTTGATGTGATGCGCAACACTCACGCAGAATTAGCCGAAGCAGGCTGACGAGCAGAAATTCGCGGAGCGGAGGAGGCTCAGATGCGCAAGGTCATCACGGGACGAAGGACGCACCGACACGAGGGGGACCTGGTGGTGTTCATCGTAGGGATGACGGTCAACCAGCCATGGCGCGTGCGCACCTGGTTTCCGGTCTTCGCCGCGATGCCGAAGATGCTCGAGGAGCTCACCGCGGACCCCGACTCGGGGCTGCTGGGCTACCGGCTGGTCTTCGGGCGCGGGGGCCCAATGTGCATCCAGTACTGGTCTTCCGCCGAGCAGCTCTATGCCTACGCCTCCGACCGCGAGGGGCTGCACCGCCCGGCCTGGGCGGAGTTCAACCGGGGTGCGAAGAAGGTGCCGGGCGCGGTGGGGATCTGGCACGAGACCTACCAGGTGGCGCAGTCGGAGTCGGTCTACGTCGACACCCCGGTGGCGGGGCTCAGCGAGGCGACGGAGTCCGTGGAGCTGGGACGCGGTCAGGACAGCGCCCGTGATCGGCTTCGGCGCAGACGCCCGGCTCGGGCCGCTGCTGCCGGATCGCCGTAGCCGCGCACCTGCCCCCCGCTCGCGGAGGGTGGGGCGTGTTGTCCCTCGGGTGTGCTCGATGCGCCGAGTGGGCGCGTTGACTCATTTGGCAGGTGCCGCCGTGCTGTCTCGCACCACCAGACGAGTGCGCACCACTGGGCGCCGGCTGGGCATGGTGGGGTCTCGCAGCTGCTCCATGACTTCTTCGACACACTCGCGTCCGAGCTCCTCGAAGTCCTGGTCGATCGTGGTCAGCGGGGGGTCAAAGGAGTCTGAGTCTTCGATGTTGTCGAAGCCGACGACGCTGACGTCCTGGGGAATCCGTCTCCCGGTCTGACGCAGCGCTCGATAGAGACCCAGGGCCATCTGGTCGTTCGCACAGAAGACGGCGGTGCACTCGGCGCCCGCGGGGAGCTGCAGTCCTGCCTCGTAGCCGGATCGGGCCGTCCAATCCCCGCGGATCGCCGGAGGAGCAGCGCGGCCTGCGACCTCGAGGCTAGCTCGCCAGGCTTCCTCTCGCCGACGTGCAGCGTGCGATGCCTGGGGTCCGGCGATGTGCCATACGGTCTCGTGACCGAGGTTGAGCAGATGTTCGGTGACCTTGCGCGCCCCTGCGACCTGGTCCGCATCCACGCCGTAGGTGCCGGCTCCGTGGTCGGCATCGACTACGACGACTGGCATGCCTGGCGGAAGGATCAGGTGGTCGGAGTCCCGGAGGTTTGTCTCCATGATCACGATCACCGCGTCCACTGCGAGCTCTTCCAGGCGGCCGAAAGCACGGTGCACGCTGCGTTGGGTAGGGACGCGCACGGGCAGGAGCGTAGTGGCGTAGCCCGCGCCCGCAGCCGCCTGGGCGATCGCGTCGATCGTCCTGACGTTGCCGTAGGTCGTCATCGTGAACGTGATGATCCCCAGAGTGCGAAAGTGTCCGCGCTTGAGGGCGCGCGCCGCGCTGTTCGGTCGATAGCCGAGATCACGCATCGACTGCAGAACCTTGTCGCGCGTGGGTTCGCTGACCTTCGACGAATCATTGGACACCCTTGACACCGTCTGTGAGGAGACTCCCGCGTGCGCTGCGACGTCCGCCATGGAGACGCGTCTTCCCCCGGGCGCAGAGCTCACCGGTGTCATGGCAGGGCTCCTCTCGATGGTGTTGACGATGCTATGCGCGACTGTACAGACCCCAAAATCGACCATTGTGACGTACATCATAGCGTGCTATGTTTACGTAAACATTTTGAGTGACCAGTGTGAGGGGACGGACGATGACAGCGGTCGCACCAGTGGTTCCAGAGGGTTCGGCAGTTCGCCGCCGACGGCGGGTGGGGGCCTCCCGATCCTCCACAGGATGGGCTTTCCTGGGCCCTTTCATGATCGTCTTCGTGCTGGTCTTCATCGCACCGATCATCTACGCGATCTACCTGAGCTTGTTTCGGGACCAGCTGATCGGTGGGTCGATCTTCGTCGGATTGGACAACTACCTGGTGGCAGTCCAGGACGGGAACTTCTGGGCTGGACTGACACGGGTGAGCCTGTTCCTCGCCGTCCAGGTCCCGATCATGCTGTTTCTCTCGCTGCTCGCGGCGCTCGCCCTGGACAGCGGCAGGCTCTACGGCAGCAACTTCTTCCGGCTCTCGATCTTTCTGCCCTACGCCGTTCCTGCGGTGGTCGCCACGCTCATGTGGGGCTTCATGTACGGCACGCGATTCGGCCTCGTGGGCAACATCAATGAGCTCTTCGGCCTGGGTCTGCCCAACCCGCTCTCCCCAGATCTCATCCTCGCCTCGATCGCGAACATCGTGACCTGGGAGTTCGTGGGCTACAACATGATCATCTTCTATGCGGCGCTCCGGGTGATCTCACCGTCGCTGTATGAGGCGGCGGCCATCGACGGCGCAAGCCAGCTCCGCGTCATCCTGCACGTCAAGCTTCCGGCCATCCGCGGTGCGCTGGTCGTCGCAGCGATCTTCTCGATCATCGGCAGCTTCCAGCTCTTCAACGAGCCCAGCATCCTCTCGACCATCGCACCGAATGCGATCACGTCATCGTTCACCCCGAACCTCTACGCCTATAACCTCTCCTTCTCCGGCGGCCAGTACAACTACGCGGCCGCGGTGGCGATCATCATGGGCGTCATCACGATGATCATCGCCTACGCCGTGCAGCTGCGCGGCATGCGGAAGGACGGCCAGCCATGAGCGGCGGACTGATCACCCTGCGCACCGCGCGGAAGCCGAAGACCGCTCCGACCGTGCTGCGCCCGGCCAAGAGCAAGCTCCTCACCGTGCTCCTTGGACTGATGCTGGTCTACTCGCTGGTGCCGCTGGCCTGGCTCTTCATCAACGCCACCAAGAGCCAGGAATCGCTGCTGTCCAGCTTCGGGCTCTGGTTCGCCGAGGACTTCTCGCTGATCGACAACGTGGTGCAGACCCTGACCTACGACGACGGGATCTTCCTGCGCTGGCTGGGCAACACGATGCTCTACGTGGTCGTCGGAGCCGGGGGAGCCACCATCCTGGCGGTGCTCGGCGGGTACGCCCTGGCGAAGTTCGACTTCGTGGCCAAACGAGCGGTCTTCGCCGTCGTCATCGGGGCTGTCGCGGTGCCGGGTACCGCGCTGGCTGTCCCGACCTTCCTGATGTTCAGCGAGATGGGCCTGACGAACACGCCATGGGCCGTGATCATTCCGACGCTGATCTCACCCTTCGGGCTCTATCTGATGTGGATCTACGCCGCCGACTCGATCCCGCGGGACCTCATGGAGGCGGCGCGGATCGACGGTGCCACCGAGCTGCGGCTCTTCCTCCAGGTCTGCCTGCCGCTGCTGAAGCCAGGAATCGTGACGGTGGCGCTGTTCAACATGGTCGCCACCTGGAACAACTATTTCCTGCCGCTGATCATGCTGCGCAACGAGGACCTGTACCCACTGACTTTGGGGCTCACCGCCTGGAACCGGCAGGCATCGACCATCGGCGGCGAAGCGATCTTCCATCTGGTCATCACCGGCTCACTGTTGACGATCATTCCGCTCATCGTGGTGTTCCTGCTGCTTCAGCGGTACTGGCAGAGCGGACTCTCCATGGGAAGCACCAAAGAGTAATCACGGACACTCTCTTGAAAGGGAAGACATGATGAATCACCACAGGAAGAGAATCTTCACCGGCACCTCGGTGTTCGCGGTCTCAGCACTGGCGCTGAGCGCATGTGGAGGCTCCGAGGAGACGACGGAGACCGACGCGGCACTGGAAGAGGGTGGCACCATCACCGTGTGGGCCTGGGAACCCACCCTCGATCAGGTGGCGGAGGCCTTCGAGGCGGAGAACGAAGGGGTCACCGTCGATCTCGTCAACGTCGGCACCGGAGACGAGCACTACACGAATCTGCAGAACGCCATGCGCGCCGGATCGGGCCTTCCGGACGTCGCGCAGGTGGAGTATTTCGCCATACCCCAGTACATCCTGGGCGAGTCCCTCATGGATCTCTCCGAGTTCGGCGCCGGGGACTACGCCGAGGGCACCTTCAGCGACGGTCCGTGGAACGCCGTCACCTTCGGCGGTGAGGGGATCTACGGGATCCCGATGGACTCCGGACCTATCGCGCTGTTCTACAACCAGGACGTCTTCGACGAGCACGACGTCGAGGTCCCGGAGACCTGGGAGGAATACGAAGAAGCGGCACGGCAGTTCCGTGAGGCCGACGACGACGTCTACATCACCAGCGACCAGGGCGACGCCGGCCAGGTGACCACCATGATCTGGCAGGCCGGAGGAACACCGTTCAGCACCGAGGGCACTGACGTGACGGTGGACCTCACCGGAGACGAAGGCACCGCCCGCTGGGCCGAGTACTGGCAGCCCTTCATCGACGACGATCTGATCATGCCCGTCGCCGGTTGGACCGACGAGTGGTACCAGGCGCTGGGAGACGGCAGCATCGCCAGCCTCACCATCGGTGCCTGGATGCCGGCCAACCTCGAATCGGGCGTGCCAGATGGTGCGGGCTCATGGCGGGTGGCACCGCTGCCGCAGTGGGAGGCCGGTGAGTCTCAGACCTCGGAGCAGGGCGGCAGCTCCCTTGCGATCCCAGAGGGTGCGGAGAACGCAGAACTGGCGTACGAGTTCATGCAGTTCGCCGGAGTCGACGGCGGAGTGCAGGAGCGCCTGGACTCCGGGGCCTTCCCTGCCACGCTGGAGGATCTCCAGTCGGAGGACTTCATCAACCGCGAGTACGAGTACTTCGGGAACCAGCAGATCAACCAGGTCCTCTCCGAGTCCGCGCAGAACGTCGTGGACGGCTGGCAGTACCTGCCGTTCCAGGGGTACGCGCACAGCGTCTTCAATGACACCGTCGGGCAGGCCTACGAAGGACAGGCCACCTTGGAGGAGGGCCTCGGCGACTGGCAGGACGACCTCACCGGGTACGGCCGTGACCAAGGATTCGACATAGCCGAGTAGCCCCGGTCCGCACCTGGCTCATTGGCGCCCCTGGTCTTCAGTTGCGCCGCCCCCGATGAAAGGAAACGTCCGTGACCCAGTCAACTTCCACGTGGCTGTACCGACATCCAGCATCCAAGTCTTCGGCGAACGAGAGGAGAATCTCGTTCGGAGCGGACTACAACCCCGAGCAATGGCCTCGCGAGGTGTGGGATGACGATATCCGCCTGATGAAGCAGGCCAACGTGGATGTGGTCTCCATCGGCATCTTCTCCTGGGCGCGGCTCCAGCCGGCCCAGGATCGATGGGACTTCGACTGGCTCGACGAGCTCATGGACCTGCTGGCCCAGGCGGGGATCGGCGCGGATCTCGCAACAGCGACCGCGTCGCCCCCTGCCTGGCTCGTCACCCAGCACCCCGAGGTGCTCCCGGTGACTGAGAACGGAACGGTGCTCTCGCCCGGGGGACGCCAGCACTGGCGGCCGACATCTCCAGTGTTCCGGGAGCACGCACTCACGCTGGTCCGCACCCTCGCCGAGCGATACCGGGATCACCCGGCACTGGTGGCCTGGCATGTGAACAACGAGCTGGGCTGCCACAACCTCTATGACTATTCCGAGGACGCCGCCGCGGCATTCCGAGTCTGGCTGCAGCGCCGCTATGGGACCGTGGACAGGCTCAACCGCGCCTGGTCCACTGACTTCTGGTCACAGCGCTACCAGGAGTTCGACCAGATCCTGCCTCCCCGCACGGCCGCCTCATTCCCGAACCCCGCGCAGCAGCTGGACTTCCACCGGTTCAGCTCAGACGCGCTCAAGGAGCACTTCATTGCTGAACGAGACGTGCTGCGAGGGTTCACTCCCGAGGTTCCCGTCACCACGAACTTCATGGTGATGGGGGAGGTGAAGGGGATGAACTTCGCAGACTGGGCCGAGGAGCTCGACTTCGTCGCGAACGACCACTACCGGCAGCCGGTCGCAGACTCGCGGGAGGAGTTGTCCTTCTCTGCCGCCACTACCTCTTCACTTGCCCAGGGCAGGCCGTGGTTCCTCATGGAGCACTCCACGTCGGCAGTGAACTGGCAGCCGATCAATCCTCCCAAGCGCCCGGGTGAGCTGCAGCGCGATTCCCTCGCCCATGTGGCCCATGGTGCCGATGCGGTCTGCTACTTCCAGTGGCGGCAGTCGGCGGGCGGTGCAGAGAAGTATCACTCCGCCATGGTTCCTCACGCGGGTGAGGACAGCCGGCTCTACCGCAGCGTCGTGGAGCTCGGAGAGACTCTGCGTCGGCTCGACCCGGTCGCCGGGAGTCACCGCAGACCGGCTCAGGTTGCGGTGCTGATGGACTGGGAGTCGTGGTGGGCCAGCGAGCTGGACTCCCACCCCACCGAGGACCTGCGCTACCGGCCAGAGCTCTTCGCATGGTGGCTGTCTCTGCTGGACGCCGGGATACGAGCCGATGTGGTCCAGTCCCACCAGGACTTCAGCGGCTACGACATGGTGGTTGCCCCGGTGCTGCACATGGTACCGGCAGCTCTGCAGAAGCGTCTGGAGCACTACGTGGAGTCGGGCGGACACCTCGTCACCACATTCTTTTCCGGCATCGTGGATGAGGATGACCGGGTGTGGCTCGGCGGATACCCCGGGGCGCTGCGCGCGCTGCTGGGCATCAGGGTCGAGGAATTTGCCCCACTGACCCGGGGAGAGATGGTCGTGCTCGACGATGGAAGCACCGGCCGGCTCTGGAGTGAACCGATCGACTGTGCCGCCGACGTCGAGATTCTGCGGAGATATCGCGGCGGGGACCTCGATGGGCGAGCCGCCATCACCCGGCGCGCACACGGTAAAGGCTCAGCCACCTACGTCTCCACCCAGCTCGACGCCTCGGGTCGGTCAGCGATCCTGCCGGAGCTGGTGCGCGACACGGGAGTCATCGCCGAAGTGCCCGCCTCGCTGCGTGGTCGGGTAGAGGTCACGCGCAGAACGGGTGAGACCGGAGACTTTCTCTTCGTCATCAACCGGACCGACGACGTTCTGGACATCTCCGAGTTCCCGGGGGAGCCAGTGATCGGCGTGGAGCAAGGCTCGAAGCTGCTCGACCCGCGCGCGGTGGCGGTCTTGAGAGAGAGCTGAGCCATCCCGAGGGGTCAGCCCCATCCGTATCAACCCCTAGGAGCCGACGTGTTTGAGCTCTCGGAAGCACCGACGATCACTCTTGACCCCACGGGTCCTTGTCTGATCCACCTGAGTGCAGGGGGCGTCTCCGTCCTGGTCGACATCTCCCGTGCCTCGCTGCCGTCGATCGTGCATTGGGGGGCGCCTCTGCCCGGGCTGCATGAGGCGGAGGCGGTGGCGCTGGTGGACGCCGCCGTGCCGCACCGGACATCCAACGGTCAGGACCTCCCGGTGCGCGCTGACGTGCTGGGCAGTCTGCACTCAGGCTGGAGTGGTCGACCAGGACTTGTAGGGGATCGAGAAGCTACCGCATGGACACCACGGCTCACGGTCAGGGAGGCTCAGCTGGTGCTCAACGAGCCTCAGGAAGCTGTCCCCGAGGGTGCTCTGACGAGCGTCGGGGCGGGTGCGCTCCACATCGCTGCAGAAGACTCAGCAGCGGGTCTGCGCCTGGTGGTCGAACTGGAGCTCATGCGATCGGGGCTGCTGCGCGGTCGAGCTACGGTGACGAACACCGGCTCGGGGCTCTACCGCGTCCACGAACTCGGTCTTGTCCTGCCGGTGCCGACGTGGGCCAGAGAGATCCTCGACTTCGCCGGCCATTGGGGGAAGGAGCGGGTTCCGCAGCGGCGCGAGCTCACCGTTGGCACGCATATGAGAGAGGGCCGCAAGGGACGTACTGGAGCTGATGCCGCTTACGTGGTCTCCGTCGGAGAACCGGGTTTCGGGTTCGCCGACGGCGAGGTCTGGGGTCTTCACACCGGGTTCTCCGGGAACCATCGCACCTGGGCGGAGCGGCTCTTCGACGGGCACCAGGTGCTCGGAGGCTCGGAGCTGCTGCTCCCCGGTGAAGTGTCTCTTGTGCGGGACGAGAGCTATACCACCCCATGGCTCTACGGGGTCTACGGGCGTGGGCTCGACGAACAGGCCGGCAGGTTCCACGACTGGCTGCGTGCCCGGCCTCAACACCCCACCCGCCCCCGGCCGGTGACCCTGAACGTCTGGGAAGCCGTGTATTTCGACCACCGCCTGCAGAAGCTGACCGCCCTCGCGGACCACGCATCCGCCATCGGCGTCGAGCGCTATGTGCTGGACGATGGCTGGTTCGGCGCCCGCCGCGACGACTCTGCCGGGTTGGGTGATTGGGTGGTCTCCCGGGAGATATGGCCGCAGGGGCTCTCGCCGCTGATCGATCACGTCAAGAGCCTCGGCATGGAGTTCGGACTGTGGTTCGAGCCGGAGATGGTGAACCCCGACTCAGACGTGGCACGCATGCACCCTGAGTGGATCATGGCGCCAGCGGAACGCCTGCCGACCGAATCGCGGAGACAACAGGTGCTCAACCTCGGCATCGAGGATGCATATGCCCATGTGCGCGACCAGATGATGGCCCTGCTCGAGGAATATCCCATCGACTACATCAAATGGGACCACAACCGCGATCTGCTTGAAGCCGGCACCCGTCCTACGGGGCGCCCGGGGGTTCATATCCAGACCCTCAGCGCCTATCGGCTCATGGCCGAGCTGAAGGAAGAACACCCTGACCTCGAGATCGAGTCCTGTTCCTCCGGGGGAGCCCGGGTGGATCTGGGCGTCCTCGAACATGCCGACCGCATATGGGCCTCTGATGACATAGATCCTTTTGAACGCCAACAGATACACCGGTGGACCCAACAGCTGGTCCCTCCGGAACTCATGGGCTCACATGTCGCGTCGCCGATCTCTCACACCACCGGACGCAGTCACACCCTTGACTTTCGTGCCGGCACCGCGATGTGGGGCCATCTGGGCATCGAGTGGGATCTGACCCAGGCGGCTGACGAAGAGATCACCGAGCTCGCGCAGTGGCTCTCCTTGCACAAGAAGCACCGACACCTGCTCCACTCCGGACGGATGGTTCGAATGGATGCTCCCGATCACGCTCTGCAGTTGCATGGCGTGGTCCGAGCTGATCGAAGGGAAGCCCTGTTCGCGATCATCGGCGCGGCCCTGCCCAACACAGAACCCCTGGGCAGATTCCGGCTGCGCGGACTGGATCCGGAGCTCGGCTACCGGTTGCGGGACGTGACTCCCGGGCCTGACCCGCACGGCTTCCGCAGAACACCGTGGTGGCCCGCCCAGGCAGGCGCGGTTCTGTCCGGCCGAGCACTGCACGGCGTCGGCATCCAGGCGCCCTGGCTCGCCCCTGACACGCTGCGCATCCTTCATCTCGACGCCGAGTGACTCACCCGGCGCCACCTTGCGGCCCAGCTCAGCTGTACGGCAGCTGGTGAAGCCGTTGGCCGAGCCGCTGCTGCCGCTCCGCCTGGATGCGCAGTCGCCGGTACTCCCGGTTGCGCCGCTCGGCCATCACCGCCACCAGGAACTCGGTCGCCGAGGAGGGCGGGGCCGGGGGAGCCACGTGGCCGGCGACCTCGTTGGCCAGCCGATGCGCGGTGTGCTCCAGGGCCTGGGTGTTGTGCCCGCGCGGGTTGTCCTGGATGGTGCGCAGGAACCGCGAGGCCCGGGCCGCCACGGCGTCCGGGATCCGGCCCAGGTCAGCGATCTGGGTCCAGGAGGTCAGCTGGGCAGGCACCGGCAGCATCATCGGCTTCACGGCCGGCTGCCGGACGCAGATCACATAGGTGCCCGCCACCATATCGCCCAGGCGCCGGGTCCGCCGGCTGAACATTCCGGCGAAGAGCGGGATGATGCCGAAGCTGAGGTAGATCTCCCCGAAGCCGACCAGCGCGCGGATCCCGGCATGACGGAGCCGGATGGCGCCGCCGTCGTCGCGCACCACCCGGGTGCCGAAGATCAGCCGTCCCACCGAGCGGCCGCGGGAGAGGGTCTCCACCGTCATCGGCAGGATCACCAGGCACAGCACGGCCCCGCCGAGCATGACCGCGGCCTCCATGGCGGGGTCCAGGACCCCGGCCCCGGCCGCCAGGCCGGAGAGGATCAGGAAGGCCAGCAGCGCTGCCCACGCGATGATCAGGTCCACGATCAGCGAGGCGGCGCGGGTGATCAGGGATGCGGCCGGAAGCTCCAGTTCGACGCCTTCACCGGTGATCACATTGCGCATGGCTCAAGCCTAGCGTCGACGGGGCGGGATCGGGCGTCGCCGCGAAGGCTCAGGCGCTCGGGGTCCACGGCTGGAGGATCTCGTTCATGGCATCGGTGAGGCTGCGCTGCAGCAACGGTCCGAAGGAGACCCGCTTGACCCCCAGTGTGGTGAGCTCGGCAAGGCTGAGTCCGCCGGGGATGGCGCCGTTGACCGGGTGCGCCGTGACATTGACCGGGGTCTTCACTGCGGCCAGGATCTGTTCCAGGTGGTCCCGGGACGGGACCTTCACCGGGTAGAGCGAATCGGCGCCGGCCTGTTCGAGCAGACGCAGCCGGTGCAGCGCGTCCTTGAGCTGGGCCTCCGGGTCGGCGTCGATGGTGAACGCATCGGTGCGACCGTTGATCACCAGGTGGGTGCCGGTGGCGTCCGCGGCGGCCCGGATCGCGGCGATGTAGCCGGCGTGCTCCTCGGGGGAGCGCATCTCATCCATCGAGTGCACGGTGTCTTCGATGTTGATGCCGACCGCGCCGGCCTCCAGGGTCCGGTGCACCAGCTCCTCGGCGGGGGTGTCGTAACCGGACTCCAGATCCACCGACACCGGGATGTCGACGACGTCGGTGATCCGGCGCACGACGCGCAGCACCTCGGCAAGCTCCATGGCCTCGCCGTCGGCCTCACCGAGCGAGTCCGCCACCGGGTGGCTGCCGATGGTCAGGGCCGAGAATCCGAGCGAGGCGCAGGTCTCGGCGGACCAGGCGTCCCAGACCGTGGGCAGGATGACCGGGGTGGCCTGGTGGTGGAGATCCAGAAGGCGCTGGGCGTGCTGTTCTATGGAAGTCATCCTGGCATCGTGGCACATGCGCGACGCCGAGGGAAGGCAGTTTCGCCGGCGCCGCCGTGAGGCGCTGAGCTCGGGGTAGTCTCGTGGCGTGGATATCGACGCCTTCATCGCCGTGCATCAGCACGAGTGGGACCGGCTCTCGGCGCTGGCCTCGCGCCGTCGGCTCGCCGCCGCCGAGGCCGACGAGATGCTGCGGCTCTACGAGCGGACCTCCACCCACCTGTCCATGATCCGCGCCGCCGAGCCGGATTCTCCGGTGGTCGCCTCGCTCTCGGCCCCGCTGGGCCGGGCCCGTGCGCATCTGACCGGCTCCGGGGAGAACGTGTTCGTCTCCAGCGCCTATTTCTTCACCCAGACCCTGCCGGTGGCGTTCTACCGGATCCGGTGGCTCACCGTGATCCTGGGTGCCGCGTTCATCGCCGTGGCCGTGGCCTTCGCCTTCTGGACGATCCATCACCCGCAGATCGATCTGCTGATGCCCCAGGAGGCTCGGCAGAGCTACGCCGGCACCGAGTTCGCCAACTACTACTCGGAGCACCCCAACTCCAGCTTCGCGGCCCAGGTGTGGACCAACAACGCCTGGATCGCCGCCCAGGAGGTCGCCTTCGGGGTGACCGGCGTCTTCGTGCCCTTCGTGCTCTTCGTCAATGCCCAGGGCCTGGGCATGGCCGCCGGGGTCATGGCAGAACAGGGTGAGGCGTCCACCTTCTGGCTCTACATCCTGCCGCACGGGCTGATGGAGATCACCGCGATCTTCATCGCCGGGGCGGCTGGGCTGCGGATCTTCTGGGCCTGGGTCGCGCCGGGTCAGATGCGACGCTCTGCCGCGCTGGCCGCGGAGGGGCGCAAGCTCATCACGGTGGCCTTCGGGCTGGTGCTGGTGCTGCTGATCTCCGGAGTGGTGGAAGGCTTCGTGACCCCCTCGGATCTCCCGCACTGGCTGCGCATCGGCATCGGCGCCGCGGTGCTGGCGGGGTACTGGGTCTACACCCTGGTGCTGGGCGGACGGGCCCACCGGGCCGGGGTCACCGGGGACCTCGGAAAGTACGACGCCGGCACCGTGGAGCTGACAGCCTGAGCCTGGGTCGGTCGAGCTCGGACAGCCGAGCCCGCCGTCCTCTCACCCGCGCAGGAAGATCCCCGTCCGCGAGGGGCTCATCGGGGCTCTGCCGACGTCCACCGGGCCCCAGAGTGCTCCGCTGATGTTGCTGCGCCGCGCGGTGATCGCCGGCGGAGCGATCCGGACACGAGCCCGAAGCGTCCGAAGGCTGTCCGCATGCGGTCCTGACGCGGAATCATGGGGATGCTCATCGCCGACTCTCCGGGCTTCCTCCCCGCATAAGCGGCGTCGCGCTCATACTGTTGGGGAGAGTCAGTAATGCGTGGAGAGGCAGATATGAGCGCGAATTCCGATCGGAACGAGGCCGGCAGGCCCGCCGATGAGAACGAAGATTTTGAATCCGGGTTGGACTACGGTGCTTTTGCATCCGAAGAACCCGATTTCCCCGACGACAACCTGAGCGCGGAGCGAGACCAGCGCCCCGCCAGGACCGGTCAGGGCCAGCCCGATGACCAGGCCACCCAGGCCATTCCCGCAACCCGGGCACCGCAGGGCACTCCTGGTCCTCAGGACCAGGAGCAGGACGCCCCCACCGAGAACATTCCGCGCACGCCCGCCCAGGGAGCAGGTGCGCAGAACCCCAACGCCACGCGTTCCCTCGATGATCTGCGCACCTCCCGGGACACCCATTCCATGGAGGACACGACCACGTTCACCGGGGCGGCCGCAGCAGGTGCCGGCGGAGCCGGTGCCGCGGGCGCAGGCACCGCCAGCTCTGGCACCGCGAGCTCTGGCACCTCGAGCTCAGCTGCCGCGGCAGAGCCCGGGGCGGCGCAGGGCGTGCCGAGTCCCACCCCGGCGACCCCGAACCAGGGGGCCGATACCCACCAGCCCACGGAGAACGCCGCCGAACTGAGCCGACGCGAGCAGCGCCGGCGTGAGCGGGCCGAGGCGAAGTCCGAGGATCAGGACACCGCCGTGGTTCCCGCCACCTCCGGAGCCTCGGGCTCAACGGCAGGGGCAGCGGCGGGAGCTGGCGCCGGCCAGGCACCGCCGCAGGCACCGCCGCAGGCACCGGGGGCGTCGACCGCTCCGGTCGCCCGGACCCCAGTCCGAGCCACGCGGCCTACGGCTCGGATGAGGCGGTCACCGACGCGGACCTCGACGATGAGGTCGCCCGCTCCAAGCGCGGCGTCTCGCGGTTCTTCCAGGTCCTGATCGCGATCTTCACCCCCATCCTGCTGCTGGTCGCCGCCGTGCGACTGGTCGCCTCGCCGATCTTCCTCTGGGTGGCCTACAACCGCCCGTGGATCCCCGAGGGGGCCTACAGCATGAACGCCGATGACCGGCTGGTCTACGGCTCCTACGGCACAGACTTCCTGACCAACCTGGCCAACGGTCGATACCTCTCGGAACTCGCCACCGGTGGAGAGCAGCTGTTCACCGACGGTGAGGTCTCGCACATGGTCGACGTGAAGTTCGTGGTCCTCTGGGCCATGCTCATCGGCGTCGTCCTGCTCGTGATCACCCTGATCCTGGCGCTGCTGCTGCGCGCCTGGCGTCCCGGAGGCATGGCCCGCGGACTCTTCGCCGGTGCCTGGGTCACGCTGGGCATCATCATCGCCGTGGCGGTGCTGGCGATCATCGACTGGCAGCTCTTCTTCGCCGAGTTCCACCGGATCTTCTTCGCCGACGGCAGCTGGACCTTCCCGGCCGACTCCACGCTGATCCAGCTCTACCCCGAACAGTTCTGGATCGACGCCGGCGTGGCCGTCGTCGCGCTTGCGGTGCTCTTCGCGGTGATCCTGCTGATCGCGACCTGGCCGACCCGCCGTCGTCGTGCCCGCCGGGCCGCCCGCCTGGCCGAGGTGCACGAGCGTCGCAAGGTGAAGCTGGTCGAGGAGCTGAACAAGGGCAACGCGGAGTACAGCGAGGCACCTGCTCATACCCCTGCCCGCGGTCGCAAGCGTGATCGCAACCTGGATCGAGAGCGGGATCAGACCACTGCGGTGGGCTGACCCGCCGGTGCCCGAGGACGCCTGTTCTGCAGGCGCCGAAGGGTACACTCTTCGCTGATGACCAGTGACAATACCGCCGCCGCCCATGCCGCCCAGGGCCCCCTCGTGGGGATCCTGGGCGGCATGGGTCCTGCCGCCACAGTGGACTTCTACTCGAAGCTCATCGCGGCCACCCCCGCCGCCACGGACCAGCAGCACCTGCGGGTGATGATCTGGGCCGATCCCACCGTCCCGGACCGCTCGCAGGCGATCGTGGGCCACGGGGAGGACCCGACGCCGAAGCTGGCCGAGGGCGCCCAGCAGCTCAAGGACGCCGGCGCCGCGTTCTACGTGGCCGCCTGCAACGGGTCCCATGCCTTCCTGCCGCGCGTCCGCGAGCAGGTCGACCTGGAGTACGTCTCCATGATCGAGGTGACCGCCGAGCACCTCAGCGCGCTGCCCTACGTGAAGGCCGCCGGACTGCTGGCCACCGATGCGACACTCACCGCAGGGCTCTACCAGGACAGCCTGGCCGCCTACGGGGTGCAGCCGATCGTCCCGGAGCCCGCCGAGCAGCACACGGTGATGGAAGCGATCTACGCGGTCAAGGCCGGCAGCCTCGGGTCGGAGCTGCGGGCCGGTCTGATCCGGGTCGCCCGGTCCCTGGTGGCCCAGGGCGCTGACGTGATCGTGGCAGCATGCACCGAGATCCCGCTGGCCATGACCACCGAGGAGTCTCCGCGACCGCTGGTGGATCCTGCGGTGCTGCTGGCGAACCACGTGGTGACCAAGGCGAACAGCCTGCGCTGAGGCGCGTCAACGCTGTGCCACTTCAACGCGGTGCCGCTTCAACGCGGTGCCGCGGTCACGGATGCGTGAACGGTGCAGCCGAGTGGGCGGCGGGCCGGCAGGCGCGCTGCCCACGCCGGCTCAGATGGTGATCTCGCCCTTGGGGCTGCGGAAGGTCACCGACATGATGCCCGGGGTGCCCGACGGGGCGATCCACTCCACGTCCACATCCTCGAACGGATCCACATTCGGGCTGTCGAGCCACTGGGTGACCCGGTCCGGGGAGCCGGCGATGCTCAGCTTCGTCAGGGCGGCCTCCGGCGGGTAGGCCTGCGAGGGGTGCAGCCCGTCGGTGCCCTCGTTCCAGCGCAGGAGATAGGGGACCTGCGGATCGGCGATGAGTCCCTTGATGCCGATCTGCTGCCAGGTCAGCTCTTGGCCGTCGGGGAACTTGCGGTTGCCCGGGACGGCCTTGCGGCCGAGCCGCTCTTCGAACGGGGTGAGGTCATCGACGCTGACGCACCAGCCCATCCAGCCTCCGCCCACCAGGGAGCGGTTGCGCACGGCCTGGCCGAAGGGCGCCTTGTCCGCGCTGGGGTGGTCCAGCACCTCGACGATCTCCAGGTACTGCCGGTTCTCCAGCGGAATGATGGCGTTGCGGGTCCCGAAGCGCGGATGGATGCCGCCGCGGACGCGTTCAACGCCCAGCGCATCGGTGATTCGTGCCACCGTGGCTTCCATTCCATCGGGACCGACTGCATAGGAGACGTGATCGAGGCGCATCATGAGGCCATCATGGCACCCCTGACCGCAGAGGTTAAATCGAGTTGAATATTCATACTTATCCGAGATTTTTCTACGGATTGTAGAAACATCGCGACCCCTGCGCCCGGAGCGCTCTGCATGGCGCGTATCCTTGATGAGTGCTCAAGACCGCTCTGCAGCCCAAATGGATCGGGACCCTCGCCCTGGCGCTGGTCCTGGCCACGGTCTTCGTGGTGCTGAGCGCCTGGCAGTTCAGCGAATCCAGCTCCGAGCCGCCACCGACCCAGGAGATCACCGAGACCCCGGTCCCGCTCACCGAGGTCCACGAGCCGCTGCAGCCGATGACGGTGGCCCAGGCCGACCAGATCGTGGAGTTCAGCGGCGAGTTCCTCGCCGACACCCAGGTGATCATCGATGAGCGGCTGCAGGACGGGACGTCTGGCTACTGGGTGGTCGCGGCCTTCCGCCCCGAGGACGCCCCGGATGAGAACATCATCCCGGTGGTGCGCGGCTGGGTCTCGGATCCAGCCGATGCGCAGGAGCTGCCCTCCGACGAGGCGCTCGAGGTCCAGGGCAGGCTGCTTCCTCCCGAGGCTCCCGGCCCGGGTCAGCGCGGGATGTCAGCCGATGGAACGCAGATCTTCCCCACGCTGTCCCCGGCCGAACTGATCAACGTGTGGGATGAGCCGGGCTACTCCGGCTTCGTCGTGGCCTTCGAGACGCTGGACGCCAGCGGCGCGGAGGTGGGGGCGACGTCGTCCTCGGCCATGGAGCCGGTGCAGGTCGACCCGCAGCCCGAGACCTCGGACATCAACTGGCTCAACCTCTTCTACGGCGTGGAATGGACGGTCTTCGCCGGATTCGCCTTCTACCTGTGGTGGCGCCTGGTCAAGGACGCCCATGAGAAGCAGCTGGAGGAAGAGCGGCTCGACCGTGAATGGCAGGAGCAGTGGCGCGCCGAGCAGCTCGCCCTGCGGCAACAGACCCAAGCGAAAGACTAGAGACGCATGAGTGACTCCCGCAGCGGCGACGCCCACCTCACCGATCCCGCAACGACTGATGCCGCGACGACCGGCGCCGCGACGCATGACGACATCCCGCCGGCGCCGCCGCGGCCCAAGCAGCGCCGCTTCGGGGGCACCGCCGCGCAGATCCAGGGTTCGCTGAACTTCTACAAGGCCTTCGCCTTCATCACCGGCATCATGCTGCTGATCCTGGTCGCCAAGATGATCATGGACTACGGCTTCGGCTACGAGCTCTACGCCGGGGGCACCACCGCCGCGGGAGTCGAGAACACGCTGGGCTTCCACCCCAAGGACTCGGTCGTGGACGGCACCGGGATCTCCTACTGGATCGCGGTGATCCATGGCTGGATCTACGTCATCTACATCATCGCCGGATTCCGGCTCTGGTACCTGATGAACTGGAAGGTCGGCCGACTGGTGACCATCGTGCTCGGCGGTGTCGTGCCGTTCCTGAGCTTCGTGGTGGAGCGCAAGATCGCCCGCGAGGTCCGGGTCGACATGGAGTCCAATCCCGAGGCCGTGCGCCGCTACTGAGCGGTCCACGGCGTCGACGCCTGGACCGGCCGGGCTGGGGTCTGGACTGGCTGGGGTCTGGACTGGTCGAGCTGGGGCCCGGCCCGGGAGGGCTAGCCGGGCGCGGCTGCGGTCCGCGCGTTGGCCCGGCCGGCCCAGAAGAGCACCGGGATCAGCAGCAGTGCGAGCAGCCCTCCGCCGAGCGAGAGGTGTTCGAAGCTCGTCGCGGACATCACCGCCCCTGACATCGCCCCGCCGCCGGCCCCGGCGAGGGCGATCAGTACGTCCACGCCGCCCTGTGTGCGGGCACGGTTCTCCGGGACCGTGGCGTCCACGACCAACGCAGTGCCGGCGATGAGCCCCACATTCCACCCCACCCCCAGCAGGATCAGCGCCAGGATCAGCAGACCCAGGGAATCCCCGGGCGCTCCGGCGCCCACCACGCCGGCGCCGAGCAGCAGCACCGCCGCCACGACGCTCATCGGAATCCGGCCGAACCGGTCCACCAGGACCCCGGTGACCAGCGAGGGCAGCCACATGGCGCCCACATGCAGCCCGATCACCAGTCCCACCGAGCCCAGTCCGTGGCCGTGGGCCAACATGTGGATCGGGGTCATCGTCATGATCGCGACCATCGCGATCTGGGTCAGCACCATCACGGTCGCGCCGATGTAGACGCCGGGCTCAGGCCTGGGGGCAGCTGTGGGATGCGCGGAGACGGGGGAGCGTGCGCCGGCGGAGAGCTCGGAGACGGGTTCGGCCGCGGCCGCACCTCCAGCGGCGTCTCCGGCGGCGTCGATGTGGGTGTTGGCGGTGGGTTCCCCGGCCATGCCCACGGCTGCGGCCGATTCGGCCAATTCGGCCGCTTCGATCTCGGCGAGCTCCCGCGCCAGCAGGAACGGATCCGGTCGCAGGAAGGCGAGGAGGATCGCGGCAGCGGCGAGGTAGGCCGCGGCCGCGAGCAGGAAGGGCCCGGCCAGCGGCGGGATGCCCAGGCTTGTCGCGAGATCCCCCAGCGGCTGGACCAGGTTCGGGCCGGCAACGGCCCCCAGGGTCGTGGAGACCATGGCGATGCTGATCGCGGTGGCCCGGCGCGATTCCGGCGCCAGGTCTGTCCCGGCATAGCGGGCCTGCAGGTTCGTCGCGGTTCCGGCTCCGTAGATGAACAGCGCGAAGAACAGCAGCGGGACGTGATCGGCGATCGCCGCGGCCACCACGCCGATCGCGCCGAGCCCTCCGGCGGTGAACCCGAGACCCAGCCCGATCCGGCGGCCCCAGCGCTGACTGACCCGCCCCACGGAGAACGCCGCCAGCGCCGAGCCCAGCGTGAACAGCGCGATGGGCAGCCCGGCCAGGCTCGCTGAGCCGAGCATCTCCTGCGCCAGCAGAGCACCCACGGTGACCCCTGCGGCCAGCCCGGCGCCGCCGAGGATCTGACTGAAGACGACGACGGTGAGCGTGCGCCGCTGCACCTCGGCCCGCTTCGCCTCAGTGTGCTGCGTGAGTGTCCGCTGCTGGGCGCCCCCGTGAGTCATGCCCGAATCATAGACCGCTGCCCGCCGCGACCCTCCGCTGAGGAGAGGCGTCATCCCCGTCGCGGGGCGGAAACAGGTGCTCTGAGCTCGCCCGACACGATGATTCCGCCCGTTTACGCCCCAGCACCGCGGTCGAAGGCGCTGAACTCCGCCCAACTGAGGCGTCATCCCCGTCGCGGGGGCGGAAACGGGTGTTCTGAGCTCGCCCGACACGATGATTCCGCCCGTTTGCGCCCCAGCGCGGCGGTCGAAGGTGCTGAACTCCGCCCAGTTGAGGCGTCATCCCCGTCGCGGGGGCGGAAACGGGTGTTCTGAGCTCGCTCAACACGATGATTCCGCCCGTTTGCGCCCCAGCGCGGCGAAAGGCGGCGCGCGGCGGCGAATGACGGCGCCCCGCCGCGGCGAAAGGCAG
>NZ_JADPSA010000005.1 GCF_017347085.1 Nesterenkonia sp. E16_10
TCTGGAAGGACCAGGACTGGCTGGAATCAGCGGTGGCGGTGCCATCGGTCTCGGGGCCGTGTCCGGAGTGGGCCATGGCCGGGGCGGCGCTGAGCAGCAACGTGCCCAGGGCGATCGTGGGTACCGCGAAAAGCTTTGATTTGCGCATCTTCAGTTACTCCTGTTTGCAAGTGTGTAACGACCACCCACCACTGGGTGACGCAAGCAACACATTACTTTAAAAGTTACCTGAAAAAAATAAACAAAAAACTCAAATCAGATGAACGCTTCGGCCATTTTCTCCGTACGTGCGCGGGTCTGAGGACTGCGGTGGCCGGGTGATCCCCTCGGCCTCGAGGACAGCCTGCGGGTCGACGAAGACCCTTAGGCGCCCGAGCGGGTCGTCACCGAGAGCAGAGAAGAATGGCCGAACCGGTTCAGGAGCTGGCGGCCGACCAGGCGCTGAAGACAGCAGTAGGGCCGCAGTCGAGTGACTGCGGCCCTACCGAAGGTGCTCTAGGAGCGAGAAGCGCGAACTGCTTACTTCTTGCCGCCAAAGCCCTTGAAGCGTGCGTTGAAGCGCTCGACGCGACCCTCGGAGTCCATGATGCGCTGCTTGCCCGTGTAGAACGGGTGCGAGGCTGCGGAGATCTCGACGTCGATGACCGGGTAGGTGTTGCCGTCTTCCCACTCCATGGTCTTCTTCGAGGAGGTGGTGGAGCGGGTGAGGATCTTCTCACCGGAGGCCAGGTCGTTGAAGATGACCGGCTCGTATGTGGGGTGGATATCAGACTTCATGAAGTGTGTCCTTTTCATCTGCCGCTGGATTTTGCCAGAAGCGTGGAACTGAGGGTGGGCCGAGTTTGGACCAACACAGCACTATATCAAATCCACCGCAGCCCGGCCCAGCACCGGCGCACCACCCCACCTGGGCAGTTGAGTTTTCCGGCAGTTGAGTTTTCCGGCGGTTACGTAGTAGCCGGAAAACTCAACTGCCCAGGCGGGGTCAGCCGACGAAGAGGTTGCGCAGCATCACGAACAGCGCCACCAGGCCCAGGGTCACGATGATCAGGCGCAGCACCAGCGGCGAGAGCCTGCGGCCCACCCAGGCGCCGATCAGACCGCCCAGCGTGGAGCCCACGGCGATCACCACCACCACCTCCCAGAGGATCACCCGGTCCGCAGGCTCGCGGAGCAGGTAGTCCACCAGCACGTAGCTGATCGCGGCCGTCAGGTTCACGACGGCGACCAGCAGGTTCTTCACGCCGTTGGCCTGCTGGATGTTGGCCATCAGGAAGATCCCCAGAATGCCCATCAGCAGGATCCCCTGCGCGGCGACGAAGTAGCCGCCGTAGATGCCGGCCGCGAAGACCAGCAGCATCAGCACCAGGCTGACCGTGGGCATCGAGGGCTTCCCCGCCGTGGCCGCCTTCTCGGGCGCACCCTCCGCCGGATCGCCGGCGGTCTCGGCGTCCTTCTCCCGGGCTGCGGCGCGCGCCCGGACCCAGGCCGAGAGCCGGGGCTGGGCGATCACGAAGCCCAGCGAGACCACGATCAGAATCGGGGCGACCCGGCCGAAGACCTCTTCGGGAAGGGTGATCAGCAGCGCGGCGCCGATGACGCCGCCCAGGATCGACGCCGGCACCAGCTTCTTCAGCACCGACTTCACCTGCCGGATCTCGCGCCGGTAGCCCCAAGCGCCGGTGAAGTTGCCCGCGATCAGTCCCATCGCGTTGGAGACCGTGGCGGAGACCGGCGGGACGCCCATGGCGACCAGCACCGGGAAGGTCACCAGGGTGCCGGAGCCGACCACGGTGTTGATCGCGCCGGCCCAGATGCCGGCGACCAGGATGAGCAGCAGCTGTGCCAGGCTCAGATCGGTGAGGAAGAAGTCAGCGAGCGCCTCCATCATCCCCGAGCCTGCGGGGCCGAGGAGAACGACGACGCAGCGGCAGCTGCGGGCTGCTTCTTGAACGCCGAGAAGCGTCCGTCGCGGTGGATCAGGTCCAGCTCGGTGTCGAAGGTCTTCGAGAGGTTCTCCGAGGTCATGGTCTCCTCGATCGGCCCGGCGGCCACGGTCTCTCCGTCACGCAGCAGCAGCACGTGGCTGAAGCCGGGCGGGATCTCTTCCAGGTGATGGGTGACCAGCACGGTGGTGGGAGCCTCCTCGCTGTTGATCAGCTCGCTGGTGCGCTCCACCAGTGCCTCGCGGCCGCCCAGGTCCAGTCCGGCGCCGGGCTCGTCGAGCAGCAGCAGCTCCGGATCGGTCATCAGCGCACGGGCGATCTGCACCCGCTTGCGCTCACCCTCCGAGAGGGTGCCGAAAGGCCGGTCGAAGACCGTGCCGACGCCCCACTCGTTGAGCAGCGCGAAGGCCCGGCGCTCATCGAGCTGCTCGTACTCCTCGCGCCAGCGCCCGGTGACCCCGTAGGCGGCGGTGACCACCACGTTGAGCGCGGTCTCCTGCACCGGGACCGTGGTGGTCAGCGAGTTGGAGCTGAACCCGATCAGCGGGCGCAGCTCGAAGACGTCGACGGCGCCGAGCTGCTCATCGAGGATCTTCACGGTGCCGGTGGTCGGGAACAGTCGGGCGGCGGCGATCTGCAGCAGCGTGGTCTTGCCTGCTCCGTTCGGCCCCAGGATCACCCAGCGCTCGTCCTCATTCACCGTCCAGGAGACGTCCTGGAGGAGTTTCTTGCGCCCTCGGCGCACGCTGACATTCTGGATATCGAGGACAGGACTCATGGGCCCAACACTATCGAACACGATGAGTCGCTATAGGCTGAACACGCTATGACTGCGCACCCTCACTCTGATCAGCCCAGCCCGGATCTGCCCACCCCTGATCTCCCCCACGGCACCGTGGCCATGTTGGCGGCCGCCGCACTGGACGGGCCGCTGGTCCGGTCCCTGACCCACGAATTCTCCCGGCGCGGAGTCGTGCACAGCGTGGAGCTGCGCCAGGTCCCGCTGGCCCAGGGCGAAGAGGTCTCCGCGGTGCGCTGGTCTGTGACGCTGGATGACTCCGACGACTCCTACGGCACCCAGCTGGCGGTCTCGCTGCTCGAAGACGCCGCCCACCAGCTCCAGGGACCGGTCACCCAGACCGTGCTGCCCGCCCAGCGGCGCGCGCAGCTGCATGCCGAGGACGGTCGTCTGATGCTGCTCATGGACGTGGACTCCACGCTGATCGACCAGGAGGTCATCGAGCTGCTGGCCCGCGACGCCGGCCGGGAGGCCGAGGTCGCGGAGGTCACCGAGCGCGCCATGCGCGGGGAGCTCGACTTCGCCGCCTCGCTGCACCAGCGGGTCCAGGCCCTCACAGGGCTGCCCCGCACCGTGATCGACTCCACCCTCGCCGCGATCACCCCCACCCAGGGCGCGCCCGAGCTGCTGGCCGAGCTGCGCCGGCGCGGCTGGCCCAGCTACGCCGTCTCCGGCGGGTTTCTCCAGGTGCTGGCGCCGCTGGCCGCTGATCTGGGCCTCACCGGCTTCCACGCCAATGACCTGGCGATCTCGCCGCAGGGAACCCTGGAGGGCACCGTCCGGGGCGCCGTCGTCGACCGAGCGGCCAAGAGAGAGTATCTTGAACAGTGGTCGGCATCACAGGGGCTGCTCCCCCGCAATGTGGTCGCCGTGGGCGATGGAGCCAACGACCTGGACATGCTGGCGGCCGCCGGAGTGGGGATCGCCTTCTGCGCGAAGCCCGCCCTGGCGGAGCAGGCGGACCTGGTGATCGACCACCGCTCCTTCGAGCTCATCTCGCTGGCCCTGGGGATGAGCTGAGATGAGCGTGTGCTGCCCGACGACGTCGCAGCATCAAGAATTCACACTCGCGATCATCACTCGTGAGCATTCTGCAATGCTCTGATGATCCGCCAGGAATAGCCTCTACCCCGGTAGGGTTGGACCTGCGCGGCACAACGATGTGCGCGGCCCTCGTTGTCCACCGTCCCTCACCATTTGGAGGAAACCTAGTGACCGATAATGCCGTATTCACCGATCTGGATAAGCGGGCAGTTGACACGCTGCGCGTGCTCGCAGCTGACTCCGTGGAAAAGGTCGGCTCAGGCCACCCCGGCACCGCGATGTCGCTGGCTCCAGCCGCCTACCTGATCTTCCAGAAGATGATGAAGCATGATCCCACTGATCCCCAGTGGATCGGCCGCGACCGCTTCATCCTCTCCCCCGGTCACACCTCACTGACCCTGTACCTCCAGCTCTACTTCTCCGGCTACGGCCTCGAGGTCGATGACCTCGCCGCGCTGCGCACCTGGGACTCGCTGACTCCCGGTCACCCCGAGTATGGCCACACCCCGGGCGTGGAGATGACCACCGGTCCGCTGGGCCAGGGGCTCGCCTCCTCGGTCGGCTTCGCCTACGGCCAGCGCCGGATGCGCGGTCTCATGGACCCCGACGCACCCGCCGGCGAGTCACCCTTCGACCACACCATCTGGGTCATCGCCTCTGACGGCGACCTGCAGGAGGGCGTGACCTCCGAGGCCT
Source organism: Nesterenkonia sp. E16_10 (assembly GCF_017347085.1). Classification (GTDB taxonomy): domain Bacteria; phylum Actinomycetota; class Actinomycetes; order Actinomycetales; family Micrococcaceae; genus Nesterenkonia. The sequence continues at coordinate 4,486 of NZ_JADPSA010000005.1, forward strand.
CCTCGCTCGCCGGGCACCAGGAGCTCGGCAACCTCGTGGTGATCTGGGATGACAACAAGATCTCCATCGAGGACGACACCGACGTGGCGTTCACCGAGGACGTCCAGGCCCGCTACAAGGCCTATGGCTGGCACGTGCAGCGCGTGGACTGGAAGAAGTCCGGCGACTACGACGAGGACATCAACGAGCTGCACCGCGCACTCGAGGCGGCCCAGGCCGAGACCTCCAAGCCTTCGCTGATCGCGCTGCGCACGGTGATCGGCTACCCCTCCCCGAAGAAGCAGAACACCGGCGGGATCCACGGCTCGAAGCTGGGCAACGAGGAGCTCGTCGCGCTCAAGGAGCTGCTCGGCTTCGACACCGAGGCACACTTCGCGGTGGAGGACGAGGTGCTCACCCACGCTCGCAAGATCCTCGAGCGCAGCGTGGAGACCCGCAAGGACTGGGACGCCAAGTTCGCGTCCTGGCGCGAGGCCAACGCCGATGCCGCCACGCTGCTGGACCGGCTGACCGCCGGTGAGCTGCCCGAGGGCTGGGAATCGAAGCTGCCCGAGTTCCCCGCCGGGGACGACGTCGCGACCCGCGCGGCCTCCGGCAAGGTGCTCAACGGCATCGCCGAGGTGCTCCCCGAGCTGTGGGGCGGCTCCGCCGACCTCGCGGGTTCGAACAACACGCTGATGTCGGGCTACGACTCCTTCATCCCGGAGTCCCACTCCACCGAGAAGTTCACCGGCAACCCCTACGGGCGCAACCTGCACTTCGGCATCCGGGAACATGCTGCCGCGGCGATCACCAACGGCATCTCGCTCTCGACCCCGCTGCGCACCTATAACGGGACCTTCCTGATCTTCTCCGACTACCAGCGCCCCGCCATCCGGCTGGCCGCGCTGATGGGCACCGGGTCGATCTTCGTCTGGACCCATGACTCCATTGGGCTGGGTGAAGATGGGCCCACCCACCAGCCGGTGGAGCAGCTCGCCAGCCTGCGGGCCATCCCGAACCTGGATGTGATCCGCCCCGGTGACGCCAACGAGGTGGCCATCGCCTGGCGCGAGGTGCTGCGCCGCAACGACCGTCCCGCCGGCCTGGCGCTGACCCGCCAGAACATCCCCACCTACGCCCGCGGCACCGGTGCCGCCACCGCCACCGAGTTCGGTGCGGTGGAGGGCGCGGCCAAGGGAGCCTATGTGCTCGCCGAGGCCGTCCGCGACGGCGCCGTGGTGACCCCCGAGGTCGTGCTGATCGGCACCGGCTCCGAGGTCGCGCTGGCCGTGGAGGCCCGGGAAGCGCTGGCCGAGCAGAACATCGCCGCCCGCGTGGTCTCGATGCCCTGCCGCGAATGGTTCTTCGAGCAGGACGCCGAGTACCGCGAGAGCGTCCTCCCGGCGGCCGTGAAGGCCCGCGTCTCGGTGGAGGCCGCGTCCTCCATGGGCTGGCGCGACATCGTCGGCGACGCCGGCCGGATCATCGGTCTGGATCACTTCGGCGCCTCGGCAGACTACAAGGTGCTCTACGAGCAGTTCGGCATCACCGCCGCCGCTGTCACCGAGGCCGCCCAGGAATCCATCGCCGCCGCCTGAGCGCAGGCGCAGCCCTCCGGCGAGGCACCCGGCCCACTCACGACTCATCCATCACCTGGCATCAGGAGAATAGATATGACTGCTAATAAGAACACTCAGGCGCTCTCCGACCTCGGCGTCTCCATCTGGCTCGACGACCTCTCCCGCGAACGGCTGAACTCGGGCTCGCTCGCGAAGCTGATCGAATCGCACAACGTCGTCGGGGTCACCACCAACCCGACCATCTTCGAGTCCGCTCTGAAGGACGGCGAGGCCTACGAGGCGCAGCTGGCCGAGCTGGCCGCCGCCGGAGCCGACGCCGAGAAGGCCGTCTTCGACATCACCACCGCCGATGTGCGCGAGGCCTGCGACGTGTTCGCCGGGGTCTACGCGGCCACCGACGGGGTCGACGGCCGGGTCTCCATCGAGGTCGACCCGCGCCTGGCCCGCGACGCCGCCGGCACCATCGCCCAGGCCCGCGAGCTCTACAAGGCGGTGGATCGGGAGAACGTGCTGATCAAGATCCCCGCCACCGTGGAGGGCATCGAGGCGATCGCCGCGGTGACCGCCGAGGGGATCAGCGTCAACGTGACCCTGGTGTTCTCCCTCGAGCGCTACCGCGCGGTGATCAACGCGTTCATGCTCGGCCTGGAGAAGGCCCACTCGGACGGGATCGACATCTCGAAGATCCACTCGGTGGCCTCCTTCTTCGTCTCCCGCGTGGACGCCGAGATCGACAAGCGCCTGGAGCTCGCCGCCGAGGAGGGCAAGCCCGGCACCGAGAAGCTGAAGTCCCAGGCCGCGGTGGCCAACGCCCGGCTGGCGCACCAGATCGCGGTGGAGACCTTCTCCTCCGAGCGCTGGCAGCTGCTGGCCGAGCGCGGCGCACACCCGCAGCGGCTGCTGCTGGCCTCCACCGGCACCAAGGACCCGAACCTCTCGGACACGCTGTACGTGACCGAGCTGGCCGGGGCCGATGTGGTCAACACCATGCCGGAGAAGACCCTGCTCGCCCTGGCCGATCACGGAGTCATCGAGAAGGACACGCTCAGCGGCACCTACGTGGAGGCCAACCGGGTCCTCGACGGCATCTCCGCCGCCGGGATCAGCTACCGCGAGGTGGTCGACACCCTGGAGACCGAGGGTCTGCAGAAGTTCGAGGTCTCCTGGAAGGGCCTGCTGGGCACCATCGATGATGGGCTCAAGCGCAACAGCTGAACCTGCACGCCGGGCGGCTCAGGACCTGAGCCGCCCGGCTGACTGTTCACTCCGTACGGTGCCCGGCCGGGCGGCGTCTCGGGAGCCAGCGTCATTGGCACCGAGACTCCCCCGACCGGGCGCCGGTCAGGGTCAACAGCCGTGTGACTCCCACCGGCCCCTATCACCACAGTTGCTGGCCAGGCTGAACCGCGGTTCGGTCGAGAAAGGAAGCACGTCATGAGCTCACTCTCCCTGACACTGACCGGAGCGGCCCGTGAGGCCGCCGAGAACCAGGTGCCCGGCCTGCTGGACCACGAGTTCGCCTCCCGGCTGGCCGCGAAGGACCACACCCTCTGGGGCATGGCCGCCGAGGACGAGGCCAGCAAGCGGCTCGGCTGGGTCTCGCTCTTCGAGGACTCCCGGGCGCTGCTGCCCAAGATCGCGGCACTTCGCGCAGACCTCGCCGCCGAGGGCCTCACCCGGGTGGTGCTCGCCGGGATGGGCGGGTCCTCGCTGGCGCCCGAGGTCATCTGCGCCACCGCCGGGGTGGAGCTGACCGTGCTGGACTCCACCGACCCGCAGCACGTGGCCGCCGTCGTCGGGGCTGACATCGAGAAGACCGTGCTCGTGGTCTCCTCGAAGTCCGGCTCCACCGTGGAGACCGACTCGCAGCGCCGGATCGTGCAGCAGGCGATGACCGAGGCCGGGATCGACGCCGTGAGCCGCACCGTGATCGTCACCGACCCGGGCTCCCCGCTGGCGCAGTCCTCCGCCGAGGCCGGGGTCCGCGCGATCTTCGAGGCCGATCCCACCGTGGGCGGGCGCTACTCCGCGCTCACCGCCTTCGGCCTGGTCCCCTCCGGGCTGGCAGGCGCCGACCTGGAGACCCTGCTCGAGGACGCCGAGGACGCCTCGGTGATCCTCGCCGAGGACGACGCCGACAACCCCGGCCTGCGCCTGGGCTCCGCGATCGGCGGCACCGTCCCGCTGCGCAACAAGCTGGTGCTCGTCGACGCCGGCTCGCCGCTGATCGGGCTGGGCAACTGGATCGAACAGCTCATCGCCGAGTCCACCGGCAAGAACGGCACCGGCCTGCTGCCGGTGATCGTCGCCGACGGCGAGCCCGAGCTGCACCGCGACGACGCCGACGTGCTGATCACCCAGATCATCGACGCCGAGACCGAGGACGGCGCCTCGGTGGACAACGACGACGCCGACCTGGTGGTCAGCCCGCACAAGGTGCGCACCGGCGGCAGCCTCGGCGCGCAGTTCATGCTCTGGGAGGTCGCCACCGTGGTCGCCGGCGCGCTGCTGAGCATCAACCCCTTCGACCAGCCCGATGTGGAGTCCGCCAAGACCGCCGCCCGCGGCCTGCTCGACTCCCCCGCCCCCGAGGCCGGGGACTCCGTGACCGACGGCGCCGTGGCGCTGCGGACCCTCGGGGCCGCCGCGCTGACCGAGGCGAACCCGGCCACCCTGAGCGAGGCGCTGCAGGCGCTGGTGAAGTCCGTTCCCGAAGACGGCTACCTCGCGGTCACCGCGTACCTGGACCGCACCACCGAGACCCAGCTCGAGGCCATCCGGGCGCAGCTCTCCGCACTCTCCGGACGCCCGGTGACCTTCGGCTGGGGCCCACGCTTCCTGCACTCCACCGGACAGTTCCACAAGGGCGGCCCGCACATCGGGGCGTTCCTGCAGCTGACCACCAGCTCCAGCACCGATCTGCAGGTCCCGGAGCGGCCGTTCACGCTGGGGAAGCTGATCGCCGCCCAGGCCGAGGGCGACGCCCAGGTCCTGGCCGGGCACGACATGCCGGTGCTGCAGGTGCACCTCAACGACCGCGCCGCGGGCCTGACCCAGGTCATCGAGACCATGGACGCCCTGTGAACGCACCACGCACCGAGTCCACGCAGGCCAGCGGCGGCTCGCGCAGCAACGGCGGCCCCCGCAGCGCCGGCGCCACCTCGCGCAGCAACGGCGCCCGCAGCCGGGACGGCAACCCGCTGCGCGACCCGCGCGACCGGCGGCTGAACCGGATCGCCGGGCCCTCCGCCATGGTGATGTTCGGCGTCACCGGGGACCTTGCCCGGAAGAAGCTGCTCCCGGCCATCTATGACCTGGCCAACCGCGGACTGCTGCCGCCGAGCTTCTCCCTCGTCGGCTTCGGCCGGCGGGACTGGACCCATGAGCAGTTCGCCGCGGAGGTGCTCGAGCAGGTCAAGGCCTCCGCGCGCACGCCCTTCGACCAGCAGGTCTGGGACCAGCTCTCCGCCGGGCTGCGCTTCGTGACCACCACAGGCTTCGACGACGACGCGGCCTACGCCCGGCTCGGGGAGACCCTGGAGGAGCTCAAGGAGTCCCGCGGAACCCACGGCAACCATGCGTTCTACCTCTCGATCCCGCCGAACTCCTTCGAGATCGTCTGCCAGAAGCTCTCCTCCCACGGACTGGCCACCCCGCAGAACAGCGTGGAGGACCCGTGGAGCCGCGTGGTGATCGAGAAGCCCTTCGGCCACGACCTGGCCTCGGCGCGGGAGCTCAACGCCGTGGTGGAGTCGGTCTTCCCGCCCGACGCGGTGTTCCGGATCGACCACTACCTGGGCAAGGAGACCGTGCAGAACCTGCTGGCGCTGCGCTTCGCGAACCAGCTCTTCGAGCCGCTCTGGAACGCCCAGTACGTGGACCACGTGCAGATCACAATGGCCGAGGACATCGGCATCGGGGGCCGGGCCAGCTACTACGACGGCGTGGGCGCGGCGCGCGACGTGATCCAGAACCACCTGCTCCAGCTGCTCGCGCTCACCGCGATGGAAGAGCCGATCTCCTTCGACGCCCAGCACCTGCGCGCCGAGAAGGAGAAGGTGCTCGCCGCGGTCCGGCTGCCCGAGGACCTCGGCGCCGCCTCGGCCCGCGGCCAGTACACCTCCGGCTGGCAGGGCGGGGAGAAGGTGGTCGGGTTCCTCGACGAGGCGGGGTTCAACCCCGACTCCACCACCGAGACCTTCGCGGCGCTGCGCCTGGACATCAACACCCGCCGCTGGGCCGGCGCCCCGTTCTACCTGCGCGCCGGGAAGCGGCTGGGCCGCCGGGTCACCGAGATCGCGGTGATCTTCAAGCGCGCCCCGAACCTGCTCTTCCAGGACCACGACGACCACGAGTTCGGTCAGAACGCCGTCGTAATCCGGGTCCAGCCCGACGAGGGCGCCACCATCCGGTTCGCCTCCAAGGTCCCGGGCACCCAGATGGAGGTCCGCGACGTCACCATGGACTTCGGCTACGGGCATGCCTTCACCGAGGACAGCCCCGAGGCCTACGAGCGGCTGATCCTCGACGTGCTGCTCGGAGAGCCGCCGCTGTTCCCGCGCCACGAGGAGGTCGAGCTCTCCTGGAAGATCCTGGACCCCTTCGAGGAGCACTGGGCCGCCCAGCAGGCCCAGCCCGAGCCCTACGCCCCGGGCGGCTGGGGACCACCGTCTGCCCATGATCTGCTGGCCCGCGACGGCCGCACCTGGCGCAGGCCGTAGAAGGAGAACCCAGTGATCGTCGATATCAAGAACACCACCACCTCCAAGGTCTCCAAGAAGCTGCGCAGGCTGCGCGAGGACGGCGGCGTCGTCGCGCTGACCCGGGTGCTCACCCTGGTCATCCTGACCTCGAAGGACAACGCCGAGCCGGCCATCGCCGCAGCGAACCTGGCCTCCCGGGAACACCCCTGCCGGATCATCGTGCTGGCCTCGGGCCCGATCTCGGATGAGACCCGGCTGGATGCACAGATCCGGGTCGGCGGCGACGCCGGCGCCTCCGAGGTGATCGTGTTGGAGGCCTCGGGCGAACTGGCCGAGCAGAACGAGGCGATGGTCTCGGCGCTGCTGCTGCCTGACGCCCCGATCGTGGCCTGGTGGGCCGATGAGCTGCCCGACAACGTCAGCGCCACCCCGATCGGGAAGATCGCGCACCGGAGGATCACCGATTCGGCGATGGACCCGCGCCCGCTGGAGGCGCTGCAGCGGATCTCCGCGCACTATGTGGAGGGTGACACCGATCTGGCCTGGACCCGGCTCACGCACTGGCGGATCCACCTGGCCAGCATCCTCGACACCCTGGATCCCGCCGACATCAGCGCGGTGACCGTGGAGGCGGCCGCGGACCTGCCGAGTGCGGCGCTGCTCGCGGCCTGGCTGCAGCAGGCGCTTCAGATCCCGGTCAGCCTGATCTCCACGGTGGCTCCGGCGGAGTCCGAGCTGCCGCTGACCCTGACCGCGGTCACCTTCCACCGCGCCGGCGGGGACGTGAGCCTCTCCCGGCCGCGCGGCGAGGAGATCGCCGAGCTGCGCTCCGCCGACGGGCTGGTGCAGGGCGTGCCGCTGCCGGTGCGCACCCTGGAAGTCTGCCTGGCCGAAGAGCTGCGCCGGCTGGACTCCGATGAGGTCTTCGGCGAGGTGCTCACCAAGGCGCTGCCGACCACCGATCTCTCAGACGCCACCGCGGCGTCGAGCTGATTCACCCGTTCACGACCACCGACCCACTAGGCTCGCGGCATCCCTGCGGATGCGGCGGAAGGATGAACCCTCATGACAGATTCCCCTGAGCGGCCCGCCCTGGCGGCGCCGCGCACCGAGGTCTACGCCGAGAAGGACCAGCTGGTCACGGTGGTCGCCGAGCGGCTGCTCGCCGTCCTGGTCGACGCCGCACGCCACCAGGGTGACGCCCATGCGGTGCTCACCGGCGGCAGCGCCGGCATCGCGGTCCTGGCGAAGGTCGCCGAACTGGTCGCGCGGCCCGGCACCGAGACCCCGCCCTGGCACAAGGTGCACTTCTGGTGGGGCGACGAGCGGCTGCTGCCCAGCGACGACCCGGAGCGCAACGCTCAGCAGGCCCATGAGGCGCTGCTCGACGCGCTGATCGAACAGCACGGTCTGCCCGAATCCAATGTGCACCGGATGCCGGTCTCCGAGGACGCGTCGGATCCGGAGATCGGTGCGGAGATCTACGCGACCGAGCTGCAGGCCCACGCCGGGGACTCCCTCCGCTCGGGTCTTCCGCTCCCCCGCTTCGATGTGCTGCTGCTCGGCGTGGGCCCGGACGGCCACGTGGCCAGCCTGTTCCCGGGCAAGGCCTCGCTGCACGTCACCGAGCAGACGACCATCGGTGAGGAAGAGTCCCCGAAGCCGCCGCCGCAGCGGATCACCCTGACCTTCCCGGCGATCCAGACCGCCGAGCGGGTCTGGATGGTGGTCTCCGGTGCGGACAAGGCCGAGGCCGCCGCGAAGGCGCTCACCCCGGGCACCGAGCTCACTGAGATCCCCGCGGTGGAGGCTCGCGGCGCCCGGGAGACCATCTGGCACCTGGACCACGCCGCCGCCAGCAAACTCGGCTAACCCCTCCTGGCCAGTTGAGTTCTCCGGCTACTACGTAACCGCCGGAGAACTCAACTGCCGGGGAGAGAAGAAGCCCGAGGAACAGCAAAGCCCAGCTCGACCGTGATGGTCGAGCTGGGCTTTCCTTGTGGGCTCTCGCGCTAGATGTCGGCGCCCAGCGGAACAATCAGGGCCAGGGCCACGATGATCAGGCCCCAGCTGACGGCCAGGGTAATGGTCAGCCGGTTCAGGTTACGCTCTGCCACGCCGGATGACCCCAGGGACGAGGTCACACCGCCGCCGAACATGTCCGACATGCCTCCGCCGCGACCCTTGTGCAGCAGGATCAGCAGGATCAGCAGCAGGCTGATCAGGGCGAGCAGCACCTGAAGTGCAATGGTCAGTGCAGACACAGCGACCTTTCGTGGTGGAACGTGGGCGAATCAGCTACCAGGATAACCCGGGACGGGCCTGGTCTTGACCTCAGGCCTGCGCGCCGGTGTCGACGTGCTTCTCAAAGGAGGCGATCTTGCTGAACTCCTCGGTGTCCAGGCTCGCACCGCCGACCAGGGCGCCGTCCACATCGGCGCCCGCGAGGATCGCGGCGACGTTCTTGGACTTCACCGAACCGCCGTAGAGCACCCGGACGGTCTCCGCGAAGCCCTCCGAGTACAGCTCGGCGAGCTTCGCGCGGATCGCGGCCGACATCTCCTGGGCGTCCTCGGGTCCGGCGACCTTTCCGGTACCGATGGCCCAGACCGGCTCATAGGCGACGACGAGCTCGGTGAGCTCCTCGGCGGTACGCCCGGCCAGGGCGCCCTCGAGCTGGGCCAGGGTGTGCGCCACGTGGTTCCCGGCCTCGCGGACCTCCAGTCCCTCGCCGACGCAGAGCACCGGGGCGAGCTCGTGGCGCAGCGCGGCGGAGAGCTTGGCGTTGAGCTGCTCATCGGTCTCGCCGTGGACCTCGCGGCGCTCGGAGTGCCCGATCAGCACCTGGGAGCAGCCGAGCTTCTTCAGGAAGGCGCCGGAGATGTCGCCGGTGAAGGCGCCGGAGTCCTGGTCAGAGAGGTCCTGGGCGCCGTAGTCGACGCCCAGCTTGTCCCCGGTGACCAGGGTCTGAACGCCGCGCAGATCGGTGAACGGCGGGAACACCGAGACCTGCACGCGGTCGTAGTCGTGGCCGGCGTCGTTCAGCGTCCAGGCCAGCTTCTGGACCAGCGCGATCGCCTCCATGTGGTCGATGTTCATCTTCCAGTTGCCGGCGATCAGCGGGCGACGCACGAAGGCGCCATTCTTCTGAGTAGTCATGGAGAGGAGTTCCCTTTCAACGGTGGTGAGATCAGCAGGTCAGCGTGAGTAGGCGCGGCGTGCCGCGGGTCAGCGTGATGCGGGACGGTGAGGTCGCCGAGGCGGCGCTCAGCCCTCGAGCGCGTCGATGCCGGGCAGCGCCTTGCCCTCGAGGTACTCCAGGCTGGCGCCGCCGCCGGTGGAGATGTGGCCGAAGCTGTCCTCGTCGTAGCCCAGCGCGCGCACCGCGGAGGCGGAGTCGCCGCCACCGACCACGGTGAACGCCTCGGTGGTGGTCAGCGCCTCGGCCACCGCGGCGGTGCCCTTCGCGAAGGCCTCCATCTCGAACACGCCCATCGGCCCGTTCCAGAAGACCGTCTTGGCCTGGACGATCTCGGCGGCGAAGGCCTGAGCGGTCTCGGGCCCGATGTCCAGGCCCAGCGCCTCGGCGCCGGCCGGACCGGATTCCAGGGCATCCACCGGCAGCACCTCGACCTCGGCGTCGGCGGCGAAGGCCGAGGCCATCACGATGTCGGTGGGCAGCACGATCCGGCAGTTCAGCCGTTCGGCGGACTCCAGGAAGCCCTTGACCGTGTCGAGCTTGTCGTCTTCGACCAGGGACTTTCCGATGCCGTGGCCCTGGGCCTTGAGGAAGGTGAAGACCATGCCGCCGCCCACCAGGAGCGTGTCGGCGCGGCTCATCAGGTTCTCGATCACCGCGAGCTTGTCGGAGACCTTGGACCCGCCCAGCACCACCGTGTAGGGGCGCTCCGGGGTCTCCGTGAGGCGCTGCAGCACCAGCAGCTCGTCGCGGACCAGGTCGCCCTGGTAGGCGGGCAGCTTGGTGGTGATATCGACCACCGAGGCGTGGGCGCGGTGCACCGCACCGAAGGCGTCGTTGACGTAAGCGCCCTGCTCGCCGGTCAGCGCGGCAAGCTCGGCGGCGAGGCTGGCCCGCTCGGCGTCGTCCTTGGAGGTCTCGCGCGGATCGAACCGGACGTTCTCCAGCAGCAGGATCTGACCGGGCTCGAGTGCGGCGGCCTGCTCCTGCGCGCTGGGACCGACGAGGTCATCGGCGCGCAGCACGGTCAGCTCGGTGAGCTCGGCCATCCGCTCGGCCACCGGGGCCAGCGAGTACTTCGGCTCGGGCGCACCCTTGGGCCGGCCCAGGTGGGCGGCGACCAGGACTCGGGCGCCGGCGGCGGCGAGCTTCTCCAACACCGGCAGCGAGGCGCGGATGCGACCGTCGTCGGTCACCACACCGTCGGAGAGCGGCACGTTGAGGTCGGAGCGGACGAGCACTCGGCGGCCGTTCAGGCCTTCGGAGAGCAGGGCATCAAGGGTGGCTGCAGTCATGGGATCAGGGTACCAATCGCTGGAAGGGAGAGGCTGAGGAGGAGGCGGGCGCCCGGTAGGCGGCCGGCGGGCGCCCGTTGGGCGGCCGGCGGGCGCTCGGAAAGGTCAGGACGACGACGCCGGCTGGTGCCGCACGGCAGAGGCCCCGGTCCCGACGAGGATTCGTCGAGCCGGGGCCCTTGCTGTCATGCGAGCTGGATCAGCTGCCGACGTGTGCGGTCATGTCCACCAGGCGGGAGGAGTAGCCGTACTCGTTGTCGTACCAGCCGAAGACCTTCACGGTCTTGCCGATGACCTTGGTCAGCGGGGCGTCGAAGATCGTGGAGTGCGGGTCGCCGACGATGTCGGAGGAGACCAGCGGATCCTCGTTGTAGGCCAGGATGCCCTTGAGCGGGCCCTCGGCGGCCTTCTTGAAGGCGGCGTTGACCTGCTCGGCGGTCACGCCCTCCTTCTCGATGGCCACGGTGAGGTCGGTGCCGGACCCGGTGATGACCGGGACGCGCAGGGCGTAGCCGTCGAGCTTGCCGTCCACCTCGGGGATGACCTGACCGATGGCGGCGGCCGCACCGGTGGAGGTCGGGACCATGTTGACTGCGGCGGCGCGGGCGCGGCGGGCGTCGCCGTGCGGGGCGTCGTGCAGGCGCTGGTCACCGGTGTAGGCGTGGACCGTGGTCATCAGGCCCTCGACGAGACCGAACTCGTCGTTGAGCACCTTGACCATGGGAGCCAGGCAGTTGGTGGTGCAGGAGGCGTTGGAGACCACGGTGTGGTTCTCGCGGTCATAGGTGTTCTCGTTGATGCCCATGACCAGGGTCGCGTCGACGCCCTTGCCCGGTGCCGATACGATGACCTTCTTGGCGCCGGCGTCGAGGTGCTTGCCGGCGGTCTCCTTGGTGGTGAAGAAGCCGGTGCACTCGAGCACGACGTCCACGCCGAGATCGCCCCAGGGCAGGTTCGCCGGGTCCTTGTCGGAGAAGAGCTTGATCCGGCGGTCACCGGCGACGAGGGTGTCGCCGTCCAGGGAGACCGGTGCCGGGAAGCGACCCATGACGGAGTCGTACTTGGTCAGGTTCACCAGCTGGGAGGGTTCGGTGAGGTCGTTGATCGCCACGAGCTCGAGGTCGGTGCGGCCGGTGTTCTCCAGAACGCGCAGCACGTTGCGGCCGATACGTCCAAAACCATTGATCGCGATTTTTGTCGCCATGAGGTTCCTCTCTTGAGCATGGGACCGCAGTTCCTGCGGGCCTTGGAGCCGTTCTTGCGCAGTCCGCCCTGGCGGTTGGCAGCCAGGGAAAAAGGCCCTTAGACACACGTTGGGGATCAGCAGCTCGACCGTAGTCGAACCGCTGACCCCCAACAACATCGTTGTCCATCAGGCTGTCTGCAGAACGTGATTTTCAGTTTTCTCGTACATCATTCAACCATGTCGCCCGGGCTGGCCCCAACATTGTGCGGCCGGTTCTCCCTGGGCGGACGCCGGTCCCGCAAGGGACCGAAGCCTCAGCGCCTGAGTGCCGGGCTGCTCAGGGAGTGAGCAGCTTGGCGGCGCCCGTGCGGGCGGCCTCCAGGCGTGCGGCGACGTCGGACCAGTTGATGATGTTCCAGAACGCCTTCACGTAGTCGGGCTTGACGTTCTGGTAGTCCAGGTAGAAGGCGTGCTCCCACATGTCGAGCATCAGCAGCGGGATGGTGCCCACGGGCACGCCGTTCTGCTGGTCGTAGAACTGCTCGATGACCACGTTGCCGCCGATGGGCTCGTAGGCGAGGATCGCCCAGCCGGAGCCCTGGATGGTCAGCGCGGCGGAGGTGAACTGCTGCTGGAAGGCCTCGAAGGAGCCGAAGTACTCGTCGATGGCGGCGGCCAGCTCGCCCTCGGGGCGCTCCTGGCCCTCCGGGGAGAGGTTCTTCCAGAAGATCGAGTGGTTGGTGTGTCCGCCGAGGTTGAACTGCAGGTCCTTGAGCAGCTTCGGAGTCGTGGCGTAGTCGCCCTTCTCACGGGCCTCGGCCAGCTTCTCCAGCGCGGTGTTCGCGCCGGTCACGTAGGTCTGGTGGTGCTTGGAGTGGTGCAGCTCCATGATGCGGGCCGAGATGTGCGGCTCGAGCGCGGAGTAGTCGTAGTCCAATTCAGGAAGCGTGAAGTCAGTCAAAATGTCCTCCTAGACACGGGGGTTCGTCGAGGCCAGCTGCACCTCGGCTCGGTCCTCATCCTATGCGGTGAGTTCCACACCAGAAAGAGGGATGACGCCCGTGACGTGCAGTGTTCACCACAGGAGAAACTCCTGTGAGCTGAACCTCGGGCCACAACAGGCTCAGCCCTCGAGCATGTCCGGGGTGACGCTGGACTCGGTGCCGGGAATCTTCAGCTCGGAGGCCTGCTTGTCCGCCATGGCGAGGAGCCGACGGATCCGCCCGGCGATGGCGTCCTTGGTCATCGGCGGGTCCGCGAGCCGGCCCAGCTCGTCCAGCGAGGCCTGCTTATGCGCCAGTCGGAGCTCTCCGGCGTATTTCAGGTGCGGCGGGGCGTCCTTGCCGAGGATCTCCAGGGCGCGCTGGACTCGTGCGCCGGCGGCGACGGCGGCCTGGGCCGAACGGCGCAGGTTGGCGTCGTCGAAGTTGGCCAGCCGGTTGGCGGTGGCGCGGACCTCTTTGCGCATCCGGCGCTCCTCCCAGACCAGCAGGGTCTGATGCGCCCCCATGAGGGTGAGCAGCTTCGCGATGGAGTCGCCGTCGCGGATGACCACGCGGTCCACGCTGCGCACCTCGCGGGCCTTGGCCGGGATGCCGAGCCGGCGGGCAGAGCCGACCAGGGCCAGCGCGGCCTCGGGGCCGGGGCAGGTGACCTCCAGGGATGAGGAGCGGCCGGGCTCGGTGAGCGAGCCGTGGGCCAGGAAGGCGCCGCGCCAGGCGGAGACCGCATCGGCCATGGACCCGTTGACCACCACGGAGGGCAGGCCGCGCACCGGGCGGCCGCGGGCGTCGAGCAGCCCGGTCTGCCGGGCCAGCGCCTCGCCGTCGCGGACCACGCGCACCACGTAGCGGGAGCCGCGCTTGAGTCCGTTGCCGGAGACCACGATGACCTCGGGGTTGTGTCCGTAGACCTCGGTGACGGTGGTCTTGAGCCGCCGCGCCGTGGCGGCGTGGTCCAGCTCGGCCTCGATCACGATCCGACCAGAGATGATGTGCAGTCCCCCGGCGAAGCGGAGCATGGCCGAGACCTCGGCCTTGCGCTCGGATGTGGTCTTGACGTGTTGGCGGGAGAGCTCTTCTTTGACCGACTCGGTCAGCGCCATATGTGTTGTCCTCTGGTCTTCGTGTGATGCAGCTCGGTCATCGTACCCAATGCCCCTGGGCCTCCGGCTCAGTCGCTGAAGACCTCACTGAACGCGATGGCCAGCCGCAGCGGGTCATGGACCTCAGGCTGCCCTGCTTTGGCGACGTCGTGATAGCGCACCTCGGCACCGAGCAGCTCGGCCGCCTCGGCGAACTCCGCGCGCTCTTGAACCGGCACCGAGGTGGGGTCCGCGATGATGCGGTGCACGTGCATTCCCGGGGCGTAGTGATGGAGAACTCGCAGGTGTTCGGCGGGGCTCATGCCCACCGTCTCGTCGGTGTGCGGTGTGAGGTTCATCACGATACACCGCCGGGCCTCGGTCTCATAGAGCGCGTCCCGGAGCTGCGGCAGCAGCAGATGCGGCAGCACCGAGGTGTACCAGGAGCCAGGACCTAACACCACCCAGTCACTGAGCTCGATGGCGGTCAGAGCCTCGGCGCAGGCCGCGGCCTCGGCCGGGTGCAGCGCGACGTCGCGCAGCCGCCCGAGGCTGCCGGCCTTGGCCAGGGCGACCTGGGAGGAGAGCCGGCCGCCGCTGTTGACCGGGGGTTCGAACCCGTCCGGGCCCGGCAGGGGCTCGACGACCCCGGACATGGTCAGTGGCTGCCGGGACATCGGCAGCACCTGGCCGCGGGCGCCGAGCAGCGTCCCGGCCCAGCGCAGACCCTCCACGGAGTCCCCGATGAGCTCCCAGAGCGCGACGATGAGCAGGTTGCCCATCGCGTGATCATCCAGGCTTCCGGTGACCCCCTCGCGGGAGCGGAACCGGTGCTGCATGACCTGGGCCCAGGTGCGGCCCCATTCGGTGTCGTCGCACAGCGCGGCCAGCGCCATGCGCAGGTCCCCGGGGGGCAGCACGTCCATGTCTTCGCGGAGCCGGCCGGAGGAGCCGCCGTCGTCGGCCACGGTGACGATGGCGGTCAGATGCTCAGCGGCGATGACCCGCAGCGCGGAGAGCGTGGCGGAGAGCCCGTGGCCGCCGCCCAGGGCGGAGACCCGGAACGAGCCGCGCGGGGAGCCGCCCGTGGGCGGCGGCACGATCTGGGTCACGACTACTCACGTCCCAGATCACGGTGGATGGTGTTCACCGTGACGTTGGGCAGCTGGCCCAGCCGGCGGGCCAGCTCTTCGGAGACCGCCACGGAGCGGTGCTTGCCGCCGGTGCAGCCCACCGAGATGTTGGCGTAGTGCTTGTTCTCGCGCCGGTACCCCTCGATCACCGGGCGCAGCGATTCGACATAGTGGTCCAGGAAGTCTCCGGTGCCCTCGTTGCCCAGCACGTAATCGCTGACCTGGGCGTCCAGGCCGGTGTAGGGGCGCAGCTCGGGCACCCAGTGCGGGTTGGGGATGAAGCGCATATCGGCGATGAAGTTGGCATCGGCCGGGACCCCGTACTTGAAGCCGAAGCTCATGACGTTGAGCCGGAGCTGGACCGGGCCGTCCTCGTTGAAGATCTCGGTGATCTCCTTGGCCAGGCCGTGGACGTTGAGGTCGGTGGTGTCGAGCACGATCTCCGCGGCGGCCTTGACCTCCTTGAGCAGATCGCGCTCGGCGGTGATCCCGTCGAGGATCCGGCCCGAGCCCTGCAGCGGGTGCGGGCGCCGGCCCTGCTCGAAGCGGCGGACCAGCAGCGCGTCGGAGGAGTCCAGGAAGAGCATCCGGTAGGTCACTCCGGTGGCCTTGAGCTGCTGCAGGGCGCCGAGCATGTCGGAGAACAGCGCGCGGGTGCGCACATCGATCACCACGGCGAGCTTCTCCATGGATCCGGGGTGCCGGGAGATGATGTCGATCATCGTGGTGATCAGCTCCGGCGGGAGGCCCTCGACCACGTACCAGCCCAGGTCCTCCAGGGCGTGGGCGGCCGTGGTCCGGCCGGCACCGGACATACCGGTGACGATCAACAGTTCGTTCTCGGGCGGCTTCACCGGGGTCAGACCAACATCCATGCTCAAAGCGTATCTGGCGGGTATGACAAGGGTGAAGCGCTGGTTCAGGCGGGGGTTCAGACCTGGTTCAGGGCCGGGTTTCGGCCGGGGTTCAGGCCTGGTCTTTCGCCGCCGCGCCGGCGGGAGAGGGTTCCGCCGGAGAGGGCTCGGCCGCAGAGGCCTCGGCGGTGAGGTGGTCGAGGATCTTCTGCGCGGTGTCTCGGCCCAGTCCGGGGACCTCGATGATCTCCTCCAGGCTGGCCTTCTTCAGGTTCGCCACCGAGCCGAAGTGCGCGACGACGGCGGCGCGGCGGGCCGGCCCCAGGCCCGGCACTTCATCCAGCGCCGAGGCGGTCATCGCCTTGGACCGCTTGGAGCGGTGGTAGGCGATGGCGAAGCGGTGGGCCTCGTCGCGGATGCGCTGCAGCATGTAGAGCGCCTCGGAGGACCGTGGCAGCACCAGCGGGAAGTCGTCCCCGGGCAGCCAGACCTCCTCGAGCCGCTTGGCCAGTCCGACGACGGGCAGATCGGTGATCCCGAGGTCATCCAGCGCCTGCCGGGCCACGTTGACCTGGGGCTGGCCGCCGTCGACCACGACCAGGCTGGGCGGGTAGGCGAAGCGTTCGGCCTCGCGCTCCACCACCGTGGAGTCCTTGGCCTCCCCCGCCGCGAACTCTGCACCCTCGGGCGCTGGAGTGACAGCCGCACGCTCAGCCACCGCGCCCTCGGCCGGCTCAGCCACCGCGGTCTCGGACTGGGCCTGGTCCTTCAGGTGCCGGGCGAAGCGGCGGCGGATCACGTCGTACATCGCGGAGGTGTCATCCCGGGCGGCGTCGCCCTTGACCGAGAACCGCCGGTAGTCGCGCTTTTTGGCCAACCCGTCCTCGAGCACCACCATCGAGGCGACCACGTTGGTGCCGGAGGTGTGCGAGATGTCGAAGCATTCGATGCGCAGCAGCGGCTCGGAGGCGCCGAGCGCCTCCTGCAGGTCACGCAGCGCCGCGGAGCGGGTGGTGATGTCGGAGTTGCGCCGGGCCTTGTGCAGCGCCAGCGCCTGGGAGGCGTTCTCCTGCACGGTGCCCAGCAGGGCGGCCTTGTCCCCGCGCTGGGGCACGCGCAGGCTGATCTGCGCCTTCCCCTCGCCGGAGTCGCTGCGCAGCTGGCGCAGCCAGGCGGACATCTCCTCGGCGTTGTCCGGCAGCGCCGGGACCAACACCTCGGGCGGGATCCGTTCGGTGTCGGCCATGGAGCCGTAGACCTGCATCAGCAGCTGCTCGACCATCGCGCCGGCGTCGGTGTCCTCGACCTTCTCCACCACCCAGCCGCGCTGGCCGCGGATCCGGCCCTGCCGGACGTGGAAGACCTGGGCGGCGGCCTCGAGCTCGTCCTCGGCGAAGGCGAAGATATCGGCCTCGGTGTCCTCGGAGAGCACCACGGAGTTGCGTTCGAAGACCCGGCGGATGGCTTCGAGGTCGTCGCGGTGCCGACCGGCGTCCTCATAGCGCAGCTCGGCCACGGCGGCCTTCATCTCGTTCTCGATCCGGCGCACCTGCGGCCCGGGGCGTCCGGCCATGACCTCGCAGAACTCCTCGGCGAGCTTGCGGTGGTCCTCCTCGCTGATCTCTCCCACGCAGGGCGCGGCGCATTTGCCGATATAGCCCAGCAGGCAGGGCCGGCCGGAGGCCTTGGCGCGCTTGAACACCCCGGCGGAGCAGCTGCGCACCGGGAAGACCCGCAGCATGGTGTCCACGGTCTCGCGGATCGCCTTAGCCGGGTAGAACGGGCCGAAGTACTTCACCCCGGGCTTCTTGTCCCCGCGCATCACCTGGACCCGCGGGTACTTCTCGTTCATGGTGACCGCGAGGTACGGGTAGGACTTGTCGTCGCGGTACATGATGTTGAACCGCGGGGTGTGCTGCTTGATCCAGGTGTATTCGAGCTGGATGGCTTCCAGCTCGGAGCCGACCACGGTCCATTCCACGCTGGCCGCGGCGTGGACCATGGCGTAGGTCTTCGGGTGCAGCGTGTTGACCCGGGCGAAGTAGGAGTTCAGCCGGGCGCGCAGGTTCTTGGCCTTGCCGACATAGACCACTCGGCCGTGCGGGTCGATGAAGCGGTAGACCCCGGGGGTGGTGGGGATCTCTCCGGTGCGCGGGCGGTAGGAGGTGGGGTCAGCCATCGGCCTCGGCGGGCGGCGCGTTGTAGCGGGCCACCCGTTCCTGGCCGCTGAGCGCGGCGATGGAGTCCATGATCTGCTCGGTGGCGGCCCGGCGGGCGGGCAGCGGGTGCTTCTTGCCGAGCTGCTCGAACTGCAGCGGCTCCCCCACATGCATCTCGAACTTGGTGGGGTGGATCATCCGGGAGTCGGGCTTCTGCAGCGCCTCGGTGCCGCGCAGCCCGACCGGGACGATCGGCAGGCCGGTGGCCACCGCGAGCCAGCCGACGCCGTTCTTGCCGCGGTAGAGCCGGCCGTCGCGGCTGCGGGTGCCTTCGGGGTAGATCCCGACGCCGTGGCCGGCCTCGGCGATCGAGCCCAGCTCGAAGAGCGCCTCCACCGAGGCGGACTGGCGCTGCCGTTCCACCGGGACCGAGCCCACGGATTCGAAGAACAGCTTCATGGCGCGGCCCTTGAACCCAGTCTGGTTGAAGTACTCCGCCTTGGCGAAGAAGCTCACAGTGCGCGGGAACAGTGCCTGGATCAGCACCGAGTCGAGGAAGGACAGGTGGTTCGAGGCCACGATGAACCCGCCCTCGGCAGGGGTGTTCTCCAGCCCGGTGATCACCGGGCGGCAGGAGAGCTTCACCGCGATCTCGAAGGCCTTGCGGACCGCATCATTGGTGGCGACGCGCTCGGAACCCTGCGCCTCGGGGGTGGTGCTCACCTGATGTGCCTCCGCTTACTCGCTGATCAGCGTCGTCGTCCTGCGTGATGATGGGGGTGCCGGTCTGTGAACTGGCCCACTCACTTTAGCAGTGCGGCAAGGAATGCGCCCGTGTGGGAGCCGGTCTTCTCCGCCGTGGCGGCGACCTTCTCCGGGGTGCCCTGCGCGACGACGAGCCCGCCGCCGCTGCCGCCCTCGGGCCCGAGGTCGATGACCCAGTCCGAGGACTTGATCACGTCGAGGTTGTGCTCGATGGTGATCACGCTGTTGCCCTTCTCCACCAGCCCCTGCAGCACCTGCAGCAGCTTGCGAATGTCCTCGAAGTGCAGACCGGTGGTGGGCTCGTCCAGCACGTAGACGCTGCGCCCGTTGGAGCGGCGCTGCAGCTCAGAAGCGAGCTTCACGCGCTGGGCCTCGCCGCCGGAGAGCGTGGTGGCGGACTGGCCCAGCCGCACATAGCCCAGGCCGACCTCGACCAGGGTGTTGAGGTGTCGGGCGATCGGGGCGAAGGCGGCGAAGAACTCCGCGGCCTCCTCGATCGGCATGTCGAGGACCTCGGCGATGTTCTTGTTCTTGTACTTCACCTCGAGGGTCTCGCGGTTGTACCGGGCGCCGTGGCAGACCTCGCAGGGCACGTAGACATCGGGCAGGAAGTTCATCTCGATCTTCAGCGTGCCGTCGCCGGAGCAGGACTCACACCGGCCGCCCTTGATGTTGAAGGAGAACCTGCCCGGCTGGTAGCCGCGGGTCTTGGACTCCGGGGCCTGGGCGAAGAGCTTGCGGACGTGGTCGAAGACCCCGGTGTAGGTGGCCGGGTTGGAGCGCGGGGTGCGCCCGATCGGTGACTGGTCCACGTGGATCACCTTGTCCAGGTGATCGTCGATCCCGTCGATCCGGCGGTGCCGGCCGGGGACCTGCTTGGCGCCGTTGAGCTTGTTCGCCAGGGACTTGTAGAGGATCTCGTTGATCAGCGTGGACTTGCCCGAGCCGGAGACCCCGGTGACCGAGAGGAAGATCCCCAGCGGGATCTCCACCGAGACCTTGTCCAGGTTGTTCTCCTGGGCCTCGATGACCTTGAGCATCCGGGTCTTGTCCACCGGGCGGCGTTCCGCCGGCACCGGGATGCTGCGCCGGCCCGCGAGGTAGTCGCCGGTGATCGAGTGGGTGTTCTCGCGCAGGCCCTGCACGGAGCCGGAGTGCACGATCTCGCCGCCGCGCTCACCGGCGCCCGGGCCGATGTCCACGATCCAGTCGGCCTCGGCGATGGTGTCCTCGTCGTGCTCCACGACGATCAGGGTGTTGCCGAGGTCGCGCAGCCGGGTGAGGGTCTGGATCAGCCGCGCGTTGTCGCGCTGGTGCAGCCCGATGGAGGGCTCGTCGAGCACGTAGAGCACCCCGACCAGGCCGGAGCCGATCTGGGTGGCGAGCCGGATCCGCTGCGCCTCGCCGCCGGAGAGCGTGCCGGCGGCGCGCTCCAGGTTCAGGTAGCTCAGGCCGACGTCGAGCAGGAAGTTCAGCCTGGCCAGGATCTCCTTGAGCACCTGGTCGGCGATGGCGGCGTCGCGGCTGGAGAGTTCCACGGTGGAGAAGAACTTGGCGCACTCGTCCAGCGGGAGCCGGGCGATCTCCGCGATGGAGGCGCCTTGGACGGTGACCGCGAGCGCGGCCGGGTTCAGCCGCTGGCCGTTGCAGGCCGGGCAGGGGACCTGGCGCATGTACTGCGCGTAGCGGTCCCGGGCGTTGTCGGACTCCACCTCGAGGTGCTTGCGCGAGATGTAGGAGAGCACGCCTTCGAACCCGGTGGAGTAGGTGCGTTCCCGGCCGAAGCGGTTGCGGTACTGCACAACGACCTTGTGGTTGCGTCCGTGCAGCAGCGCCTTCTGCGCCTTCTTGGGCAGGTCCTTCCAGGGGGTGCGCACCGAGAAGTCCAGCTCCTTGGACAGCGCGGTGATCAGCCGGAGCCAGTAGTCCTTCGACGCCTTGCCCAGCGCCCAGGGCGCGATGGCGCCGCCCTCGAGGGAGAGCGTGTCATCGGGGATCACCAGGTCGATGTCCACCTCGAGGCTGGAGCCGATGCCGGAGCAGACCTCGCAGGCACCGAAGGGGTTGTTGAAGGAGAAGGAGCGCGGCTCGATCTCATCCAGCTGCAGCGGGTGCTCGTTGGGGCAGGCCAGGTTCTCGGAGAAGGGCCGCTGCTTGGGGCCCTTCAGGCCCTCGGGGACCCGGTCGTTGGTGGGTTCGCCGTCCTCGTCGAGGTCGACCAGGTCGATGACCAGGCGCCCGTCGGCGAGCTTCAGCGCGGTCTCCACCGAGTCGGTGAGCCGCTGGCGCATGCCCTCGCGGATCACCAGGCGGTCGATGACCACCTCGATGTGGTGCTTATAGGTCTTCTCCAGCGTGGGCGGCTCGCTGAGCTGGATGATCTCGCCGTCGACGATGGCGCGGGAGAAGCCCTCGGAGGCGAGGTCGCGGAAGAGGTCCTTGAATTCGCCCTTGCGGCCGCGCACCACCGGGGCCAGCACCTGGAACCGGGTCTTCTCGGGGAAGCCCAGGACCTGGTCGACGATCTGCTGCGGGGTCTGGCGTTCGATCTTCTCCCCGCAGGTGGGGCAGTGCGGGATTCCGATCCGGGCCCAGAGCAGGCGCAGGTAGTCGTGGATCTCGGTGACCGTGCCCACGGTGGAGCGGGGGTTCTTGGAGGTGGACTTCTGATCGATGGACACCGCCGGGGAGAGGCCCTCGATGAAGTCGATGTCGGGCTTGTCCACTCGGCCGAGGAACTGGCGGGCGTAGGCGGAGAGCGACTCCACGTAGCGGCGCTGGCCCTCGGCGAAGATCGTGTCAAAGGCGAGCGAGGACTTGCCGGAGCCGGAGAGGCCGGTGAACACGATGAAGGAGTTGCGCGGCAGCTCGACGGTGACGTCCTTGAGGTTGTGCTCGCGCGCCCCCTGGACCACGATCCGGTCGGCCTCGGCACGACCGATCGTGCCGTTGGTGGCGGACTTCTCTCGCGCTCCCTCGGCGTAGTAGTCGTCGACGGATTCGATGATGGCTGTTTCGGCGGCTCGTTCTGACACGTCGTTCAGTGTAGAACCCCTGACGGGCTCGAACAAACGTTCGAAGCGAGGCCTGGTGAGCGCCACCTGGGTAACGCGGACGTAAAACCTGTGTTTCATTCGTTGCAAGAGGCCAAAACGGGTGATGCTGAACGTTTCACCGAGGCTAGTCTCGCTGTGATTCACCCCTCACGAGCCGCCATCACCCCGGAGATCACAGTGACCCAGACAGCCCGCCCCCACCAGACTCCCCCAACGCAAGGCACGCAAGCCACGCAACCCCCAGGCTTAGAACAGGCCCCGCACCCCGCACTGCACAATAAGGACCTCGCGCCCGTCGGCCCCGAGCAGAAGCGCTGGGGCTGGTTCGAGATCTTCAACGTCTGGACCAATGACGTGCAGTCCCTGGCCGGCTACACCCTGGCCGCCTCGCTGTTCATCGGCGCCGGGATCAACGGCTGGTTCGTGTTCGCCGCGATCATCCTCGCCGGGGTCTTCGTGAACTGGCTGGTCAACCTCTCCGGCGCCCCCAGCGTCCGGCACGGTGTCCCCTACGCGGTGATGGCCCGGCCCTCCATGGGCGTGCTGGGCGCCCGCTTCCCCGCGACGGTCCGCGGCGTGGTGGCGATCTTCTGGTACGGCGCCCAGACCTACTTCGCCTCCACCGCGGTGGCGCTGGCGTTCAACGCCGCCCTGGACAGCCCGCAGACCGGGAGCTTCCTGGGCCTGGATGTGATCGGCTGGGTCTCCTATGTGATCGTCGCGCTGATCCAGGTCTGGCTGTTCACCCGCGGGATCGAGACCATCGCCCGGTTCCTGAACTTCGCGGGCCCCGCGGTCTACGTGGTGATGACGGTGCTGCTGGTGCTGATCTGGGTCCGTGCCGGGTCCGACCTGCTGCCCGCGGTCGGCACGATCTTCAGCAACCAGGACGTCACCGGCTGGGCCGCGATCTCCGCCTTCGTCGGGGTGGTCGGCACCATGGTCGCCTACTTCGCCGCGGTGATCATCAACTTCGGCGACTTCTCCCGGTTCTCCAAGACCGAACGCTCCATGCGGCTGGGCAACTTCACCGGGCTCCCGCTCTCGCTGGCCTTCTTCACTTTCCTCTCGCTGTTCATCACCGCCGGCGCCTATGTGGTGTTCCAGGGCGGCACCGGGGAGCCGATGGACAACCCGACCGACATCATCGCGCAGACCGAATCCGTGATCCTGGCCATCGTCGCCGCGATCACCTTCCTGCTGGCCACCGTGGGCATCAACCTGGTGGCGAACTTCATCCCGCCGGCCTATGACCTGGCAAACCTAGCGCCGCAGAAGATCAGCTTCCGCACCGGGGGCTACATCACCGCGGTGATCGGATTCGTGATCGGCGCCCTCTGGGTCGCGGTGATCGAACAGATCGGGCTGCCCACCTTCGTGGACACCCTCGGCGCGCTGCTGGCACCGCTCTATGGGGTGCTGATCGTGGACTACTACATCATTCGGCGCAGCCAGATCTCCACGCCGGACCTGTTCAGCATGGATCCCAACGGTCCGTATTACTACACGCGCGGCTGGAACCTGAGGGCCATCGCGGCCTTCGGCATCGCGGCGATCTTCGCGGTGCTCACCGTCTGGGTCCCGGCGCTGGCCGCCCTGGCCGGGTTCGCCTGGATCATCGGCGCGGCGCTGGGCGGGCTGTTCTACTGGCTGGTGATGCGCAGCCAGACAGCGCCCGCTCCCCGCTGACCCTCCCCGTTGCCCCTCCCCGTTGAGGGGCGGATTCTGCGGGTATCTCATGCGGTTTTCGGGCCAATCTCGTCGCAGATTCCGCCCCTCAGCGCAAGGGTGGCGTTCACTCGACGGAAGGTGGCGTTCATCACGACGACGCCGGCGCCACATCGGCCCGTGTCACAATGGCGCGGTGAACTCTGACTCCCTCGCCGCCTCCGCCCCCGTCCGCCCCTCCGAGAGTGCCGTGGCAGCCCCCGAGACCCGGGCCGTGCTCTTCGATCTCGACGGCACCCTGGTGGACCCGGCGGGAGCGATCACCCTGGGCATCGTGCATGCCCTGAACGTGCACGGGATCGAGATCCCGGACCAGGAGGTGCTGGACTCCTTCGTGGGCCCGCCGCTGGCCACCTCGCTGGCCAACCTGCCCGGGGTCACCGAGGCGCTGATCCCCTCCATCGTGGAGGAATACCGGCAGCGCTACCTGGCCGAGGGCATGGCGGCCAGCCAGGTCTACCCCGGGATCGAGAAGCTGCTGGGCACGCTCAACGCGGCCGGCGTGGTCTGCGCGGTGGCCACCTCCAAACCCACCGGACTGGCCGAGCGGCTGCTGGAGATCCAGGGCATTCGCGAGCACTTCGCCGCGGTGCACGGCTCCGCGGAGGACGAGTCGATCCCGCACGCCGGGAAGGGCCCGATCCTGGGCGCCGCTCTGGAAGCGATCGGCCTGGACCCCGCGGCCGGTCCGCTCGCCGAGACCGCCCCCAAGGCCTCGGTGGTGATGGTCGGTGACCGGATCTTCGACGTGGACGGCGCCGCGGACCACGGACTGCGCTGCATCGGGGTGCGCTGGGGCTACGCCCCGGCCGGAGAGCTCGAGGAGGCTGGTGCCTACCCGATCGTGAGCACCGCCGAGCACCTCGAAGACGCACTGGCCTCCGCCGGAATCCTGAACCCCACCCCGCAGCAGGCCCACGCCCCGGGGTCCGTCCGCTTCGTGGCCCCACGGAGTCGCCAGACCATAGACTGACCCCTATGGCCTCTGACAGTTCTCTGCTCTACGATCTCCCTGCGATCACGCTGCGCCGCATCTCGGTCTCCGAGATGAGCAACAACGTGTATCTGCTCACCGCCAAGAAGTCCGGGGTCCAGGTGCTGATCGATGCCGCCGACGACGCCGGGGCCATCCGGGGCCTGCTCGCCGAAGCCGCCCAGGACACGCCCTGCCCGCTGGAGCTCTCCGCGGTGCTCACAACGCACTCGCACTGGGATCACATCCGGGCCCTGGAGGAGCTGCTCGGCTCCCCCGCCGGCGGATCCGGCACCTCTGCCCGCCCGGAATCCGCGGCGGGTGCGGAGGACGCCGGCACCATCGAGGCCGAGAAGAACGTCACCATCGACCGGCGGCTGAGCCACGGCGAGAGCTTGTCGTATGACGGCATCGCGCTCAACGTGATCCACCTTCGCGGACATACCCCCGGGTCCATGGCCTTCGTCTACAAGGTGGAGGACGGCCCCACACACATCTTCACCGGAGACTCGCTCTTCCCCGGCGGGGTCGGCAAGACCTGGTCGGAGGCGGACTTCACCTCGCTGATCGATGACGTGGAGGCCCGGCTCTTCGCCGGATACGAGGACGACACGATCATCCACCCCGGCCACGGTGACCCCACCACGCTGGGCGCCGAACGCGCCTCGCTCCCCGCATGGCGGGAACGCGGCTGGTGAGCGCGATGACCGCCCTCAGCCCGTCCAAACGGCTGCACAAGCTCGAGAGCTCCGCCGAGAATGCCGGCCCCGCCGGGCCGGAGGAGCTCTACGCCGCCTTCGAATCCTGGACCGAGACCCAGGGGATCACGCTCTATCCCGCCCAGCAGGACGCCATCCTGGAACTCGCCGACGGCCAGCACGTCATCATGGCCACCCCCACCGGGTCGGGCAAGTCCCTGGTCGCCACCGCGGCGCACTTCTTCGCGCTCTCCCGCGGCGAGCGCAGCGTCTACACCGCCCCGATCAAGGCGCTGGTCTCGGAGAAGTTCTTCTCCCTGGTGGAGATCTTCGGCGCCGAGAACGTCGGAATGGTCACCGGTGACTCCTCGGTCAACGCCGAGGCCCCGATCGTGTGCTGCACCGCGGAGATCCTCGCCAACGAAGCGCTGCGCGACGGCCGCGACGCCAACGTCGGCCCGGTGATCATGGACGAGTTCCACTTCTACGCCGATCCGCAGCGCGGCTGGGCCTGGCAGGTCCCGCTGCTGGAGCTCACCGGCCGCGCCGAGCCCGGCACCCCGGGCCAGGGCGCCTCCGGCAGCCGGGCACAGTTCCTGCTGATGTCCGCCACCCTCGGCGACACCTCCCGGTTCGAGGCCCGGCTCAGCGAGGGAACCGGACGCGACGTCGTCACGGTCTCCAGCGCCGAGCGTCCGGTGCCGCTGAGCTACGAGTACTCCACCACCGCGCTGCAGACCAAGCTCGAGGAGCTGGTCACCACGCACCAGGCCCCGGTCTACGTGGTGCACTTCTCCCAGCGCGAGGCGGCCGAGCGCGCCGTCGGCCTGGCCTCGCTCAACGTGGTCTCCAAGGAGGAGCGCGAGGCGATCCGGCTCAAGCTGGAGACCTTCCGCTTCGCCGCCGGCTTCGGCAAGACCCTGAACCGGCTGCTGCGCGCCGGGATCGGGGTGCACCACGCCGGAATGCTGCCCAAATACCGCCGGCTGGTGGAGCAGCTCGCCCAGCAGGGCCTGCTGAAGGTCATCTGCGGCACCGACACCCTCGGCGTCGGGATCAACGTGCCGATCCGCACGGTGCTGCTGACCGCGCTGAGCAAATACGACGGCACCCGCACCCGACAGCTCAATGCGCGCGAGTTCCACCAGATCGCCGGCCGCGCCGGCCGGGCCGGGTTCGACACCCACGGCACCGTGGTGGTCCAGGCGCCGGAGCACGTGATCGAGAACAACGCCGCGATCGAGAAGGCCCGCGCCAAACATGGTGATGACGAGAAGAAGGTGTCCCAGGCGATCCGCTCCGCCGGGAAGAAGAAGCCCCGCGAAGGGTTCGTCTCCTGGAGCGACAAGACCTTCGAGCGGATCATCACCGCCACCCCGGAGCCGATGGTCTCGAGGATGAAGGTCAGCTACTCGATGGTGCTGCACCTGCTGGAGCGGCCCGAGGACCCGATCCGGGCGATGCGCCGGATGATCCTCGCCGCCGATGAGACCCCGGCCCGGAAGGCCCAGCTGCAGCGCCAGGCGCTTCAGATCCTGCGCGAGCTGCTCACCGCCGGGGTGCTGGAGCGCCTGGAGCGTCCCGATGAGGACGGCCGCACCGTGGACCTCACCCTGGACCTGCAGGACAACTTCGCGCTGAACCAGCCGCTGGCGCCCTTCGCGGTGGCCGCGGTGGAGCTGCTCGACGTCGAGTCCGAGTCCTACGCCCACGATGTGATCAGCGTGATCGAGTCCATCCTGGAGACCCCGCACCAGATCACCGGCGCACAGATGAAGCAGCTGAAGGCGGAGAAGATCGGCGAGCTCAAGGCCGAGGGCGTGGACTACGTGGACCGGATGCGGATCCTCGACGAGCTCACCCACCCGCAGCCGCTGGCCGAGCTGCTGACTCAGCAGTTCGAGATCTACCGCACCGGCGCGCCCTGGGTCTCCGATCACGCGCTGCAGCCAAAGTCGGTGGTCCGGGACATGCTGGAGCGCGCCTTCGACTTCACCACGATGGTGAATCACTATCAGATCGCCCGCTCCGAGGGCGTGCTGCTGCGCTACCTCAGCGATGCCTATAAGGCGCTGCGCCAGACGGTCCCGGAGAACCGGCTGACCGAGGAGCTCGAGGACCTGCTCGCCTGGCTGGGCGAGGTGGTCCGGCAGACCGACAGCTCGCTGCTGGAGGAATGGGAGCGCCTGCAGGCCGGGGATGACCCGGAGAAGCTGGCCGAGCTCGCCGCCATGGAGGCGGACATCTCCGCGCTGGACCACCCGGACCGGGTGACCGCCAATGCGCGGGCCTTCAAGGTGATGGTGCGCAACGCGCTGTTCCTGCGCGCCGAGCTCTTCGCCGAGGAGAAGGAGGCGAAGCTCGCCGAGCTCGACTCCGAACACGGCTGGGACAAGGACCGCTGGGGTCAGGCGCTGGACGCCTACTTCGAGGTCTACGAGGAGGTCTACACCGACGCCCAGTCCCGCGGGCCCTCCCTGGTGCGGATCGAGACCTCCCCGAAGGACACTCCGGACCCGGAGCGGCGCTACTGGCGGGCCGTGCAGGTGCTAGATGACCCGGAGGGCAACCACGACTGGGGCATCCACGCCTGGATCGACCTCACCGCCTCCGATGAGACCGGGGCGCCCGTGGTGATCATGAACCGGGTGGGCGAACTCGGGTGAGCACGGCAGCACCGCACACGGCAGGCGCCACCGCCACGCTGATCGACGGCACCCAGATCACCGACCACTGGCTTCAGGTTCCGCTCGACCACCGAGCTCCCGAGGGTGAGCAGATCCGGATCTACGCCCGGGAGTTCATCGCCGCCGAGGCGGTCAGGCAGGGCGCCGAGCATGTGGAGTCCCTCCCCTGGCTGCTGTTCCTGCAGGGCGGGCCCGGTGGGAAGGGCAGCCGCCCGGCGAAGCTCGGCGGCTGGATGAGTGAGGCCGGGGCAAAGTTCCGGATCCTGATGCTGGACCAGCGCGGCACCGGTCTCTCCACCCCGCTCACCCGGCACTCGCTCAGCCTCCGGGGCGACGCCGCCGCCCAGGCCGCTCATATGCGGCACTTCCGCGCCGATTCGATCGTGGCCGACGCCGAGGCGTTCCGGCGCACACTGGGACTGGACTCCTGGAGCGTGCTGGGGCAGAGCTTCGGCGGATTCACCACGCTGAGCTATCTCTCCTTCGCTCCCGATTCCCTGGACCGGGCGCTGATCACCGGCGGCCTGGCCCCGCTGACCGGCCACGCGGACCGGGTCTACCGGGCCACCTACGCCAAGATGCGGTCCCGGAACGCCGAGCACTTCGCCCGGTTCCCGCAGGACCGGGCGATCCTGGACGCGGTCTTCGCGCATCTGCGTGAGCACCAGGTGCGGCTGCTGGATGGCTCCACACTGACCCCTGCCCGGCTGCAGCTGATCGGGATGCTGCTGGGCGGCAACACCCGGGCCGATGCGCTGCACTACCTGCTCGAAGAGGCGTTCACCGGGCCGGATCAGACCCAGCTGACTGACACCTTCCTGGCCGCGGTGGGCCAGCAGCTCTCCTTCGCGGGGAACCCGATGTACGCGGTGATGCATGAGTCCATCTACGGCCAGCCCGCGGAGCTGACCGACGGACTCGCCGCCACCGGCTGGGCCGCCCAGCGGGTGGGCGCCGAGTTCCCGGAGTTCGACGCCGAAAGCGCCTCTCCCCTGCTGCTGGGTGAGATGATCCTGCGCGAGCATCTGCTCCTGGACCCGACGCTGCAGGACCTCCTCGAGGCCGCGGACCTGTTGGCCGCCGTGGAGGACTGGTCACCGCTCTATGACCTCGCCCAGCTGCGCTGGAACCGGGTGCCCACCGCCGCGGCGCTCTACACCGATGACGTCTACGTCGCGCGAGAGCTCTCCTGGGAGACCGCAGACATCATCGGCGGGATCAGCGTCTGGGAGACGAACGAGTTCCACCACGACGGCCTGGGCGACGACGGCGCCCGGGTCTTCGCGGAGCTGCTCAAGCGCACCTGAGGGTTATTTCACCCCGGTGCGCAGCCCGCGGGCCTTCTCCAGCAGCGCCACGTAGTTGCCGCGATGTTCGATCAAGTCAGCCTGGTACTTCTCCGGCACCTGGGCCACCTTCGCGGACCAGTAGTCCGACTTCTCGGCGGTCTTGATCAGGCTGAACTCGCGGTCCTCGGGCGCCTTCTCGGAAAGGTCCACGTAGCGCTGGTTGTACTTCTCGGCATTCTGGATGGCGCGCAGCGCGCGGCCCTTCGGTGCCATCAGCGAGGCAACCACCGTGATGATCAGCACCCCGACGATGACCATCAGCGACAGTCCGGTCTCGATCTCCACCACGGAAACGTCTTCGCCGCTGTTGATGAAGGGCAGGTTGTTCTCATGCAGGGCGTGGATCATCAGCTTCACACCGATGAACCCGAGGATGAGCGCCAGGCCGTAGGAGAGGTAGATGAGCCGGTCCAGCAGGCCGTCGATCAGGAAGTAGAGCTGGCGCAGACCCATCAGGGAGAACGCGGTGGCAGCGAAGACGATGAAGGGCTCCTGGGTGAGCCCGTAGATGGCTGGGATCGAGTCCACGGCAAAGAGCAGGTCGGTGCCGCCGATGGCGAGCATGACCAGCAGCATCGGGGTGAACATGCGCTTGCCGTCGATGCGGGTGGTCAGCTTGTCGCCGTGGAAGTCCTCGGTGGTGTTCAGGTGCTTGCGGGCGAAGCGGATGATGAAGTTGTCCGCCTCGTCTCCCCCGGAGTCCCCGGCGAGCTCCTTCTTCAGCAGCTGCCCGGCGGTCATCAGCAGGATGATGCCGAAGATATAGAAGACATCGCTCCAGAGGCTGATCAACCCCGCGCCGATGAAGATGAACCCGCTGCGCGCGATCAGCGCGAAAACGATGCCGAAGAGCAGCACCTTCTGCTGATACTCGCGGGGAACGTTGAAGCTGCCCATGATGACCAGGAACACGAAGAGGTTGTCCACCGAAAGCGCCTTCTCGGTGACATAGCCGGCGTAGTACTCGGTCGCCATCTCCGGGTGGCCCAGGGCGAAGAATCCCAGACCGAAGAGCAGGGCAACTCCCACGTAGAAGGCAGACCAGAGGGCGGCCTCTTTGATGGTCGGGGTGTGCGCCTTACGGACGTGAAAGACGAAGTCGAAGAGCAGCAGGCCGATGATCAGCGCAAGCGTGACGGTCCAGACCAGTGGGGAGATCTCCATGAAGGAGCCTTTCGCGAAGGAGGGTACAGCGATGTCATCGCGAGTCTCTCCGCCTGAGTCCAGGCCTCTGTGTCCGGCGAGGCAACACTGCCCCACGTGCTGACGACCACAGTGTTAGGGATACTCCCCCACGCTTGGATGATGTTACACCGCCTTCGTTGAGTCTCGAGGGGCCTGCCTGCTCGAGGTTGTTGAACTCCCGATCTCACAGAGGTAACTGACGCGTCACACTGTTGACGTGCGCTCTCCGCCCGTACCGTTCGACTGTGCCGACGGTTTCTGAGACTAGGGCGGCAGATGAGACCCGATATGAGTCACTAGCCTAGAGCTGACCCAGCACCCCCGTAAGACGCCGAGAAATCCTAAACAGGCAAAGCGGTTCTGACTCAGCCCGGCTGGTTCCGCAACATGAATCCAGGACCGAGGAAACTGCTCGCTATCACGTGGTGCCGAGCACTGTGCCCAATCGAGTTCGCTGATACCATCCAATGGTCCCGCGGCCCCGCAGGTCAGACCCGACGATAAGGACACATGTGTACGTCGATAGCCCGATAGTCCTCGAGCTTGTCGCTCTTCTCAAAGCTCACGGTGTGCGACACGTTGTCATATCCCCTGGATCCCGCCACTACCCGATCATGCGCTCGCTCGAGCACGATCCAGACTTCCACCTGTATTCAGTAGTAGACGAGCGGAGCGCGGGGTTCTTCGCTATTGGTGTCATTAGGGCAACTAACTCACCTGTCGCTGTTCTGACAACGTCTGGAACGGCAGCAGTCAACCTTTCGTCCCCCATCGCGGACGCCTACTACCAACGTCTCCCACTTGTGGCTATCACCGCCGACAGGTTCCCTCAGCTCCTTGATCAAATGGAAGACCAGATGGTCGACCAGTCAAATCTGTTCGCGGGAACCCTCCGCTCACGTGCGTTGCTACGACCCATCAATACGGATACCGACCACTGGTATAACAACCGCGTCATCAATGAGGCACTTCTAGCTCTGCGCATTAACGGGGTCGGGCCCGTGCACGTCAACGTTCCAATCGACAATCACACTGGTCTGGCCTACAGCACGAAAACTCTTCCCTCAGCGCGCGTCGTGAGCCACCACACTCCGACGTCCTGGGGCACCGATTGGTCTGACGTCGAAGCTCGGCTTCGGGGAAAGCGAGTAATGATCCTGTGGGGACAGAGCGGGCCGGTCGACAGCGAGACACTCACGGCGCTGAGCGACTTCACCTCGCGCACGGATTCTCTCGTCATCTCTGACCACCTAGGCAATCTTGATCACTCAGCCGTACTGGAAAAAGCGTTCGCGTCTCTTCGCTCCGGTAGGGCACGCGCTGGAGCTATCACCCCTGACGTACTTATAACAATGGGCGGCACCCTATTCCTTATCGAGGAAGTCAAAGCGTTGCTCAGGGAACACGAGGTAGAGCACTGGCGGATCGACCCAGACGGGCGAATAGTTGACCCATTCTGGCAGCTTACCGATGTTTTTCAGGTCAGCTCGCTCGATTTTCTGAGCAAAGCCGTGAGCGTCTCGAGTCCCCAAGTCCAGTCCAAGTACCGCGAGGTCGCATCTGGCATCGTGAATCACGTACCGAAAATCCCAGACACTTACGGCGAACTTGGCACGATAGGCCGATTCCTGGAACGTCTCCCCCAAGACGCCGCACTCCATATCGGCAACAGTGCCCCAATGCGCATGGCTCATCTGTACGAAATCGACCCAAAAATAAACATCCTTGGCAATAGAGGAGTAAACGGTATCGATGGGTCGATGTCCGCCACCATCGGCTACGCTGCGGCGTCGGGGCAACTGACATTCCTGATCATAGGGGACCTGTCGTTCTTCTATGACATGAATTCCTTGTGGATCCGCCATCGCCCCGCGAATCTGCGTATCTTGGTGGTTAACAACGGGGGCGGCGCGCTAATGCACTCATCACCAGTGCCATCGAACCGAGCCCAGCAGGCAGCGCTCCACACTTCCGCAGGCCACAGCGATTCGGTTCAGGGCTGGGTAGAATCGATGGGCATCAAGTATCTACAAGCACACGACGGGTCAAGTCTCGAAGCATCACTCGAGATCTTTATGGACCCTCAGAGTGACAGCGCAATTGTACTGGAGGCGTTCTCCGACAAGGTCGCAGATATCGGTCAGCTCAAGGATTACCACTCGTCAAATGGTGCAGTCGGCTCATCCACATATAGGAAAGTAAGAAGCTTCACAGGCCGTACTCTGCGAAAGCTGGGAATGCGTGGTTAATTACTCTCGCTACCTACCTGCAACTATGAAGCGAGTCCTTAAGCGTCCGCTCGAGAAGCGTTTCAGCAAAATTGAGATGTCACGCCCCTACCAAATCGTAGCCGACCCCAATTGGCGCCCACTCGCCGGAAAGGTAGCGGTCGTCACCGGAGCAAGCGGGGCAATCGGACGTGCAATCACCATCCGGCTCGCCGTCGACGGCGCGAAGGTTATTGCCCTTGCGCGAGACAGCGAGAAACTGAGAACGCTCGTTGCCGAGGTTGATGCCTTGGGCGGGACCGCGGAATGGGAATCCGTCGACCTTCGCGACAGTCGGGCCATCCGAGAGATCGCAGAACGGCTTGGGTCGATCGACATTCTTATTAACAACGCCGGCGGTTCTTCTCGTTCAAGAAATGCGAATATCTGGGATCAGTCGACCGAAACCATAGACGACGTTTTGACGGTAAATCTTCGAGCGCCAATGCTCACAGTCGCAGCTTTCGGCAGGGGCCTTCTAGATAGTGGACCAGGGGGTCGGATAATCAACCTCGGTTCTACCGTCGGCGTAGGTGGTCTACCCAAATTCTCCGACTACGCCGCCGCGAAGGCCGGCGTCGCGGGGTACACCCGCTCCGCCGCGCTTGAATTCGGTCCGCACGGGGTTACAGTGAACTGCGTAACTCCGGGCATCATCCAGAGAGGCCAAATTGGACCCAGCAAGGTGGAAAAGACTCTGAAGAAGGGAGTTCTACCCCGCCTGGGCCGTGCGGAAGATGTTGCCGAAATGGTCGCCTTCATCGCGGGACCTCATGCTGCGTGGATCACAGGTCAAGAGATCGTCGTCGATGGAGGGCGGTCCATTGGGCTGCACGGTGAACCGTGAGCAGGGAAACCGTCGTTGAGTAGTTCTGTTTCGTCCCACGGGGCTCGAGGCGCCGGCATCACAGTCCTCGGCCAGCTGGTATCCATGGGGCTGCAACTAGTCGGCGCCATAGTACTGGCGCGTCTCTTGAATCCAGACGCATACGGCCTCATCGCGATGGTGACAGTGCTTATGGGCCTTGGAGCCTTGATCAGAGACTTTGGAATGGGAACTGCCTCACTTCAAGAGAGGGACCTGTCCAACAGCCAGGCGTCGAACCTCTTTTGGGTCAGTGCAGCACTATCGGTGGGCAGCGCCCTTCTACTGGGTCTAGCTGCACCTATTGTTGCTGCCATGTTCGGAGACGACCGCCTCACGGGACTAGTCCCAGTGATGGCAGTGGTCCTGCTACTGACCGGTCTGCAAACTCAGCACCAGATGCGCCTTGCTCGCCAGATGCGATTCACCGCAATGGTAGTGGCATCCGTCACGTCTATACTTGTTGGGATTCTGGTCGGAATCGCTGGCGCACTCTTGGGATTGGGCTACTGGGCTCTCGCCATGCAGCAAGGTGCAACAGCTCTATGGATGGTTGTAGCACTTCTCGTTCTAACGCGATGGATACCATCTCTCCCTGTACGCGGTGCCGGCTCCAGGAAGCACGTTCACGCAGGAGCGGAGTACGGTCTTGCGAACATGCTTGGGTACGCCGCTGACAACGCAGATACATTGATGATCGGTATTCGGTTTGACGCAATTGCACTGGGAAACTACAATCGCGCATTTCAACTTTTCATGCAACCGATTACAGGGGTCTTTGGCCCTCTAATCCGTGTCGTTGTCCCCACTGTCAACCGCGCCACGGCCAGCGGGGGAGACCCCCACCGGATGTTGTTACGAGTGCAGTCCTCACTAGTGGGACTGGCCACATGGGCACTACTGGTGACCGCGGCCGTTGCGGACTGGCTGATTCCACTTCTGCTAGGGGACCAATGGAACGCATTGGTCCCGCTTCTCCAAATACTTGCCTTAGGCGGCGTGTTCAAGGCCCTGAGTCAGATCAACTACTGGGCTTATGTTATATCCAAGCAATCTCGTCAACTCTTCTATAGCAACCTAGTGACCAAGCCAATTCAGATCTCACTGGTGGTTATAGCAGCATTTTTTGGCGTCGAATGGGTAGCTTGGGCGTACGTTGCCGGTCGAGCGATCAGTTGGCCGATTAACCTCGTTTGGCTCGCGCGGACCGCGGGACAGCCTCCGACGGCCGCATTAATCAACGGCTTGCGAATACTGGTGGCAGCGGTGGTTGCATATGCCGTCACGCGGATCCTCTTGGGCTTGATGCCAGCCATGACCGACTTCTCGATGACACTCTCCGGTGTGCTCATGGCAAGCGTGTTGTTCTTCGCGGCATTCCTTGCGTCACCGGGGGGAGCAAAAGAGACTAAGCGTATTCTGACCCTCGCGAACGCGTTTCGATCCACGTGAGTTGGGCTGCTCTAGGAAATCGGTACGCGTAGGAGCACCGGACCATGTCCCACTATCCGGCCGCTCTACTTCTGGAGCTTGGGCGACCGTTTCGCGTTCTCGGCGACCCCGAGTTCGCGGGCAATGGCCGCGACGTCTGGGCCTTGGGCCTGGAGCTTCTCGGCGTTCCGAAGCCTCCGATGATCCATGCCGAGGCATGGCCCCGTCTCGTGCTCGCCCCGGTCACCCTAGTTATCCCTCCCAGAGTCCCGGGCGCGAGTACGACCCTCATACCGGATCGCTCAAAATCAGGGGGTCACTCCACTTCCGCGTCGCTTTCTTAGGCAAACTCTAGGAGAGCTGAAGGGACCGTCAGTACCATGACGCAAGCAGGCAATTTCACCACCTACAATAGACGGGTGTTCTCTAAGCCTGTAGAGATCGCCCAGAGACTGCCATATAGAATTTCAAAGAATGTCGCAGCGCGCTTCGAGTGCATGCTTTACGCAATCTTGAAGTGAATAAGTGTAAATACTGACGCACATAACTACACTGACTTCTTTATTTGATTTCGTACAGCAATGAGCAACGATCGCGTAGCCGGGTAAGCCCGACCAAAGGCCTTCACCAATAGAGCACGCATCCCGGTCTTTGGTGAAATGATCGAAGCCCGAGCTATCTTGACTAGCGTGACTTCAGCTTTGAACTCTCGAATCACATCACTCGCAATTTCCGGTCCCCCGAGCCGCAGCGCCGTGCCGACTCTTCCCAGTTGGTAGAAGGCAACGCGATAGTGGTCCAAGGAACATCGAGAACGCTTCTCACTAGGGAGCGACTCCACAGCTGCCTCTACATGCAAAAGTGCTACCTCCAAGTGGTCGAGTCCTCCCCCGCTACTGCTACTCACAGAGCCTGGACGTTTAACATGGTGGTACAAACGATCCGGGAGCAGGACTACAGTTCGACATCGGGGCAATACGCTTGCGACGGCCGAGAGATCCTCCTGCATACGAATATCAGGAAATGGATCAACTCCAAGCACATCTCGCCGAAACAGCTTGTTCCACAGATAGCCCCGGATGACACCACGGAGCAACAGGTCTACGGCGTCGAACCCAGTCACGACAAGCTTTCTACTCGAACCATCCGTCAATCCAACATCTCGGCCTGAAGGCAGTCGCCAGGTCCCCGCCACCATGGACATATCAGCCCGGCCATCACGGGCTGCATCCACAAGCACAGACACTATCTCTCGTGACCACTGGTCATCCCAGTCTGCGAACCAAACAAACTCTCCGCTAGCATGTGTAAGCCCGATGTTTCTTGCAACAGCAGGCCCAGCGTTGCGCTGAAGATCGAGGACTTTCCACGAGTCCCTAGCGTCAACGAATGCAGTCACGTACTTTAAGGTGTCGTCGGTCGAGGCATCATTAATGATGACCACCTCAGTCGCAGGGTACGTCAAGCTATCGATCGCCTGAAGGGCAACAGTAACTGCAGAACCAGCGTTGTAAACTGGCAGAACAATCGTCACCAGGGGTCTTCGCGATAGATTCCCGGTCATATCTTGCCTCCGCAACACTTTCCCCACCCGAATGCGCGATTGCAGCCTGAGCAAGGGCTTGCGATAGGAACGCTTACCCCGCCATCTCCATTGCACACCCGGAAGCAATCGATCTCGCTGAACAACGCGAAGAGTGCACTGCGCCGGAGTCTGGTACCCAGCGGGATGAGTGGTTCTGATGTCAGATTATTCACTAGCAAGAGCGCCTCGGAGAAAATCCATCCCCTGTCCCTGCAGACTTGCCAATGTCTGGTTTACACTTTCCCAGTCAATACTTGAGTTTAGGATCACATCCGCCCGACGCCGGTTCTGACTAGAGTCCAGGGTAGAAACTAAGAGTCTTGAATCGAGATCGAACGTCGATAACAGGGATTCGAAACGTGACATTCCTCTTGCAGCGTTCCCAATTGCTAGAAATGGTTTATTGAATATCAAGGCAAAAACACAACCGTGGAATGAATCCGTCACTACGATTGTAGAGTGGCGCAGCTCCCTGAGCCACTCGTCGACTCCGGCCCGGACATGTGACGAACCGGGTGCACCCTCTCTCTGATCCACTCGACGCGTAGACATTTCAAACGATCGCCCTACATGGTCGACTAGGTCCCGCTTGTATTCATCAGCATCCAACAAATAGGAACTTACGTAGAACTTTTCTCGTTCGATCCCTTCCGGTGAACCCACCGTATCGGCGATCGCCTCGTACTGCACCCGGTCAAGCAAAATCGTCGGATCGGGCATCTGGACTGCTTCTACTCCCCACATAGACTGCGCGAGTTCGACACCAGCCGCCTCCCGAACAGATACTCTGTCGAAACGCTGGGCATTGTCCGCAACTGCAATTAGGCCAGGCTCAGGTCGATCAGTTCCAAAGGATGCAGCGTAGGCCAGCCGTTTAACGTCGCTTTTAGCGGGCAGAAAATCCAACATATACGACCCAACATCCCCATAATCGGGCCGCCAGACTTGATCGCTCCCAACAATAATAGCGGAATACTCAGCCATCACTGATTTACGCAATCGACCTCCAAAACCAAACAGTTCCACCGTGGTCATTTTCCGCTCTATAAATTGCAGAGTTGCTGCGTTCTTGCGCGCCATTTTCGGCCAAAAACCAACGGGTCTACCCAGAATCACGGAAGCTGTGCGCGTTATAAGTCTCTTCGAGGATTCGCGAGTCCCAAGTCTAGTGGATATATCGGTGTCAACCGAGTGACCCAGGTTCCTAACTGCCGACTGAAGGGCGAACGCTTGGAGGACTCCACCATAGTTCCCTCGAGCCAATGGCAGTGTTCGAATTAGGACCTTGGACTTCACGTGGCGTTCTCCTCTGCTCGGTTGATGGTCGCTATCCGGGTCAGCTACACACATAGTTTCTAGTGAAGGTGAACCGTTGCATCGTGACCAATGATCAAGTTAATCGGCTCGATTGGCAACTTCTGTCTTCTCGGAAGAAGCTCCTGCTCTTGCAAGAGTTTCCTTGTCCTTATGATCGGTCCATCCCGCCACCACGCCGACCATTACAAAGGCAAAAGGAAAACCGGGCGCCGAGGAGTAAACAGGCGAGGCGACCGATTCAATCAAAAAGACGAATATCCAGGCAATTCCTACTGTTGCGACCCATTTTATAACGGGTTCCTTGGCGTCTCTCCTAGCCCTTCTGAGTGCAATACCGCATGCAATAATCCCCAAAATGAAGAAAAGTAATCCAGGCCATCCAGTCTCCCCGAGAATCGCTGGCCATTGATTATCGTTCAGGTAATTGTTGTTTGTCGGCGACATTCCATCGCGATGATGGAATCCGCGGGACAAGTACTCCGAGCTGTACTGGTCGGCCGCTATGAAACTACCGTACTGACCGAAACCTGCACCAAATGGCGCGTATGTTCGTGCGACGTCTACAGCACCGAGAATCAAGGTCAACCTAGCTGACTCGTTCAGGAAATAGAGCTGGAAGTCGGACAGGATAAAGGCAAACACGGGGCCCCCGAGAACGAGCAGCAGCAAAGGAAGAACCGCCGCACCTGCGACGACAGCTCCCGCAGTTGGGTGCTGGAATCTCAATATGGCGATCGTTCCGATCAGTGCCACAAGCGTTTTCACTCGAAAGCTGAGCGCCGCGGCTAAACTCGCCAGCACAAAGATCCACAGTGATGCCTTCGATTTGCCCATTACCAGTCTCCAGACAAGTGCTCCGATCGCTAGTATCGCGGCAATACGGCTGAAGGCAGCAGGGTGAACGAACGGCCCCATCAGTGACGGAAGCCCAAACTGGTAGTCAACCTGCTGATACCCCAGAATCAGCGACGACCACTCTCTGGGAACGACGAGATTCACAGCCGCAGCGAGCAGGATGATTACTCCGCCGGCAACCCCCCAACGCACGCCCTTTCGAACTATCTCGGCTGTCCAGTCGAGTTGCGCAGCGGCGAAAGCGAAAATGATCGCCTTGACCGCCAAGAACGCGCCCTGAGTCACGGTGCTTAGTGAAACATCGTTGAGCAAACCTGAGATGACGCCCATCACAGCGAACGCCATGAACCAACCCAGGCCTGGGAGCCATCTCGGGGCTAGACCTCTCGCTACCCGGGCAATTGTGAACGAGATTGCACACAAGGCAACTGCGGCTTCATCCGCCAGACCCACAATAGCGGAAGGCGACATGGCCGCGAGAGTCGCAGATAAGACAATAACCGTGAAAGCAAGCGCAAATGTAAGAAACGGACGGACGAAACTGAGAGCTACACAGCCGAGTCCAACTAGCAGCAGGAGACCTAACTCGGGGGCCGCGAGCACTGCGATAGTGACAACGATTGCCGCGGCGACTGCCGCGACAGTCCAGAGACTTATGCCGGACATCTGTGTATAATTCCAAGCCCTCATGTGTTGGGTTCACTCCTTTTAGTTACGGCAGGGAGTGCAGGCACCCTCAAGATGCCAGATTGACCGCTAGTCCTTTGGCAAACGAAAATTCTAGCCATTATCCTTCAATACCGCGTTCCAGAACTTACTTAAGCGTGGAATTACAGCAGCTGCAGAGTATTGCTGTGTGTGTCTCATGAAAGACTTTTCTTGTTTTAGGGTTAAATCTATTGCATTTTGTGTCATGCTCTTGATGCCGTTCGCCAATTGCTCAGCATTCCCCGGATCCACGAGCAGTCCGACATCTGCATCAACTACAGAGGGAATGCCGCCAACGTTTGTACTAAGCAAAGCGTTACCGTGTGCCATGGCCTCAAGAAGGAACATAGGCATCGCTTCATCACGCGAAGGAAGGACCGCGATGCGGGAACGCGCAAGAATCCTCATAAGCTCGCCATGATCCAATGGGCCCAGGTACTCTATGTTTTCAGAATCGAGTTGTGTTGAGTCGATACTCCCATCAAGGGGACCCGCTACGAGGAGCTTCCAACCCGGCGCATTCGCTCCCCCTTTCCACGCAGTGAGGAGGACGTCAATCCCTTTCCGTTCGCCTACCGCACCGGCGAATACCATCAGATTTTCCTTCTCGGTGAACTCTCCAGTAGAGACGGCATTGGGTATCACCACTACGCGGGCCGTTGGAGCGAGGGATCTCGCCGCCTCCGCACTAGCCTCAGAGAGTGCGTGTATCCCCGTCGCCGCCCGGAGCACAGTTCTAACCAGCCACGGTCTTCGATTCGCGTACGCAACGAAACCGCTGCCGTGCAACTGCGCAACTGTGGCACGTCTTCTGAGCTTGCCCAGGACGAGCAGGAAACCCTCTCTCAAGAAAGACCCACCTTGAGACAAATGCACTACTAGCACGGACTCTTTGGCTCGGCCCTGGCACACGACTTGTCCGACGGCACGCATGTAAGTCGCAGCCTTTGCAAGCGTTGTCGTCCTTCCCCTGGACTCAATCAAACTGATATCGAAACTTGGGAAGTCCCAGGTGAAGTACGCGTTTACGACCTGCGTCATGCCTCCAGCAATCTCGCCCCGTCGCCCAACATGGTAAGCAGTGAATTTTCGGCCCGGCATGCTCATCGGTTCTCAAACTCCGCAGCAACAAGCGCGAATATTTGCTCTGTCGCCGATCTCGCCACGCTCAGTTGGTGGAACATAGTGTCACGCTGGCTCCACAGACTTCGAAACCAGGATTCGACGTCATCAGGTGTAGCACCGTTGCCTAATACGAATGAGACATTCCGGATTCCCACAGCTTCGAAGTGTCGTCGGACCTTGTCAGAGTCTTCGGTTAGCAGGGCAGCCGGTACGGCACCCTCAGTGAATGCGGCTATCAGCACATGCAGTCGATCGCTCACCGCCACACGCGCTTGCCTATACAGGTGCCTGAGTAGCTCTTCCTGATCGGCATGGTCTTCGCCGTCCCATGTGATTGCTTCACCGCCGAGCCGCTCCGCTAGTTCAGCTGTCTTTGCGTTGTCCCGCAAGACTTGCGACACAGCCACTATGCGAAGCCCCTCGGTCTCAGCGAGATTGCGGACGGTTTCTAGCCAAAGTGAGGGTGTAGGGCCTCGATCAGATCGCATTGAGACGACCAGAATGTCACGCGCTCCATCACAAGAGGCCAGCTCCGCAAGGTCGGACCCTTCAGAGAATGCAAGGTCTGGCATGACCTCGCCCCCTAGATACGCCGCTGTACGACCGTCCCGCCACCGCACGATGCTCGATGCTCGGATTGAGGGACCTATGAGCGCTCGGGGAAACCGCGCGAAATTCCGGCTGCCCGACCCAATCCTGATCACGGGATTCCCTCGGGAGCGAGCAGCAAGGACTAGAGGGAGAACAGACACGTGCTCCTTCATCCCCTTAATCGTGAGTTGAATCTCTCCCGGCTTAAAGACGTACGTACCTGAGCCGTCGAAAGCTCCCTTCAGTGCACGCTTGTACCACGACAAGAACGATCGATAGATCGAGTCGGTCGACCTGAGCCCAAGCGCTCGTTCGTACGCCGGAGAACTGTCCCCGACGTATACGTGCATGGGACCGTGGTGCCGCATTCGATCAAGGAGTTGTCGCCGGAGAATCACATCGCCGATGTTCTCGTGCTGGCCAACGCCAGGAATAAAGATGTCAAGCGGCATACAACTGTCCTTTCAAGATGGCCGGGAGGTGTGTACTTCGTCGCGTCGGGCGATCAACTCGGCTCGTGTGATGTCTGGAACCTCGAGGACTGTCAGGAGCCCCCTACGTGCGAACTCATGGGCGATTTGCCGTTGATGGTCATCTACATGTTCGTCACGTGCCGCTCTCCGGGGAACGGCTATGACGTCAGCTCCCGATTCGATCAGGGTCATCAGCGTTCCAACGCCTGCGTGCGAGATTACGACATCAGCGAAATCAACTTCTCGCTGGAATGCTCTCCCATCGAGCTGATCGTGGATGGTTCCTCGTGAAGGCCTTGTCTTTGTGGCACCGAGCTGCCAAACAATTTCAACGTCAGTAGGCAAGCTACGGTCGAGTGCTTCAACGAGCGCCCCGAGCTGGTAGGGCTTGATGGTACCAAGGGTGACAAAGAACCGCCTCGCGCATGACGGGCTGTGGCTGCTTTTCCTCGGGGTGAACGTGTCCAGCACTGAGAAGTCATGACTCCATCCCTTACGGCTCGACCCCCAGTTATGTTGTGCAAAGCGTTGTACTCCGGGCACTCTTTCGAGAAGGCGACCCGACATGGACGGACCCTCTACGCGTGAGACCGATTCGATGTACACGGGACGTCTCCCGGCCAGCGCCAACCACGGATGGCTAGCAAGCGCAATACCCGCCCCGGTGCTCACGATGAGGTCAAAGGCCTCCTCTCGAAGGGTTCGACGAATCTCCCGAGACGCATTCCAAATTTGTCTCCATCCGCGCGGAGGTATGTACTCAACGTATTTAACGCGTTTACCTGAAAGCAAGGACCTCGATTGAGGAGAATCGAAAGTCACCCATCGAGAATCATGCGATGGGTTCGCGTGTTCTGCCATGCGATGAAGTTGTGCAAGATGTCCACCAGTCGAGGCTATAAATAGAACCTTTTTGTCGCATAGAAGATCGTCAAGCACTGCCATTATACTTCTTCCTCTTTCGGTGAAAAGATAAAACTATTTATGAATCCATTGCTTATCCGAGCATCCAATCCTATGAACTGCATTTGTTCGATCAAATATTGGTCGCTGGGGGCTGAATATTTTTGAGTGTTAGCGATTTCTAGTAGGCTCCAGATCCAGCAAACACTGCCCGCACAGTCCGCCACAGTATGGCTAGATCCGCAGTAAGTGACCAGTTCTCCACGTAGTACAAATCGAGTCGGACTGCTTCTTCCCAGGGCAGATCAGAACGCCCACTAACTTGCCAGAGTCCAGTAATCCCCGGCTTCACCAAGAAACGACGGTGCACATGGGTTTCGTACTGCAACACCTCTCGCTCAAGTGATGGCCTCGGCCCAACTAACGACATGCTTCCGCCCAAAACGTTAAAAAGCTGTGGCAGCTCATCGATGCTATAACGGCGAATGAATCGACCGACGTTGGTGATCCGTGGGTCATTTTTAATCTTGAACAGAACATTCGCCGGATCCATGCGATCAGCATTATCAAGCTGAGCGAGTACCTGTTCTGCGTCCTCACGCATCGATCTGAACTTCCACATCCGAAATTCTTCTCCATCGAGGCCGATTCGTTGTTGCTTGAAGATCACAGGACCGGGAGATGTCGTCTTGACCATGATCGCAACGACTGCCATCGGCAACGACAGCAGGAATATGATCACAAGGGACGCGACGATGTCGAAGCTTCGCTTCATTGCTGCCCGAAGACCGGTGTAACGCGGAGTCTCCACGTGCATCAGGGGGAGTCCAGCGACGGGGCGACTGTGAATCCGTGGTCCACTGACGTCAGTAAGACTTGGCGCCATCACCATTGAGTACTCGCCCTTTTCAAGCTCCCAGCTAAGCTCCCGAACTCTTCGCGGGTCCAGATGATCTGCTCCCGTAATAATCGCGGTATCGGCTCCGACGAAACCCATGGCCTCACGCACGCCATCAAAATCACTTATAACGGGGACCTTCCCAACGGTGAGCACGCCGCTGTCTCTAGGGTCCTGAGCCAGGGCGGCCCCTACGACGTTGTAGCCGGCCCAGGGCTGTTTCGCGAGCTCTTCAGAGATGTGCCGGATCGATGAACTGGACCCGACCAGAACAACCTGATTCGAATAGTCTCCTCGTGTGCGGTGTTTCTTGAGCCACTTGCGCCAGACCATCCGAGCAAATAGCAACCCAACGATTCCGAGGACGAAGGTGAGCAGTAGATATCCGCGAGCCACATCCAGCTTCAGCAGAAACATCGCCGTGGCAACTGCGGCGAAGAGACCGATTCCGCTGTCCGTGATCTTTCTATACTCGGTGTGACCGACGCCCATTACGCGGGAATCAACGCTTCCGACGGCTACGAGGACAACCATCCAGACCAGAAGGATCACACCAGAAACGATGCCGTAGCTGACCTCTCCCCCGTACTGCTCGCCTGTGCTGCTGGGGAAGCCGAAGTTGGCGGCATTGTCGATACCGAGCCAGAACATCTGGATAGCGCCTATGACAAGTGCCAACACGGCGAAATCAGTGATGAGCAATCGCGTTGCGTAGCGCCTCTGCCATTCCTTCCGCGGCAGTACCTCCTGGGTCACCGCCTGGATGCCGGTGT
Source organism: Nesterenkonia sp. E16_10 (assembly GCF_017347085.1). Taxonomy (GTDB): domain Bacteria; phylum Actinomycetota; class Actinomycetes; order Actinomycetales; family Micrococcaceae; genus Nesterenkonia. Next base: position 48,892 of record NZ_JADPSA010000005.1, read on the forward strand.
AAGTGGCGTGCATGTCTGGAGCTGTTGAAGCGGTCATTAATTGAAACTTCTTCCAAGGTCTGTAGAGATCATCACCTGGTCTCCTGCCCAGAGCCAGAGTGCGTTTCCGGATACATCGAGGACTGTCTCGACTTCAGGTTCTGTCGGTGCACAGGCGAGGGATTCGACGGATGCCAGGTCGAACTCCACGAGACTGACTCCCTCGCAATCATTTGATTCCACCGCTGCTATCCAGCGGCCGTCGGACCCGCCCAGCGCGACTGCATTTTGGACACCGGTCCGAATCCACTCGGCACTTTCCGAGGTGTAACTCCATAAAGAGCCACCACCGCAGATGACCCCAGCAACTCCTCCGCTGACTGCGACTTGGTGCATGTCTTCACATGGCCCCTCAACGACGTCACCGCCCCAAACCACTTGAGAGGGGTCAAGAGGATCCAAAAGCACGGAATTGGCCACCACCTGATCGTCCTGAGTCCAGGAGGCGCCGGAATCAAACGTCCGGACGTCTCGGGGCTCACAAGTCTCTTCGAAGCCAACCGTTGACTGCACAGCTGTGTAGTCAGCCGCCGAAATCCAGAGGGGGCGCCCCAGGCCATCTGTGGCAGGATAAGCGGCCCCCCAGGTCTCTCCGCCGTCCACTGTCAATTCCAGGGCACCTCGCTCGTCACAAGTGCCCCCTTCGGAGCGCCAGGCTACGGTGTCACTCGTCGCCGAAAGGAGGCGAGGAGCTGTCCGCGGCGCATCCACACCCGCGGGAGGCGAGGAAGCCGCCTCGGTCTCCCGCGGATCAGAGTCGTCTTCAACAGTCTCAGCAGGGGACATTGATGTGGCGGCTTGAGGCTCTACACGACCCCAACCAAAAGCGAGCATTACCAGGGCGACATCAATGGCGGCGAACACGACTAGCCCGGCGATGATCATCACCTTTCGCGATGGTCCTCGCCCTGCCAGCCCGGTTGTTCTCCCCCGGCTGTTCATGCGCTGACCCCCCGGGCCAAGCGCACGGCGGCTCGCTGGGCCCGATCCAGAGCTTGGAGGATCTGGCGAGTGGACTCAGCGTAGACCTCCTCCGAGCGCCGATAGGGATCCACCACATCGGATGGACTAGCATCCTCGGGTGGCAGAAACCCGCGGCGTGCCGACGCCCATTTGACTGCAACTCGCAGCTTGTCCGCCGGGTTCAACGCGGGGAAATCTGCAGGGAGCGCCGGGCGATTCTGCTCCGCGCTCTCTAACAGCGCCGAGAACTCAGTCAAAGTGAAAGTGATTCGTGAGGCACGAGGCAGAAGCCGCACCACGCCGCTGCGGTGCTCGGTCGCCATCGCCAGGACTAAATCTGCTGCTCGCACCTGATCAGCTGTCAGCTGCCGTGCAATGTGGTTGGTGGGGATACCACCATGCTGGACGGACAGCACCGCGGCTTCATCGGGCATACCGGAACCGACCATGGCTCCGGTACCAGCGCTTTCCACCAGGACCACAGATGTCAATCCGGGAAAATTCTCCAAAATCCTTGCGCGGATGAATTGCTCTGCCTGGGCGGAACGGCAGATGTTGCCAGTGCAGACCACGAGAATACGGAAGTGATCCGACATCGCTTACGCCTTCTTGTCTTCTTCGTAGGTGTAGGCATACCCGTAGCGACCGTAACCGTATGCGTCTGGGCCCTTGGTCGGAAGCATCGTCGGAATGACGCCGAAGAGTCTCGCCCCGACGTTCTCCAGCGAAGTAACAGCTCCTCTGAGCTGTTGTCGATGGGTCTTGCCCGCAGCAACAACGACGATCGCGCCGGTAGCACTGGTTGCGAGCACTGCAGCGTCGGTGACGGGTAGAAGCGGAGGAGCATCAATCAACACGATGTCGAACTGGTCCTCCACGAAGCGGAGCAAAGCGTCCATGCTGGGCGAACCGAGTAGCTCGCTGGGGTTCGGAGGGATGTCTCCGGCGGGGAGTACCGCAAGATCATGCGGACCCCAGTACTGAACGACGTCTGCGAGATCGACTTTGCCGATCAACACGTTTGTCAGCCCCACAGCGCCTTCCAGTCCGAAGTAGCTCGCGATTCTGGGACGACGGAGATCAGCGTCGATCACAAGAACTCGCTGACCGGCCTCTTGCATCGTGATCGCGGTGTTGGCCACTGTGGTGGACTTGCCTTCACCCTGGATCGAGGAAGTGAACACAAAGCTACGCCTGGACTCCCCGACCTCCACGAATTGGAGGTTTGTTCGGAGTGTACGGAAAGACTCGGCTCGCGGGCTCTTGGGGTCGACCTGCACCACCAACGGCCGCTTCTGTGCCTCGGGGTCATAGGCGATGCCCCCCAAGACTGGAGCTTCGGTGACAGTGGAGATATCGTGCTCCCCACGGATTCTGGTATCCAGCACCTCGCGCAGCACAACAATCCCGACGCCGATACTCAATCCCAGCAAGGACCCGAGGGCGAGATTGAACGGCACCTGCGGCGCGACGGGAGATTCGGGGGCTACTGCTTCCTGGAGAATCTCGACGGAAACTGCGCTTTCTTCACCTGAAGATCCGGGCGTGATCTCGCCCACGACGTTGATCAGACTTTCGGTAACGGAGTTAGCGATTTCGGCCGCCACCGCGGGATCCTGGTTGGTGGCGTTGATCTGCATAAGTACCGTATTGGCATCAGTAGACACCTCGATGTCACCAGAGAGTTCAGCCGACGTCTGCTCGAGTCCAAGGTCCCCAATCACAGGCTGGAGCACTCGAGGAGTCGTTGTAACGAGAACGAAGCTTTCGACAATCTGCTGGGTATACGTGGTGCCCTGACCAAGCTCGGCCACCGTGGAGGCAGAGTCCGTAGAGACATAGACCCGGGTACCCGCCTCATACTGTGGGCTCTGCAACAGCGAGTAGGTGGCTGCGGCGCCGATACCGGCGAGGGTCGCCAACACGATGATGAGCCATCCGCGATGGACGATCCTTAAATATTCACGCAATTCCACGTACTGATGCCCCTAGACTCCCACGGATATGACCTAGGCCAGCATAAGGGATTCACAGGAAAAACTCAGATCGACGTTGAACGAAAGCTTGAGCTGAGACGTAGCGCACGTGGCTCACATCTGGTCGTGACCGGCGTTCTGCATCTGCCGGAGCTCCTTCTTGAGCTCGCCGATCTCATCACGGAGCCGGGCCGCGACCTCGAAGTTCAGCTCCTCCGCCGCGTGATGCATCTGGCCGGTGAGCTGGGCGATCAGGTCGGTGAGGTCCTTGGCAGGGGTCTGCTCCGCCAGGGACTTGCCGGACTTCTTGCCCGTGGAGTCCTCGCCGTCTTCGTTGTCGAAACTGGTGTAGCCGCGGTGGCCCTTGCCGTACTGGAATCCGGTGGCCAGGCCACCCATTCCCTGCAGCAGCTCGGCCGTGTCGGCATCTTCGCGGGCCAGCTGGTCGGTGATGTCGGCGATCTTTTTCTGCAGCGGGGTCGGGTCGATCCCGTTCTCGGTGTTGTACGCGATCTGGCGTTCCCGGCGGCGGTCGGTCTCGTCGATCGCGCGGCGCATCGAATCGGTGATCCGGTCCGCGTACATATGCACCTCACCGGAGACGTTACGAGCCGCACGGCCGATGGTCTGGATCAGCGAGGTGGTGGAGCGCAGGAACCCTTCCTTGTCCGCGTCCAGGATGGCGACCATCGAGACCTCGGGCAGGTCCAGGCCCTCGCGGAGCAGGTTGATCCCGACCACCACGTCGTGGACGCCGCGGCGCAGGTCCCGCAGGATCTCGATCCGCTTGAGCGTGTCCACATCCGAGTGCAGGTACTCCACCTTGATGCCGTTCTCCAGCATGTACTCGGTGAGGTCCTCGGCCATCCGCTTGGTCAGTGTGGTAACCAGCACGCGTTCGTTCTTCGCGGTGCGGGTGCGGATCTCCCCCAGCAGGTCATCGATCTGACCCTTGGTCTTCTTGATCACGATCTGCGGGTCCACCAGACCGGTGGGACGGATGATCTGCTCCACATAGCCATCGGCCTGATCCAGCTCATAGGGACCGGGGGTGGCGGAGAGGTACACGGTTTGCCCGATCCGCTCCAGGAACTCGTCCCACTTCAGCGGCCGGTTATCCATCGCGGAAGGCAGCCGGAACCCGTGGTCCACCAGGGTGCGCTTGCGAGACATATCCCCCTCATACATGCCACCGATCTGCGGGATGGTCGCATGGGACTCATCGACGATCAGCAGGTAGTCATCCGGGAAGTAGTCCAGCAGGCAGTGCGAGGCCGAGCCGGGCCCGCGGCCGTCGATGTGCCGGGAGTAGTTCTCGATGCCGTTGCAGAAGCCCATCTGCTGCATCATCTCGAGGTCGTAGGTGGTGCGCATCCGCAGCCGCTGGGCCTCCAGCAGCTTGTCCTGGGACTCCAGCTCCTCCAGCCGGACGCGCAACTCATCCTCGATCCGGGTGATGGCGCTGGCCATCCGCTCGTCGCCGGCCACGTAGTGGCTGGCGGGGAAGATGTACATCTCTTCTTCCTCGCGCACCACGGTGCCGGTGAGCGGGTGCAGCGTGGAGATGGATTCGATCTCATCGCCGAAGAACTCGATGCGCACCGCGAGCTCCTCATACATCGGGATGATCTCCACGGTGTCCCCGCGGACCCGGAAGGTGCCGCGGTGGAAGTCGGTGTCATTGCGGGCATACTGCATCCCCACGAAGCGGCGCAGCAGCTCATCGCGTTCGATCTTCTCCCCCACCTCGACCGCGACCATCTGCTTGATGTATTCCTCGGGCGTACCCAGGCCGTAGATGCAGGAGACGGTGGCGACCACGACCACGTCACGGCGGGTCAGCAGCGCGTTGGTGGCCGAGTGGCGCAGCCGCTCGACCTCCTCGTTGACCGAGGAGTCCTTCTCGATGAAGGTGTCCGTCTGAGGCACATAGGCCTCGGGCTGGTAGTAGTCGTAGTAGGAGACGAAGTACTCCACCGCGTTGTTCGGCAGCAGCTCCCGGAACTCATTGGCCAGCTGGGCGGCCAAGGTCTTGTTCTGCACCATGATCAGCGTGGGCCGCTGCACCTGCTCGATCAGCCAGGCCGCCGTCGCCGACTTGCCGGTGCCGGTGGCGCCCATCAGCACCACGTCCTTCTCGCCACCCTCGATCCGGCCTACCAGCTCGGCGATCGCCTTCGGCTGATCCCCCGAGGGCTGGAACGGGCTGATGACCTCAAAGGGGGCAACGGTGCGGCTGATCTTCTGAGCGAGACTCATGGATCAATGCTACTGCTCGGCTATGACACGCCCGCGGAGTTTCTCGTACAGCTCATCGACCTGGGCATGGAGTTCTTCCAGGGTCCCGGAGTTCTCCAGCACCACGTCTGCCACCGCGGCACGCTCGGCCTCGGAGGCCTGCGCGTCGATGCGCGCCTGGGCGTCTTCGGGGCTGGAATCTCGGTCCCGGACGATCCGATTCAGCCGCTCCTGCGGGCCGGCGGCGATCACCACGACGACGTCGAACCGGTCCGCCTGTCCGGTCTCCACCAGCAGCGGGATGTCCTCGACCACCACGGATCCCTCCGGCGCCAGCGCGCGCAGCGCGTTGCGGGCCTCGGCCACCCGGGGGTGGACGATCGCGTTGAGCCGGGCGCGGGCGTCCTCGTCGGCGAAGACGATCTGGCCCAGGGCCTCGCGGTTCAGGGCACCGGAGTCGGTGAGCACCCCGGACCCGAAGGCCTGGACCACTGCGTCCAGCCCCTCGGTGCCGGGTTCCAGCACCTCCCGGGCCAGGAGGTCGGCGTCGATGATGATGGCGCCGTGTTCGGCCAGTCGGGTGGCGACCGCTGACTTGCCCGAGGCGATCCCGCCGGTCAGGCCCACTGAGAGGATCTTATACATCCTTCGAGTCTAGATCAGAGGTCACCCGAGGGACCTGTCTGAGGTCCCGGGACTGACGCAGCCGACGCCGCTGAAGTGATGATCTTCGCCAGGTCGCCGGCGCGACTCCACATCGGCCAGTGACCCGTCGGGAGGTCGATGACCTCAAGACTTTCGAGCTTCGCGACCTCGGCGAACATGGGGTGTCCCCCGCGGGTCATGTCCATCACCTGCGTGCTCGAGATCGAACAGCACACCAGGGTGGTCGGGACGGTGTGGCGGGCGTCGTTGGTCAGCTCCACGGTCTGGCGCAGCACGGGGCCAGGCTCGGGCACTGCCTTGGTGCGGAACCGTTCCAGGTCCTCCTTGCTCAGGCCTTCGAGACTCGCCTGTTGGGCCAGGACGTCGAACGGTGGCAGCGGAAGCTCCACCAGCTCCTCGGGGAGGTCCGGGGCGAAGACGCTCCCGTTCGCCATCGGACCGGAGTCGACCCAGACCACGCGATGCACCAGCTCGGGATGCCGGTCCAGGATGAGGCTGACGGGCGCGTTCGCTCCGCTGTGCGCCACGAGCGTCGTGGGCTGGTCCTGGGACACCTCAAGTCGCACCAGGGTGTCTTCGATGGCGTCGACCTGATCCTCGAGGGTCCTGGTTGCACGCTTAGGATCGTCGATGTCCAGGCCGGGCAGCGTCATCGCCAGGACACGGGAGTCACCGCCCTCGAGGCTTTCCAGGACGTGATCCCAGGCCCAGGCCCCCAGCCAGTGGCCCGCAATGAGAATGATGGTCGAAGTGCTCCTTGTAGTTGTCATGTCTCCAGCATCAGGGACGCGGCGGGCAGGTGTATGTCACTATTTCTGTCATGAATATGAAACGCGCTGAACGGTGAAGCTGGCAGAAGGGTGAAGCGCGCAGAACGGCTTCATGCCCTGTCCGAGATGCTGCGGCGTCACGGGTCGCGGGGGTGTTCCGCAGAGCGGCTGGCGAGCGAGTTCGGTGTCTCGGTGCGCACCGTCAAGCGCGACCTCAGTGCGCTCGAACGCAGCGGCGCACCGATCTGGTCCCGCCCGGGCCCCGGTGGCGGCTACGGGTTGGCGTCCAGCGCATCCCTGCCGCCGGTCAGCCTGTCCCCCGCGCAGGCGGTGGCGCTGCTGGCCGCCGTCTCCGCAGCGCCCGATGCCCCCTACTCCGATCTGGCAACGGCTGGCATCCAGAAGATTCTGGACGTCCTCGATCCCAGAACCCGTGCAGCGGCCGATGAGCTGGCCAGCCGGGTCTGGGTGAACACGCCGCCTGCTGCCTCGCGTGCGGTCAGGTCGGCGCTGGAGGAAGCGATGTCTGAGCAGCGGGTGGTTCGACTCCGCTACACCTCCGGTTCCGGGACCACGACCGTCCGCGAGGTCGAGCCCGTGATGTTCGCGTCCACGAACGGCCAGTGGCACCTCGTCGGGTGGTGTCGGATGCGGGACGCGATGCGCTGGTTCACGGTCTCGCGCATCGCGGCGGCCACCGTGACCACCACGGCGTGTGAAGGCCACAGCATCCACGAAGTGGGCAAGCCCCCGGTGAACGCCAGGCCCGTCCACGGTCGGATCGAGCAGGCCCTTCCACCCGAGTAGGCCCCTTCATGAGGCATTCGGGTCAGGACGTGGCGGTGACCGCGTAGTCCTCCATCAGCTCAGCCCCGATGCTGACCAGATGCTCGGTCACGGTGCGCACCGCGAGCCGTTCATGTCGGTCGGGTCTGCTCAGCGCCACGATGCTGCGGGCGGCACTCACGCCCACCAGTGGCCGCAGCACCACGCCGGGTGAGGCCCGGGTGCTGAACCGCGGCAGCAGTCCGATCCCGGCGCCGGCACCGACCAGGGATTCCAGCAGGTGATTATCGCGCAGCCGGAGCCTCCGGTGCACCGGGGCGCCGGTGAGCTGCTCGATGGCCACCGGGATCGCGTCGAACGGATACCCTTCCGGCACTCCGACCCAGTCCAGTTCCGCCACATCGCCGGGGCGCAGCTCGGTCTTCGCGGCCAGCGGGTGATCCGCGGGAAGGACCACATCGATGGGTTCCCGGGCCAGCACCGTGCTGATCAGCCCCTGGGCGCCGCGGGGCACGCCTCCGCTGATGCTGTGACTGATCACGAGGTCCGCGTCCAGGGCGCGGGCCGCGAAGTCGGCCTCGGCGATGTCGAAGTCATCCAGGGTCAGCGTGATCGCGGTGTCATGCAGCCGGTGCAGCAGCTGCGGCAGCAGCACCTGCCCGGCGCTGGGCAGGGTGCCGATGCTCACGCGTCCCCTCGGCTCCCCGGTGGCGGCGTCGAGCCGAGCCTGGACTCGCGCGAGGCTCGCGATCACCTCATCGGCGCCCTCGGCGAGCAGCTGACCGGCCGGGGTCAGCCGGATCCCGCGGGAGTCCGGTTCCACCAGCTTCACCGCGAGCTCGCGCTCGGCGGTGCGCAGCTGCTGGGACAGCGCCGAGGGGGTGCGGTGGGTGGCCTTGGCCACCGCGGCCAGGGTGCCGCGCGCGGCGATCTCGCGCAGCAGCTGAAGATGCCGGGGTTCCAGGGAGTGAGAGCTCAGCGAAGGCGCATCCATGTAGGCAACCTACACGCTTCATGCAGAAACGTTCAGTAGACCTGATGTGGCTGTGGGGCGGAGGATGGAGCCATGCCCCTGCGCCACACCTTGCTCGCCCTGCTCGTCGCCGTCTTCTGGGGGCTGAACTTCTTGGCCATCCGGTTCTCGCTGGATCAGTTCCCGCCGCTGTTCCTGGCAGGGCTGCGCTTCGCGATCCTGGCGCTGCCGGCGCTGCTCTTCGTGCCCTGGCCCGGGGTGAAGGTCCGCTACCTGCTCGGCTACGGGCTGGGCTTCGGCACGCTGCAGTTCTTCGGTCTCTACCTGGGCATGGCCGCCGGGTTCCCCACCGGGCTCGCCTCGCTGGTGCTGCAGGCCTCCGCGCCGTTCACCGTGCTGCTCGGGGCACTGGTACTCAAGGAGCACATCACCGCGCGGCGGGCGACCGGCGTCGGCGTCGCCGTGCTCGGCCTGGGGCTGGTGGGGGTCTCCCGCGGCGTGCTGGACGGATGGATGCCGTTCCTGCTGGTGCTCTTCGGCGCCTTCGGCTGGGCGCTGGGCAACCTGGCCTCCCGGAAGGCCCAGACCGACCGGCCTATGGCGCTGGTGCTGTGGATGGCGGTGGTGCCGCCGATCCCGCTGCTCACGGTGGCGTTCCTGGTGGAGGGCCCGGAGCAGATCGGCGCGGCGCTGGCCGGCTCGATCAGCCTCGCCGCGATCCCGGCCTGGCTGGGTCTGGGCTACACTATCCTGTTCGGCACGGTGGTGGGCGCCGGGATCTGGGTCTGGCTGATGCGCCGGCACCCGGCCGGCACCGTGGCACCGTTCTCGATGCTGGTCCCGGTGGTCGGGATCCTGGCCGCCTGGGCGGTGCTGGGCGAGGTGCCGACCTGGCTGGAGCTCGGCGGCGGAGTGCTGGTGGTCGGCGGGGTCATCTATGCCTCGGTGCGCGGAACTTCCCCTGCGCAGCCTGCCCCGGAGCCCGATACCGCGCCCGCAGGTGATCAGCCGTTTCAGGATGCGTCGTCGTCCTCGGCCAGATAGTCCGCCACCGTCTCGCCGAACTCATCCTGGGCCTCGGGGGTGAGATGGACGCCGTCGTCGGTGGTTCCCTCGACGAAGCCACCCTCGGGGCCGCGCAGGAACTCCAGGCCGTCGAAGTACTCCCAGCCCTGGTCCTCGGCGAGGTTCTGCAGTGACACGTTGAACTCGGTGCTGCTGGGCGTGGTCTCCTCATCCCGCGGCGGGATGGCGAGCAGCACGACCCGCTCCGCGGGGGCCTCGGCGACGATCTCTTCGAGGCTCGGGGCGGTCTGTTCGAACGGGACGCCCTGGGCGAGGTCGTTGGTGCCAGTCATCACGAGCAGGACCTCGGCATCCTGGACCGCTTCGAGGCCGGCCGCCTGGTCCACCGAGGTCGACCCGGCCACCGCCCATCCCCCGGCGAACCGGTGGCCCGCGGCGAGCACCGTGGAGACCCAGGAGTCCTCCCCGATCTGCCCGGCCGCGAAGTCCGGCGAGTCCATCTCGGTGTTGGAATCCCCGACCACCGCGAGGGCCTGCGGCTCCACGGCGTCGGGACCCGGCTCCGCCGTCGTCATCACCAGCGCGCCGGCGATCACGGCGGCGAGGATGCCGACCACCATGATCAGCGCCATCGGCTTCCAGAAGTGTGGCCGCTCGCGGGGGCGGCGCGTCGGGCTCATGGGCGTCAGAGTAGCGCACCGCACTGGACTCCCCTACCGACGAAAAGGTCCCACTCTCTTCCGAGAGCGGGACCTTCTCTGTCATTCAGCGAGCTGCCTGAATCGGCGCAGCTCAGTTCTTCGGGTACGAGCCGTCCGGCTGGGTGTGATCCAGGATCGGGACGTCGCCGGTGCGCACCCGGTACTCCTCCACGATCGGAGGCTGCTCCGCGTGGTCCACATCCGGCGCGTTCTCCGGCTGGGTGCCCTCGTGATAATCCGGGGCGACCACGGCCTCGGTGAGCGAGCCATCCGGCTCCTCCATGCGGCGCTGGTACTCCTCCGGAGGCAGGGTCCGCAGCCAGCGGCGGGTGCGCAGGAAGCCGACCTCGCCGGCGTCCTCGCGCATGGCCCGGGAGAGGTTGTACATCATGAAGTAGCCCAGGATGAAGAACGGCAGACCCAGCACCAGCGCCACGTTCTGCAGCGCCTCGAGCCCGCCCTCGCCGGTGGCGGTCAGCAGCACCGCGGCGATCAGGCCGATGGAGATGGTCCAGAAGGCTCGCTGGTGCAGCGGCGCCTTGCCCTCGTAGCCGTTGCACATGTCATCGAGCACCAGCGAGCAGGAGTCCATCGAGGTGATGAAGAAGATGCCGACCAGCATGATCGCGATCGAGGAGGTCAGCGTGGCCAGCGGGAACTCGGCGAGGAACGCGAAGAGCGCGCCTTCCACGCCCTCCTCGAGCACGGTATCCACCACGCCGCCCTCGCCGTTGAGCTCAATGTCGAAGAGGCCGGTGCCCCAGATGCCGAACCAGACGATGGTGAACAGGGTGGGCAGGCCGAGCACGCCGGCGACGAACTGGCGCACCGAGCGGCCGCGGGAGATCCGGGCGATGAAGATGCCGACGAAGGGCGCCCAGGCCACGGTCCAGGCCCAGTAGAAGATGGTCCAGCTGTCCTGCCACCCGGTGTTCGACAGCGTGTCATTCCACAGCGCCAGCTCCGGGAGCATGGTGGCGTAGGTGCCGGCGAACTCGACCACGCCGCGCAGCATGAACACCGTGGGGCCGGTGGCCAGGATGAAGATCAGCAGCAGGATGGCGGTCCAGATGTTGAAGTTCGAGAGCCGCTTGATCCCCTTGTCCACGCCGAGCACCGCGGAGACCGTGGCGATCAGTGTGACCACCGCGATGATCAGGATGAAGTTCCAGGCGGCGTCGCTGATGCCCAGCAGGGTCGCCAGTCCGGCCTGGATCTGCAGCGTGCCCAGACCGATGGAGACCGCGACGCCGAAGATCGTGCCGACCACGGCGAAGATGTCGATGGCCTTGCCGGCCGGGCCGTGGATCTTGTCGCCGAGCATCGGCTGGAAGATCGAGGAGACGCGCGGGGGCAGGTTCCTCTTATAGATGAAGTAGGCGAAGGCCAGGCCGGGCAGCGCGAAGATCGTCCAGGTGTGCAGGCCGAAGTGATACAGCGTGAAGCCCATGGCCTCATTGGCCGCTTCCATGGAACGGGGCTCGATACCCTCCTGCGCGCCGCGGGGCGGCTCGGCGAAGTGGTAGGCGGGCTCGGCCACGGCCCAGAACATCAGGATCGTGCCGATGCCGGCGGCGAAGAGCATGCCGAACCAGGCGATGTCGGAGTGTTCCGGCTCGTCCCCGTCTGAACCGAGCTTGATCCGGCCGAAGCGGCCGACGGCGATGAAGACGAGGAAGATCAGGAAGATCGTCACGCCGGAGATGTAGAACCAGCCGAGGTTGTCATAGATCCAGCCGGAGCCTGCGCCGAAGAACTCTCCCATGCCGGTGGGCATCAGCAGGGTCAGGATCACGAAGCCGAGGACGATCGCGGCCGAGCCGAAGAAGACGATCGGGCTGGTTCTCAGCCTGAGCAGGTCGTGGAGCCGTTGCAGCATCTCTGCCTTTCGTGGAAGTGGTCACTGCCAGCGCCCGGCGGCGATGGAACCCTCGGTTCCCTCTCGGGACACGAGATCGGCGGCCTGACACCTGACGGGCGGGATGATCGTCCTACGGTATGGAATTTAGTCCCATGATGCACTTTCGTGATCCGGATTTCGGGCTTCTCGGGCCCGATCCGGGAGGCTCGCGCGCGCATAACTCCCGGTATGAGCCGGATCCAGTCCCGGCGTCTCATTCAAGTAACGATTCTTGGCGGAAGCTGGTGCGGAGCTGTCCGGGAGCCGTGACCGGGTGATCCTCTAAGCTGACTCCATGCCATTTCCTGCGGGTCAGACCCCCGATGTCCAGCCCTCCGCGCTCACCGCGAACTTCGATTTCACCCCGCTCAGCCCACCGCCCGAGGCGGTGGACCTGCTGCTGCTCGACACCGCAGCCGCCTGGTGGGAGAACGGGCATCCACGCGAGGACGTGCTGATCCTCGATGACCGCACCGGCGCGCTCACGCTGCCGATCTTGGACTCCCTGATCACCGAGGCCGGCACGCCTGGCGCCGCCTGCGCCACGGTGGAAGAGGCCGTGACGGCCGTGCGGGTGCTCGCCGATGAGCTTGGCGCCGAGCGCGCCCTGGGAGGCAACGCCCGTCGCGCCGAACTGCCGGCCCCGGTTCCGGCGGAGCTTCCGAGTCTGGACGAGCCGGCCCCGGCTGCGTTCACCGGGGTGCACACGGTGCTGATGCACCTGCCTCGGTCCTTGGAGACGCTCACCGACTGGGCCTGGCTGATCCGCGAGCACGCGGCGCCCGACGTCGTCGTGCTGGCCGTGGGCCGCGACAAGCATATGAACCACTCGATGAACCAGGTGCTGGAGAAGAACTTCACCGACGTCTCCGCCGGCCGCGGCCGCTCGAAATCCCGGGTGCTTACCGCGCGCGGACCGCGCGCCGACGTGCCCCGCTCCGCGCCGCGGAAGAACACGCACACGGTGACGATCCCCGGTGCTCCGGCCACCGAGCTGACCCTGTGCAGCCTGGGCGCCACCTATGGCGGCACCAAGCTCGATCCCGGCACCCGGCTGATGCTCGAAGCCGTGGAGGCCCACCCGGGGTTCCCCGGCGCGGAGTACCTGATCGACTTCGGCTCCGGCAACGGCACGGTCAGCGCGTTCCTGGCGCTGCGGCATCCGCAGCTGAAGGTGATCGCCACCGATCATTCGGCCTCCGCGGTGCAGTCCACGCAGCTCACGGCCGAGGCCAATGGGGTCGCGGACCGGATCGAGACCGTCCGGGACGACGCGCTGTCGCGGTTCGAGGACGGCTCCGCCGAGCTGATCCTGCTCAACCCGCCGTTCCACCAGGGCAACGCGGTGGACCCTGGTGCGGCGCACCGGTTGATCCGGGCCGCGGCGCGGGTGCTGGCCCCGGGCGGTCGGATCTACAGCGTCTGGAACTCGCACCTGAAGCACCGCAGCGTGCTCTCCAAGGAGGTCGGGATCACCGAGCAGCTGGCCCGCGACGCCCGGTTCACCGTGACGGTGTCCACCAAGCGCTGAGGCGCCCTCTGAGGCCGATGTAGGAAGCCCGACGCAGAGCAGGCCCACACATGGAGTAGTTCCAGACAAAGTAGTTCCACACACAAAGAAGGCCGGTCCCACCCAGAGGGTGGAACCGGCCTTCTCTCTGTCACTCAGGCGGGATCAGTGATCCGCCTTATGAGTTCAGCTGTTTCCGGTGAGCTTCTCGCGCAGCGCAGCCAGCGCCTCGTCGGAGGCCAGCGTGCCGGCGTCCTCGGAGGAGGTGTTCTGCGAGGAGGAGTAGTTCGACGGAGCCGGCTCCGACTTGCTGGAGCTGGAGCTCGAAGAGCTGGAGCTGGAAGAACCGACAGTGGCCTGTGCGGCGGCTTCGGCGTCGGCCTCGATGGCGGCGACGACCTGCTTCTTGTGCGCTTCCCAACGCTCCTGGGCCTTGGCGTACTGGGCCTCCCAGACGGAACGCTGCTCGTCGTAGCCTTCCATCCACTCGTTGGTCTCCGGATCGAAGCCCTCGGGGTACTTGTAGTTGCCGGCGTCGTCGTACTCGGCATCCATGCCGTAGACGGCCGGATCGAACTCGGCACCCTCGGGATCGACACCCTCGTTGGCCTGCTTCAGCGAGAGGCTGATGCGGCGGCGCTCGAGATCGATGTCGATGACCTTGACGAAGAGCTCGTCGCCCACGGAGACGACCTGCTCGGCCAGATCCACGTGGCGCACGGCCAGCTCGGAGATGTGCACCAGGCCCTCGATGCCGTCTTCGACGCGGACGAACGCACCGAAGGGAACCAGCTTGGTGACCTTGCCGGGCACGACCTGGCCCAGCGCGTGGGTGCGGGCGAAGGTCTGCCACGGATCTTCCTGGGTGGCCTTCAGGGACAGGGAGACGCGTTCGCGATCCATGTCCACCTCGAGGACCTCCACGGTGACTTCCTTGCCGACCTCGACGACCTCGTTCGGGTGATCGATGTGCTTCCAGGAGAGCTCCGAGACGTGGACCAGACCGTCGACGCCGCCGAGATCCACGAACGCACCGAAGTTCACGATCGAGGAGACGGTGCCGGTGCGGACCTGGCCGCGCTCGAGCTTGTTCAGGAAGGAGGAGCGGACCTCGGACTGGGTCTGCTCGAGCCATGCACGGCGGGACAGGACCACGTTGTTGCGGTTCTTGTCCAGCTCGATGATCTTGGCCTCGATCTCCTGGCCGATGTACGGCGCGAGATCGCGGACACGGCGCATCTCGACCAGCGATGCGGGCAGGAAGCCGCGCAGACCGATGTCGAGGATGAGGCCGCCCTTGACGACCTCGATGACGGTGCCGGAGACGACGCCGTCCTCTTCCTTGATGCGCTCGATGTCGCCCCAGGCGCGCTCGTACTGTGCGCGCTTCTTGGAGAGGATCAGGCGGCCTTCTTTGTCCTCTTTGGTGAGGACCAGAGCCTCCACCAGATCGCCGACGGCGACGACCTCGTCCGGGTTCACATCATGCTTGATGGACAGCTCGCGGGACGGGATGACGCCTTCGGTCTTGTACCCGATGTCGAGGAGGACCTCGTCGCGGTCGACCTTGACGATGGTGCCCTCAACGAGGTCGCCGTCGTTGAAGTACTTCATAGTCGCATCTACAGCGGCGAGGAACTCTTCTGCGGTGCCGATGTCATTGACGGCAACCTGTGGGGCAGTGGTGGTGGGGGTCATGTAGTAGGGGCTCCGATATGGATTGTGGCTGGCGTGGTCAGTGCGCGGCTTTGCCGTACACGATGGCACTCCGGCGCACAGAGCGATCAACAGAAGAACAGGGTGAGCTCGTCAGGTCCCGATTCCGGCGGCGAGGCCGAAGAGCGGACTTTCGAGCTTGATCTGCATCAGATGTCAGGCTCGACTCTGTGCGCAGAACGCGCCGTGTCAGTTTATACCGGCAATCCAATCCGAATCAACCGCTGGCCGGAGCCGGTGGACCGCTTAGAAATGTGTCGCACAGAAGGGCGGCGTGGGCAGGTCCATGATCCGGGAGATCCGCTCCACGTCTTCGGCGGTGGTGTCCTTCAGCCGTCCGGCGGCGTACAGGGTGCGCACCGAGACGTCGCCCAGGTAGAGCGAGCCGAGGGTCTCGACGCTGAGCTGGAGCGTCGGGAGATCTTCAGCTGAGTCTTCGGCCGCCGCGGCACCTGCTGCCGGGGTGACCGTGGCGGCGCCGTCGTGAACCCTGACCGTGAAGCTGCCGCCGGTGATGCCCATGGCGTCCTCGAGTTCGAGCCGGAAGGCGCCGTCGACGGACCAGGCGCGGGCCTGGAGGGCCTGGACCACGTCGAGGATCCGAACCCAGAGCAGGTCCCGGAGCCCGGTGACCTTGTAGCTGCGCGGGTTCAGAAGTGCGGGCTGCAGCGGGTCAGCCAGCGGCGCGGTGCGCATGGTGGCCCGGCGGACGATGTCGAGCCCGGCGATGTAGTCCCACAGCGCCAGGTGGCTCTGGTCGTCGGCGGCGATCAGGTCACTGATGCGGATGGTGCTGGGATCGGTCTCCCAGCCCTCGTGCCGGTAGGTCACATAGCCGCCGATCGTGCCGTCCTCGCGGACATGCACGGCGGCGCGCAGCTTGCGGTTCCAGGAGCTGAGGTCCTCGGCGTTCCAGCGCGCGGTGGCGGCCTTCTGGTAGGTCTGCTGGCGTCCGATCGATCCGCGGGTGCGGGCGTGGAAGGCCTCGAAGCTGGTACCGATGACCTCGTCGAGCTTGACCGGGTCTGCGGAGATGACCCGCCCGGAGGGCTCGCTGCGCAGCGCGAAGCCCTCGCCGTGGCCCTCGCCGAGGTCCACCTGGATATTGGCCTCGCGGGTGGCGCAGCCGAAGCCGAACCGGCCGTAGATGCCGCCCTCAGAGACGGTGAGCGCAGCCACTGGCACGCCGTCCTTGACCGCGCGAGCGAGCGCGGAGGTCATCATGTGCTTGAGGATGCCGCGGCGGCGGAAGCTCGGGCTCACCGTGACCACGGTGATCAGCCGGGCGTCGATCGGGCCGGCCGGTCCCCCAGCGTTGAGCGTCTTGTCATAGTCGAGAAACGTGCCGACCGGATGGTCGGCGTCGAAGCCGACCTGCGTGTGGGCGCTGCCCCAGGACTCCTCGGCGGCGTCGTCCCGGTCCACGTAGACGCCGGTGAGGGTCTGCTCGTCCTTGATCAGAACCTGACCGATGTGGTTGATCTGCTCGTCGCTGAGCCAGGGCTCATAGAAGCCCTGCTCGGCGGTCCGGATGAAGGCTGCGATCTTCGCGTCCACCGTGGTGCCATCTGGGTTCATGGCTACGGGGAAGGTCTCGCTGCGCAGTCCGGAGGCAAGCGGAGCGATCTCGGGCTGCTGGGGTGCGTGTAGGTCTGCCACAATGCTCCACAATATCGGTCCGGCGGTGCCGGGGCCAGACGAGCGCGGCAGAGCACGGCGCATGAGGGGCCAGTGCGCCGAATCCCAGAATGACCGACCCGCTTTTCCATTGACAGCCATCGATGCAACTCCCCATACTCAATATCGACGGTCGTCAATCTTTCGGGAAGCACCCGGGCACGTGGCACGGACCAAGGGATTGATCTCTGTTCCCGCTCAGCATCGCTCTCCACCGTGGCAGGCTCGACCGTCTGCCGGTCAGCACAACCGAAGGGACTCCCCCATGAGCACGTCACCGAGCGCCGAGGCCGCGACCAGCGCCCACGAACATGTCCTGCACCGGATCAGTGAGGAGCTCGCCGTGACCTTCGCCGGGGTGTTCGCCGCGGAGACGATCGAGCGCTATGTCTTCGAGTCCTATGCATCCCTCGCGCGGACGGCCAAGATCAAGACCTACCTGCCGATCCTCACGCGGCGCTTTGCGCAGGACCGGCTCAACGCCCTCGCCCACGCCCAGGGCAAACAGCTCAGCGGCGTCCCGGAGGTCCTCTTCGTCTGTGTGCAGAATGCTGGCCGTTCCCAGATGGCCGCCGCGCTTCTCAAGGACCTCGCCCAGGGTGCGATCAACGTCCGCTCCGCAGGCTCGATGCCCTCCGAGCATCTCGATGAGAACGTCGTCACGGCCATGGAGGAGATCGGGATCAGCCTCGAGGAGCAGTTCCCCAAGCCGCTCACCGACGACGTCGTCCAAGCCGCCGACGTCGTGATCACCATGGGCTGCGGGGACACCTGCCCGATCTACCCGGGGAAGCGGTACGAGGACTGGAACATCAGTGACCCGGCGGCGTTGGACCTCGAGGGGGTCCGCACCGTCCGGGAGGCCCTGAGGACCCGGGTCGAGAACCTGGCCTCCGGGTTGATCACTCTGCCCTGACCCGCTGCGGTGCTGGGATCGAACCGAGGCCCAGCAGCCCAGGCTGAGCCGTCCGGTGCAGCAGTGACTGCCCCTCACCGTTCGCGAGCCTTCCCAGGCGCCTCAGCCCGGACCACATCGTAGCCTGGTTCGCGGTGATGATGGGCTTTCCCAGCTCAGCCTCCAGGGGTGCGATGAGGTCATAGGTAGGAAGGTTGGTGCAGCTGACCACGATCGCCTCGGCGTCGGGCGTATCCGCCTGACGGATCAGCTCCGCGGTCTGCGCGTAGGGCACCTCCCAGATGTGCCGGTCGAGCCCGAGCTCGGCACTGCCGCTCACGCCGACGCCGTATTCGTTGAGGAACGACTCCATGAGCAGCGAAAGCGAGGGCAGATAGGGCGTGGCCGTCGCGACGCGTCGGATCCCGAGGGTGCTGAGCGCTTCGACGACGGCGCCGGACGCGGTCACCGCTTCCCGTGAGCCGGCGTCGTTCATGGCGCGCACGAGCTCTTCCTGCCCTGCCCGGCCGCGCACGAAGCTGCCGGAGGAGCAGGCGTAGAGGACCACCTCCGCGCGTCCGGCGGTGACGCTGCGGACGCCATCGGTGACGATTCCTGCCTGCGCGACCTCCCGGGCGAATTCCACCGTGACGACGTCGTCCAGGAAGGGCGTCCGGGTCACCAGCAGGTCGACGTCGGCGGGCAGCCAGCGCCACAGTTCGGCGTCGAGCTCCATGTCGAAGGGGATGACGACGCCGAGCGCGCCGCGGGGAGCCGGGCCGAACAGCGGGCCCTGAGTCTGAGGTGCCATTTCTGCTCCTATACATCGCATGATCGTTGAAATGACGGATACGACAATCCACGGAGGTGCGCCATGACAGCTGAACCGCACTGGTCTTGATGGAGATTCTGACTATAGGGGGTCACACCCGCTTGGAGGTTTCAGTCAGGTGAACTCGGACTGGGATCCTGCGTCTCGACCCGGGCGTAGCTCAGGGTCTCTCCGCGAGCGCCGCCCATCCAGATGTCCTGGCACGCGGCGGCGAGCTCCTCGAGTCCCTCCTCGATCGTGGCGAAGACGTTGCCCGGCACCCACCCGACGTCGCCGTTGATCAGCAGGTTGTTGCGTCCGTAGAACACGGCCAAGTCGATCAGCAGCCGGTTCTCGGCGGTGCCCGCGGAGGCGTCGTAGCCGTAGGCGGGGTTGTCCAGCACGCCCTCGAAGGTGAAATAGCAGAGGTCTCCCGGGATCGGGGTGACGGTCTGATTCTCGGGACCGGGCTCCTCGGCGGCGAAGGCCGGGACCAGGGCGTAGATCTCGTTGCGTGCGAATTTGCCGTGGAACACCTGTCCGGACTGGGGCAGGGCCTGCCACACCGCCTCGGCGGTGCGCGGGGCCTCGTCGTCGAGCAGTCGCGCCTTGGCGGTGACGCCGCGCTTCTCCAGGGTGATGGTGAGGTACCGGGTCATCAGTAGTCTCCATTCGGTGAGCTGCATGCAGCAGGGGACGACATCTTATGATTGTCTACAATCTACCTGTAGATTTCGCTAAGACACGCTACGCATCACGAGAGGGACCTCCACCACCATGTACACCCTCGCCATCCTCTACCCGGGATACAGCGCGGAGGACGAGTTCCCCGCCCTGGAACAGCTGATCCCCGACACCTCTTTTCGGGTGATCCACACCTGGGAGGGCAGCACCGACCACGATGTCGAGGCACTGTTGACCCTGGGGTCTCGAGCCAATCTGGTGCCCTCCGCCGAGAAGGCCCGTGAGCTCTCCCCCGGCGCGGCGATGTGGGCCTGTACCTCGGGCAGCTTCGTCTATGGCCGGGAGGGTTGCCGGGAGCAGGCGGGGTGGATCGAAGAGGCCGCCGGGGTCCCGTCCTCCTCCACCTCTCTGGCCTTCGCCGAGGCGGTGCACCACCTGGGGCTGACCCGGGTGGCGGTGGCCGCGACCTACCCGGAGGAGGTCGCGGCCCACTTTGCGCAGCTTCTGGAGGACGACGGGATCACGGTGACCGCGCTGTCCACCTACGACGTGCCCAGCGGAGAGGACGCGGGCCGGTTGGACGCCGAGTGGGTGCTCGAGACCGCCCGCGCCGCCGACCTGACCGGCGCGCAGTGCCTGCTGATCCCGGACACTGCGCTGCATACGATCGCCGTGCTGCCCCGGCTCGAGGAGGCGCTGGGCGTGCCTGTGCTCACGGCCAATCAGGTCACCGCCTGGCAGGCGCTCCGGCTGGCCGGTCACCCTGCTCGCGCTGAGGGGCTCGGGGCCCTGTTCAGCCGCTGAGCAGGATGCCGGCGCCTCGGGAGATGGAGGTGCTCAGTCGAACCTCAGGAACGCTCGGATCGGCCCACCCTGGAACTCATCGGACCTGGTGTAGCCCAGGGCCTCGTAGAACGCCCTCTGCTGGGGCTCATCATCGGTGATCAGGACCTTCTGACGGACATGCGGGTATTCGGCGAGCGCCCGCTGCGCCAATGCGCGGCCCACCCCGGCTCTGCGGTGTGAGGGCAGAACCAGGATGTCTTGGAGATAGCAGATCGAGCTTCCGTCCGAGATGACCCGGGCCAGCCCCACCAGCAGCTGGTCCTCGTGGGCGGCGACCAGGGTCGATGACCCTTCCAGTGCCTGCCGGAGACTCTGAGGGTCGTCTGTGTAGGCGGTCCACTGCACTGCCGTATAGAGCGCAAGCACCTCGTCGAAGGTCAGGTCTGTGGCTGCTACTACCTCGGTGGTGATCATGGACTCATCGAACCACACGGCCCTGCCGGACCGGTTCGAGCCATCCCAGGCCCTGAGCCCGAGAGACCCACCAGAACAACCCTGCCGACACCCCGAGCGTCATGGGAACGCCGATCAGCAAGACCAGGGGTGACACGGTGCCCTGTTCCAAAGACGAGGCGCTGAACGGGGCAAGCAGGAACAGGGTGAGGTTGTTCGCGGTATGGACCACGATCGCGAGTTCGAGACCACCGCTCTTCCACACCAAGATCCCCATGCAGATCGCGAAGACAGCAATCTGTATCTGACCCACCCAGTCATAACCATGCCCGATCATGAACAGCGGCACCGGCAGCAGGATGCCCCACACGGGTGACCGGAGCCAGGTGCCCAACATCTGTTGCGGCAGACCTCGAAAGGCATACTCCTCCCCGGCACACTGCAAGGGGGCCAGAAGCAGAATGATCACAAAGACTGCTGCTGTCCGGAGATCTGCGCTCGGCCAGGCGAAGTCCTCTGGAGGGGATACCAGGAAGCTGATGGCGTGTACCGCTGCGTAGAGCGGGAGGACTATCGCCGCAGCGTGAAACAGCATCCTCCAGCGGACACGTCCCGCCACTGAGTGGATCGCGCCCCGCAGACCTCCGCCCCAACGCGCACCGAGCACGACCGCAGGGAGCATCAGGGCGATCGTCCCGAGAGCGATCAGCATGTCTGTCGGATTCCTCGGGTCCTCGAGCATTTCAGAGGGCGCCCATGCCGCCGGGACGATGAACGCGGCCAGTACGGAGAGGATCAGCACGGCGACCATCATGGCGACATACAGTCCGGCGGCGACCCCGAAGGTGGAGAAAGGCCGCCACCAACGCGCCGTTCCGGTGTGGCCGTGGGAAAGCCGGTGGTAGGACAGTTCGAGTTCTGTGGGCTGTTGAACAGGTGGGGAGTCAAGGATCATGGGACCAGCTTCGAACCAATCGAACCCCGGCAGATCGTCCATGTGGTCGCACTCTCAGCGGCTGAACTCCTCCATTCGGACGATACGGGTGAGGCGCGGCCTCCATAGGATGACCAGGTGACTCACTCGACTCCTCTCCTAGACGGCAAGCGTGGGCTGAGGCTGCTCGGTGACCGACCTCGCCTGCGAGCTGCGCTCATCTCCACCTGCTGCACTCTCCTCGGAGGCTTCACCTTTCTCATCCTGCTGGGCGTGGAGCTCGAGGAGAACGGAGGTGATCTCCCGGGTCGGGCGGCTTTGCTAGTGCTCCTCGACGCGCTCCTCGGCCTGGCGGCATGTGCCGCGGTGGGCCCCGTCAGGGGGTCCCGGGTCGGCAACATCGCCGTCGTGGTGCTTGCGGTGGGGAGCACCTGGGCGTTGCCCGCATGGATCGTGAGCGTGGTCCGGCTCGGGGCGCGGCGTTCCTACCGTCTGGACGGTGTGGTGGTTCTGATTACCGTGCTGGGCGGCCTAGGCTACGCCATGCTCCGGGACTCATCGGCGGCTCTCCCGATCGATGAGGTCATGCTGACCGGGCTCGGTGCTCTGGCACTCACCGTCGTGGTGCTCCTCTGGGGGCGAGTTCGTGGGACACGCTCCGCCTTGGTGGCCGCACTGCGCGAACAGGCCAAGTCCGCAGAACGAGCCCGGGGCGCTGCGGTGCTCATGCGGGAGGCAGAGATCGCGCAGGCGCGGGCGGAAGAACGCAGCGCCATCGCCCGCGATATGCACGACGGGATCTCCCACCAGCTCGCCATCGTCGCGATGCATGCAGGAGCGCTGTCCTACCGCGCGGATCTCAGCGCCGAGCAGCGACGCGCCACCGCGCACACCGTGCGCGATGCTGCTGCAGACGCCAACGTCATGCTGCGCGAAGCGCTCTTGGCGCTGCGCGAGACCGACGACATACGCCCCACCTCACCGCTGCCGAACACCGCCACCCTGGAGCGAATGGTGGATACCGCCCAGGCGGCCGGTCACGATGTCTCGCTGCGGTGGAAGAACATCACGGCCACCGCGCTCGCTCAGAACCCCCAGCGCGCCATGACGCTGGCACGCATCACCGAGGAGCTGCTCATGAACGCCCGAAAGCACGCACCGACGGATACCGTCTCGGTCGTCGTCGAGGGCACCCCCGAGGCGGTGACGCTGCATGTCAGCAATCCCGTCTCGGCGCACCACGCTGGCCACAGCTCGGACGCGCTGGGCACCGGGCTCGGTCTGATCGGGGTGACCGAACGCGCGCAGCTGCTTGGTGGGAGTGCACGGTATGGCGTCACGGCCGCCGGCACCTTCGACGTCGAGGTCAGGCTCCCATGAGCGCAGAAGTCGGGCAGCGGCGGGTGAGTGTGCTGATCGTCGATGACGAGACACTCATGCGTTCCGGTCTAAGGCTCATGATTGAAGGAATCGGCGGGATCGTGGTGGCCGGCGAAGCAGCCGATGGTTCCGAGGTGCTCGAGGCCGTGGACCGGCTTGACCCCGACGTCGTCCTGATGGACATCCGCATGCCTGTGCTCAACGGGATCGACGCGACAGCCGCCCTGCGACGGGCCGGTGCACGAGCCCAGGTGGTGATCCTGACCGCCTTCGACACGGACGCGCTCCTGCGCGATGCGCTGTTCGCGGGAGCAGTGTCTTTCCTGCTCAAGGATGCGGAGCCGGGCTTAGTGGTCCGCACCATTCAGGATGCGGCGAGTGGCAGACCGTCCTTCTCCCCTAAATCGCTGGCGCGACTCGTGGAGCTGGCCACAGCCAGGAAAGAACCTGCGCCGTCGGCTCCCGTCGCGCGCCGTCAGGTCGGCGTGGACATGTCCCGCTTGGTCACTCCACGCGAATGGGAAGTCGGCCGTTTCGTTGCCCAGGGGATGACCAACAGCGAGATCGCGGAGGCGATGTACCTGAGTCCCACGACGGTGAAGGCTCACCTCTCCAGCCTCTTCGCGAAGCTGCAGCTGACCAACCGAGTGCAGCTCGCGGTCTGCGTGCTGGAGCAGGACTCGCACTGAGCTCTGCGTCGCAGCTCCCGACGGTCTCTCCCCCCCCAGCGACGGGCATTCGAATACACGCCCGTTCTTGAACATAAGCTTCTTCTGCGGTGTGATGGGGACATGGGACCAATGTTCGCGACTCTGGCCATCTTGACCGGGGTCAGCCTGTGGCTGCTCTCCTTCCGCGAGAGACACATGGCCAACCCCGGTCGAAAGATTCCCCACTTCGGCGCTCCGCCCAGGAGCGATGGAAGGGCGTCGCTCTACCTCATTCTGGGCGCGGCACTTCTTGGAGTCACCGCGAGCTACGTATCGAGTCAGTCCTCCCTGTGGGTCGGCGTGCTCCCGATGTTGTCGGCAGGGCTGTTGTACTCAGCCCTGATCTATCGGCATAACCGCAGCATCGATCGAGAAGACCACGCGCTGAGCCATGGCCGTGGCTCCTGAGAGTGGATTTCTCCCATGGCTCTGCGACAAACGGGCCGGGGCGGGCCGGAACCTGACCTGACCCACCCCCGGCCAACAGGCCTGGCTCAGTGCGCGGCCTCGTGCCAGGAGGAGCCGACGCCCACGTGGACATCCAGTGGGACATCGAGCTCGGCGGCGGCGCCCATGCGGGTGGTCACCAGCTTCTCCAGGGCCTCGCGTTCCCCTGAGGCCACCTCGAAGATGAGCTCATCGTGGACCTGCAGCAGCAGTCGGGACTCCAGGCCCTCGGAGCGCAGCGCGGAGTCCACGCCGATCATGGCCTGCTTGATGATGTCCGCCGCGGACCCCTGGATCGGAGCGTTGAGTGCGGCGCGTTCGGCCATCTGGCGCAGCTGCCGGTTCTCGCTGCTCAGGTCCGGCAGGTAGCGGCGCCGCCCGAAGAGTGTGGAGGTGAACCCGTCCTGCTTGGCCTGGGTGACCACCTCACGCAGGTAGTCCCGGACCCCGCCGAAGCGTTCGAAGTACTCGTTCATCAGGTTCCGGGCCTCATCGACCCCGATGCCCAGCTGCTTGGAGAGTCCGAAGCTGGAGAGCCCGTAGGCCAGTCCGTAGCTCATCGCCTTGACCTTGGACCGCTGCTCGGGGGTGATCTCAGAAGCCTCGACCCCGAAGACCTTCGCGCCGACGAAGTTGTGCAGGTCCTCCCCCGCCCGGAACGCCTCGATCAGCGCCTGGTCTCCGGAGAGATGCGCCATGATCCGCATCTCGATCTGGGAGTAGTCCGCGGTCAGCAGGGTCTCGTAGCCGGGTCCGACCACGAAGGCGTCGCGGATCTTCCGACCGGCCGCGGTGCGCACCGGGATGTTCTGCAGGTTCGGGTTCAGCGAGGAGAGCCGGCCGGTGGCGGCCACGGTCTGCGCGTAGGTGGTGTGGATCCGCCCGTCGCCGTTCACCGCTTCCATCAGCCCGGTCACGGTCTGGCGCAGCTTGGTGGAGTCGCGGTGGTTCATCAGGTGCACCAGGAACTCGTTCTGGGTCTTGATCAGCAGCGCCTGCAGGGTCTCCACGTCGGTGGAGTAGCCGGTCTTGTTCTTCTTCACCCCGGCGGTGGGCAGCTCGAGCTCCTCGAAGAGCACGGTCTGCAGCTGCTTGGGCGAGCCCAGCTTCACCTCGTGCCCGACCACCGCGTAGGCCTCCTGCGCGGAGGCTTCGATGGCCGCGGCGAACTCCGCGTCGAGTGAGTCCAGCTTCTCCGGGCTCACCGCGATGCCGGTGAGCTCCATCTGCAGCAGGATCTCGGCCAGTGGGATCTCCATCTCGCGCAGCAGCTTTTCGCCGTTGCGCTCCACCAGCTGCTCGCCCAGCGCCTGGGAGAGCTGATGCAGCAGCATCCCATGCAGCGCGGCGGTGTCCAGATCTTCGGCGGTGACCCCGGGCAGCAGGTCCTGGGATGAGAACAGGTCCGGCCCCTGGGCGCCGGGGGCCTCGTCCTCTTCGGTGCTGTGACCGCCCAGGTAGGCGGCCGGGTCCGTGGAGACGCCCAGGTACTGGGTGACCAGCTCGGTGAAGGCGAAGTTCCGCCGGTCCGGCTGGATCAGGTAGCCGCTGATCAGGGTGTCCTCCACGGCGCCGCGCAGGTGCAGCCCGCGCCAGGCCAGCCGCTTGCCGGCGTCCTTGATGTCGTGGACCAGCTTCGGCGCGTCCGGGTCCCCCAGCCATTCGGCCAGCACCGCGTCGGCGGCCGCGTCGAGCGAGGTCAGGGAGAGCGCCAGCGCGGGGATGCCGGTCGGCTCGGGAGCCGAATCGGCGTCGTCGTCGGTCTTCGCGGTCTTCGCGGTCTCGGCGGCATCTGCGGTGCCTGCGGTGCCAGACACGTCCCCGGAGGCCGAGGGCACCAGCACGACGGCGAGGGCCTCGGCCACCCGGGCGGCCTCGTCCCGCTTGGGCTTGGTGGTCAGCGATTCGCCGCTGCGATCCAGGCAGACCGCGATCGCCATCGGGGCTCCGGCATGGGCCTTCAGGAAGGTGCTGAGCTTCTCGGCCTCTTCGGTCACGGTGACCTCAGGCAGCGCCTCGGTCGGGGTGGGAGCCACCACGGTCTCCGGGAAGCGGGCGGAGAAGGTCTCGAAGAGCCGCTCGCGGATCTGGTTGAACTGCAGCGCGTCGAAGAGCGGGTCCAGGACCTCGCGGTCGGGAACCTGCAGCTCGGAGTCCTCCAGGGCCACCGGCAGCTCCAGGTCGCGCAGCAGCAGGTTCAGCTCCAGGTTGCGCTCGACATCGGCGAGAGCCTCGCGCAGGTTCTCCCCGGCCTTGCCGCCGATCAGGTGGGCGTTCTCGATGATCCCGCGGGTGGAGCCGTATTCGGTGATCCACTTCGCGGCCGTCTTGGGTCCCACCTTGGGCACGCCGGGCAGGTTGTCCGCGGACTCCCCCACCAGCGCGGCGAGGTCCGGATACTTCAGCGGCGGGACCAGGTACTTCTCCTCCACCGCGGCCGGGTCGAGCATCGCGACCTTCGAGAGCCCGGAGGTGGGGTACATCAGGGTGGTGCGCTCGGTGACCAGCTGCAGGGTGTCGCGGTCACCGGAGACGATCAAGGTCTCCCAGCCGGCGGTGTCGGCCCGGGTCGCGTAGGTGGCGACGATGTCATCGGCCTCGTAGCCCTCCGAGGTCACCACGGCGATGTTCATGCCCTCGGCGACCTGCTTGATCAGGTCGATCTGGCCGCGGAACTCCTCGGGAGTCTTCGCGCGGCCCCCCTTGTACTCGGCGTAGGAGGTGTGCCGGAACGTCGGGGTGTCCAGGTCGAAGGCCAGGATCACGTGGGTGGGGAGTTCCTCACGGATCAGCTTGAGCAGCATGTTTGTGAAGCCATGCACCGCGTTGGTGTATTGGCCGGAATCCGTCAGGAAGCTCTCGGTGGGCAGGGCGTAGAACGCCCGGAACGCCATGGAGTGACCGTCGATGACCAGGAGTTTATTGGGCTTAGTTGACACGCCCACCAGCCTATCGCGAGCCCCGGGTTCACCCCAGACCTGCCCCGGCGCAGATCCCGGCCGCTGCGCCCGTCGGCATCTAAGCTGAAGCCCATGACTTCTGCGCATGACGACTCAAACCCGCTCTCGAACTACCCCGTCCCCGGCGTGCCCACTCCAATTCCAGAGGAGGAGGAGCGGACCGCCCGGATGGACGCCGCGAACATTCCCGAGGAGTACCGGAAGTGGACCGGCCCGCACGGGACCACCCCGCTGGGCGCGAAGATGGGCCTGCGCTACCTGCAGATGGGCCCGGACAAGATGGTCGCCACCATGCCGGTGGGCGGCAACGAGCAGAACGTGGGCCTCTTCCACGGCGGCGCACACATGGTGCTCGCCGAGACGCTCGGCTCGATCGCCGCGATCCTGCACGCGCGGGTCAACCTGGGCATCGACAACGCCGTGGTGGGCACCGAGCTCGGCGCCACCCACCACCGCTCGGTCACCGAGGGCCTGGTCACCGCCACCTGCACCCCGATCAACCTGGGCCGACAGCTGACCAGCCACGAGATCGTGATGACCGACGACGCCGGCCGCCGCCTCTCGACCGCCCGGATGACGAACATGATCCTGCCCAAGCGGGACTGAGGAGCCTGGTGAGCAATTTCAGCAAGGCGTTCCTGGTGGCAGGGGTCTTCTACGCGGTCGGGATCGCGGTCGTCGCGCTGCTCGCCAGCCATCTGCTGATGGAGTCGATCGGTATTCTGATCGCATTCTCTGCTGCGGTCTGGCTGGGCGCCCACAACTACTTCGAGTCGCGCACACCGAAGAAGCCAGCCCCGACCGAGGACTCCACCGGGGCATAAGGGGCATCTGGCGGCGGCCGGTGTGAGCCGCTCCGACCTTCCAGTGCCCGTCCCGCAATCTGTCGCATCCTCATGCCATGTCCCATCGCTATGGACGGATATTTCGATGGGGACATGGCATGAGGATGCGACAAAGCTCTGGGAAGGACGCGGGCAGAGGCGACCACATCAGGGTTCGCGAGCGGAGGATATGCAGTCTTGAAAGGGCCATAGAGGTCCCTCAATCCCTGCATTTCTGCGCGGATCGATGAGTCGAGCAACTTTTTTCGGGAATTCACCATCCAATCCAGATCTGGCTCCGAACAGTGCTTGCGTGGAGTGATCGAGACCACGTTCACCAGTAGCACGACTACATCACCTTGACGAGGAGTCCCTTATGCGTACCTCCAAATTCTTTGCTGTTCCCACCCTGGCGCTTGGCGCGCTGCTGCTCAGCGCCGCCCCGGCCATGGCCCACTCCGGACACGGCCCCGAGACCGATGGCACCGCCACCGCTGATTCCAGCCAGTCCTGGTCCTTCCAGGCAGATCTTGACCCGCTGAACAACTCCGGTACCGTCGGTGATGTCCTCATCGAGGGCCAGGGCAACCAGGCCACCGTCTACATGACCGTCGACGGCGCAGCCGAGACCTTCATGGACGCTCCCTTCCCCCATGCCCAGCACATCCACTTCGGCGCCCAGGGCCTCTGCCCGTCCCCGGATGCTGATCAGAACGGTGACGGAGCGGTCAACGTCGAAGAAGGCGCACCCTTCTACGGCGGCATCGGCTCCTCTCTGACCATCGAGGGTGACACCTCGGCCGATTCCGCTCTCGCGGTGGAACGCTTCCCCGGTGGTTCCAGCTACACCTATGAGCGCAGCCTGGAGATCCCCGATGACGTGCTGGCCTCCATCGTCGATGGCACCGGCGTCGTCGTGGTCCACGGCGTGGATCCCACGGTGCTGAGTGAGGAAGCCGCGAACGCTCCCTCGGAGCTCGATGAGTCGCTGCCCTTGGCTGCGACCCTCCCGGCTGCCTGTGGCACGCTGAGCGCTTCGCAGATGGACGGGATGCCTGAAGGTGGCGCCGATACCGGTGTGGCCGCAGGTTCAGAGGGTGCAGGGATGGCCATGGCCGCCGGTGGCGGCGTGCTGGCTCTGGGCGCGATCGGTGCCGGTGCCTACATCATGCGCAAGCGCCCCA
>NZ_JADPSA010000006.1 GCF_017347085.1 Nesterenkonia sp. E16_10
AGATGCGGCTGACCCGCCTCGTCGTAGAGCCACACGCCCTCGCCGCGGGTCGCCACCACGGGGGTCGCCTGCTTCAGCTGGGGAGACAGCGTCGCCATCGAAATGCACCTTTCGGATTGTTGACAATCTTCTTGCGCTCCAGGTTAGCTGTCATCCCGGCGCAAGGCCAGAACGACGCACGGTCATCGCGCCGAACCCGGTCACGCCGGCCGCACGGGCGGCGTAGGCTGGCCCTCGAAGGCCCACGTCACGTCCATCGCACCCTCTCAAGGAGGACCCATGGCAGAGCAGAGCATCACCGCAGAGCGTGAATCCGAACTGATCGAGTCGACCCCCAAGCGCCTCTACATCAACGGCGAATGGGTGGACGCCCAGGGTGGAGCCACCCTGGAGGTCAACGATCCCTCCACCGGCAGGCTGCTCTGCACCGTGGCCGATGCCTCGCCGCGCGATGGCTGGAACGCGCTGAAGGCCGCCGAGGCCGCCCAGCCCGGACTCGCCGCGATGCCCCCGCGGGAGCGCGCGAACATCCTGATGCGCGCCTTCGAGCTGATGCATGAGCGCAAGGATGATCTCGCGCTGCTGATGACCTTGGAGATGGGCAAGCCGCTGAGCGACGCCTACGGCGAGGTGGCCTACGCCGCGGAGTTCTTCCGGCACTTCGCCGAGGAGGCCACCCGGATCAGCGGCAGCTACCAGACAGCACCGGCCGGAGGCGCCCGCTTCCTGGTCGCGAAGCAGCCGGTGGGTCCCACGATCCTGATCACCCCGTGGAACTTCCCGCTGGCCATGGGCACCCGGAAGCTCGGCCCGGCGATCGCCGCGGGCTGCACCTCGGTGCTCAAGCCCGCCGAGCTCACCCCGCTCTCCATGCTGGCGCTCGCCGAGATCCTGCATGATGCCGGGCTGCCCGCCGGAGCCGTGAACATCCTGGTCACCTCCACCGCGGGCAAGGTGATGGAGCCGCTGATCCGCTCCGGAATCGCCCGCAAGCTCTCCTTCACCGGCTCCACCGAGGTCGGCCGGAAGCTGCTGGAGCAGGCCTCCGAGCGGGTGCTGCGCACCTCCATGGAGCTCGGCGGCAACGCTGGCTTCGTGGTCTTCGAGGACGCCGACATCGACGCCGCCGTGGCGGGCGCGCTGCTGGCCAAGATGCGCAACACCGGCGAGGCCTGCACCGCGGCCAACCGGATCTTCGTGCACCGCAGCGTGATCGACGAGTTCGCCGCCAAGCTCTCCGCCGAGATGCAGAAGCTCCCGCTGGGCCGCGGCGTGGAGGACGGGGTGCGCGTCGGACCGCTGGTGGATGCCAGGCAGCTCGAGAAGGTCGACGCCCTGGTCACCGAGGCGGTCGACGGCGGCGCCAAGGTCCTGCTCGGCGGGCAGCCGGTGGACCGCGACGGCTACTTCTACCCGCCCACGGTGCTCACCGACATTCCCGCCGGTGCGCGGATGCGTCAGGAGGAGATCTTCGGTCCCGTGGCGCCGCTGACCGCCTTCGACACCGAGGAGGAGGTCATCTCCTGGATCAACGCCACCGAATACGGGCTGGTCAACTATGTCTACACCGAGAACCTGCGCCGCGGCATCCGGGTTGCCGAGGCCGTGGAGTCCGGCATGGTGGGACTGAACCAGGGCGCGGTCTCCAATCCCGCCGCCCCCTTCGGCGGGATCAAGGAGTCTGGGCTGGGCCGTGAGGGCGGGGACACCGGCATCGAGGAGTTCCTCGAGACCAAGTACATCGGCATCGCCATGTGAGCCGGATCGGGGCACCGGATCCGGACCCCAGCGCGGGTCCGGGAATGGAATCCGCGGGTCCGAAGTTGCACCGGGAGTAGAAAGTTGAGTCACCTCCACTCAAGTCAGTTTGACACCACGTCGAGCAAGTACAAGACTTGAGCGCAGTTCACTCAACACCGCTCTCGAAAGGAGACCGCATGTCCCGCTCAGTAGGTATCGACCTCGGAACCACCAACTCGGTCGTCACAGTCCTCGAAGGTGGCGAGCCCACCGTCATCGCCAACGCCGAAGGTGCCCGCACCACCCCCTCGGTCGTCGGCTTCTCCAAGTCCGGCGAGGTCCTGGTCGGTGAGGTGGCACGCCGCCAGGCAGTCTCCAACCCCGACCGCACGATCGCCTCGGTCAAGCGTCACATGGGCACCGGCTGGTCCACCGAGATCGATGGCAAGAAGTACACCGCGCAGGAGATCTCCGCGCGCATCCTGATGAAGCTCAAGCACGACGCCGAGTCCTACCTGGGCGAGGACGTCACCGAAGCCGTCATCACCGTCCCGGCCTACTTCAACGACGCCGAGCGCCAGGCCACCAAGGAGGCCGGCGAGATCGCAGGCCTGAAGGTCTCGCGCATCGTCAACGAGCCCACCGCCGCGGCACTGGCCTACGGCCTGGACAAGGGCAAGGAGGACGAGCTCATCCTGGTCTTCGACCTGGGCGGCGGCACCTTCGACGTCTCCCTGCTCGAGGTCGGCAAGGATGAGGACGACTTCTCCACCATCCAGGTCCGCTCCACCTCCGGTGACAACCGCCTCGGCGGCGACGACTGGGATCAGCGGATCATGGACTGGCTGGTCGCGCAGGTCAAGGCCAAGGAGGGCGTGGACCTCTCCAAGGACAAGATCGCTGTGCCCCGTCTGAAGGAAGAGGCCGAGCGCGCCAAGAAGGAGCTCTCCTCCACCTCCAGCGCCAACATCAACATCCCCTACGCCACCCAGAACGACGGCGTCCCGGTCCACGTCAACGAGACCCTGTCCCGGGCGAAGTTCGAGGACATGACCTCGGACCTGCTGGACCGCACCAAGAAGCCGTTCAACGACGTCATCAAGGAGGCCGGGGTCAAGGTCGCCGAGATCGACCACGTGATCCTCGTCGGCGGCTCCACCCGGATGCCCGCCGTCGCCGAGCTGGTCAAGCAGCTCGCCGGCAAGGACGCCAATAAGGGTGTCAACCCGGACGAGGTCGTCGCCGTCGGCGCAGCCCTGCAGGCCGGCGTGCTCGCCGGTGAGCGCAAGGACGTGCTGCTCATCGACGTCACCCCGCTGTCCCTGGGCATCGAGACCAAGGGCGGAGTGATGACCAAGCTGATCGAGCGCAACACGGCCATCCCGTCGAAGCGCTCCGAGGTCTTCTCCACCGCCGAGGACAACCAGCCCTCGGTGGCCGTCCAGGTCTTCCAGGGTGAGCGCGATTTCACCCGGGACAACAAGGCCCTGGGCACCTTCGAGCTGACCGGCATCGCACCGGCGCCGCGCGGCGTCCCGCAGGTCGAGGTCACCTTCGACATCGACGCCAACGGCATCGTCCACGTCTCGGCCAAGGACAAGGGCACCGGCACCGAACAGTCGATGACCATCACCGGCGGCACCTCGCTGGAGAAGGAAGACATCGAGCGCATGGTCGCCGACGCCGAAGCCCACGCCGAGGAGGACAAGGTCCGTCGCGAGGCCGCTGAGAAGCGCAACGCCGCCGAGTCCACCGCCTACTCCGTGGACAAGCTGCTCAAGGACAACGGCGACAAGCTGCCCGAGGAGGTCAAGACCGAGGTCCAGGCTGACGTCGACGAGCTCAAGAAGGCGCTCGAGGGCGAGGACAACGCCGAAGAGGTCAACGCCGCCTACGAGAAGCTGCAGGCCTCCCAGGTCAAGATCGGCGAGGCGCTCTACGCCCAGGCTCCGGAGGCCTCCGCTGACGGCACCGGCGAGCCCGCGCAGAACGAGGATGAGGACATCGTCGACGCAGAGGTCGTCGACGAAGAGGACGAAGCCGAGAAGAAGTAAGGGGGCCGCACACATGGCAGATCACAAGAACCCTGAGGTTCCCAGCGGCGAAGAGCCCGAAGAGCAGGATCCCGTGCAGGACCCGCTGGCCCAGGCCGAGAAGATCCTGCATGACCTCCCCGTGGAGGACCCGCAGGACATCGAGGCCCTCGGCGGCGAAGGCCGGCAGGAGAGCCACGGCGAGACCGGAGACCCGGTCACGGCCGAGGAGACGGCCGGCGTGACCTCCGAGGATGTCGACCCCCGTGTGGCCGAGGAGCCCGAGCTCTCTGAGGTCTCCGCGGAGGACGGCTTCTCCGGCGGGGTCGAGACCGAACCCGAGGATCGGATCCAGGCGGCCGACGAGTTCCTTCGTGGCACGGAGGAGGAGTCGATCGCCGATGCCGCGATGGCGATGGATCCCGAGGCCATCCTGGCCGAGGACAGCATCCGCGAGGAGGCGCCCGCCCAGGACGGTCAGCGTGAGGCCGAGCTGCAGGCGGACCTGCAGCGACTCCAGGCGGAGTACATCAACTACCGCCGTCGGGTGGAGCGCGACCGGGCCACCGAGCGCGATCGGACCAAGGGTCAGCTCATCACCGAGCTGATGCCGGTCCTGGACGACATCTCCTCGGCCCGCCAGGCCGGAGATCTTCAGGACGGTCCCTTCGCGCACATCGCCACCCGGCTGGAGTCGGTGCTGCAGAGCCAGGGCCTGGAGGTGGTGGGAGAGATCGGTGAAGCCTTCGATCCCAACCAGCACGAGGCCATCATGGCTCAGCCCCATGAGGAGATCCCGGCCGACCACGTGGCCATCGTGCTGCGGGCCGGCTACCGCCACGGGGACCGCCTGCTCCGGGCGGCCCAGGTGATGGTCTCCTCCGGTCCCGAGCAGAGCTGACCCTTAGAACAGCAGGAAGGAGGGAGGCGCCGTGGCCTCACAGGACTGGATCGACAAAGATTTCTACGCCATCCTCGGCGTCTCCCGAGACGCCTCCGAGGAGGACGTCAAGAAGGCGTACCGAAAGCTCGCCCGGAAGCATCATCCCGATAAGAACCCCGGTGATGAAGCCGCCGAGCAGAAGTTCAAGGACGTCGCCGAGGCCCACTCCGTGCTGGCCGACAAGGAGCAGCGCGAGCAGTATGACGCCGTGCGCGCCATGGGCTCGGGCGCCCGATTCTCGGGCGGCCCGGGCCCCGGCGGGGGCGGCGGATTCGAAGACCTCTTCGGCAACCTCTTCAACGGCGGCTCCGGCGGTTCCCGCGGCGGCTTCGGCCGCGGCGGCGCCGGCGCCGGCGGCCCGGACCTCTCGGACCTCTTCGGAGGTGCCGGCGGGTTCGGCGGCTCCGGTCGCTTCGGCGGCGGTGCCCCGGCCAAGGGCGCCGACCGCACCGCGCGGACCACGATCTCCTTCGGCGGAGCCATCCGTGGCACCACGGTGGGGCTGCGCGAGCCCGACGGCGGAGTGATCGACGTGCGGATCCCTGCGGGGATCCGGACCGGCCAGAAGGTGCGCGTGAAGGGCAAGGGCCAGCGCGGTTCCGGCGGCGCCGGAGACCTCCTGGTCGAGGTCGCGGTGTCCGGGCACAAGTTCTTCGAGCGCGAGGGCGATGACATCCGGATCCACCTGCCGGTCGCCTTCGACGAGGCGGCGCTGGGCACCACCGTGGCGGTCCCGACGGTGCACGGCGAGAAGGTCAACATCAAGATCCCGGCCGGGGTCACCTCCGGGCGCGTGCTGCGGCTCAAGGGCCACGGGGTGCGCCGGAAGGAGAAGGGCCGCGAGGTCGCCGGCGACATGCTGGTCACCGTCGAGGTCCAGGTGCCCAAGGACCTCTCCGATGAGGCGGTGCAGGCTGTGAAGGCCTACGCCGAAGCCACCAAGGGGATCGATCCCCGGAAAGGCCTCGAGGCGAAGGCGGTGCTGTGATGGTGGATCCCCGGACACCCGATGCGCGGATGCTGGACTCCCGGATGCTGGAGCCCGAGCACCGGCACGCGCCGATGTTCGTGATCTCCGTGGCCGCCGAGCTGGCCGACATGCACCCCCAAACGCTGCGCCAGTACGACCGCATCGGTCTGGTCACCCCGCGGCGGCAGGGCGGACGCCACCGGCGATACTCGCCCTATAACATCGTCCAGCTCCGCCAGATCCAGCAGCTCTCCCAGGAGGGGGTCTCGCTGGAGGGCATCCGCCGCGTCCTGGATCTGCAGAACCGGGTGGAGGTCCTGGAGGAGACCGTGGAAGCGCTGCGCGAGGAGCTGCGCGAATCCCAGCGCCATTCCACCAAGCCGCGATTCTTCGCGGTGGGCCCGCATGGCGACGTGGTCACGGTGGCCCGCGGTCGCCGCGCCCGGGCCAACACGCAGGCGCTGGTCCTCTGGGAGCCCGGCCCGCGCCGTCGCTGACCTGGAGGGACTTGCGCCCACCCCGCGCGTCCTGAGCCCCGCACGCCGTGGGACCCGTGATACTGGTCTCATGTCTGTCTTCTCGCGCTCTCGGCTCATCGTTCCGAGCGCGGTGGGGGTGACGGCGGTGCTGCTGCTCACCAGCTGCGGCGAGGAGCCCGCCGAGACCGTGGACCAGGCCGCGGAGGCCCTGGCGGCCGCGGTGGCCGGCGGAGACTTCTCCGGCCTGAGCTTCGCCTCCGGCGACCCCGAGACCATGGCCGCGGCGGTCCAGAACCTCCAGGCGCCCTTCGAGGACCTGGACCCTCAGGTGACACCCGGCGAGATCAGCCTCGATGAGCCGCCGGAGGATTCCCCGCGCCCGGTCACCGCCACGGTCCCGCTTCAGCACAGCTGGGAGCTGGCGGAGCTCGGCATCGAGGGTGAGACCTGGACCTATGAGACCTCTGCGGAGCTGGTCTATGACCAGGAGACCGCGACCTGGGCGCTGGAGGCGGAGCCTGAGATCATCCTGCCCGACTACACCGGCGCCGAATCGATCAACCTGGTCACCACCGGGGCGGACCGCGGCCGAATCATGGACGACGATGGGCGCGCCATGGTCTACAACCGCGACGTCGTCCGGCTGGGCATCGACAAGGCCCAGCTCACCCAGGACGGCGAGCCCGCCGAGGAGGACACGCTGCGCAGCTCGGCCGAAGCCCTGGCCGAGCTGGTCGAGATCCCGGTGGACCCCTACGTGGAGAGCGTGCTGGGCGGCGGGGACCTGGCCTTCGTGGAGGCCATCACGCTGCGCCGCTCCGAGGACGAGGTCACTGCCACCGACGTCGAAGCCATCCCCGGCGCGGCCGGCATCTATGACCAGATGTCCCTGGCGGACTCCCGTGACTTCGCCCCGCTGCTGCTGGGCCGGGTGGGTCCGGTGACCGCCGAGGCGCTGGAGGCCGACCCGAGCCTGAGCGTCGGCGAGAGCATCGGCACCTCCGGCATCCAGGCCTCCTACGAGGAGACCCTGCGCGGGACCCCGGGCATGGCGATCCAGCAGGACGGCGAGACGCTCTACGCGGTGGAGCCCCTCGACGGGGGAGACGTGGAGACCACCATGGTGCCGCGGCTGCAGAACCTCGCCCAGGAGATCGTCGACGAGCAGGACGTCTCCGGGGCGATCGTCGCCCTCCGGCCCTCCGACGGCGGCGTCCTCGCCGCCGCGAGTCACGACCCGGAGGGTGGACAGGTGGAGATCGCCACCCAGTCCACCTACGCGCCGGGCTCCACCTTCAAGGTAGTCTCCTCGCTGGCCATGCTGCGCGGCGGCCTGACCCCGGACACCGAGGTCGAGTGCTCGAACCGGACCACCGTGCATGGCCAGTCCTTCGGCAACTACACCGGCTTCCCCTCCGAATACCTCGGCGAGATCCCCTTCCGCGATGCCGTGGCGGTCTCCTGCAACACCGTCTTCGCCGACGCCCACGACGAGGTGTCCTCCGCGGAGGTCCATGAGGCGGCGGTGGACCTCGGCATCACCGAGGAGACGAACCTGGGCGTGCCGGCCCGGATGGGCTCGGTCCCGCAGGACTCCGAGCTGAACCTCCATGCCGCCAACCTCTTCGGTCAGGGCGTCGTGGAGTCCTCCACGCTGGGCATGGCCACCGTCACCGCCTCGATCGCCGCGGGTCACACCGTGACCCCGCATCTGGTGGTGCCGGGGGAGGACTCGGAGACCCCCGAGTCCGGGATCACCGAGGACGAGGCCGAGGACCTGCGCACGCTGATGACCGACACCGTGAACTTCGGCTCGCTGGAGTCGCTGGTGGAGGTGCCCGGTGAACCCATCTACGCCAAGACCGGCACCGCCGAGGCCGGCGACGGCGAGGACGCCTACGCCCACACCTGGGTCATCGCCATGCAGGGCGACCTCGCCGTGGCGATCTTCCTGGAGGAGGGGGAGTTCGGCGGATCCACCAACGGGCCCCTGCTCCAGGAGTTCCTCGAAGGGGCCTCCGCTATCCTGTAGCGGTGACTTCCCAGCCCGACGCACCCCAGCCCGCCTCTTCCCCGACCGTCCCCTCGGATCCAGAGGACACCCGCCGCACCCTGCCGATGCGCCGGCCGCTCTCCTTCGTCCGGCGCAGCAACCGGCTCAAGCCCAGCTACCAGCGGACCTGGGACGCGGCCCTGGGGGCTGAGCTGCTCGACATCCCGCACGGAGAGCGCGACACCTCCGTGGCCGAGGACTTCCACATCGACTGGGCGGCGGAGTTCGGCCGCAGCGCCCCGATCATCGTGGAGATCGGTTCCGGCTCCGGAGAAGCGGTGGCCCACGCCGCCGCGCAGAATCCGGACATCGACTTTCTGGCCATCGAGGTCTATAAGCCCGGCGCCGCCCAGCTGGTGAGCCGGATCCGCCGGGAGCGGCTGAGCAACGTCCGGGTCGCGGTGGCCAATGCGCCGGAGGTCCTGGACCAGCTCTTCGCCCCCGGCCAGGTCGCCGAGGTCTGGATCTTCTTCCCCGACCCGTGGCACAAGAAGAAGCACAATAAGCGTCGGCTCGTGGACGAGGGGTTCATCGAGCGCGTCGCCCGGGTCCTGCCCGCCGGCGGCGTCTGGCGACTGGCCACCGACTGGTCGGGCTACGCCGTGCAGATGCGCTCCCTGATCGGCGCCTCCGACCAGTTCAAGAACCTCCACGCCGGGGAGCGGGCCGGAGAGGACTCCCCGCTGACCGAGGTCCGGCTCCATGATCTGGATGCGATCTCCATGGGCCGGCAGCCGGAGCCGCTGGAGCTCGGCGAGGCGCGAGACGAGCAGGGCGGCTGGGCCCCCCGGTTCCCCGGACGCACCCAGACCGACTTCGAGACCAAGGCGCTCGCCGTCGGCCGCAAGATCTTCGACCTGAGCTTCATCCGAGAGCCATAGCGCCGGATTCTGGGAGACCGGAGGGGGACTCGCGCTCAGCTTCACCACGCACTCGCACCTGTACAGATCCGCCGGCCGCTGCGCCGGGGGACCCACGTAGATAGAGGTACATCACTCATGTCCGAAGAAGAGTCACCCTCGCGCGGCCAGCGTCTGGGCCAGGAGACCCGACGGGTCTCGCGCCAGGCCGGTCAGGCGCTGGGCCAGCTGAACCCGATCTCACGATCCACCTATCCGCATGACATCCACCCCGCGCTGGTGCCCGGGATCGGCATCGATGAGCAGCGCCGTCGCTACAGCATCGACTGGCTGATCTTCACGATCACCGGAGTGCTCACCGTGGCCTTCGTCATCTGGGGGGTCACCAGCCCGGAGAGCGTCGGGCAGGTCTCCGGGATGGCCTATGAGTGGACCATGGACCATGCGGGATGGCTCTTCAACGCGGTGGCCATTGTGGTGCTGGTCTTCCTGCTGATCCTCGCCGCCACCCGTTACGGCAGGATCCCGCTGGGCAAGGACGGCGAGCAGCCGGAGTTCTCCACCTTCGCCTGGATCTCGATGCTCTTCGCCGCCGGCATCGGCATCGGGGTGCTCTTCTGGGGGCCCGCCGAGCCGCTGACCTACTTCCACAGCGTGCCCCCGCCGCTGGAGCACGCGCCCGAGTCCGACCAGGCGCTGCACAGCGCCATGGCGCAGACCTACTACCACTGGGGGCTTCACGCCTGGGGCATCTATGCCCTGGTCGGCGGCGCGGTGGCCTATGCCGCCTATCGGCGCGGCCGGGTCCCGCTGATGTCGGCGATCTTCGAGAAGCTCTTCGGCAAGAAGCACTCCGAGGGCTTCGCCGGCCAGCTGATCGACATGTTCGCCATCATCGCCACGCTCTTCGGCACCGCCGCGGCGCTGGGCATCGCGGTGGTTCAGATCGGTGAGGGTGTGGTGATCGTCTCCGGCGCCTCGGAGCTGACCAACGCCATGCTGATCGGCATCATCGCCGTGCTCAGCGCCTGCTTCGTGGTCTCCGCCGTCTCCGGCATCTCCCGCGGCATCCGCTACCTCTCCAGCATCAACATCATCCTCACCATCGGGGTGATCGGGCTGTTCTTCTTCGCCGGGCCGACGCTCTTCCTGCTCAACATGCTGCCCTCGGCGCTGATGGAGTATCTGGGCACGCTCTTCACGATGATGGGCCGCTCTGCCTCCTGGGGCCAGGACAAGGTGGAGTTCAAGTCCACCTGGACCGTCTACTACTGGGCCTGGTGGATCTCCTGGTCACCCTTCGTCGGGATCTTCATCGCCCGGGTCTCCCGGGGACGCACCATCCGGCAGTTCATACTCGGCGTCATCCTGGTCCCCTCCTCGCTGCTCTTCCTGGCCTACGGGGTCATGGGCGGGGTCTCGATGTGGCTCTCCCGGGAGGGTCAGGGCGATGTCAGCCCGGACCTGACCGCCCCGGAGGTGCTCTTCGCCGTGGTCGACGCGCTGCCCTTCCTGCAATGGCTGCCGATCGTCATCGTGGTGATCCTCTCGATCTTCTTCATCACCTCCGCAGACTCCGCCTCGGTGGTCATGGGCATCCTGACCACCCGCGGCGATCAGGACCCGAACAAGATCGTGGTGGTCTTCTGGGGCCTGGTCATGGCCGGCGTCGCCACCGTCATGCTGCTGCTCGGCGACGAGACCGCGCTGGAGGGACTGCAGTCGCTGGTGATCATCACCGCGCTGCCCTTCGCCCTGGTGCTGATCCTGATCATGGTCGCCTGGTCGCGCGAGCTGGCCACCGATCCGCATGCGCTGCGTGAGAAGTACGCCGCCACCGCGGTGGGCAATGCGGTGCTCGACGGCGTCACGCGCTACGGCGACGACTTCGCCATCGAGGTGGTCCCCACCCACCCGGGTGAGGGCGCGGGCGCCGAGGTGGACTCCGAGCACGGTGACTACACCGAGTGGTACCAGCGCACCGATGAGGACGGAACACCGGTGGGCTATGACTTCGCCACCGGGGAGTGGGCCGACGGCTGGGATCCGGAGACCGGAGAGATCGGCACCGTGGTCACCGAACAGCCCGAGGGGCAGGCGCCGGAGTCCGGCGAGGGTCACACCACCAGCCGGTAGCCGCGCTTGACCACGGTCTTGACCATCCTCGGGTCAGGCAGCGACTGGCGCAGCCGCGAGACCCACATCTCCAGGGCATGTTCCGAGCCGCAGTGCGGCAGCACCGCCAGCAGGTGCTCCCTGGAGAGCACCGCGCCCTGTGCCTTCATCAGGGCGCGCATCAGTGCGAGCGGCCCCGGGGCCAGCTGGACCGGGGCCGTGTCCGGAGCCGGCAGATGCAGGGTGTCCCCGCTGACCGTGATCTCTCCGGATCGGGTGTGCAGGCGCAGGGCGGAGTCCTCCGCCACCGGCTGCTGTGCCGGAATCGCCATCGCCGTTCCTCCCCGTGAGGCCTGAGTCCAGGCCGCTGCTGGACTGCCTGGACTCAGGCTAGAGGGAGGGCGTTTCTCGGGGTTGTCGGCAGTGTGACGCTGGTGTGTCTGGAGCTTCTCAGCGGCTCACGCGCTGCGGATAGGCGCGCCGGGCGAAGATCAACAGCCCCACCAGCAGCGCTCCGGGCAGGATCCATCCGGTGAAACCCTGCAGGGTGGCCTGGCGCAGGTCCACCATCTCGCCCGCCTCGGCGAACCAGAAGTGCAGGATGACGGCCGCCGAGATCATCGACTGCGCGAACGCGGCGGGCCAGATCGACCCGGACTGCATCCGCAGCCAGGCCAGCACACCGCCGATGATGGTGGCATAGCCCAGCATCAGCGCCAGCGCCTGGAACACCGGGGTCTGGGTATAGAAGAATCCGGCGGCCAGCAGCGGGGCGTACCAGAGTCCCGAGATCACGCCGGTGACCACGACGGCGGCGCGCGGGCCCCAGCGCAGCTGCAGCCGCGGGAAGAGGTAGCCGCGCCAGCCCATCTCGATCCCGGCGTGCAGGAACACCCCGAGCACCGAGGAGGAGAAGATGACTCCCACCTCCAGCAGCAGGCCGGTGGCGATGAACTCCGTGGCGTCGCGACCCAGCCGTGAGCTCAGATCCTGCACGAAGAGCGGCATCGAGGGATCGAAGGGATAGACCCCCAGCGCGCCGCCCAGCGGCAGCGCGATGAAGCTGAAGCCGAAGAAGAGCAGCAGTGCGAGCACCGACCAGCCCAGCAGCCTGCGCACCGGACGCAGCGGGGTGATGCCCAGGGCGTCGGTCAGGCTCTGCGCCTTGAGGATCTGAGCTGGCTGCTCTGGCTGGGTTGCCTGCTGTGACTGTCCTGACTGTTCTGCGTGCTCTGCCTGCACTGCCTGGGCCGAGCCTGGGCGGTGGCCGTAGAGCACCGCCGGCGGCTGCCGGCGTTCCAGGACGTAGGCGACCACCGCGGCCACGGCCGGGGTGACCATGAAGAGGTTGTAATACACCCCCAGCTCGGCGGCGCTTCGCTCCTCGGGGCTCATCAGCACCAGCGGCAGGGCGATCAGCCAGCCCAGGGTGAGGGCCACCAGCACGAAGGTGCTGAGGATGACCAGGGGAGTGCGCGGCGTCGCCGGGGAGGAGGGAGGAACAGTCACGCAAGAACCCTACCGGCTCAGCCTGGACCGCTTCCTGCGGACCGCTCAGCCGCGCCCGGAGCTGCGCCGGGCGATGAAGAACAGTCGACGGAAGGGCAGGATCGTGCCGATCCTGGTCGCCGGATAGGCCTCACGCAGCGCTGCCTTGTACTCGGCGATGAACTCCTCGCGGACATCGTCGGGGAGCGCCTCGAGGACCGGACGCGCCGCGGCCGCGGAGATCCAGTCGAAGACCGGGTCCTGGCCCTGCAGGACATGGTGGTAGCGGGTCTCCCAGGCCTCGACCTCCCAGCCGGGCAGCGAGACGTCGAGCATATAGTCGCTCAGCTCGGCGGTGGGCTTGAGCAGCGACTCCGGGTCGATATGCGCGGCGTAGGGACGCTTGGCGGCGAACTCGGCAAGCAACCGGTGGCTCGGGGCGCCGAAGTTGCCCGGGACCTGCACCGCCAGCGCGCCCTCGGCGGCCACGTTGTCCATGATCGCCGGCAGCAGCTCGCGGTGCTCGGGGATCCACTGCAGCGCGGCGTTGGAGACGATCAGGTCGGCCTTCGCCTCCAGATGGAGGTCCCGGATATCGGCGCGGGCGTAGGAGATCCGATCGTCATCGGTGGCCTCACCGGCTCGCTGCAGCATCTCCTCCGAGGAGTCGATACCGGTGATCCAGGCCTTCGGCCACATGCCACGCAGCACCGGCATCCCGTTGCCGGGCCCGCATCCGAGGTCCACGATCCGGTCCGCCCGGGGGGCGCGCACACGCTGGAGCAGGTCGATGAAGGGCTGAGTTCGTTCGGAGGCGTAGGTCAGATACGCCCCCGGGTTCCACTGGGTACTGGGCATGATCTGAGTCTAAATCGAGGTGCTTGAGAACGGCATGGTGCCCGACACATTCCGACACCGGATGGGGTCGATCATGGCAGGTGGTGTAGGCGGAGGTGCACCGCGAGACGCGGGCTCTAATGCGAACGATTTGCAATTGTGTAGGGGTTAAATAAGAATGAGTCGCATGATCACCAAACATCTCACCCTGCCTTCCGTCTTCATGATCCCCGCCCTCGCCCTGGTCTCCTGCGCCGACTCTTCCGCCGACGGCGGTGCCTCCGAGGAGGAGGCTGCCGCCTCTGCGGAGCCCGTTGCCGGTGACGATGCTGCTGAAGACACCACCGAAGACGCCGCCGACGGCGAGGATGAGGCCTCGGCCGAAGCCGTCGACCCGTCCGAGCGCGAGACCCACGAGGCCGGCGGTCCCAGCCCGCGCCTGGCGGTCACCTATGACGGCGGCGTCGCGGTGCTCGACGGCGCCACCCTTGAGGTGCTCGGCGAGGATGAGGCCGAGGGCTTCGTCCGGGTCAACCCGGCGGGCGACGGGAGGCACTTCTTCCTCACCGAGGGCGAGAGCTTCCGGCTGATCGACGGCGGCACCTGGGGTGAGCCGCACGGGGACCACGATCACTTCTACACCACCGATCCCTATGTCAGTGACATCACCGTGGACGGACCTGCGCCGGGCCACGTGGTCTCTCACGACGGCGTCGGGACGCTCTTCTTCGACGGCAACGGGGAGATCCACAGCTACGACCTCTCCGAGCTCTCCGAGCTGGACCTCGGGGCCGAGACCGGGCTCGAGACCGAGGTGACCGAGACCGAGGAGGCGCACCACGGCGTGGCCGCGGTCTTCAGCGATGGCGGTCGCTTCGAGACCCTGGGCAACGAGGATGAGCGCAACGGCGCGCAGGTCTTGGACGCCGAGGGCGAGGAGGTGGCGCGCAGCGAGGAATGCCCCGGCGTCCACGGTGAAGCCTCCGGTCCTGACGGGATGATCGCGGTGGGCTGTGAGGACGGCGCGCTGATCTTCGACGGCACCGAGTTCACCAAGATCCAGGCCCAGGAGGACTACGCCCGGATCGGCAACCTTGGGTTCTTGCGGTGATTGCAACACTTAGTAGATGGGTGTTGATATGACGGGCTACTCGATCTTTGTGAGACCGGATCTTCTCCAGGTGTTCTGGACTGGGATGCAGGCCGGCGAATTCCGGCACGAAGATCTCGATCACCGGCAAGAACGGGGACTGGGTCAGCTACCAGGACGGCTCCCGCACACTGTGGGTGCACTCGGACTACCTGACCAAGGTGACTGCGGGCTCCTCGGGCTCGAACAGCTCGAGCGGTTCCAACACCGGCTCATCCTCGAACACCGGGTCCTCCTCGAGCTCCTCGGGTTCGACCACCTCCGCGAGCGGCACCTACCACGTCAATAGCAACGTCTACCTGAACGCTCGCAGCGGACCGGCTACGTCGAACCCGATCGTGCTGAACCTGAATCCCAAGCGCGAGTTTCAGATCACCGGGCGCAACGGAGACTGGGTGAGCTTCGTCTACAGCGGCAAGACCGTCTGGGTGGACTCCACCTACATCAGTGCAGGGCCCGCCAGCAGCTCGAACAACAGCGGATCCAGTAGCTCCACTCCCACACTGGCGAACTCGACGAACAGCAAGAGCAAGGTCGTCGGAACGGCCTACGCCACGGCCCAGGTCAACGTCCGGATGGGTCCGAGCACCCAGAACAGCGCGATGTTCTCGGTGCGCACCGGGACGAAGGTCGAGCTGCTC
Source organism: Nesterenkonia sp. E16_10 (assembly GCF_017347085.1). Classification (GTDB taxonomy): domain Bacteria; phylum Actinomycetota; class Actinomycetes; order Actinomycetales; family Micrococcaceae; genus Nesterenkonia. The sequence continues at coordinate 15,310 of NZ_JADPSA010000006.1, forward strand.
GAGAAGAAGTCGAACGGCTGGCAGGAGATCAAGGTCAACGGTGCCACCGGATGGATGTCGGCGCAGTTCCTCAGCTCCACCAACCCCGGAACCTCGGGCTCCGGTTCGAACAACACCGGTTCGAACAACGGGTCCTCCGGCAGCGGATCATCCACTGCTCCGTCGACTGCGAGCATGCACAAGAAGAGCGCCCACGGAGCGTACAGCTCAGCCTGGGACAAGCTGGCCCAGTGTGAATCCGGTGGAAACTGGAAGATCAACACCGGCAACGGCTTCTACGGCGGCATCCAGTTCAGCCCTGAGTCCTGGAAGGAGGTGGGTGGTTCCGGATTCCCGCACGAGGCCAGCAAGGCGGAGCAGATCAAGCGGGCCCACATCCTCTGGAAGAGGCAGGGCTGGAACGCCTGGCCGCACTGCACCTCCCAGCTGGGCCTCAAGGGTGACCCGGGCGGCTACGGGGACGAGTACTACAAGGTCCACCCCAGCGCGAAGACGGCCTCCTCGGCCTCGGCCGCAGGGACCTGGACCGCGACCTACAGCGTGCCGCTGCGCGAGACTGCCTCGACCTCCAGCGACAAGCTCGTCCAGATCCCGCGCAGCGCGCAGCTCAAGCAGCTCCAGCGCGAGGGATCATGGCTGAAGGTCCAGTACACCGCGGGCGGGGAGACCCACACCGGCTGGGTCAACACCAGCTTCATCTCCCAGGCCTGAGTCTTCGGCTCAGCACCCGCACGGCTCACCTTCCGTAGCGGCCTCAGCGCCGACTGATCGGGGGAGTGGCACCAGCAATGGTGGCGCTCCCCCGATCAGCCCTGCTGACCACCATCATCTGCACCATGCACGACGACGGCGGGCTCGACTCCCTCATTCGCGGGAGAGTCGCGTCCGCCGTCGTCGTCGTCAGCGGAACCGGGCCTGGACGGCGTCGCCGTGGGCCGGGAGCCCCTCGGCCTGGGCCAGTGCCGAGACGTGGGCCGCGACCGCGCGCAGACCCTCCCGGTCGTAGTGGATGACCTGCTGGGAGCGCAGGAAGCTGGAGACATTGAGCCCGGAGGAATACGCGGAGGCGCCGCCGGTGGGGAGCACGTGGTTCGACCCCGCGCAATAGTCGCCCAGCGAGACCGGGGTATGGGCGCCGACGAACACGGCGCCGGCGTTGTGGATCTGATCCACGATTCCGGCATCGTCCCGAGTCATCAGCTCCAGGTGCTCCGCGCCGTAGGCGTTGGCGATCTCCACACCCTGCTCCATGGTGTCGACCACCAGCAGCGCAGACTGGGTGCCGCTCAGCGCCTGCTTGACCCGGTCCGCATGCCGGGTCTCGCGCGCCTGGCGCTCGACCTGCGTCGCGACGGCCTCGGCGAGCGCCATCGAGGGCGTCACCAGCACGGCGGCGGCCAGGGCATCATGTTCCGCCTGGGAGATCAGATCCGCGGCGATCAGCTCCGCAGGGGCGCTGTCATCGGCGAGCACCATGATCTCTGTGGGACCTGCCTCGGAGTCGATGCCCACCACCCCCTGGACCGCGCGCTTGGCCGTGGCCACGAAGATGTTCCCCGGTCCGGTGATCAGTGAGACCGGCGGGCAGACCTGCTGGCCCGCCTGGTCCTTGGCGCCGTAGGCGAACATCGCGACCGCCTGCGCACCGCCGACGGCGTAGACCTCCTCGATCCCGAGCAGGTGCGCGGCGCCCAGGATGGTCGGGTGCGGCAGACCGCCGAAATCTGCCTGCGGCGGTGAGGCGATCGCCAGCGAACGCACCCCGGCGACCTGCGCGGGCACGACGTTCATCACCACCGAGGAGGGGTAGACGGCCTGGCCGCCGGGCACGTACAGACCCACCCGACGGATCGGGGCCCACCGGTTGATCACCCGGGCGCCCAGGCCCGGGGAGACCTCGGAGGCCTCTGGCAGCTGTGCCTCATGTACCGCGCGGGCCCGCAGGATGAGCTCCTCCAGCGCCGCGCGGACCTCGGGCTCGAGCTGCTCGGCCGCCTCGCGGAGCTTCTCCGCCGGGACCCGAAGCGAGGGTGGGCGGACGCCGTCGAACTTCTCGGAGTAGTCCAACAGGGCAGAGACCCCATGGAGCCGCACATTCTGAAGGATCGGGGCCACGGTCTCGATGGTGGTCGAGATGTCCTGCGAGGCGCGGGGAAGCACGGAGGCGGCGTCGATCGTGCTGCCGCGCAGATCCTTGAGGGTGAGCATGGGTCTCCTAGTGGGTGAGATCAGTGTCCGTCCGCTTGATCGAGGGCGAACACTCCTCCATTGTCCCCATTGCTGCCGCCTCGCGCCCACTTCGTGACGTGAGAGCCCACACACCGGGACTCCCCGGACGTTCCAGTGCTCGTCCAGAGCGGCGTGGCATGATGCTGGCCATGGTCTTTTCCCGGATGGATTTCTTCCCGAGCTCGCTGGCCTTCGCCGTGCCGCAAACCACCGATCTGGCTCCCGAGGAGGAGGTGGCGCCCACCGAAGGAGTCGACGGGATCGTCGAGGAGAGCGTCCCCGAAGGACTGGAGAGCCTGATCGCCGAGCAGGGTCCGTTCTTCGGCATCATCACCGGCCTGGTCATCGCGGTGGTGGTCGCCCTGGTGGTGACCGTGGTGTCCTCGATGCTGCTCAAGCAGCTCTTTCGACACAATGACGGGGTCAAGCATGCGGTGAACCGGACGCGGACCCCGCTGTTCATCACCCTGGTGCTGATCGGAGCCTGGTCCACGCTGAACATCCTGCTGCGCGCCGCGGAATGGCTCCAGCCGGTCTCCTTCGTGCTGCTGGTGGCGGTGGTGATCGGCATCGCCTGGTGGGCGCTGCGGATCGTACGGATCGCCGAGGCGATGATCTACTCCAAATACATCGGCTACTCCGACGGGGAGCTCGATGTCGAGGACCGGCGCGGGCGCCGGCTCGCCACTCAGGTCTCGCTGATCCGGCGGATCCTCACCGCGGTCATCATCACCTTTGCCGTGGCGGCGATCATGCTGATGATCCCGCAGGTCCGCGCGCTCGGCGCCGGACTGCTGGCCTCCGCCGGCGTGGCCTCGGTGGTCGTGGGTCTGGCGATGCAGTCGGTGCTGACCAACGTCTTCGCCGGCATTCAGCTGGCCTTCACGGATTCGATCCGCGCCGGAGACGTCGTCGTGGTGGAGGGCAACTTCGGCACGGTCGAGGACATCACGCTCACCGCCGTGGTGATCAAGTCCTGGGACGAGCGTCGATTCATCTACCCGTCCAGCTACTTCGTGGCCACGCCCTTCGAGAACTGGACCCGGGTCGGCACCGACATCCTCGGGACCGTGGAGCTCGATGTGGACTGGCGCGTCCCGATGGATCCGCTGCGCGCCCGGCTGAAGCGGCTGCTGGACTCCGCGGAGCTCTGGGACGGCAGGGACTACTCGCTGCAGGTCACCGACGCCGTAGGCGGCATGGTCAAGGCGCGCGTCGTGGTCTCCGCGCGGAACTCCGGGGAGCTCTGGGATCTGCGCTGCCTGATCCGCGAGGACCTGGTGAACTACCTGCGTGCCGAGCACCCCTATGCGGTGTTCACCCAGCGGATGCTGCTGACCAACGAGGAGGCGCTGGCGCAGTCCCCGGCCCCGGTGCGCACCGGGCAGGTCGGCGTCGTCGACTCCGGAGCGGAGTCCCAGCCGGTGACCCAGGCGGGAGAGGGGGCCTCGGTCTTCACCGGCTCGATCGCCGCCGTACAGCGCAACCGGGAGTTCTCCGGGCCCGGGGCCGAGGCCTACCGTGAGCGGCTGGAACGGCAGGAGGAACGCCAGGACTCAGCCGAGCTGGGCGAGGACGGCACCGCCTACCCCGAGGACGCCGCGCCCACTCAGGCGGTGCCGCAGCACAAGGCTGAGACCGACGAGGAGGAGACCTTCGGTGCCGCGGCCACGCGGCGTCCCGGCGAGGGGCCCCCGCGGCCGAGCTCAACACCCCCCGCGCGCTGAAACCGGGCCCGGGCCCGGCCCGGGGTCACTCCCTCGGAGGCTGGGACTCCCGGGTCCCAACTCCGGTGGAGGAGTTCTTGGCCTTGGCCGACTTATAGGCGTTCACGGTCTTGATCGCCTCGGTGGTCGGCTCCGCAGTGCCGTCGCCGGTCCCGTACTCGACACCTCGCGGCGCGCCGGCCTTCCTCGTCTCGATCGCTCCGGGAGTCTGCGTTCCGGAGTCGCTGCCCTGTTCCGGGGTTCCCGTGCGCTTGTCCACGGCCCACTGCACCATCGAGTCGGGCATGAAGCGCAGTCCGGCGGTGAGCACCTGGTAGCTGCGCGCCGGCACACAGGTCGAGGCGCCCTGCGCGTTGGCCGTGAGCGCCTGGCGCACCACGTCCTCGGCATCCAGCCACATCCAGCGCTTGACGGCGGTGATCTTGATGCCTGAACGCTGGTGGAACTCGGTGCGCACCAGTCCGGGCACCAGCGCGGTGACGGTCACTCCGCGAGAGCGCAGCTGCGAGTGCAGCCCTTTGGAGAAGTTGATCACCCAGGACTTCGCCGCCGAGTAGGTCCCGGTGGGGGTGTAGCCGGCCACCGAGGCGACGTTGATGATCCGTCCGCCGCGGCGCCGCACCATCGCGCGGGCCGCGGTGTGCGTGAGCTCCATGGTGGTCTGCACATGCAGGCGCAGCAGCTTGCGCTCCTCCTCGAGATCCGAGTCGATGAACTCGGTGGCCAGCCCGTGACCGGCATTGTTCACCAGCAGGTGGACCGGGTTCGTGCGGTCGGCCAGCCGCTCCTGGACGGCGGCGACCCCATCGTCGGTCACCAGGTCCGCGACGATGACCGAGGTCTTCACCCCATACTGCGAAGCCATGGACTCCGCCTGCATGCGCAGACGCTCTCCATCGCGGGCGACCAGAACGAGGTCGTAGCCCTGGGCAGCCAGCTGGCGCGCAAACGCTGCGCCGAGGCCGGCGGTGGAACCGGTGATGACGGCCGTGTGGTTGCTCATGCTGGCTATCCTAGAGTGCAGAGCCCGGCGGCGCGCTCAGCATTGCGCCGAAGCGCCGAGACCGGTCTCCACATCACACAACAGGAGGATCATTGCGCTGGAAGAGACGCGCTGCGTGGGGGCGGCGTCCCCTGACGGCCGATGAATGGGCGGTGCTGCATGCCGAGATCTTCGCCTCCGACCTGATCGCCGTGGACGATGCCGTGGAGGAGCTCACCGGGTTCATGGATCCCTTCCGTGTCGACATCGGAGAGGGTCCGCTGGTGGGAGTCACCGACGGCCAGCTCTCCGTGTCCAAGGGCGAGTTCCACGACGCGGCGGGCCGGCGCGGACTCAAGCTGAGCTTCTACGCCGCCGGTTCCGGGGCCGACCCCGGGGAGGTTGCCTTCGCCCGATTGAACTCTGCAGGCTCCGCGCTGCTGGACCACCTCAACGCCGAGGGGATCACCGTGGACTCCATCCGCTGGACCGAGTCCGATCACATCAGGCGCCCCTTCTAGCGCTCAGCGTTCGCCCAGGTGCACCAGATGCTGCAGCTGGGCCGCCGCGATCTTGGTGGTGATGCCCGTCGGGAGCCCGCTGCGCTGCCCGTAGATCAGCTCTCCCAGTGCCGTCGCGTCCAGTGTGGCGCCCTCGTCATCGGCGGTGCGCAGCAGCTCACGGACCTGGTCCAGGCGTTCGAGCCGGTGGGCAAGATAGCGTCGGGCAGCCTCGGCCGCGCTGGACTGAGCCGGACCGTGCGCCGGAAGCAGCCTGGCCTGGGCGTACTCGCTGAGCCGCTCGAGGCTCTGCAGATAATCGGTGAGCGTGCCGTCGGGGTGATCGAGCATCGTGGTGCCCTCGCCCAGAATCGTGTCTCCGGTGAACATCGCCGGTCCATGGCCTTCGCCGGCGTCCCCGTCGCCGTCGGCGTCGCCGGTCAGCCAGAAGCAGACCGAGTCCCAGGTGTGCCCCGGGGTGTGCAGCACGCTCAGCCGCAGCCCGCCCAGCTCGATGGTCTCCCCGTCGGTCAGCGGCGCAGCCGGCTGCTCGCCGCGTCCGAGGCACTGCTCCGGGCTGTGCCCGCGCACCGGCGCTGCGAAGGCCTCACCGAAGCGTGCCGCGGCCCCGGTGTGGTCGGCATGACGATGTGTGACCAGGATCTGGGCGACCCGGCGGGAGCCGACGACGGCGCGCACCTGCGCCAGATGCTCCGGGTGATCGGCCGGCCCGGGGTCGATGATCACCACCTCCTGGGCCTGATCTCCGCCCAGGACGTAGGTGTTGGTCCCCTGCAGCGTCATCGGAGAGGGGTTGTCGCAGGTGATCCGCTGCACGGCACTGGGCTCAGACATGTTCTCAGCCTACCGACGCGCACGCGTAGGCTGAGCCCATGGCCCAGAACAGCGACGCTCAGCGCAGCGAACCTCAGAAGACGGCAGGAACCGAGCACTCCACCAAGGGTGCCTACGTGACCGGGGGAGAGTTCACCCGCGACACCAACTACATCGAGGATCGCGTGGTCGCCGACCCGCAGGCGGTCCAGGCCGCGCCGCAGGAGGAATCCTCCTCCATCGGCGATCCTCGCCTGGCGGGGCTCACCGATGGCGCACAGGCCTGGCCGGTGGAGCCCGGCCGCTACCGGCTCGTCGCCGCCCGCGCCTGCCCCTGGGCCCACCGTTCGATCATCATCCGCCGGCTGCTCGGACTGGAGGACGCCATCTCGCTGGGCACCCCCGGTCCCACTCATGATGCGCGCTCCTGGACCTTCGACCTGGATCCCGACGGGGTGGACCCGGTGCTGGGCACCGAGCGGCTGCAGGAGAACTACTTCGCCCGCTTCCCGGACTACCCGCGCGGGATCACCGTCCCGGCGCTGGTCGACGTCCCCTCCGGCGGGGTGGTCACGAACAACTACCCGCAGCTGACCTTCGACCTCTCCACCCAGTGGCGCGAGCACCACCGCCCCGGCGCCCCGGACCTGATTCCGGAGGGCGCGCTCGAGGAGATGCTCCCAGTGATCAAGCGGATCTTCACCGAGGTCAACAACGGGGTCTACCGCGCAGGATTCGCCGGCTCCCAGAGCGCCTACCAGGACGCCTACGACCGGCTCTTCACCGCGCTGGACTGGCTCGAGGACCGACTGGCAGGCAGCCGCTATCTGATGGGCGAACACATCACCGAGGCCGATGTGCGGCTGTTCACCACGCTGGTCCGCTTCGACCCGGTGTATCACGGGCACTTCAAGTGCAACCGCAACAAGCTCACCGAGATGCCGAACCTCTGGGCCTATGCCCGGGACCTGTTCCAGACCCCCGGCTTCGGGGACACGGTGGACTTCGACCAGATCAAGCGGCACTACTACGAGGTCCACGAGGACCTCAACCCGACCCAGATCACACCGGTCGGACCCGACCTGGCGAACTGGCTGAGCGAGCACGGCCGCGAGGCCCTCGGCGGCTCACCCTTCGGCGCCGGCACCGCTCCGGGCCCGGTGGCGGCCTCCGAGCAGCCCGGTGGAGCCAACCCGCTCTACCGCTGATAGGTCGCGATCACCTGGGAGTCGTCTCGGCGCGCCAGACCGGCGTCGGCGGCTTCCAGGTACTTCGCCCGGGCGGCCTCCAGCAGCGGCGCCTCGAAGCCGTGGGCGCCGGCGATCTCGCTCACCAGGGACGTGTCCTTCACAAAAATTCTCACGGCACTGGCCACCTGCGCCTCAGGGCCCTGCAGCATCCGCGGACCTCGATCGCTGAGCATGAAGGAGCCGGCCGCCCCTTCGGCCACCGCCTCGAGCACCTGGGCCGGATCGAGTCCGAGCCGCTGCGCCAGGGCCAGCGCCTCGGCGGCCGCAACGATGTGCACCGAGCACAGCAGCTGGTTGACCGCCTTGAAGGCCTGACCGTCGCCGATCTCGTTGCCGCACTCCACGATCGTGCCCATGGACTCCAGCAGCTCGCGGTTCTCATCGATGCTCTCAGAGTCGGCGGAGACGAAGAGCCGCAGCGAACCCACCGCGGCGCGCGCCACCCCGCCGGTGACCGGTGCATCCACCAGCCTGATCCCACGTTCGCGTGCCGGTTCCACCAGCGTCTGCACCGCTTCGGGACCCACCGTGCTCATCACGATCAGGCTCGCCCCCGGGCGCATCGCGGCGATCAGGCCCGCTGACTCCTGAGTCTCGGAGCCCAGTTCCTCGGGCCCCAGCGCGGCGCTGCGCAGCTGATCTCCGGTGGCCACCATGACGATGACCGCATCGGCCTCGTTCGCGGAGGCCGCAGAGGAGGCAGCGCGAAGGCCGTGTTCCTGGGCGGCAGTGCGCTGTGCGGCCGAGAAGTCCACGGCGGTCAGGTCGAATCCCGCCGCGGCGACCCGGGCCGCCATCGGAAGTCCGATGGCGCCGATGCCTACAAAGGTCACCTTCGGCGTGCTGAGGTTCTCGCTCATCTGTGGTCCTCGTCTCGTGATCGGCTTCACATTCTGATTCCGTCATGTTAGCTTATGTGAACTTGACTGTGAAGATTCACAACCAGCGGGGTGCTGGGTCACCACGCCCGGCGGAACACGAGAGGGAGGGTCCTCATGGCGCTGCGCATAGGAGTGCTGGCCGATGACTTCACCGGAGCCACCGACATCGCGGGGTTCCTGGTCTCCGCCGGGATGACCACGGTGCAGTTCACCAGCCCCGAGGATCTCCCCGAGCACCTCGACGAACGAGTCGAGGCCGCCGTGATCAGCCTGAAGACCCGCTCCATCGCCCCCGCGGAGGCCGTGGCGCAGAGCCTGAAGGCGCTGGCCGCGCTCACCGCCCGCGGGGCCGAGCAGATCATCTTCAAGTACTGCTCCACCTTTGACAGCACCGCCGAGGGAAATATCGGCCCGGTCACCGATGCTCTGCTCGAGGCGATGGGGGAGGACTTCACGGTGCTCGCCCCGGCACTGCCGGTCAACGGGCGCACCGTCTACCAGGGGCACCTCTTCGTCCACGACCAGCCGCTGGACGAGTCCGGGATGCGCGACCATCCGGTCACCCCGATGACGGACTCCAGCCTGGTCCGGCTCATGCAGGCCCAGGCGCAGGGCTGCGCCGTCGTCATCCCCCATGCCACGGTGGAGGCCGGACCGGCGGCCGTGCGGCAGGCGCTGACAGAAGCCCGGGCCTCAGGTGCGCGCTACGCCGTGCCTGACACCGTTCAGATGCGTCACCTCGAGACCCTGGGAGCGGCGCTGACCCATATGCCGCTGATCACCGGCGGCTCAGGCATCGGCTACGGGCTGGCCCGTGCGGTGACCCGGCCCCGCGGGTCGACAGATTCCTCTGCGGCCTCGGACTGGACCTTCACCAGCGGCCCCGCCGTGGTGCTCTCCGGCTCCAGCTCCCAGATGACCAACGCCCAGGTGCGCAGCTACCGCAGCCGCGCCGCCACCCTCGCCCTGGACATCGGCTCCGTGCTTGCTGGCCCCGAGGACTACTGCGCCGAGGTGCTCGACTGGGTGGCCCAGCAGCAGCGCCCCGACGCGCTGGCGCCCCTGGTCTACGCCACGGCCTCCCCGGAGAAGGTGCGCGCCGCCCAGCAGGAGCACGGCGCCCAGGAGCTCTCCGCGGCGATCGAGGACTTCTTCTCCCGGCTCGCCCGCGCCCTGCGCGAGCACGGCACCCGACGGTTCATCGTCGCCGGCGGCGAGACCTCCGGGGCAGTCACCCAGGGACTGGGCGTGCGCGGATTCGAGGTCGGCCCGCAGATCGCACCGGGGGTGCCATGGACCCGGACCCTGCCCGAGGCGAACCCGGGGGCCGCCAGCTCCGAGACGCTCGATCTCGCGCTGAAGTCCGGGAACTTCGGCGAGGAGGACTTCTTCGCCGCCGCTCAACAGCTGGTCTCCCAGCAGCCTGCATCCCAGCAGCCCGCGACCCAACAGCCCGCGACCCAGCAGCCCTCGACCCCGGACGGAGGCAGCGCCTGATGCCGCAGTTCGCCGCCAACCTCACGCTGATGTTCACCGAGCGTCCCTTTCTGGAGCGTTTCGCCGCCGCCGCCGAGGCCGGTTTCCGCGCCGTGGAGTACCTCTTCCCCTACGAGCACTCGGCCCAGGACGTGGCTGCGGCGCTGAACGCCGCGGGCCTGACCCAGGCGCTGTTCAACGCCCCGGCGGGGGACTGGGCCGCCGGGGAGCGCGGCATCGCCTCGCTGCCGGGGCGCGAGGAGGAGTTCAGCGCCGGGCTCGCCACCGCCATGCACTACGCCCGCGCGCTGGACTGCCGGCAGCTCCATGTCATGGCGGGAATCCCCGGTGCAGACCCGCAGGCCCGCACCCGTTACATCAAGCGACTGCGGGAGGCCGCCGAGGTCGCTGCGGATCATGGGGTGCGCGTGCTGGTGGAACCGATCAACCCGGTGGACATGCCGGGATACTTCGTCGACAGCGTGCGCGCCGGCGTGGAGCTGCTCGAGGAGATCGACCACCCCAACACCAGGCTCCAGCTGGACCTCTATCACGCACAGATCACCGACGGTGACCTGACCCGACTGATCCAGCGGGTCGCGCCGCAGACCGCTCATATCCAGATCGCCTCGGTGCCGCAGCGCAACGAACCTGACTCCGGGGAGCTGAACCACCCGTACCTCTTCGAGCTGCTGGAGGCCAGCGGCTACACCGGCTGGATCGGCTGCGAGTACCGACCCGCAGCGCGCACCGAGGACGGGCTCGGCTGGTTCGCCCCCCACCGATCTGCCCAGACCGGCGCCGCCCAGCCCGGGTTCACGCAGTCCGGCCAGCCCGACCAGCCCGACCAGTCCGGCCAGGCCGGCCAGGCCGGGACATGATCCCGGACGAGCGCCGCCGTCGGCTGGTGCATATGGTCCAGGAACAGAATGCGGTGAGCATCGCCGCGCTCACCGAGGCGCTGGGCGTCTCGCATATGACCATTCGCCGTGACATCAAGATGCTCGAGGATGCAGGCCGGCTGGTCTCGGTCAGCGGGGGAGTCACCATGCCCTCCAGGATCCAGCTCGACGCCACCCACCAGGCGAAGCTGGGCATCCGGCCCACCGAGAAGGACGCCATCGCCGCCCGCGCGGCGGACCTGGTCTCTGCCGGGGACCTGGTCTACCTCGACGCCGGCACCACGATGCTCTCCCTGGCCCGCATCCTGGTCGCCCGTGCCGGGGCGGAAGGCCTCGACGTCGTGACCAACGACCTCGTCGTCGCCGCGGAGGTCGGGAAGCACCCGCAGGCACGGGTCCATGTGCTGGGCGGCCGGCTGGACTCGGGCAACATGTCCACCGACGGACCGCTGACCGCCACCGAGCTTGCCGAGTTCAACATCGACCTGGCCTTCGTCTCCGCCTCCAGCTTCGACCTGCGCGGCCTCTCGGTGCCCAGCCAGGCCAAGGTCATCGTCAAGCGCGCCATCATCGAGAACTGCGTGCGCGCCTATCTGGCCACCGACAGCTCCAAATACGGACGCGTCGCAGCCTTCAAGGCCATCCCCTTCGAAGCCTTCGAAGGCATCATCACCGACCCATCCCTTCCCGAGCCTGCCCGCCAGCGCGCCGCAGAGCTCGGGGTGGATCTGATCACGGCAGCCGCCGAACCCCGAAAGGACACTGCTGCGTCATGAACATCGTCGTCACCGGAGGAGCCGGATTCCTCGGCAGCCGGGTCATCACCGAACTGCTCGCCGCCGCCGACGCCGGGAAGCTCCCACACCCGCTCACCCAGGTCATCTCGCTCGATCTCAGCCCCTCCACCCTCGATGATCCCCGCGTGGTCTCACACGTCGGGGACCTCGCCGACCCGGCGCTGCTTCAGCGGGTCATCGACGCCGACACCGCCGGGATCTACCACCTGGCAGCGGTGCTCTCCGGCGGCTCGGCGCAGGACTTCGACCTCTCCCACCGGGTCAACGTGGAGGCGACCCACGAGCTGCTCGAAGCCGCCCGTCGGCTCGGCTCCCGCCCGACCTTCGTCTTCACCAGCTCGCTGGCGGTCTTCGGCGGCGATATGCCCGAGGTCGTCCCGGGCAACCTCGCCGCACAGCCGGAGTCCACCTATGGCGCCTTCAAGGCCATCGGGGAGCTGATGGTCAACGAGTACTCCCGCAAGGGCTGGGTGGACGCCCGGATCGCCCGGCTGCCCACCATCTCGGTGCGCCCCGGCAAGCCGAACTCCGCGGCCTCCTCCTTCGCCAGCGGGATCATCCGTGAGCCGCTGCAGGGGATCCCGGCGGTATGCCCGGTGCCGCTGGACACCCGGATGTGGCTCTCCTCGCCGAACACCGCCGTGGCCAACCTGGTCCACGCCTACCTGGTGCCCGCCGAGGAGCTTCCCGCCTGGCGCGTGCTCGACATCCCCGGCGTCAGCGTCACGGTGGGCGAGATGCTCCAGGCCCTGGAGCTAGTCGGCGGTGCGCAGGCCCGCGCCCTGGTCAGCGAGGTTCCCGAGGAATCGATCATGGACATCGTCTGCTCCTGGCCCGGCGTCTTCGACGTCGAGCGCAGCCTCGCGCTGGGCTTCGCCCCGGATGCCAGCTTTGAATCGGCAGTGCGCCAGTTCCACGCGGAGTTCATCGCCTGATCGGCAGACTGCCTGATCCGCAGACCTGGGGTCTGGCGACCCGGGACCAGCAGAGCTGTATGACGTGTCAAGGAGGACACCATGACTGAAACGATGGGCTCTTCGGAGCTTGCGGCCATCATCGGCCTGGCGGCGGCGGTGGCGCTGCTGATCTTCTTCGTGCTGCGCACGAAGATCCACGCGGTGCTGGCGCTGATCATCGCCGCCTCCATCGCCGGGCTCGCCGCGGGCATGGCCCCGGATGAGGTGATCGACTCCATCACCACCGGCTTCGGCTCCACGCTGGCCACCATCGGCCTGGTCATCGGGCTGGGCGTGATGATGGGCCGGATCCTCGAGGTCTCCGGCGCCGCCGAGAAGCTCGCCTACACCCTGATCCGCTGGCTCGGGAAGAAGAAGGAGGAGTGGGCGCTCGCGGGCGCCGGCTTCATCATCTCCATCCCGATCTTCGTGGACAGCGCCTATGTGATCCTCTCGCCGCTGGTGAAGTCGCTCAGCCGCACCACCGGACGCTCGGTGCTCACGCTGGGCATCTCCCTGGCCGGCGGCCTGATCCTGACCCACCACGCAGTGCCGCCCACGCCCGGCCCGCTCGGCGCCGCCGGAATCTTCGGAGTCAGCATCGGAGAGATGATCCTCTGGGGCATCATCCTGACCCTGCCGGCGCTGTTCCTGATCGTGCTCTATGCCAAGATCATGGGGCCTCGGATCGAGGCGATGATCGAGGCCGACACCGGCGAGGCGCTGACCCCCACCGAGGCCTTCGACGAGTTCCAGGTCCGTGCCGAGGAGCGTGAGAAGGAGCTTCCTTCGCTGTTCCTCGCGATCCTGCCGATCCTGCTGCCGATCGTGCTGATCTTCTTCAACACCGTCTCCGCTTACATCGCCGAGGCCGGGATCCTCGATCTGCCCGCCACGCTGGTCTCGGTCGCGGCCTTCATCGGCAACCCGGTGATCGCGCTGCTGGCCGGCGTGCTGGTGGCCATCTACGGCCTGACCCGCCGGCAGAGCCGGCAGGGCACCCTCGACGACATGGAGCAGGGCGTCCAGGCTGCAGGCATCATCCTGCTGGTCACCGGCGCCGGCGGTGCACTCGGCGCGGTCCTGCGCGACAGCGGCACCGGCGACTCCATCGGCGCCTGGGTCGCGGGGCTGCCGCTTCCCACGATCATGATCCCGTTCCTGATCGCCACGGTGGTGCGCATCATCCAGGGCTCCGGCACCGTCGCGATCATCACCGCCGCGTCGATCTCTGCGCCTATCCTGGCTCAGGTGCCCGATGTGAACATGGTGCTCGCGGCCCAGGCCGCCGCACTGGGCTCGCTGTTCTTCGGCTATTTCAACGACAGCTTCTTCTGGGTGGTCAACCGGATGCTGGGTGTGAAGAACGCCAAGCATCAGATGCTGGTCTGGTCCATCCCGACCACCATCGCCTGGGCCACCACGCTGGTCACGCTGCTGATCGCCAGTGCGATCTTCTAGGGCGTCGGTGAGATCGGTGAGAATCGGAGCAGTGAGAATTCCAGCCCTGAGCGGCCGCTCGTGCATCGCGACATCACGCATCCGCTGCGCAGCCCGCGCAGCCGGACCCGGCACCCCCGAGGAGAGGACATATCGATGAGAGCACCGGCTGGGAACGAGGACGCGCTGCGCGAGAGCATCGTGGCGCTGGGAGCGAGTCTGTTCCAGCGCGGCTTCTCCGTGGGCAGCGCCGGGAACATCAGCGTCCGGACCCAGGACGGGTTCCTGATGACGCCTACGAACTCCTCGCTGGGACGTCTTGACCCCGGTGAGCTCTCCGAGCTGGACGCGGCGTGGGTGCACACCGCGGGGCCCAAGCCGTCCAAGGAGGTCGTGATGCATCAGGCGATGTATCAGGCCCGCCCCCAGGCCGCCGCCGTCGTGCATCTGCACTCCACCTATGTGACCGCGATCAGCTGTCTCGATCGGGCCCAGCCGATCCCGCCGCTGACCCCGTACTTCATCATGCGGCTGGGGCGCGAGGTGCCCACCGTGCCCTATTACAAGCCCGGATCCGCCGCGGTGTTGGATGACATCCTCGCGGCGGGAGAACGGGGCCCGGCGGTGATCCTGGCCAACCACGGCTCGATCGTGGCGGGGGGCTCGCTGGAGGATGCGGTCAACGCTGCCGAGGAGCTTGAGGTCTCGGCGCAGCTGGCCTTCCTGCTCGAAGGCAGGGCCACCCGGCCGCTGAACGAGGAGCAGATCCAAGACCTGCTCGGCTGATACCGGTCACCCCGCCCGCCGCACCCAGTTCAGCGCCGTGCTCGCCAGGTTCAGTCCTGGCCTGGCCACCGGTAGGGTTGAAGCAGAGAGTACGCCAGCCGCATGCGAACGGGAGGGCTCAATGTCCGCATCAGATCAACTCGACGGTCCATTCAAGAAACGCTTCGTCGCCCTGGGGGACTCGTTCAGCGAGGGTGTGGCAGACATCGATCCATCCAGCCCCAACGGGGTGCGCGGCTGGGCCGACCGGGTGGCAGGTCAGCTGATCGCCAATGACTCATCCTGGGGCTACGCGAACCTCGCGGTGCGCGGCAAGAAGCTCCAGCAGGTCCTTGACGAGCAGCTGGACCCCGCGATCGGGCTCGGCCCGACCCTGGTCACGCTCTACGCCGGCGGCAATGACATCCTGCGCCCCACGGTGAACATCGACGCGCTCATGGAGCGCTACCGCTGGGGCGTGGAGAAGCTCATCGCTAGCGGCGCCCGCGTGGTCCTGTTCACCGGCTTCGACTCCGGCCAGGCACCGCTGTTCAAGGCCACCCGCGGCCGGACCGCCATCTACAACGAGCACGTGCGCAAGATCGCCGCCGACTTCGACCTGGATCTGGTCGACTTCTGGCACATGCGTGAGTTCCAGGACTGGCGTTATTGGGACGAGGACCGGATGCACCTGGGGATCGCGGGGCACATGATGATGGCCAAGGAGGTGCTCAAGGTCCTCGGTGAGAAGGACGAGATCGAGGACCCCGAGGTCGACGACGCACCGCTGGCCTCGCTGCCCGAGCGCCTGATCAGCGAGCTGACCTGGACCAAGGACTACCTCTACCCCTGGGTCAGGCGGCGCGTCACGCGCACCTCCTCGGGCGACGACATGTCCCCGAAGTACCCGCAGCTGACCTCCCGGGTCTGGTAGCCGGCGCCCGGCCGCGGCTCACGCGCCCGGTCGGCTGAACCCAACAGCCCCGGTGGGCTGAACCCCACAGCCCCGGCCGGCCGAACCCCGCAGGGTTCAGCCGGCCGGCCCCGGGCGGCTCACGCGACGACGGCTGCCGCCGCTTCGGACCACAGCGCGAGCGCCTGGTCCACCTCCGACTCCGAGACCACCAGCGCCGGGATGAACCGGACCACCTCGCCCCAGGAGCCGCAGATCAGCAGGAGCAGCCCGCGTCGGGCGGCCTCCTGCTGCACCGCGGTCGCGGTCACCGGATCCGGTGCGCCCTCGGCGTCGCGGAACTCATTGCCCACCATCAGACCCAGTCCGCGCACCTCGGCGATGCGCTCCACGCCGGCCCGGGCATTGGCCTCGGCGGCGACCTCGCGCAGGCCCGCGCGCAGCTGCTCTCCGCGCACCGCGCTGTTCGCGACCAGGCCCTCCTGGGCGATCACCTCCAGGGTCGCCACCGCGGCGGCGCAGGCCACCGCATTGGCGCCATAGGTCCCGCCCTGCGAGCCGGGCCAGGCCTTGCCCATCAGCTCCGCAGAGGCCGCGATCCCCGAGATCGGGAAGCCCGAGGCGATGCCCTTGGCGAACATCATGATGTCCGGGAGCCGCGGGGCGCCCTCGGTGACGAAGTGCTCGTGGCCCCAGAACTTCCCGGTCCGCCCGAACCCGGTCTGGACCTCGTCGATGATCACGAGGATCCCATGCCGATCTGCGCGCTCGCGCAGGCCCGCGAAGAAGCGCTCATTGCCCGGCACATAGCCGCCCTCGCCGAGCACCGGCTCGACCAGGAACGCGGCGGTGTCCGCCGGATTGGACTGGGTCTGCAGCAGCAGATCCAGCTCCTTGAGCGCGAAGTCGGTGGCCTGCTCCTGATCCCAGCCGTACTCGCGGTAGTGGCTGGGGTTGGGGAACGGTGCGACGACGACCCCGGACATCAGCGGGCTGAATCCCGCGCGGAACTTGGTCCCGGAGGTGGTCATCGAGGCCGCCGCCACGGTGCGCCCGTGGAAGCCGCCCTGGAACACCACGATATTGGGCCGTCCGGTGGCCTGACGCGCCAGGCGCAGCGCGGCCTCGGCGGCCTCGGAGCCCGAGTTGGAGAAGAACACCGAATCCAGCCCCGCCGGCAGCACCTCGGAGAGCCGCTCGGTGAGCGCCAGCAGCGGCTGGTGCATGATCGTGGTGTACTGCCCGTGGATCAGGCTTCCCACCTGCGCCTGAGCGGCCGCGACCACATGCGGGTGGCAGTGGCCGGTGCTGGTGACCCCGATGCCGGCGGTGAAGTCCAGATGCGGACGGACCGCAGCGGCGACGTCGTTGTTGAAGCCCATGCGGTTGATCAGCGCGCGATCTCTGACCAGTCGGAACAGCCGCGGGCTCGGGTTCCC
>NZ_JADPSA010000007.1 GCF_017347085.1 Nesterenkonia sp. E16_10
ATCTGCGTTCCGGGCCCCGCCTGTTTCACGTGAAACGTCTGGCTCCACCAGAGAGCAGGATCACGACCGTGATCCGATCATCTCCATCAGACGGTGCAGATCGTCGATGGACCCGAAATCGATGGCGATCCGACCCTTCTTGGCTCCGAGAGTGATCTTGACCTGGGTATCCAACCGATCGGTCAAGGCATCGGAGAACTCCTCAAGCTGTCGCACCCGGGGGCTCTTCGCCCGTTCACGGCCGAGATCCCCGGTGCCCTGATCTCGTTGCGCAAGCGTCACGGCCTCCTCCGTCGCCCGCACCGAAAGACCCTCGGCCACGATGCGCCCGGCGAGCTGATCCATCTGCTCCAGAGACTTCAGCCCCAGCAGAGCGCGGGCATGCCCCGCCGAGAGGACTCCGGCGGCCACCCGGCGCTGCACCGCAGGGGGCAGCTTCATCAGACGCAGCGTGTTGCTGATCTGAGGCCGAGACCGACCGATACGCTCGGAAAGCTCATCCTGTGTGCAGTTGAAATCGTCCAGAAGCTGGCGATATGCAGCTGCTTCCTCCAAAGGATTCAGCTGTGACCTGTGGATATTCTCCAAAAGTGCATCCCGAAGCAGATCATCATCCGCGGTCATCCGCACGATCGCCGGGACCGTCTCCCGCTCCGCGGCCTTGGACGCTCGCCAACGCCGCTCACCCATCACCAGCTCGAACTGGCCCGGACCCGCGGGGCGCACCACGATGGGCTGCAGAACACCGATCTCACGGATCGAGTGAACGAGCTCGTCCATGTGCTCTTCGTCGAACTCCTGGCGCGGTTGGCGCGGGTTCGGCACGATCGAGGCCACCGGAATGGAACGGAACTCGGCGCCATCCACCGTTCCGGGAGTTTCACGTGAAACCGAGCTGGTCCACGCGCTCTCCGGCACGGACCCGGCAGGCTCGGAGGCCGCCGCAGTTATCTCCTCCTCCACTGCGGGCACCACAGGTGCGTCAGGCAGGTCCTCCTCGGCAGGAAAGCGCTTGGAGGTCGTCGATTTGGCCGCTCCCCGAGACAACACGTCCGGCATGGGAGCCCGCTGTCCGCTGCCTGTGCGGCGTGAACTGGTGTTCGGCCTCGAGATAGTGGCCGATTCCCGAGCAATGACCTGCCGGTCAAGGTCAGCCTTCGCGGAGAAGAACACATCGATGGGACGAGGAGCACTTGACCGTGTTTCGCGTGTTTCACGTGGAACCACGTGGTTCGACTCGGACACGGTTCCCTGAGACGCTGGGGCCTCAGCGTGCCGGTCGGTCGCCCGAGCCGCCGTTCCGCGGGGCGCGGTGGGTTCTGGTACCTCTTCCTGGGCGGCAGGGGCGGGCGCCGTCGCCGGCACGTCCTCCGCCGCCTCGGGGGTGTCATCCTCAACCCGAGCGGCCAGAGCCGACTCAGCGGTCTCCGCCGCACGGAGAGCCTCGGCCGCATCGGCGTCCTGGGCATCGCTGTTAATCAATGCGCCCAGGCCTCGACCGAGACCACGCCGCTTTCTTTCTGCCATTCGGCAGCCTCCTAGGGGATAGAACTGGAACCGCACGGTGGGAACGGCAACTCGATCTATTCTACGGAGCCAATCGGCCACACGCCTGGAAGCGGGCGTCCAATCAGGATGGTTTCACGTGGAACGCGTGTGTCACCGACACCGGTCTCCCGCTCCACATCGAAAGTCGCGGTAAAGCCCCTGCTCAGAGCGACTCCGCGGAACCTGGGGGTGCGGTCGCGCCAATCTGCGGCCGTATATGCCGCTGGCCTGATCTGCTTCGGCGTGTTTCACGTGAAACCGCGGAATCCGCCTACTCCGCCGCGTGACCATGCGCGTCCTTGGCCGTCTGAGTCTCGGGTTCAGCGGCTCTTGCTTCACGTGAAACCCTCAGACGGCCTTGAAGCTCGCCTGGCTGGAAACTTTTGCGAGACCTTGGCCGCGCCAGCTTCTTCTGCAGGACAGTGCACGGTGCGGTGCTCACGGGGCGCCCGGATCTACGGAGAGAGCGCCCACGTGCACCAGGTGCTGGTTCCACGTGGAACCTGGTACCAAGAGATGCGCCCGGCGCTTCATCGCATCTCGAAGACCGTTTCACGTGAAACACGCAGATGACGGAAATCAGCGCTCAAACCCGGGCACCGTCATCCTCAGTCCCGCAGAACTGATCTCGCGCCGAACCGGGAATAGGAATCCGATGCTCACCCAAGCCGCCCGCGGTTGCCGCTGACTTCACATGCCACCAGATCCGATGTGGCGCGCCCGGTTGGCCATTTCATTGGCACGTAGGTTTCACGCGAAACTCCCGGACTGCGGGGTACACCGCGCAAGGCTCAGTTCCTGGAACCAGCAGCCGTTCTGCCTGCATTCAAAGGACTCCGGTTGTTCCAGACCCGTGCTGCGACCAAGTGCGCCGAGCCCACGAGGCCCAGAAGTAGCTGACACTGGTTTCACGTGAAACACAGCCCGCCCGGGGGGAGCCAGTCGATGGTGGTGTTCGAAGGGCCGGTTTCACGTGAAACGATCCGCATATCCTCGACTCGCCTATCTTGCCAGGAAGGTCGCCCTGGTCCGGGAGCACGCGGACACCACGTCGCGGCGCTGCAGGGCCCAACAGGGGAGCGGGGTTTCACGTGGAACCGAGGACCGCCTCCGTGCTTCAGAGGCCGGGGCACCCTGGGTGCAGTCGCCTAAAGACCTCAGGAAACACTATCGCCCCAGGTCAGGAGCGCTGGACAAGCTCAGCGGCGGCTTCCAGGTAAGCCAGGGCGCCGGTCGAGGACCGGTCATAGGTGATCACGGTCTGCTGATAGGACGGAGCCTCAGAGATGCGCACGCTGCGCGGAATGACCGATTGCAGCACCGACTCGGGGAAGTGTTCGCGCACTTCTCCGGCCACCTGGGAGGCAAGGTTGGTCCGTCCGTCGTACATGGTCAGCAGGATCGTCGAGACCTTCAGCGGTGGATTCAGATGCTTCTGGATCATGCCGATGTTGTTGAGCAGCTGACTCAGGCCTTCCAGCGCGTAGTACTCGCACTGGATCGGGATCAGGACCTCTTGGGCTGCGACGAAGGCGTTGACGGTGAGCAGGCCGAGGCTGGGCGGGCAGTCGATGAAGACGAAGTCCAGCCGTTCGAGGCCGTTCTCCTCGCGGTACCGATAGTACTCAGCCAGCGCCCGGGCCAGCCGCTGCTCTCGGGCGACCAGCGAGACCAGTTCGATCTCGGCTCCGGCGAGATGGATCGTGGCCGGCACCACCTGAAGCCGGGGCACATCCGGGCAGTCTGCGACCACATCGGCCAGCGCGAAGTCCTCGATCAGCACGTCGTAGACCGAGTCTGCGTCTGCCGAGTGGTCCACACCCAGCGCGGTGGAGGCATTTCCCTGCGGGTCGATATCGATCACGAGAACGTTGAAGCCCTGATCGGCCAGTGCGGCCGAGAGGTTCACGGTGCTGGTGGTCTTGCCTACGCCACCCTTCTGGTTCGACACGGTGATCGCCCGAGTCTGGCTGGGTCGGTTCAGTTCGGTGGTCGTGAGCTTCTTACGGCGACGATTCTCATCTGCGAGCTCGGCGGCCAGGGGAGAGGACGCGGCCAGGGACTCCAGGATCGAAGAACCTTCCGCCGTGCTCGCCGCCGCCTCTGCGGCCCTGGCGGCGCCACTGGTTTCACGTGAAACGCGCTTCTCCTCCACGAGCCACCTTTCCTTTGTCATGACTGGACCACTGATGTCGGGCCGACCACCCCACACGTGGGGTTGGGCACAGCTAAGAGTCTAGGCCACGGGGGTGACCCGGATACCCGATGGACATACATTCAAAGACGATTGCCGGCCCGCTGCGGAGTCGGGAGATCTGCACTGCTACCGCGGCCCCGCGGAGCGTCGCCGGCACCGCACGACGGTGCTGGGCTCCTCCAGAAGGCCTTCGCCGAGAAGCTCGACCGTGGGGTTGGCCAGCTTGTGCTTGCTGAAGGACTTGCCGGCCGCGGCGATCTCACCACGTGCGCTGCGCCCCTTGATGAGCATCAGCTCCCCGTCCTCGTCCAACAGCGGAACAGTCAGTGGCAAAAGCTTCTTGAGACCTGTCACTGCGCGAGCGGTCACCACATCGGCCATGACCTCGTCGGTGACTTCCTCAGCGCGAGCCCGGATGAGCTGGACATTGTCCAGCTGCAGGTCCTGGACCACGGTGCTGAGCCACTCGACGCGGCGCTCCATCGGCTCGATCAGGATGAACTCCACATCGGGACGCGCGATGGCCAGGGCAAGTCCCGGAAGACCGGCACCTGAGCCGACGTCGGCCACCGTGGTGCCCGCGCTCAGCTCGGGGCCGAGCACGGCGCAGTTGAGCACATGGCGGGACCACATTATGGGCACCTCACGGGGACCGAGCAGTCCATGCTCGATACCGGTGGAGCACAGATGCGCGACATATTGCTTGGCCAGGTCCAGCCGGTCACCGAAGAGCACCTCGGCAGCCCGCTGCTCCTGCTCGCTCAGCTCAGGCGCCTCCAGCGAGGGCCCCTGCCCGGGCAGCTCCGGCTCACCGAGTTGGGCATCACTGACCGCCTCGAGGGTGGCTGCTTCGCGGTCGTCCTGGGGCTCACTCATGTCTTGCTCCTTGGCTGCAGGACCGGATCCTCAGCTGCGCTGAGCCCCGGCCTCGGTGTATTCGACTCCGCGGGCGCCTGGCTGCGCTCAGGCCGGTGAGATGACCACGTGACGACGCTTGCCCTCACCCTCGGACTCGCTGAGGAGCCCGGATTCGGCGACGAAGTCGTGGACGATCTTGCGCTCATAGGCGCTCATAGGTTCCAGGTGCTCGTCTTCGCCACGATCCTTGACCTTGGCGATCGCCTTCTCGGCCTGATCCTTGAGCTCATCCTGCCGCTGGTCGCGGTGGCCCGCGATGTCCAGGATCAGCCGGGTCCGCTCCCCGGTCGCGGTGAGCACGGCGAGCCGGGTCAGCTCCTGCAGCGCGTCAAGGACGTCGCCGCCGTCCCCGACGAGATCATCCAGCTCTTCACCGCCCTCTTCGGTCACGATCGAGACGTAGGTGCGGCCCCCGCGGACCTCGATGTCGATGTCGCCGTCGAGGTCGACGATGTCCAGCAGCTCTTCGAGATAGTCAGCGGCGATGTCACCCTCATCCGTGGCACCCTCAGCGGCGGGCTGATCACGCTGACCGGCCTCAGCATCGCTGCTCCCGGCCTCAGTGCTCTCCTGAGCCTCTCGGGCAGGGACACCGGAGGGTGCGGCGCTGAGCGGCTGTTCAGACGGCGCGTCGCGCTGCGTCTGCGCTGGCTGGTCGGGGGTGTCCGTCTCGCTGCGCTGGGTCTCGTTCTCGCTCATAGCTGCTGCTACTTCCTCTTCTTCTTCTTCTTCGCGGGCTGGGAAGTCTGCCCCAGGTGCTTTCCGGTCGGCTTGGGCTCCTCGGCGACGGGCTTGGGCGCCTCATTGAACGGCGCCAGCCCGCGCGCGGCACGACGCAGGTTGAGTTCCTTCTCCGCCAGCGACCCGGGAGTCGGGTTGTTGCGGATGACCCACCACTGCTGGCCCATGGTCCAGAAGTTCGTCGCGGTCCAGTACACGAGCACGCCGACAGGGAAGTTCACGCCGCCGACCACGAAGACCAGGGGCAGCACGTAGAGCATCATCTTCTGGGTCTGCGCGAACTGACCCGTCAGGGCCGCTTCGGACATGTTCTTGCTCATCAGCTGCTTCTGCGTGAAGAACTGGGTGGCGACCATGGCCACGATCATGATCGAGGTCAGGATGACCACGTCCCACCGGGTGGGATCCTCGCTGAAGGCGGGCAGGAAGATGTCGGACATCCCCACACCGAAGATCTCCGAGCTGTCGAAGCTCTGCACCTCGGCGGCGCTCAGCGCCCCGTAGCCCTCGGCCTGGTTCTGCGGCTCGCGCATCCGGTTGAGCATCCAGAACAGCGCGAAGAAGATCGGCATCTGCGCCAGCAGCGGGAGACACGTCATGAACGGGTTGACGTTGTGCTTCTTGAACAGCGCCTGCTGCTCCTGCGCCATCTGCTGCCGCGAGACCGGGTCCTTCTTGCCCTTGTACTTGGCCTGCAGCTTCTGCACCTCGGGCTGGATGATCTGCATGCCGCGCTGGGACTTGATCTGCTTGACGAACAGCGGGATCAGGATGATGCGGATGACGAGCACCAGCAGAACGATGGAGATCACCCAGTTCCACCCGGAGTTGAAGTCCAGCCCCACGGCAGTCAGGACGCCGTGGAAGGTACTCAGGATGAAGGAGACGGCCCAGGTGAAGGGCCACATGATTGTGTCGAAAAAGCCCATGAATCTCTCAGATGTCGTGGCCAGGCGTCATGCGGAAGCAGCCTGCCGGCTCGGGGGAGTTGATGGCGTCAGTCATCATCGCCGCGGGGTATCGGTGGGTGGTTTGTCTCTATGATCGTCGGTACTCCACCCTGCGGCCAAATCCTCGCCGTCGGTGGCACCGGGTCGACTCCACCACCGGTGAAGGGATTGCAGCGAAGGATTCGCCACAGCGTCAGTGGGATGCCGCGGATGACCCCGTGAGCGGTCACCGCTTCCAGCCCGTAGGCAGAGCAGCTCGGATAGAAGCTGCATACCTGACCGTACAGGGGGGAGATGACTTTGCGGTATCCCCGCAGGAGCCAGGAGAGCAGGATCGAGGGCATCGAGCGGATCCATCCCCAGTGGCCGCGCCGAAGCTCGGCCTCGGTGACCTCTTCGGTGGGGACCCCGGGGTCCATCCCCTGCTCGACATAGAAGTCTCGGTGCCGGACCCAGATCGCGTTCTCCGGTCCGTGGCCCGGCTCCGGCCCGGGCTGCGGCGGCACATCCGGCCCTGGAGGCTGGTTCACGTGCGGACCGCCCGGCGGAGGGACTTCCGGTGCGCGCGCGCAGCCGCCCGGAGCACCTCCTCGCGCAGCTGTGCGTGGTCCATGCTCGTGATCTCGGGGAAGGCGCGGATCACCAGGTCCAGTGTGTGCCCGGGATCGGTCTCGAGCGCCTCATGACGCATCAGATCCATCACGATATGGCGCAGTCGCCGCTGAACGCGATGCCGGACCACAGCATTGCCCACGGCCTTGGACACGACGAGCCCGCACCGCCAGGATGGTCCACCTGCACCGGGACCCTCGGCGCGCAGCAGCACCGAGACCATCAGCCCCTCACCTCCGGCGCGCGAACCATGTCGCATGGTGGCGCGGTGATCGCGCGAGGAGGTCAGGCGGTGTTCCTTGGGAAGCACAGCGTGTGAACTCCCTTCGAGGCGACCGCCGGGGTGCGGTGCCGGGTCTCGGACCTGCGCCCACGATTGGGGCAGGGGATGCACAAACGGCCCGCTCCCTGATGATGGGACGGGCCGCGGTGTCGGTCCTGGCGCACTGCGCCGGGACCCGCTGACCAGGTGGTCAGCGTGAATTGCTCTGGATCAGGCCGAGAGTTCCTTGCGGCCCTTGGCGCGGCGGGTCGAGATGATGGATCGGCCGGCACGGGTGCGCATACGGGAACGGAAGCCGTGCTTACGGCTGCGACGGCGGTTGCTCGGCTGGAAAGTCCGCTTGCTCACTGTGTACTCCCACTTGGATGGTTTGAAGTCATTCGGGCCCCGGAAAGGATCTGCGTGCAGGCACGGCAGTACTCTGGGGCGACCTGCCAACACTAGGGGTTCATTCCCTGCGCCGTCAAGTTGGGGCGGATCCGACTATCAACAGTTGTGCACAGCACTGTGGAGAGACCGGGCGGTGACCCATTGGACCGGGGTCCGGGCTGCTCTATCGTGGATCTCCCGGCGCTGGTCGGGGTCGAGAAGGGACTGGACATGGCTGATCATGATCCCGTGATCCAGGTGGCGGACCTCACGAAGTCCTTCGGCGATGTCCGTGCCCTGGACAAGCTTTCCCTGCAAGTCAACGAGGCCGAGGTGCATGGCTTCCTGGGACCCAACGGCTCCGGAAAGTCTACGACGCTGCGGGTGCTGCTGGGTGTGCTCCGTCGAGACTCCGGCACGGTCAGGGTCTTCGGCGGTGACCCGTGGCGAGACGCCGTGACGCTGCATCGGCGCCTGGCCTACGTCCCTGGGGAGGTGGAGCTCTGGCCCAACCTCACGGGCGGGGAGGTCATTGATGTGTTCCTGCGGCTGCGCAGTCGCGCCGCAGGGTCCAGGCATGTGACTCAGCGACGCGATGAGCTGATCGAACGCTTCGCGCTGAATCCTCGCAAGAAGACCCGCACCTACTCCAAGGGCAATCGGCAGAAGGTGGCGCTGATCGCGGCGCTGGCCGCCGACGTCGACCTGCTGCTGCTCGATGAGCCCACCTCGGGCCTGGACCCGCTCATGGAGGTGGTCTTCCAGCAGGTCATCGCCGAGACTCGGCTGCAGGGCCGCTCTGTGCTGCTCTCCAGCCACATCCTCGCGCAGGTCGAGGCACTTGCCGACCGGGTCTCGATCATTCGCGAAGGCCGCACCGTGGAATCCGGGACCCTCTCCGCGATGCGCCACATGACTCGCACCACGATCGAGGTCGAGACCACACGACCCGCCGCCGAGCTCCAGCAGCTCGACGGGGTCCATGATCTGCGCGTCAGGCACACCGCTGGTGCCAGCCGGACGGTTCTGGAGGTCGACAGCGATCGGCTGGCCACGGTCACTGCGCACCTGGCAGCGCTGGGAGTTCAGTCCCTGGTGGCCCACCCTCCGACCCTCGAACAACTGCTGATCAGGCACTACGGCGTGATTCCGGAATCCGCCGGCACCAGCCCGGCCGCCGAAGGCGCGACTGACGCTCCAGCCTCGCGCACGCCAGCCCCCGACCGCTCAGCACCATGACGACCATGCAGAACCGGTCCCTCGACAGGAGCGCAACCACCGGCGCAGCACGCACCAGCCTGGTCGGCACCGGAGTCCTGCTGCGATTCATGCTGCGCCAGGACCGGGTGCGGCTGAGCCTCTGGGTCGTGGGCATCGGGCTGATGAGCTTCTATGTGGCCAACGCCGTGCAGGCGCTGGTCACCGACGAGGCGGAGCTGGCCCAGATGGCGGGGCTCTTCGCAGACCCGGTGGGCCGACTGATGACAGGCCCGGCCTACGGCATGGAGTCGCCCACCTTCGAGCGCTTCTACGCGGCGGGGTATGTGCTGTTCATCTACATCCTCACCGCCCTGATGAGCATCTTCACCGTGGTCCGGCATACGCGTGCCGAGGAGGCCTCCGGCAGGGCAGAACTTCTGCGCGCCGACGTGCTGGGGCGGCACGCCACGCTCACCGCTGCGCTGCTTCTGGTGCTGCTGGCCAATGCGTCGGCCGCGACACTGGTGCTGCTAGGTGCGCTCTCGGGCGGGTTCGCACTCGAGGGATCGATGCTGGTGGCAGCCTCCGGGGCCGCCGTCGGACTGCTCTTCGCCGCCGTGGCGGCCCTCGCAGCCCAGCTGACCGAGACCTCCCGCGCGGCCTCTGGGCTGACCGGTGCGCTGCTGGGACTGGCCTACCTGATCCGGATGGTCGGGGACATGGCCGCCGTGCGGGGCACTGCGCTCTCCTGGTTCTCACCGCTCGGCTGGTCCCAGCAGACCGCGCCCTATGTCGAGGACCGCTGGTGGCCGCTGCTGCTCTGCCTGGCACTGGCCGCGGCGGCGGTGCTCGGGGCCTTCGGACTGAGCACCCGGCGTGACCTCGGGGCCGGACTGCTGCCCTCTCGGCTGGGGCGGGCGCAGGCACGCCCCCGGCTGAGCACCCCGCTCGGCGTGGCGACGCACACCCTGCGCGGAGGCCTGCGGGGCTGGGGCGCTGCCGTCATCCTCTGCGGGGCGCTCTTCGGCAGCTACGCGCAATCGATGGTCGATACCGCCGCGAGCCTCCCCGAAGAGTTCCGCAGCTTCTTCGCCGGAGAGACGGTGCTGCTGGGATATCTGGCCTATATGGCGATGTTTCTGGCGCTCTTCGTCGCGGCAGCGGGAGTCGGCGGCATCCAACAGCTGCGCGGCGAGGAGAAGCATGGGCGGGCCGAGCTGCTCCTCAGCGCCCCGCTGAGCCGCACGCGCTGGCTCGGTGCGCACCTCACCGTGCTCCTCGGTGGGCTCGGGATCATGCTCGCACTCACCGGGCTGGCCACCGCCGCAGCCGCGGTGACCGTGCTCCATGGTGATACCGGCGCGTACTTCAGCGACATCCTGTGGGCCAGTCTGCATCAGGGACCTGCTGTCCTGGCCCTGGTGGGACTCACGCTCGCCGCCTACGGCTGGGTGCCGCGGTTCGCCGGACTGCTGGGGTGGCTGCTGCTCGGCTATGCGGCCGTGATGACGAACTTCGGTCCGCTGCTGGATCTGCCCGAGATCTTCTCCGAGCTCAATGTGTTCGGGCACCTGGCGCAATACCCGGTGGAGTCCGTCCGGTGGAGCCCGGTGCTCTGGCTCAGCGGCATCGGCACTGCCGGGATCCTCCTGGGATTCACAGGATGGCGACGCCGCGCCATCAACAGCGGCTGACCTGCCATGACGCGGAAGAACTGGGTTGTTCCACAGGGCTGTCCACAGAAGCTGTGGAATACTATGGGCAGAATTTCGCCGAAATACACGAGGGGAGCAGCGTGCCTGCTGAGTCAGAGATCGATGTGCCGCGCCAGTGGCAGCAGGTGCTCGCAGAGCTCCGGGAGAACCATGGCATCGGAGCGCTGAACCTGACCGATGTGGGACGCGCCGTGCCCCAGGGGGAGCAGCTCCTCGGCGAGACGCTGCTGCTGACCGTGGCGGTGCCTCATGAGCGGGTCCGTGAACTGATGCAGGCGACCCTGGCCGTGCAGCTCAGCGAAGCGCTGCGCGCGGTGTTCGGCAGGGAGGTGCTCTGCGCCTATGTGGTCGACCTCGGAATGTCCCAGCGGCAGCGGGAGAACACCAGCGAACACCCTGCCACCTCGGCACCCTCAGCCGCATCGGCCTCCTCCACGGCGGTGGATGACCTCTACCCCAGCGAAACCGTGGTCGAGCCGCCGCGCCGCGGCCCGGCGGCCGAGACCAATCCGTATGCCCGCGACGAGCGGGCCCCTGAACGCCGCGGCATCGGTTCGGGTCGCGAGCGTGACGAGTTCGGGCAGCCCAGCTTCGCGCCCACCGATTATTCACAGTACGAACGGCCCGAACCGGCGCAGCGGGATCCACGCCTGGTCGAGCGCCGCCCTCCCAGCCGTCCGGCTCCTTCGGAGTCCTTCACCGCCAGCGGCGGTGGTGAGTCCTATGAGACCTCCCGGCTGAATCCGCGCTACACCTTCGACACCTTCGTCATCGGTTCCTCGAACAGGTTCGCCCATGCCGCCGCGAACGCCGTGGCGGAGGCTCCTGCGAAGGCGTACAACCCGCTGTTCATCTATGGCGACTCCGGTCTGGGCAAGACTCATCTGCTCCACGCCATCGGGCATTACGCGCAGCGGCTCTATTCCGGCATCCGAGTGCGCTATGTGAACTCGGAGGAGTTCACGAACGACTTCATCAACTCCATCCGTGATGACGAAGGCGCCAGCTTCAAGCATCTGTATCGCAATGTCGACATCCTGCTGCTTGATGACATCCAGTTCCTCGCGGACAAGGAACGCACGGTGGAGGAGTTCTTCCACACCTTCAACACCCTCTACAACAACAACAAACAGGTCGTCATCACCTCGGATCTGCCGCCGAAGCAGCTCTCCGGATTCGAAGAGCGGCTCCGGTCGCGGTTCGAATGGGGCCTGATCACCGACATCCAGCCGCCTGAGCTGGAGACACGCATCGCGATCCTGCGCAAGAAGGCCACCGCGGAGAACTTCTCCTGCCCCGACGACGTCTTGGAGTACATCGGTTCCAAGATCTCCACGAACATCCGCGAGCTCGAAGGCGCGCTGATCCGAGTCACCGCCTACGCCGCGCTGAACAAGCAGGCGGTGGACCTCTCGCTGGCGGAACAGGTGATGCGGGACCTGATCTCCGATGACCATGCCCAGGAGATCACCTCAGAGCAGATCATCAACGCCACAGCGGACTACTACAACTTCACGGTCGAGGAGCTGACCTCGAAGTCGCGCAACCGCACCTTGGTGACCGCACGCCAGATCGCCATGTATCTGTTGCGCGAACTCACGGAGATGTCGCTTCCGAAGATCGGGCAGGCCTTGGGTGGACGCGACCACACCACGGTGATGTATGCCGAGCGAAAGATCCGAGAGCTGATGGCGGAGCGGCGGGCCGTGTTCAACCAGGTCACGGAGCTGACGAATAAGATCAAACAACAGCGTTGACCTCACGGCAGATCGGCCGGAGTTAAGTCAAGCCCATGGCTGACACCTGTGGAGAGACTCCTGCTCCACAACTCACACCGTTGTCATTTCCTGTCCTGGTTGGGATTCAGCGCAGTTGACAGCCGCGATCTCCACAGGTTTTCCCACATATCCACAAGCGGCGGTGGAGTTTTCCCGATTCTTGTTAACAGCTGTGGATAAGTCGGTGCATGCGGCGGTGCAGAACCCGTGATTTCTGTGGATAACCACCCCTGTGCTGGGGAGCGGGCAGATTGGCCGCTGAAAAAACTCCCCCGGCGGTGCACAGACCAAGCGGAAGCGGTCCACCACGCAGTACACAGGAAATATTGGGCAGGCCCCGGGATCCAGCTGGTTATCCACAGATTCCACAGCACCTGTTAACACTTCTGACCCTTAACCCCTATATGACAAAGAACAATCACCTCAGCGGAACCACCGGGGAACGAGACCAGGAGATCAGGCACCGGAACAGGAGCAGAGCTCCACCGCTGGAGACTGCTCAGGGTCTCTTCGCTCTGACGCCTCAGACGCTGCTCTGATCCCAGATCTTGTGGCTTATGACCGATGCCGCGGCTCATATGGTGGTCGCCGAGCTCTTTGCTGGCTTCTGACTCGGTCTTGCAGGTAAGCTCGACACTCGACACAGCCACCAGATGCTTGACATTCATCGCGGAGCTGTCCGAGAACCACAAGAAGGGCAGGGATCAGTGGAGTTCACTGTTGAGCGGGACGTTCTTTCCGAAGCAGTCTCATGGGCTGCCCGGTCGCTGTCTCCCCGACCCCCGGCTCCTGTTCTGGCTGGGCTTCACATCACTGCGGCAGATCAGACCGTGACCATCTCGAGCTTTGATCACGAGATCTCGGCGCAGCTGCACATCGAGGCTGAGGTCAAGCAGGAGGGCACGATCCTGGTCTCGGGGCGGCTGCTCAACGACATCGTGAAGTCCCTGCCCAATGCTCCGGTCACGGTCCACCTTCAAGACTCTCGCGTCCAACTGACCTGCCGCTCCTCGAAGTTCACGCTCTCGACCATGCCGGTGGACGAGTACCCGGAACTTCCCGGCATGCCAGAGCTCGCCGGCACCGTGGACGGCGCCGCCTTCGCCCGGGCGGTCTCGCAGGTGATCACCGCCGCTTCGAAGGACGACACGCTGCCGATCCTGACCGGCGTCAAGGTTGAGATCGAGGGAGACACCATCACCTTCCTCGCGACGGACCGCTATCGTCTGGCGATGCGTGAGATCCACTGGTCTCCCGCCGATCCGAACATCTCCACCTCGGTGCTGATCAAGGCCAAGACGCTCAACGACGTGGCAAAGTCCCTGGCAGGAGCCGGTTCGCTGCAGATCGCGCTCTCCGAGACGGCCGAGCTGGTGGGCTTCTCCTCCGGAGGACGCCGGACCACCTCTGTGCTGGTGGACGGGGATTACCCGAAGATCCGTCAGCTCTTCCCAGAAGAGACCCCGATCCACGCGGTGGTGAACACCGCGGAGTTCATCGAGGCAGCTCGTCGCGTCTCCCTGGTCTCGGAGCGCAATGGTCACGTCCGGCTGCAGTTCACCCAGGACGACGAGGTCATCCTGGACGCCGGGGTCGACGACGCGGCCTCCGCCTCGGAGGTCATCCCCGCGACTCTGACCGGTGAAGCGATCACCGTCGGATTCAACCCGGCCTACCTCAACGAGGGACTCACCGTCATCGACACCGACTTCCTGCGGTTCTCCTTCGTCTCGGCGCCCAAGCCGGCCATGATCACTGGACAGGCCGAGGCCGAGGGTGAGAAGGCGATCGACTTCCGGTATCTGCTGATGCCGGTGCGCCTGATCAACCCGTAGCGGCTGGCAGCCTAGGAGACCATGCGGCTCTCACAGCTCACGCTCACGGATTTTCGCAGCTACGCCCAGGCGGAGCTGGAGCTGCAGCCTGGCCCCAATGTGCTGCTGGGCTTTAACGGGGTGGGCAAGACCAACATCGCCGAAGCCATCGGTTACCTCTCGACGTTGAGCTCGCACCGGGTGAGCCAGGATGGGCCGCTGGTCCGACATGGTCAGAAGCAGGCCTTCATCCGCGCCGAGGCGCACCGAGGATCGCGGCAGGCCCGGCTTGAGGTGGAGATCAATCCGGGACGCAGCAACCGGGCCAGGATCAACCGCGGCAACCCGGTGCGCGCCACCGACGTGCTGGGAATCCTGCGCACGGTGCTCTTCGCCCCAGAGGATCTGGACCTGATCAAGGGCTCCCCCACGGTGCGTCGCCGGCTGCTGGATGATCTCGCCGTGCAGCTGCGTCCGGCGCTGGGCCGGGTCCGCCTGGACTACGAAAAGGTGCTCAAACAGCGCAACGCCCTGCTCAAATCGCTGCGCCATGAGTCGTTCACCGCCACCCACGAGTCCACGCTGGCGGTGTGGGACCACCAGCTGGCCGAGGCGGGATCACATCTGCTCAAGGCCCGACTCGAGATGCTCACCGCGCTTCGACCCCACGCGGCCACCGCCTATGAGCAGCTCTCGGGCAGCATCCGCACCGCGCGACTGAGGTACCTCAGCTCTCTCGAGGTCGAAGCGGGACCGGGCCAGAGCATCCCGGCACGGAATATCGAGACTCAGAACCTCGAGGCTCAAAACTCCGAGAATGAGAGCGAGAGCTCGAGCGAGCCGGAGCCGGTGCATGCAGCGGTGAATGCCTCGGTGGATGCCTCGGCGTTGGAGTCCGCCTCTCGCCAGGAGCTCGCCGAGCTGATGCTCCAGGGGCTCGCCTCGGCGCGGCGCGAAGAGGGGCAGCGAGCGATCACCCTGGTCGGTCCGCACCGCGACGACATCGCCTTCACCCTGGATGAGGTGCCGGTGAAGGGCTTCGCCTCCCACGGCGAGACCTGGTCCTTCGCCCTGGCCCTGCGGCTGGCCGCCTATCGCGTGATGCTCGACGACGATCCCAGCGAGGGTGCCCAGCCGGTGCTGATCCTCGATGACGTGTTCGCCGAGCTCGATGCGCGCCGGCGTCGTCGGCTTGCCGAGCTCGCCGCGGAGGCGGAGCAGCTCATCGTGACCGCGGCGGTGGACGACGACGTCCCGGCCAGCCTCATGCGTCACGCCCTGCGTGTGGAGTCGGTGGACCAGATCAGCCAGGTGACCCCCCATGAACGCGATTGACGACCAGATCCAGGACCATGAGGATGCGGCCAAGATCCTGCTGGCCCGGATGCGCGCCGCCGCGCGCGGCCGTGGGGAGCATCGCATGCGTGGACTCCCGCGCGGCTCCTCGCTGGCCGGTGACCCGCGCAGCGCGTCCAAGGACGACCCGGCCCAGGCCAGGAGCAGCGGCGGTTCGAAGCCCGGGGCCGACCGGCGGGACCCGAATCTGCTGGGCGGCGTGGTCGGCGGGCTGATCAAGACCCGTGGCTGGAGCTCCCCGGTGGCCGTGGGCTCGGTGATCGCGCGCTGGGAACAGCTGGTCGGCTCCGCGATCGCCCAGCACTGCAGACCCGAGAAGTTCGAGAACGGAGTGGTGGAGGTCCTCTGCGACTCCACCGCCTGGGCCACGAACCTCAAGCTCATGCAACCGCAGCTCATGGACGTGTTCAACACCCAGCTCGGTCCAGGGATCGTCACCGGACTCTCCATCCGGGGCCCGGCGGCCCCCAGCTGGAAGAAGGGCCGGTATTCGGTGCGCGGCCGAGGCCCCCGGGATACCTACGGCTGAAACGCCAGGCTGCGATATGCCGCGCTCGGGCCCTCACGGTGGAACCCAACCTCACGCGGGCATCCCCGAGTTGGTCCCAGGGGTGTTCCTCGGCCGCTGATCGCAGAGTCTGTGCGCCCATGGCGCCCAAAGAATGAGATTTTGCGCCCCTGGCGCGGTAGACTGGGACGACGGCCCGAGCGTATCCACCACTCGGGCTGGTCTGTGTCATGACAAGGTCAGCATCCTCGACCTTCCCGGCAACTCAAGGAGACGGCATAGCCCGTGACCTCGGCTAACGAGAACAAGCAGCATCAGGGCAACTACGGCGCCTCAGACATCACCGTCCTGGAGGGCCTGGAAGCAGTCCGCAAGCGTCCCGGGATGTACATCGGTTCCACCGGTGAGCGCGGTCTGCACCACCTGGTCTACGAAGTGGTCGACAACTCGGTCGATGAGGCGCTGGCCGGCTACTGCTCGCACATCCAGATCACGATGCAGGACGACGGCGGCGTCCGGGTCGAAGACGACGGTCGCGGCATCCCGGTGGACATGCACCCCACCGAGGGCAAGCCCACGGTCGAGGTCGTGATGACCGTTCTCCACGCGGGCGGCAAGTTCGGCGGCAGCGGCTACGCGGTCTCCGGCGGCCTGCACGGCGTCGGGATCTCTGTGGTCAACGCGCTCTCCCGGAAGGTCCGCACCACCGTGCGTCGGCAGGGCCACGAATGGAGCATCGGCTTCGGCAACGGCGGCGAGACCACCCAGCCGCTGTCTCAGGGCGGGGAGACCGACGCGACCGGCACCACGATGGTCTTCTATCCGGACCCGGAGATCTTCGAGAGCATCGAGTTCGACTTCGAGACGCTGCGCGCCAGGTTCCAGCAGATGGCCTTCCTGAACAAGGGGCTGCGCATCACCCTGCGCGACGAGCGCAAGATCCCCGGCAACGAGGTGGTCCACGACGAGGTCCTGGAGGAGCACCACGAGGAGGCCGAGGCCGAGCTGGCGCCCACCGAGGCGGGCGGCGGCAGCGACGGCATCATCGAGACCCCCAAGGGCCGCGTCGTCGTCTACCAGTACGACGCCGGACTGCTCGACTACGTCAATCACCTCAACGCCACCAAGCGGGCCGAGGTGGTCCACGACGATGTCATCGCCTTCGAGGCCGAGGACACCGAGCGCGGCATGGCCGCTGAGCTCGCGATGCAGTGGACGCTGTCCTACTCGGAGTCGGTGCACACCTACGCCAACACGATCAACACCCACGAGGGCGGCACCCACGAAGAGGGCTTCCGCGCGGCGATGACCACGCTGATCAACCGGTATTCCCGGGACAAGCAGATCCTGCGCGAGAAGGATGACAACCTCACCGGCGAGGACATCCGCGAAGGACTCACCGCGGTCATCTCGATCAAGCTGCGCGAGCCGCAGTTCGAGGGTCAGACCAAGACCAAGCTGGGCAACACCGAGGCACGCGGCTTCGTGCAGAAGGTGGTCAACGAGTACCTCGGGGACTGGCTGGAGCGCAACCCCGGCCCGGCCCGAGACATTGTGCGCAAGGCCCAGTCCGCCGCGCACGCCCGGGTGGCGGCGCGCAAGGCTCGCGAGAACGCCCGCCGGAAGTCCCCGCTGGAGACCATGGGCATGCCCGGCAAGCTCGC
Source organism: Nesterenkonia sp. E16_10 (assembly GCF_017347085.1). Taxonomy (GTDB): domain Bacteria; phylum Actinomycetota; class Actinomycetes; order Actinomycetales; family Micrococcaceae; genus Nesterenkonia. Next base: position 17,654 of record NZ_JADPSA010000007.1, read on the forward strand.
CGACTGCTCCTCCAAGGACCCCTCCGAATCGGAGATCTACCTGGTCGAGGGCGACTCCGCCGGTGGTTCGGCCAAGCGGGGCCGTGACCCGCGCACCCAGGCGATCCTGCCGCTGCGCGGAAAGATCCTCAACGTGGAGCGCGCCCGGCTGGACCGCGCACTGGGCAACCAGGAGGTCCAGTCGATGATCACCGCCTTCGGCACCGGCATCGGTGAGGACTTCGACCAGGCGAAGCTGCGCTACCACAAGATCGTGCTCATGGCCGATGCCGATGTGGACGGTCAGCACATCACCACGCTGATGCTGACCCTGCTCTTCCGCTATATGCGCCCGCTGATCGAGCACGGCAACGTGTTCCTGGCCCAGCCGCCGCTGTACAAGATCAAGTGGCAGACCGGCCCGCAGGACTACGTCTACACCGACGCCGAGCGGGACGTGGCGCTCTCCGAAGGCCGCGCCAAGGGACGCAAGCTGCCCAAGGAGCTCGGGATCCAGCGCTATAAGGGTCTCGGTGAGATGGACTACTCGGAGCTGTGGGAGACCACCATGGATCCAGACCATCGCACGCTGCTCCAGGTCTCCATGGAGGATGCCGCTGCCGCTGACGAGGTGTTCTCCATCCTTATGGGTGAAGACGTCGAGTCCCGCCGCGGGTTCATCCAGCAGAACGCCAAGGACGTCCGCTTCCTCGACATCTGAGCCGCTGCCAGCCCGTCAGGGGCGCAGCCGCGAGACGACGCCGATCTTTGCCTAAGGGAGAACACCACACGTGAGTGACAACACCGAAGAACCCCAGGACCCGCAGGGCGGACCCGCCGAGGCCGTGGAGGGCGTCGTCGTCGACGACATCGTGACCACCGACCGGATCCGCCAGATCGACCTGCAGACCGAGATGAAGCGGTCCTACCTGGACTATGCGATGGCCGTGATCGTGGGCCGCGCGCTGCCCGATGTGCGCGACGGGCTCAAGCCGGTGCACCGTCGGGTGCTCTACGCGATGTACGACGGCGGCTACCGCCCGGACCGCTCGTTCAACAAGTGCGCCCGCGTGGTCGGGGATGTGATGGGCAACTATCACCCGCACGGCGACTCGGCGATCTATGACGCCCTGTCCCGGCTGATCCAGGACTGGGTGATGCGCTACCCGCTGGCCACCGGCCAGGGAAACTTCGGCAACCCCGGCGACGACGGCCCCGCGGCCCCGCGTTACACCGAGACCAAGATGGCCCAGCTGGCCATGGAGATGGTCCGGGACATCAACGAGAACACCGTCGACTTCCAGGACAACTACGACGGCAAGCAGCAGGAACCCGTCGTGCTGCCCTCCCGGTTCCCGAACCTGCTGGTCAACGGCTCCTCCGGCATCGCGGTGGGCATGGCCACCAACATCCCGCCGCACAACCTGCGCGAGGTCGCCGAGGGCGTGAAGTGGTACCTGCAGAACCCGCAGGCCAGCCGTGAAGAGCTGCTCGAGGCGCTGCTGAAGCGGATCAAGGGTCCCGACTTCCCCACCGGCGCGCAGATCCTGGGCACCCGCGGGATCGAGGACGCCTACCGCACCGGCCGCGGATCGATCACGATGCGCGCGGTGGTCAGCGTCGAGGAGCTGCAGGGACGCACCTGCCTGGTGGTCACCGAGCTGCCGTATCACGCCAACCCCGACAATCTGGCGCGGAAGATCGCGCTGCTGGTCAAGGACGGCAAGGTCTCCGGGATCGCAGACCTGCGCGATGAATCCTCCGGACGCACCGGTCAGCGCCTCGTCGTCGTGCTCAAGCGCGACGCCGTGGCCAAGGTGGTGCTGAACAACCTCTATAAGCACACCCAGCTGCAGGAGAACTTCTCCGCAAACATGCTGGCCCTGGTCGACGGGGTGCCGCGCACGCTGAGCCTGGACGCCTTCGTGCACCACTGGGTCACCCACCAGATCGACGTGATCGTCCGGCGCACCCAGTTCCGGCTCGACAAGGCCCAGCGCGAGGCCCACATCAAGATCGGCCTGCTCAAGGCCCTGGACGACCTGGACCGAGTGATCTCCACGATCCGGGCCTCCTCCACCGTCGATGAGGCGCGGCAGAACCTGAAGTCGCTGCTGGAGATCGACGACGATCAGGCCCAGGCCATCCTGGACATGCAGCTGCGCAAGCTCGCCGCCCTGGAGCGTCAGCGTCTGCAGGATGAGTACGACGAGCTGATGAAGATGATCGAGGACTTCCTCGACATCCTGGGCTCCGAGGATCGGCAGCGTCGGATCATCAGCTCCGAGCTGGACACCATCGTGGACAAGCACGGCGACGACCGCCGGACCCACATCCAGCTCGGCTACGACGGTGACATGTCCATGGAGGATCTGATCCCCCAGGAAGACGTGGTGGTCTCGATCACCCGCGACGGCTACGTGAAGCGGACCAAGATCGACAGCTACCGCGCCCAGCACCGCGGTGGTCGAGGAGTCCGCGGGGCGCAGCTGCGCACCGATGACATCGTCGAACACTTCTTCGTCACCACCACCCACCACTGGATCCTGTTCTTCACCAACCTCGGCCGGGTCTACCGCACCAAGTGCTACGACCTGATCGAGTCGGGTCGGGATTCCAAGGGTCAGCACGTGGCGAACATCGTGGCCTTCCAGCCCGATGAATACATCGCGGGCGTGCTGCCGCTGCGCACCTATGAAGATGCTCCCTACCTGGTGCTGGCCACCAAGCGCGGCCTGGTGAAGAAGACGGTGCTCACCGACTACGACACCCCTCGTCAGGCCGGGGTGATCGCGATCAATCTGCGGGAGGACGACGAGCTGGTCTCCTCCAAGCTGATCTCCGCCACCGATGATCTGATGCTGGTCTCTCGCAAGGGCCAGTCCCTGCGCTTCACCGCCACCGATGAGGCGCTGCGACCCATGGGTCGAGCGACCTCAGGGGTCACCGGCATGAAGTTCCGCGAGGAGGATGAGCTGCTGGCCGCAGACGTGGTCACGGAGAACTCCTACGTGTTCGTGGTCACCGAGGCCGGCTACGCCAAGCGCTCCGAGGTCGGCGAGTACCGGGTGCAGGGCCGCGGCGGTCTGGGCATCAAGGTGGGCAAGCTGGTCGAGGATCGCGGAGATCTGGTCGGAGCCATGGTGGTCGAGGACGACGACGAGGTCCTGGTCGTCATGGAATCCGGCAATGTGGTCCGGTCTCCCGTCTCGGGCGTGCCCTCCAAGGGCCGCGACACGATGGGTGTGATCTTCGCGAAGCCGCGCAAGAAGGATCGCATCCTCAAGGTGGCGCGGAACTCCGGGGTGGCCCTGGCCGCCACCGGCGAGGACGCTGCCACCGGCGAGGACGTCGCGGCCGAAGACGGGACACCGGCGACCGTCGCCGACGAAGCTGAGCGCCCCGAGACCGAGGATGCAGTAGCGTTGGTCCTTGATGAAGCGGACCGGGATGAATCGGACCGAGATGATGCCTGATGGAGGACTTCAGTGAGCGCAAGCAACGGCGCAGGTAATTCGGGGAGCCAGACGGGCTCCTCCGCGGCGCGCCCGGCCACCCGGTTCCCCGCGCCCCGTCCGCGTGCCCAGGCCGCTGGCGGGGCCACCACGAACGACCGTCCCGCGTCGGGCCAGGCCGGCGGCGCCACGCCCCGGCCCACCGCCGGGGCGCGCCCCAGCGCGCCGGCAGGTCGTCCGGCTCAGGGGCAGCGTCCCACCGGGACTCGTCCTCAGCCCGGCTTGGTGCGTCCGACGCCGAAAGCGAAGGTCCGCAAGGCGCGGCTGCTGATCTCCAAGGTCGACCCCTGGTCGGTGTTGAAGATGAGCTTCCTGCTCTCGGTGGCCCTGGGCATCATGACCGTGGTCGCGGCGGTCACGCTGTGGACCGTCATGGACGTCTCTGGGATCTTCAACCGGGTCAACGATCTGCTGGGCCAGATCCTCGGCACCGAAGGCGGCGGCGGCTCCTTCCGGGTCGAAGAGCTCGTGACCATCACTCAGGTCGCGGCCTTCGCCACGATCATCGCGGTGGTCAACGTGGTGCTGCTGACCGTGCTCTCGATGCTCGCAGCAGTGCTGTACAACCTCTCTGCCTCCCTGGTGGGAGGCGTCGGCGTCACGCTCACCGACGACTGAGCGCTCTCGGACCGGCGATTTGGTCCGGTCGCTGAGAGCAGGGTAATGTGTAGTGGTCGCCCTCGCGGGGGCGGCAAATCAAAAACAAGGTGTCCGGGCGTATAGCTCAGGCGGTTAGAGCGCATCGCTGATAACGATGAGGTCGGAGGTTCAAGTCCTCCTACGCCCACCCCGGACTCCAAGGAGGGAAACATGAAACGTCTCGTCTTTATGGCTCTCTCCGTGGCGGGAATCCTCGGCTATCGCCAGTGGCGACGCGCCGAGGACACCCGGCAGGTCTGGTCCCAGGCCACAGATTCGCTCTGATAGCCTGAGGAACACCTTTGGGGGCATGGCGCAATTGGTAGCGCACCTGCTTTGCAAGCAGGGGGTTAGGGGTTCGAGTCCCCTTGCCTCCACCAAAGGCCAGATCGAGAAGCTCCCCACACCTCAGGTGCGGGGAGCTTCTTCGTGTCACGGGCCAGTTTCACGGCCCGGCGGGCTCCCATGTTCGCGGTGGCCGTATGCGATCTGGTTCCTTGGCGCGGGTACGCTATAGTCTCGAGCTAACAGATCAATCGAGAGACTGAAGAGGTGCCTGACACAGGTGTACGAGTTACCAAGCGCAGCACACCGCCGACGATATCGTCCCGCGGGTGCTGCGAATGCAGGGCCAGCTGATCGCCGTGGACACACCCGGGTGGTGACCCGGTGATCGAGATCCTGCTCCTTCTGCTGGGCATCCTGGTAATCCTGGTGATCATTGCCGCCAACGGCTACTTCGTGGCCCAAGAGTTCGCCTACATGTCCGTGGACCGCAATAAGCTGCGGGCGCTTGCGGCGGAAGGCAATAAATCCGCCAAACGTGCGCTCGACGTCACCGGACGCACCTCCTTCATGCTCTCCGGAGCACAGCTGGGCATCACGGTCACCGGTCTGCTCGTCGGCTATGTCGCCGAACCCCTGGTGGGCGAGAGCCTGGGCGCCCTGCTGGGCGGCGTCGGCGTCCCGGCCGCGCTCGGGATCACGGTGGGCACCGTCATCGCGCTGGCAGTCTCCACCATCGTGCAGATGATCTTCGGAGAGCTCTTCCCCAAGAACTACGCCATCGCCAATCCGACCCCGCTCTCGCTGGGCCTGGCACGCTCCACGAAGTTCTATCTGGCCGCATTCGGCTGGCTGATCTGGATCTTCGACGTCTCGGCGAACGCGCTGCTGAAGCTGCTGCGCATCGAACCGGTGCACGATGTGGAGTCCAGCGCCACGGCGAAGGACCTTGAGCACATCGTGACCAGCTCGCATGAGAGCGGGGACCTCGCCGAGGAGATGTACCTGACCCTGGATCGGATCCTGGACTTCCCGGATCACGATGTCGAGCATGCCATGATCCCCCGATCACGCACCGGTCTGATCCATCCGGACACCACGCTGGGTGAGATCCGTACCCTCATGGCGCAGGAGCACACCCGCTACCCGGTGGTCGACACCCATGACGAACCGGTCGGCGTCGTGCACCTGGTGGATCTGCTCGGCACGAAGTTCACCGATGCAGCGCCAGCCACCGAGATCATGCGCGCCCCGGTGATCGTCCCGACTCTGATGCCCCTGCCCGAGGCCGTGCGCGCGCTGCGCGATGCCAATGCCAAGCTGGCCTGCGTCATCGACGAGTACGGCGGCTTCACCGGTGTGGTCACCATGGAGGACCTGGCCGAGGAGATCCTCGGCGAGATCACCGACGAGCACGACGACGAGGAGCCCGCCGGCATCGAGAACGTCGGGGAGAACCACTGGCGCATCGACGGCGATCTGCATCTCGATGAGGTGGAGCGCGTCATCGGCCAGGACTTCCCGGAAGGCGACTATGAGACGCTCTCCGGGCTGCTGATGTCTCAGGAGGGGTCCCTGCTCACCCAGGGCCAGGAGGTCCGCATCGACCTCCCGGCCGATCCCGCCGACTACGGCGAATCCTCGCCCCCACAGCGCTGGGTCGACATCACGGTGCTCAGCGTGGACCGCCACGTTCCCGAGTCGGTGCACCTGCGACTGACCGAACACTTCGAGGAGGAACGATGAGCGACTGGCTGATCCCCACCGTGGCGACCATTGCGATCATCGCCATCTCGGCCTTCTTCGTGATCCTGGAGTTCGCGCTGCTCGCCGCCCGCCGCCACCGGCTGGAGGAGGAGGCCGAGCACAGCCGTTCGGCCCGGGCCGCGCTGCGCGGGCTCAACGAGCTCACCGTGATGCTTGCCGGAGCCCAGCTGGGCATCACCGCATGCACCTTCGCGCTGGGTGCGGTGAGCAAGCCCGCCGTGGACTACGCGCTGACCCCGATCTTCGAGTCCTGGAACATGCCGCTGTGGGCCGCAGACGTGCTCGCCTTCGCCCTGGCGCTGTTCCTGATGACCTTCCTGCACCTGGTGGTCGGTGAGATGGCCCCGAAGTCCTGGGCCATTGCGCATCCGGAACGGGCTGCGAAGCTCATCGCGCTCCCGGCACAGGTGGTCCTCTGGGGCTTCCGCCCGCTCCTGCTCTGGATCAACGGCATCGCCAACCGTCTGGTCGCGGCCAGCGGCATCACCCCGGTGGACCGCGCAGCAGCCGGTGGCTACGACTCCGACACGATCCGACACCTGGTGGAGTACTCCACCCAAACCGGGACGCTGGATGAGGCATCGGCCTCGCAGATCTCCCGGGTCATCGACCTGGAGACGCTCACCGTGGATGATGTCATCGCGGGACGCACCCGACAGGAGACCACGACGGTGCCGGCCACAGCCACCGCGGCCGATGTCCAGGCTGCGGCCCAGCGCACCGGGCACCTGCGGATCCTGATCATCCCCGAGACCGGGGCTAACCCGCTGGTGGTCCACGTCCGGGACACGCTCACGGTCGGCCCGGAACATCCGGTGAGCGATCTGGCTCGACCCGCGCTCGTCGTCTCCTCCGGCGCCTCGGTCTATGACGCGTTCCAGACCATGCGGGCGGCCGGGGAACAGCTCGCGGTGGTCTATTCCGAGGGCGCCCCGGCCGGAGCCATCACCTGGAACGACATCCTCAAGCGGATGTGGCCCACGATGGAGGAGCAGTGGAGCGAGTCAGAGGCCGCTGCCGACTCCCGTGCGCAGGGCAGCTCCGCTCGACGCTAGCCCGCACGTCTCAGGCGCCTCACTCTGAGGCTGCCGAAGCAGCAGGACGACGCCGGACCCACAGCCTGTGGGTCCGGCGTCGTTGTATCTCCCGGAATGACCCAGATCTCGAGTTCTCCACAGGGTTTATCCACAGTGTGCATAAGTTACACAGCTGTGATTCCCGAGGTCAGAGCGCTATCCACAGGAATCTGTGCATTGTGCACAAAACTGTGGATTAGTCCTGCACAGCCTGGGGACCATCACGCCGGGCAGCCCCCGCAGGGCCCAGGCGCGCTCCAGGCAGGTTCCCCGCCGGGGTGCGTGCCGGGTGCATGTGGGTTTCCTGCGCGGTGCATCGGGGATTCACGAATAGGGATTGACCAGGTTCATGCCCAGCCCGGTCAGCAGCACCAGGACCCCGGCGATGCCGAGCAGTCCGATGCTCTGCCAGCGGGCCCGGCGGCGCGCCTCCTGGCGCCGGTCGCCGGAGGTTCGGGTCGGAGCCTTGGAGATGACCAGGGCGCACAGCGTGCCCACCACGAGTCCCCCGAAGTGTCCCTGCCAGGAGATGCCCGGGATCACGAAGCTGATCACCACGTTGATCCCGATCAGGGTGAGGATCCCACCGGTCTGCGAGCCGGTGGCACGCATCAGGACGAACAGCGCCCCGAAGAGTCCGAACACCGCACCGGAGGCTCCAAGCGTGGGGGTCCAGGCGGGGGTCAGGAAGAGCACCGCGACCGAGCCGCCCAGAGCCGAGAGGGTCAGCAGCGCGATATAGCGCAGCCCACCGAGCGCCGGCTCGATGGCACGGCCGATGAACCAGAGCGCGAACATGTTGAAGAGCAGATGCATCGCATTGTTCGGAGAATGCACCAGTGCGGAGGTGAGCATCCGCCAGGGCTCGAAGAACCAGGCGGAGGTCTGCACCGGGGCGTACCAGAGAGCGCCGGTGACCGGATCGGGATTCGCCCCGGTGAGCGTGCCGCCGAGCAGCTGCAGGCCGAAGAGCAGGACACACAGCCCGATGAGCGTGAAGGTGACCACGGGGCGCCGGTCCGGGTGCAGCACGGCGCCGAACTGGGAGCGCGCGGGGGGTCGGCGTCGTTGGAACTCGTCCTGAGCTCTGCTCAGGCAGTCCACGCATTGAAACCCGACCGGGGCCTCACGCAGGCACCCCGAACAGGCCAGCCTCTCGCAGCGTTGACACGCCACGGTGGCCGGCCTGTCCGGGTGCTTCGTGCAGAATGTTGCGTCGATCGTGCTAGATCCTCAGAGCTTCTTGATGTCGATCTTCTCGATGACGACATCTTCCTTCGGACGGTCCCGGTTATCGGTGGGAACCGTGTTCAGGGCATCCACGATCTTCTGCGAGGCAGGATCGGAGACCTCACCGAAGATGGTGTGCTTGCCCTGCAGCCAGGTGGTGGCCACAGAGGTGATGAAGAACTGGGACCCGTTGGTGCCGGGACCGGCGTTCGCCATGGCCAGCTTATAGGCGGAGGTGAAGTCCAGCTCCGGGTGGATCTCGTCGCCGAACTTATAGCCGGGACCGCCGACGCCGAGGCCGAGGGGGTCCCCGCCCTGGATCATGAAGTCGGAGATGATCCGATGGAACACGGTTCCGCTGTAGAGCGGGGTGTCGACCATCTTCTCGCCGGACTCCGGGTGGGTCCACTCGCGCTCACCGGTGGCGAGCCCGACGAAGTTGTCCACGGTCTTGGGAGCGTGGTTCCCGAAGAGCTCGACGAGGATCTCGCCCTGGGAAGTACGGATAGTTGCCTGATGTGTTGCGATAGCACTCATGAATCCCATTCTCTCACTCTTGGTGGCGTGCAGTGCCAGGGGCAGGGATGATGAAGGGATCGGCAGGGCCATAGCAGCTCACGCAGAGACCACGTAAGCTGAAGCCAGCAACCGATCCGAGTTCGGAGGACATGCATGTTCGGCAAGAAGAAGAAGCGCAACCACAGCTGGGAGCACCTGGTGCTCGCGGGGGTCGAGTCCGCACGCGATTGGACCGCCCCGAAACTGGGAGCGGCGGCAGACTGGGCCGAAGGCACCTACCGCAAGGGTGCCCCGAAGGTGCACGATGCCTCGGGCCGCGCATTGACCGCGGTCAATGACAGCGCCTCGGTGGCGGGCAAGAAGATCAAGGAATACTCCTCGGTCGCCGGCGGCGGCATCTCGTCTCAGTACGAGAAGCTTCCTCCGCAGGCCAAGGCAGAGGTCTCCAAGATCCTGGCGAAGTACGACACTGCCAAGACGCAGTTCACCTCGGAGTACGTCCCGGCCACCTCGGCGAAGCTGGGCGGCTATGCGGACAAGACCGCGAAGCTGATCCACCGCGCCGAGCTTGATCCTCGCGTGGAGAAGGCGCTGATCAAGGCCACCGGTGACAAGAAGATCGTCAAGAAGCTGCGCAAGAGCTCCGAGCGCTACGCCAAGGATGCTGCCAAGACGCTGAAGAAGCCCCAGCGTTCGAACAGCCGCAAGAAGGGTCTGCTGGTCTTCGGACTGGTGGCCGCGGCCGTGACGGCAGGGGTGGCCGCATGGCGCGCCAGCCAGCCGGTGGAGGATCCGTGGAAGAAGCCTGCGCCGGTCACCCGGCCCGCCGCCTCCTCCACGGCAGCTCCCAAGCCGGTGACCTCGGCCCCCAAGCCGGCCGCAGCGGCTCCGAAGCCAGCTGCCCAGGGCGGTTCGGCTGCGCCGAGCACCGTCGCGGGGACTCCGGCCGCGGCGCCGAAGGCGAATCCCGACGCCCCCAAGAGCTCCGGTGCGCCGGAGTCCAAGGCGGGCCCCTCGGGAGTCACCAACGTCAACGCCCAGAACGCCGATGAGGCCAAGGGCAACAACGTTCCCTCACCGAAGCCGGCCACCTGAGCTGAGCCTCGACTGAGAACGTAGCGACACGGGAGCGGACCTGGCGATCATGCCAGGTCCGCTCCCGTGTGCGCGGTGGTGTCGTGGTGTGCGCGGTGGTGTCAGCGGATCGGGTTCAGCGTTGCGGCCTTCTCCGCCGCGCCCGTCTGCCCCATGGACTCGAGCCAGTTGCCCAGCATCCGGTAGCCGCCCTCGGTGAGCACCGACTCCGGGTGATACTGCATGCCCCACAGCGGTGCCGTGCGATGCGCCAGTCCCATGATGACTCCGTCCTCGGTGCGCGCGGTCACCTCCAGCACGGCCGGAATGGTCTCGGGGGCCACGGTCAGGGAATGGTAGCGGGTCGCCACGAAGGTCTCCGGCAGCCCGGCGAAGGAGACGTGCCCGGTATGGGTGACCGGGGAGGTCTTGCCGTGCATCAGCTGCTCGGCATGGGTGACCGTCGCGCCGAAGGCCTCACCCAGCCCCTGATGTCCCAGGCAGACCCCGAGCATCGGTTCCTGGGCCTCCGCGCACCACCGGATCAGCTCCACGGAGACTCCGGCCTCACCGGGGGTGCCGGGGCCGGGGGAGATCAGCACGCCGTCGTGCTCGGCCGCGAGCTGCTTCGCGGCCTCGACCGAGAGATCGTCGTTGCGGATCACGGTGGCCTCGGCGCCGAGCTCGCGCAGGTATCCCACCAGGGTATAGACGAAGCTGTCGTAGTTGTCGATGACGAGGATTCGGGCGGGGGTGTCACTCATGTGGGGGTCCCTTCGCCCCGGCTGGTTGCCGGGAAGGTCAGCGATTCAAGCGTGGAGTCATTGAGCGGGCTGTACTGGCTCAGCCACGGGAAGACGAACTGCATCAGGAGAAATACGATACCGGCCAGGATGCTCAGGGCGAGCAGGATCTGGACCAGCAGGGGGCCGGGGAGCGAGCGGAAGAGCCAGGCGTACATCTCAGGACCCTCCCTGGCGCAGCGCCGCCGGAGCCTCGGCCGTGAGCGGGGCGAAGTCCACCAGCTCGGCGTGGGTGATCAGACGCTCGCGGTTGGAGAAGAGCGGGTGACAGGTGGTCAGGGTCAGCAGCGATCGGTCAGCCTCGGCCTCCGGCTCGCCGGGGACCGGCAGGATCACCTCGGAGTCCTGGGGCAGCACCACATGGGTCTCATAGACCTCATAGGTGTAGTAACCGTCGGGCGACTCGACGTAAACCTCATCGCCGGGGGTGAGACGGTCCTGATCGCGCAGCACGTCACCATAGGTGAGCCGGTGCCCGGCCACCGCGAAATTCCCCGCCTCACCCGGGAGCTGGGTGTCCGGATAGTGTCCCAGCCCGCCGGTGTTCAGCGTCTGGTCATCGACGCCGGAGCGCACCGGCGCTGACCAGTCAGCACCGATCGCGGGTGCATAGATCACGGCCATCGCGCCGGACTCCACGGCCGCCATGTTCTCGGGACATGCCGCATGCTCCCCGGTGGGAAGCTGCGCACAGTCCTGCGAGGACTCCGAGGACTCTGAGGGCTGCCCCTGGGCGGCATCGCTGTCCAGCTGTTCGATCCGGGTATGGAACTCGCTCTCGATCGCCTGGGCCTCCCGGTTCGCGTCGAGTCCGGTCCACCAGACCTCCCAGACCACGAAGAGCAGTCCCAGCACGCCCAAGGTGATCAGCAGCTCCCCGGTGACGCCGAGGATTCGGGCGCCGATGCCCCGGCCGCGGTGTCCCGACATGAATCCTCCGAAGGCTGGGTGGGGCGAGCATCACACGCAAACGGTAGAATGGCACGCAGACCACGGCCGGGACCTCAGGCAGGCACGACCGTGACACCAGGATACCGAACCGGGATCCACGCCAGATCCAGAGGGGACCGAACCGACGTGGCTGAGTCCAAGCACCGCAAGAACCGCCGGACGCGCGACAAGACCGAGACCAAGAAGTCTCCGCTGAACGACGCCGATCCCAAGAACGTCAAGGACCTCGACCTCGAGGATGAGTCCCTGCCCCTGTGGTACCGGGCGACCATGATCGGGCTGATGATCCTGGGCCTGCTCTGGCTCATCGTCTGGTACATCACGCAGGGCGCGGCCCCGGTGCAGGCGGCCGGCGGCTGGAACGTCATCATCGGCTTCGGCATCACGATGGTCGGCTTCTTCATGACGATGCGCTGGAAGTAGATTCGGCGACCGTTTCTCACCTCCGCCGGACGGCTGGCAGGACCCAGGTCATGGCCGGCGAAGCGTAAGGCCTAGCGGGGTCGGCGGGTCGCCGTCGTGCGGGCCTTGCGGGTCAGCTCATCGATCGGCTGGGCCGAGCCGGCCGGGTCGATCTGCGGCTGGATCTCCTCGGCGTAGCGGTTCTGCACCGCGGTGGCGATCAGGAAGTCCGCGATCGCGGGGTTCTTCGGCAGCAGCGAGCCGTGCAGATAGCTGCCCACGATGTTCTTGAAGCGCGCGCCCTCATAGGAGTCCTTGGCGTTGTTCCCCTCACCCTTGGTGACCCGGGCCAGAGGCTGGACCCCCGGGCCGAGGTAGGTCTGACCGGAGTGGTTCTCGTAGCCGAGGATCTCGCCGAACTCCTTGGACTCGGCGACCACATTGCCGATCAGCCGGGTATCGGTGCCCTCGGTCCTCAGATCGAGGATGCCCACTCCCTTGATCTCCCGGCCCTCGCGGGTGCGGAAGGAATGCCCGAAGAGCTGATAGAGCCCGCAGATCATCAGCATCGGCGTGCCGCTCTGCGCCAGCGTGTGCAGCCGGTCCCCGATCCGCAGCAGGTCCTGCTGGATCTTGTCCTGGCCGCTGTCCTGGCCGCCGCCGCCGATGACGAGGTCGACCTGTTCCGGGAACTCGTCCTCCGGGTCGTAGCTGTGCAGGATCGGCTCATAGCCGCGCCACTGCAGCCGCCGCTGCAGCACCAGCGCATTACCGAAGTCCCCATAGATGTTCATATCCCGGGGATAGAGCTGGAGCACGTGGATCGGCTTGGACTCAGCCATCAGAAGGCCTCCACTTCGGTATAGGCGCCCAGCCGCTTGCGCAGCGCGAGCATGGCGGTGTAGGTGCAGAAGATCCGGGCCGGCCTGTCGGGATTCTCATCCAGGAAGCGGGTGAGCGCGAGCGTGAGGTCAGGCTCCACCGCGTCGAAGTCGACGTCGTCGTACTTCAGCCGCAGGGCCATGTCATAGGCCCGGACGCCGGAGACCATCCGCACGCCCTGCTCGGCGAGCGAGGCGAACTCCACGTCCCAGAGCCAGCTCATGTCCCGGCCGTCGGCATAGTTGTCGTTGATCGCGATCATCGTGGCGACGCCCTCGGCCGCGAAGGAGCTCAGCCCCAGCCGGAACCCGGAGGGGTTCTTCACCAGCACAAGGTCCAGCGGACGCCCCTGCACGGTGAGGCTCTCGCCTCGCCCGAAGGCGGGGGAGACCTTCGAGAGCGACTCGATCAGGGCCCGGGGGTCCACGGTCTCACCCAGGGCCTGGCGCACCACCGCCAGCGCGGCCGCAGCGTTGAAGGTGTTGTAGGCGCCGTTGACGGTCAAAGACGTGCTCACCGACTCGCCGTCGAGGGTGAATCGGCCGCCGCCCTCGGTGAGCTCCTCCAGGACCACATCGGCATGCGGGTGCTCCGCCGTTCCCGCGGGCCCGGAGTGGAAGTCGTCATCACTGGGGAAGTGGCCGCGCAGGGATTCGCTGAGACCGAAGTAGTCGACCCGCTGGGTGTCCAGGGTCTCGGCGATGGCCCGGACCCGGGGGTCCTCACGGTTGAGCACCACCGCCTCGACCGTGTGCGCGGCGATGGTGCGCAGCATCCCGGCGGTGGTGTCGATCTCCCCGAAGCGATCCAGCTGATCGCGCATGACGTTGAGCAGCAGACTGTGGTTCGGGCGGACCGCCTTCACGAAGTGCACCGCGTGAGCCTCGTCGAGCTCGAGCACCGCGATGTCGGCGTCGAGGGTGCCGGTGAGCTTCACGTCTTCGAGGATGGAGGCGACGACGCCGCGGGTGAAGTTGGACCCGCTGCGGTTGGTGAAGACCCTCAGGCCCTGTCCCTGGAGCAGCTCCACCACCATCTTGGTGGTCGTGGTCTTTCCGTTGGTCCCGGAAACCACGATGACTCCACGCGGGAGCCGGTGCAGCGTCCGGGCGAGGAAATTCGGGTCCAGCTTCTCGACGACCAGTCCCGGGAAGGCCGAACCGCCGCCGCCGCGCAGCTTCGTCACGGCGCGCGCCGCACGTCCGATGAGCACTGAGCTGGCCGAGCCCAGGGTCGTCCCAAGGGTTCGCGGTGCGGAGGAGAGTCTCGACATGGCGCTGATTATTTCATCTCATTTCTGGGGTGCCGCGCAGATCGATGCCGCGTGGTGCTCGACGAGCGGGTCTGGGAGCTGGTCATGCGGGAGTTTCTGGAGCCCAACGGCGGCTCAATCCTCGTTGTTGCCGTCGCCGTCGCCGTTGCCGTTGTTGCCGTTGGAGCTCCGATTGTTGTCACCGGAGTCTCCGCTGGCCTCGCCCGAGCTGTCCGGGGACTCCTCGGCCTCGCCGTTGGATCCGCCTTCGGCCTCCGGAGATTCCTCCGCGGGAGACTCCTCCGGTGCTTCGGAGGCCTCCTCCTCCGCGTCTGTGGCCCCATCGCCGGACTCGTCGTCGCCGTTGTTCTCCTCCTCGTCCTCCGGGCTGGGAGACGGAGTGGGGGACGGGCTGGGGGACTCCTGGTCGCCGTCCTCGGAATCCCGATCGGCATCGCTGCCGGTGTCCGGCTCGGGAGCCTCCTCCTCTTCCGGCGCAGGCGCTGGCTCAGGCTCCGGGGCGACCGCGACGACCAGCGTGACGGTGGAGCCCTGGGGGATCGCGTCTCCGGCGACGACGGAGTCGCCGCCCACCCGTTGACCCACGACGGTGTCCTCGGCGTAGTCGGTGCGCTCATCCTCCACCGTGCTCACGCTGAGCCCCAGGTTCTCCAGGATCGACTGCGCCTCGGCGCGAGTGCGGTTGAAGACTCCAGGCATCTCCACCAGACCGGTGGAGAGCACCAGGTTCACCTCGGATCCCGGCTCGACCGAGGACCCGGCGTCCGGGTCGGTGCTGATCAGCAGGTCCTCTTCGATGCTGGGATGGTTCTCCTCGCTGATCTCCCCCACCTCGAGACCCACCTCCTCAAGGGCGTCGCGGACCTCCTCCTCGGTGGATCCCTGCAGGCCGTCCGGGACGCGGACGCTCTGTGGGCCGGTGGAGATGTAGAGCACCACGGCGCTGTCGGGGTCCACCGCGGTCTCGGCCTCGGGGTCCGTGCGGATCGCCAGGTCTGCCTCGACCTCCGGATGGGCCTCGGTCTCCACCGTGGGATTGAGGTTCAGCGCGGTGAGCTCCTCGCGCGCCTCCTCCTCGGTCATCCCGGTCACATCGGGGATGGACACCTCGGGGTTGTCGAGCATGTTCATCAGCGCCCAGGTGCCGCCGCCGGCCAGGGCAAGGATCAACAGGGCCCAGACCAGGATGAGTCCACCGCGACGCCGCCGCGGCCGCTGCCGAGGCTGCTCGTCGTCCTTATAGAAGTCTGGGTCCTCTGGGGTGCGCGCCGAGAGCTGGCCGTTCAGCGGGACCGCGCCGGCGGCGAGGACCTGGTTGAAGTCCTGCCGGCCGCCGATGGCCGCCATCGCCGCAGTGGGGTGCTCCTCGTCGTCCACGCCGATGCCGATCAGCGCCTTCTGGATGGCTTGATCGAACTCCTCCGCGGTCTGGAACCGCAGGGCCGGGTCCTTGGTCAGCGCCTTGCCGACCACGGATTCCATCGCCGGGCTGATCCGGTGGTTGAAGTCCCTGACCATCGGCGGTGCCTCGCGCACATGCTGGTAGGCCACCGAGACCGGGGACTCGCCCTGGAAGGGCGGACGGTTGGTCAG
>NZ_JADPSA010000008.1 GCF_017347085.1 Nesterenkonia sp. E16_10
AAGTGCTCTGGATACAGGTCAAGCCCGGTCCCACACAGGGACCGGGCTTGAACCCTCTCTACCAAATAGTGTCCGGCGGCGACCTACTCTCCCACACACTCCAGTGTGCAGTACCATCGGCGCAGTGGGCCTTAGCTTCCGGGTTCGGGATGGGACCGGGCGTTTCCCCCACGCTATGACCGCCGTAACTCTAGAACAACACCAGCAACCCTTCCCACACCACCACACAACCAAGAACATTCTTGACCATGCGGAGGGGTACCGGGCCGGTGTTGTAAACCTAAACTCACAACAACACTATCCAATTAACACCCCACCCACCGATAAAAACCGGAGGGAACAGGGTTCTGTCTCTGACCCACACACCCCCATAAGCACACCCCATCAGGGCATACCCACACGGGTGTTGTGGGGTTGTTGGCAGAGAACCGCCTAGTGGACGCGAACACGCAGTGTTCAAATGAAACTTCACCGAGCCCACACATGATGAGTGTGGTGTAAGTGATCGGCTTATTAGTACCAGTCAGCTTCACGCATTGCTGCGCTTCCACATCTGGCCTATCAACCCAGTAGTCTAGCTGGGAGCCTTCACACCATAAAGGTGACGGAGATCTTATCTTGAAGCCGGCTTCCCACTTAGATGCTTTCAGCGGTTATCCATCCCGAACGTAGCTAATCAGCGGTGCACTTGGCAGTACAACTGACACACCAGAGGTTCGTCCGTCCCGGTCCTCTCGTACTAAGGACAGACCTTCTCAAATCTCCTGCGCGCGCAGCGGATAGGGACCGAACTGTCTCACGACGTTCTAAACCCAGCTCGCGTACCGCTTTAATGGGCGAACAGCCCAACCCTTGGGACCAACTCCAGCCCCAGGATGCGACGAGCCGACATCGAGGTGCCAAACCATGCCGTCGATATGGACTCTTGGGCAGGATCAGCCTGTTATCCCCGAGGTACCTTTTATCCGTTGAGCGACGTCCCTTCCACACGGTGACGCCGGATCACTAGTCCCAACTTTCGTTCCTGCTTGAGCTGCCGCTCTCACAGTCAAGCTCCCTTGTGCACTTACACTCGACACCTGATTGCCAACCAGGCTGAGGGAACCTTTGGGCGCCTCCGTTACTCTTTAGGAGGCAACCGCCCCAGTTAAACTACCCACCAGGCACTGTCCCTGGACCCGATCAGGGCCCGAAGTTAGATGCCTAACATCACCAGAGTGGTATTTCAACGATGACTCCACCACCACTAGCGTGGCCGCTTCATAGTCTCCCACCTATCCTACACAAGTGATGTCAAACACCAATACCAAGCTATAGTAAAGGTCTCGGGGTCTTTCCGTCCTGCTGCGCGTAACGAGCATCTTTACTCGTAGTGCAATTTCGCCGAGTCCACGGTTGAGACAGCGGGGAAGTCGTTACTCCATTCGTGCAGGTCGGAACTTACCCGACAAGGAATTTCGCTACCTTAGGATGGTTATAGTTACCACCGCCGTTTACTGGGGCTTAAATTCAGAGCTTCGCCACAAGGACTAACCCTTCCTCTTAACCTTCCAGCACCGGGCAGGAGTCAGTCCGTATACATCGTCTTACGACTTCGCACGGACCTGTGTTTTTAGTAAACAGTCGCTTCCCCCTGGTCTCTGCGACCACCACCAGCTCACCAAAGCAAGCCTGGATCACCAGGGTGGTCCCCCTTCTCCCGAAGTTACGGGGGTATTTTGCCGAGTTCCTTAACCGTGGTTCTCTCGATCGCCTTAGTATTCTCTACCTGACCACCTGTGTCGGTTATGGGTACGGGCGGTACAAGCCCTCGCGTCGATGCTTTTCTTGGCAGCATAGGATCACTGAATCCCCCACAAAGTGGAGTCCCATCAAGTCTCACCCATATAACGAGTCCCGGATTTGCCTAGGACTCGGGCTACACTCTTAGACCCAGACAACCATCGCTGGGCTCAGCTACCTTCCTGCGTCACACCTGTTAATACGCTTGGCTCCCCGGTTCAGGTCCTGCGCTCCTCGTACACGTCGACCCACAAGGGGCCGATCCAGCACGATTCGGGCAGTTAGTATCACCAGTTCACCATGGGCGGTCTTATACCGGTACGGGAATATCAACCCGTTGTCCATCGACTACGCCTGTCGGCCTCGCCTTAGGTCCCGACTAACCCAGGGCAGATTAGCTTGACCCTGGAACCCTTAGTCATTCGGCGGACACGTTTCTCACGTGTCTTTCGCTACTCATGCCTGCATTCTCACTCGAACACACTCCACAGACGAGCTTACGCTGCTGCTTCACCGCAGTGTTCGACGCTCCCCTACCCATCCAGTCCGCAAGGGACTAAATGCCACAGTTTCGGTGGTGTGCTTGAGCCCCGCTAAATTGTCGGCGCGGAATCACTTGACCAGTGAGCTATTACGCACTCTTTCAAGGGTGGCTGCTTCTAAGCCAACCTCCTGGTTGTCTAAGCAACTCCACATCCTTTCCCACTTAGCACACGCTTAGGGACCTTAACTGGTGGTCTGGGCTGTTTCCCTCTCGACCATGAAGCTTATCCCCCACAGTCTCACTGCTGCGCTCTCACTTGACCGGCATTCGGAGTTTAGCTGACGTCAGTAACCTTGTAGGGCCCATCGGCCATCCAGTAGCTCTACCTCCGGCAAGAAACACGCAACGCTGCACCTAAATGCATTTCGGGGAGAACCAGCTATCACGGAGTTTGATTGGCCTTTCACCCCTACCCACAGCTCATCCCCCCAGTTTTCAACCTAGGTGGGTTCGGTCCTCCACGCGCTCTTACACGCGCTTCAACCTGGCCATGGGTAGATCACTCCGCTTCGGGTCTAGACCCAGCGACTCAAACGCCCTATTCAGACTCGCTTTCGCTACGGCTTCCCCACACGGGTTAACCTCGCCACTGAGCACTAACTCGCAGGCTCATTCTTCAAAAGGCACGCCATCACACCCCTATAGGATGCTTTGACGGATTGTAGGCACATGGTTTCAGGTACTATTTCACTCCCCTCCCGGGGTACTTTTCACCATTCCCTCACGGTACTGATTCACTATCGGTTAGTAGGTAGTATTTAGGCTTACCAGGTGGTCCTGGCTGATTCACACAAGATTCCTCGAGCCTCGTGCTACTCGGGATACATCTACAGGCCGGCGGAACGCATTACGACTACGGGACTCACACCCTCTACGGCGAAGGACTCAACCTTCTTCGTCTATACGCCCGCACCTCAACCCCAAGGACTGGTAGATCCTCAACGAGATGTCCCACAACCCCGGCCACGCAACCCCTACCAGGTATCACACGCAACCGGTTTAGCCCCATCCGCTTTCGCTCGCCACTACTCACAGAATCACTACATTGTTTTCTCTTCCTGTCGGTACTGAGATGTTTCACTTCCCGACGTTCCCTCCAACCGGTCTATACATTCAACCGGAGGTCACACACCATCACGGCATGCGGGGTTTCCCCATTCGGAAATCCTGGTATCAACGCTCGGTTATCAACTCCACCAGGCTTATCGCAGATTCCCACGTCCTTCATCGGCTCCTACTACCAAGGCATTCACCATGCGCCCTTAAACACTTACAAACATCATCACAGTAGCTGCGATGACACTCACCATAAGCGCTCGACTAAAAATTGACACAAAAAACACCAGCCACACCAAAGGTGCGACCAGCATGATTCGAGTATTTTGTTCAAAAGAACAAAGATGCTCGCGTCCACTATGCAGTTCCCAAACAACAACCCCCACCACCATCACCAGCCCCGTAAACGAGGCCGGCTACCTGAAGCCGAGGGCCAGATCATGAAACAACCATTGTTGTCTCAGGACCCAACAGTGTGCCAAGCACCACAGACAAAAGACACCAGCCCTCTTTCCGACCCATCGTGACCCCACACAAAATGTGAGCGACAGGCGTACCGGAGAAACCAGTGCCAAGACCGTGATGACGATTCGTTGATATTCCACCCTTGAGCAAACCACCAGTCACACGAACGGTGACATCAAGTGGCGGACCCGACTCGGGTCCTGCTCCTTAGAAAGGAGGTGATCCAGCCGCACCTTCCGGTACGGCTACCTTGTTACGACTTAGTCCCAATCGCGAGTCCCACCTTCGACGGCTCCCCCCACAAGGGTTAGGCCACCGGCTTCGGGTGTTACCCACTTTCGTGACTTGACGGGCGGTGTGTACAAGGCCCGGGAACGTATTCACCGCAGCGTTGCTGATCTGCGATTACTAGCGACTCCAACTTCACGAAGTCGAGTTGCAGACTTCGATCCGAACTGAGACCGGCTTTTAGGGATTAGCTCCACCTCACAGTATCGCAACCCATTGTACCGGCCATTGTAGCATGCGTGAAGCCCAAGACATAAGGGGCATGATGATTTGACGTCGTCCCCACCTTCCTCCGAGTTGACCCCGGCAGTCTCCCATGAGTCCCCACCATTACGTGCTGGCAACATAGGATAGGGGTTGCGCTCGTTGCGGGACTTAACCCAACATCTCACGACACGAGCTGACGACAACCATGCACCACCTGTGAACCGACCCCGAAGGGAAACTGCATCTCTGCAGCGATCCGGTCCATGTCAAGCCTTGGTAAGGTTCTTCGCGTTGCATCGAATTAATCCGCATGCTCCGCCGCTTGTGCGGGCCCCCGTCAATTCCTTTGAGTTTTAGCCTTGCGGCCGTACTCCCCAGGCGGGGCACTTAATGCGTTAGCTACGGCGCGGAAAACGTGGAATGTCCCCCACACCTAGTGCCCAACGTTTACGGCATGGACTACCAGGGTATCTAATCCTGTTCGCTCCCCATGCTTTCGCTCCTCAGCGTCAGTAACAGCCCAGAGACCTGCCTTCGCCATCGGTGTTCCTCCTGATATCTGCGCATTTCACCGCTACACCAGGAATTCCAGTCTCCCCTACTGCACTCTAGTCTGCCCGTACCCACTGCACACCCGGGGTTGAGCCCCGGGCTTTCACAGCAGACGTGACAAACCGCCTACGAGCTCTTTACGCCCAATAATTCCGGATAACGCTCGCGCCCTACGTATTACCGCGGCTGCTGGCACGTAGTTAGCCGGCGCTTCTTCTGCAGGTACCGTCACTTGCGCTTCTTCCCTGCTGAAAGCGGTTTACAACCCGAAGGCCGTCATCCCGCACGCGGCGTCGCTGCATCAGGCTTTCGCCCATTGTGCAATATTCCCCACTGCTGCCTCCCGTAGGAGTCTGGGCCGTGTCTCAGTCCCAGTGTGGCCGGTCACCCTCTCAGGCCGGCTACCCGTCATCGCCTTGGTGAGCTATTACCTCACCAACAAGCTGATAGGCCGCGAGTCCATCCAAGACCGATAAATCTTTCCACCAGCACCCCATGCGAGGACTGGTCGTATCCGGTATTAGACCCAGTTTCCCGGGCTTATCCCAGAGTCAAGGGAAGGTTACTCACGTGATACTCACCCGTTCGCCACTAATCCAACCGTGCAAGCACGGTCTTCATCGTTCGACTTGCATGTGTTAAGCACGCCGCCAGCGTTCATCCTGAGCCAGGATCAAACTCTCCATTAAAAAATTAATAAGAGAAAGCATCCACCATCAACAACAAACAGACCAGACCCCGCCAGAAAAACAGGGCCCTCACGATCCATCCATCACCAATGACAGACACCAGTTAATGAATCCTTGGCTAAATTTGCGACACCATCACGGGGGTGATAATGTCGCTGTTATAACCAAATAAATAATTTGGTATCAACAAACTTGGCACACTATTGAGTTCTCAAACAACAACCGCTACCGGCACCATCAGAAGTTTTTCTCTGAATCGCTCCGAAGCAACTTTGTAAGCTTACCAACAAGCTTCCGCTTCGTCAATTCGGCGTTTCCGCCGTCCTGACTCGATGACCAGTTATCCGTCCTGCAATGAGCCCTCACTGAAAACTCAGTGACACCTCACTGCGAACGACTCGAACTCGTCGTCTGCGCGGTTCTCAACTCTACGTCCTGATCTTCGCTGACGTCAACTCGAGGTCAACGCCGTATGAACACCAGGAAAACTCGTGGTCTCGAACCCCCCGAAGTAGAACCTGACCTGGGCGAAGATGAACCCGTGAAGGTCATCGCTGCCTGATCAGAACCAGGTCCTGATGTGGGGAGAAGCTATGTGGTTATCAAGTCCAAGGTCTTGCGCGGTCCGCCGTGGCTTTCCGCTGTGCGCCCTTGAGCACGAGATAGAACTTTACACACGCCCTGACCAGTCCGCAAACCAGATCCCGTGCGAGCTGC
>NZ_JADPSA010000009.1 GCF_017347085.1 Nesterenkonia sp. E16_10
GAGGCATACTGGGCTGGCGCACCCCAGCTGAGGCCTTCGCCGATCAACTACGCTCATTGCAACAACAGACTGTTGCGACGATCGGTTGAATACGGCTTGGGACCCGGCATCCGAGTGGCTGATCAACTGACCCCGTTCCACCGGGTGGGCCTCGCGATCACGCTGCCAGATCGCCATGCGCAGCGGGATATCCACCAGCTCGGTCTCTCTGGTGGTCGCCGCGTTCCACCCGATGATCTGCTGGGCGAAGACATCGACGATGAGCCACATAGGACCACCCAGCCCAGGTGCGCACATAGGTGAAGTCCGCGACCCAGACACGATTCGGCGCATCGGCGGTGAAGTCCCGGTTCAGCAGGTCTCCGGCGCGGACCCCGTCCTTGGCCGGGATCGTGGTGCGGATTCCCTTGCCATTCGCCCACACCGGCCAGCCCCAGGCTGCGCATGGCCCGGTCCACTGAGCCCCGGGAGGCACCCGGGAGGCACCCGGGAGGCTGCGGCGAATCAGCGCGGTCATCTTCCGCCGGCCGTAGAGGCCTTCCGGAGCCAGCTTGGTGTTTCCCTGGCGATCGGTCGTGAAAGCCAGTCCCCGAATGCGGCCCTCCACTGATGCATCAATGATGGTGCGGGCAGCGACCTGCTGGTTACTTCTAGCCCAGGCCCGGTAGGTTCTCGCTGCGATCGTCAGACCTTCGGCAGAAAGGATCTGACAGATCGACTCGACAGCGAAGCCTTGGCCTGGAGAGTTCCTCGATGAACGCCAGGATCAGCGGCTGCGGGGGTCGAGTTCCCCCGCGAAGAAAATTGAGGCCCTGCGCAGGATCTCGTTGGTCTCTTTCAGCCGACGGTTCTCCATGCGCAGCTGCTTGAGCTCGATGTTCTCATCGGTGCTGACACCTTCGCGGGCGCCGTGGTCGATCTGGTGCTGACGCACCCATCGCCGGAGCGTGTCTTGGCCGACACCGACCTGCTTGGAGATGACCTCTACAGCGGCGGTGCGGGAGGAGTATTCAGACTGGTGATCGAGGACCAATCGGACGGCGCGCTCCTTCAGAGCGGGATCGATTCGACGAGGCATAGCTACATCCTTTCAGCTTAAAAAGATGCGGCATCAAACCTGAGACGCTTCACTCTCGCAGCCGCCGGTTCGATTCCGGCAGGCGGCTCCGATGGACCCTCTGATCTGGCTGCATATTCAGTTTGGAGGGTTTTCTCGTCTCATGACACCTGAGCGGCACCCCTGGACCAGTCTCGGCCCCTCACCGGGCCAGCCTTAGTCAGACCGGGTCCTGGACCAGCGCGTAGACCCGCGACGGGCTCGCAGTTCCGTCCACGATGGGCAGCGGAGCGACCACCAGCATCGCCCCGACAGCCGGGAGCTTGTCCAGGTTCTGCAACGAGGTGATCCCGTACTTGTCGTTGCCCAGCAGGTGAGAGTGCACCGGGAACGGCGGGTCCAGTTCGGCGCCGCGGCCGGCATCGATCCCGACGGTCTCCACTCCGATGCCCGAGAGCGAGGTCTGCTCCGCGATCCACAGGGCCGCCTCTGCCGAGATGCCCGGGGTGTGTGAGCCGGTCTCGTCGACATTGAGGAATGCCTCCTGGTCCTGTGAGAATCGGTCCCACCCGGTCCGCAACAGCAGCCAGCCGTTCTCGGGCAAGGGACCATGCTCGGCCTCCCAGGCACGAATGTCCTCGATCTGGAGCAGGAAGTCAGGATTCTTGTCCACCTGATCCCTGACATCGAGCACCGCGGCCGGGCCGATCAGCCGTTCGGGCGGGATTGAGGACACGTCATGGCCGCCTCTCCCCGATACCCAGTGGACCGGAGCATCGATATGGGTGCCGACGTGTTCACCGGTGTGGATGTTGTGGTGCTTCCAGAACGGGCCCGGTTCGTCATACTCCGAGACCTTGTCCAGACTGAAATCAATCAGATTCACGAACGGCTCGGGCAGCTTCAAGGTCGGCGTTGAGGCGGAGAGCGGATTCGTGAGATCAACGATGCGCACAGATCTGTCGGTCAGGCCGGCGAGCAATGCATTCACTGCGGTCATGTGGTGACACCCTCTTCTCGAGATGGAACTCAGGTGAGGCTATCGGAGTTTCAGTGCCCCTTGAAAGCCTCGGCCAGCCACCAGGAGCCTCCGTCGTCGGCGACCTTCGCATCGATCACCAGGGGACGCCTCGGGTCCGACTCGATCCATTTCCGCAGCGGTGCAAGGTCCTCGGTACAGCGCACGGTGATGGCCTCGGCGCCGAATCCTCGAGCGATCGCGGCGATATCCGTGTCGGGGAACCTCACCGTTGCCAGGTCATGCCCCTCACCGAAGTGGTGGACTTCCGCCGAGTAGGCCGCGTCGTTGTAGACCACCACGACCAGGGGCAGCTTCAGGCGCACCGCGGTCTCCAGTTCCTGAACGGCCATCAGGAACCCGCCGTCACCGGTTCCCAGCACCGGCATCCGCCGAGGCTGGGCCAGCGCTGCTCCGATGGCGGTGTACAGGCCCAGTCCGATCGACTGGAACGCCTGGGTGAAGCAGAAGCCGAACTCGTCGGGGACGTCGAAGTACTGGCTGGGGTAACCCATGAAGTTCCCCGAATCGACGCTGACGATCCGCTCGGCCGGAAGGATTCGGTTGATCTCCTTGGAGAGCTCCCGCGGATCGATGTTCTCTCCGGGAGTGCCCAGAACCTCGGTCGGGGTCTGGTCCCAACGCGACTGGGTCGCAATCCGCTCTTGCACCGAAGGTGTGCGGTAGCCGGTCCGCTCCCGGCCCTCGACTGCTCCCAGGAGCGCCTGGGCGACGCCGCGCGCACTGCCGAGGATCGGGATGTCAACGCCGCGATGGGCACCGAGTGCGGAATCCTCGACGTCGACCTGGGCGACCTTGGTGTCGGGACCGATGAGCTTGCCGTGGCGGGTGGTCCACATGTTCAACGCGCAGCCGAACGCAACGACCAGGTCGGCGTCTCTGATCAGCTCTGCGCTCAGCGGTGAGGAGAAGCCCCCGGAGATGCCCAGGTCGAAGTCGTTGCCGTGGAAAAGTCCCTTCGCCACGGCGCTGGTCGCCAGCAGGGCTCCGGTCGCCTGCGCCAGCGCCGCGATCTCATGCTTCGCGCCACGGCCACCACGACCCGCCAGGAACACCGGCCGCTCGCTGCGAGCCAGCGCCTCGATCAGTGGCTCCAGCTCGCCCTGGGACGGCGTGATCTCGGGTCGCGGCTCGACGCCGAGCTGCGGGATCTCTCCGAGAGCCTCCGCGGCCTGGACGTCCAGGGGAAGGTTCAACACCACCGTGCGGCGGTCCCGGACTGCCGTGCGATAGGCCCGGAGGGTGTCTGCCAGCGCAGATGCCGCGGAGTGAACGCGTTCCGGCTGTGCCGAGAGCGCGCGGGCGAAGCCTGTCTGATCCATGGCGAAGTTGGAATGGACCTGGTGAGCCGCACTCTCCGCGGCCAGCACGATCATCGGGGTGCGGGACTTCGCGGCTTCGGTGATTCCGGTGCCGGCGT
Source organism: Nesterenkonia sp. E16_10 (assembly GCF_017347085.1). Lineage (GTDB taxonomy): Bacteria > Actinomycetota > Actinomycetes > Actinomycetales > Micrococcaceae > Nesterenkonia. The sequence goes on from NZ_JADPSA010000009.1 coordinate 3,517, forward strand.
TGGTCAGGCCGCACCCCTGGTGCAGGCTCAGCACGCTGACCTCCGCGCTCATCCGAGAGTAGGCATCGGCCATGGTCGCCGCGCCGCCCTCATGCCTGGAGGCGATGAAGGGCACTCCCGCTGCGCGCAGGGCGTTGGTGACGACAAGGTTCCCGCTGCCCACGACGCCGAAGGCGTGGCCGACACCGAGGCGGGCGAGGTAGGTGCCGACCTGTTCTGCGACGGTGATCATCTGCTCTCTCCCGGAACGTTGAATGGCTGACCTGACCCATTCGACCATGCCGAGCCCGATCGGCGATGCCGGACGCGAAGCTCCTCGGTGCCCGCACCTTGTCGCTGAGCCTCGGTGAGACGAGACTGACCCCATGACGAGTCATCTGCTCTCCTGGTCCGGCGTCGACGACGCTGACCGCTCCGACCACGCCTGCATCGAACTGAGTGATTCCTCGATGCACGCCATCGGCGCCACCCAGGCCCGACATTTCAGCTCGGCCTGGGAGCTCGAGGTCGCCAGCGGGTGGACGACGCAGGCGCTGCGCGTGACCACGCACGGGTTCGGCTGGTCACGCTGGTTGGAGCTCACCCGATCAGAGTCAGGTCGGTGGTCTGCCGAAGCTGGTGCTCGGGGCGACACCAAGCTGCCGCCGCCGGGTCTGGAGGAGCCCGCGACCCTGGACGACGCGGTCGACTGCGATCTTGGACTGTGTCCGGTCACCAACACGATGCCGATCCGCCGGCTCGGGCTCCTGGACCGGGACGTGCCGGCCACACAGCTGGCCATGGCGTGGGTGGAGATGCCGTCGTTGCGGGTGCTGCGCAGTGAGCAGGTCTATGCCTCGCAGTGGGAAGGTGAGCGCAGGCTCGTGCGGTACAGCAGTCTGCGCGGCGACTTCAGCGCCGACCTGACCGTGGACTCCCATGGGCTGGTGATCGACTACCCGTCTCTGGCCCGCCGCCTCTGACGCTCAGCTGCCGGCAGGGGTTCGGCCGATCGAGAGGAGCTGCGGCTCCTGGGCGGGCGCCGGAGTGCAGCAGCCTCCACCGCTGTTCTCGGGGGCGTCGAAATCGCCGGCGCCGCCGCAGACTCCGGTGTCGGGCAGCTTCAGCTCGACCCGGGCCGCAGCCTCGTGGTCCCCGGCCAGCTCGGCGACCACGCTGCGCACCTGCTCGTAGCCGGTGAGCGCCAGGAAGGTCGGGGCCCGGCCATAGGACTTCATGCCCACCAGGTACAGATCGGATTCCGGCTGGGCCAGATCGGCGGCCCCGGTAGCCTGCACGGATCCACAGGAGTGCACGTTGGGGTCGATCTCCGCCGCCACACGGCGCGGCGCCTCCAGAATCGGATCGAGATCGAGACGCATCTCGGAGAGGAAGGACAGGTCCGGCCGGAAGCCGGTGAGCGCCACCACCGCGTCGACGGCGGGCAGTTCACGGCCATCCTCATCGATCAGCACCACCTGTTCACCAGTGCGTCGAACCTCGGCGGTCCGGAAACCGGTGACCAGCTGCACGGCACCGGATTCCACCGCTCGCTGTGCGCGCTGACCCAGGGCGCCGCGCTGCGGGAGCTCATCGGCTGCGCCTCCCCCGAAGGTTCCCTCGCCGACGACTCGACGGATCGCCCAGGTGATTCGGGTGCCGGGGTGCTTCTCGGCGATCTGGGTCAGCTCGTGGAGGGCGTTGAAAGCTGAGTCGCCGGAACCGATGACCACGACATGCTTGCCGGCGTACCGGGCGGGCTCCGCCCGATCAGGCACCTGGTAGCGGATCAGGTCTACGGCCGCGCGTTCGCCCAGGGCGGGCACGCCATCTGCGCCTGCTGGGTTCGGGACCCGCCAGTTCCCGGATGCGTCGATGACCGCGCGCGCCTGCACGCGGGACTCCACACCGGCGGAGTCGATGAGGTGCACGGTGAACGGCTGGCCCGCCCGGTCGGCGTCGACCAGACGGTCGCGGCCCTTGCGCGAGACCGCCGTGACCCGCGCGTCGCAGCGGACACGGTCCCCCAGCACCGTCGCCAGCGGGGCGAGATAGTCCTGCACCCATTCGGCTCCGGTGGGGTATCCCGCCTCGGGTGCGGTCCATCCGGTGGGCTCGAGCAGTCGCGCCGAGGCCTGATCGATCAGCTCGGGCCAGGCCGAGAACAAGCGCACGTGTCCCCATTCGGACACGGCGGCAGCTGGGTTCGACCCGGATTCCAGCACCAGCGGCTCGAGGCCATGCTCCAGCAGGTGGGCCGCGGCCGCCATTCCCTGGGGGCCGGCACCGATGACGACGACGGGAAGACCATTCATGGTTCACTGCTCCTTGTATTGATGAACCTCGATGCATCCACTCTCGGTCATGCATCGACAACTGTCAATGTATTGGAGAGAATGGGGCGTGACCCAGAATGGAGCCCCGTGACTGACCAGGTTGAACCATCCCCTGAGACCACCTCGGCACCACCCGCGCACGTGCCGATCGCGATCATCGGCGGGGGCCAGTCCGGGCTCGCCACCGGGTTCTATCTCCGCCGAGCCGGCCTCACGCCCGGTGAGGACTTCGCGATCCTCGATGCCGCCGAGAGCCCTGGAGGCGCCTGGCCCCGCATGTGGGAGGGTCTGCGCACGTTCTCGCCGTCCTCGTCCTCCTCGTTGCCGGGGTGGATGATGCCCTCCTGGGATGAGTCCGAACATGGATACCCTCCGCGTTCCCATGTCGTGGACTACCTCACCCGATACGAGCAGCGCTACGATCTCAAGGTCTTCCGCCCCCGGCGGGTCACCGCGGTGCGGACCCAGGACCAGGATCCACAGGGACGGCTGGTCCTGTCCGGGGAGAATCTCTCGATGACGGCGCAGACCGTGATCTCCACGACGGGGACCTGGGAACGGCCCTTCTGGCCGGTCTATCCCGGAATGCGGGGCTTCTCCGGGAGGCAGCTGCACGCTGCGGACTACGTGAACCCGCGGGACTTCGCGGGCCGGCGAGTGATCGTCGTCGGCGGAGGCAACTCCGCCGCCCAGATCCTGGCCGAGGTGTCCACCGTGGCGGAGACGACGTGGGTCTGCAGCCGGACCCCGAGGTTTCTCCCCGACGACGTCGACGGTAGGGCGCTCTTCGCCGCCGCCACCGCCCGCATCAAGGCGTTGGAACAGGGCCGGGAACACGCAGGGGTGGCCGGGCTCGGCGACATCGTAATGATCCCCTCGGTGCGGGACGCGCGGGACCGCGGCGCCCTGCGCGCCAGCCCGATGTTCACCCGCTTGACCCCCTCAGGAGTGGCCTGGGAGAACGGTGACAGCCAGGATGCCGACGCCATCATCTGGTGCACCGGGTTCCGCCCGGCGCTGCATCACCTTCAGCCGCTGGGTCTGCGGGATACGCACGGCCACGTTCCGGTCGGCGGGCCCTCCAAGACCCAGGTCATCGGTGACCCGCGGCTCTACCTCCTGGGCTACGGGGACTGGACCGGCACGGCCTCGGCCACTCTGGTCGGGGTGGGCCCCTTCGCCAAGGCCACGGCCAGGGCCGTCACCGGCACCTGAGGGCTGAGGTCTGAGGGTCAGGGGGCCGCCTCGGACACCACCAGGCCCAGGTGATCCGCCAGCGAGGGCGCCAGTTCCACCAGTTGTTCCTCACTGATCACCGCGCCCTTGAGTCCGGCGAGTCCGACGATCCGACTCAGCGCGGCGCCGCGCAGGTCGACGTCTTTCAGTCGGGCGCCTCCCACCTCCAGCGTGCCCACAGTGCAGTCGGAGAACTTCACCCGAGTGGCACGGGCACCGGAGATGTCCAGCTCAGCGATGGTGCAGTGTTCGAACAAGACGTCCGCCAGGACAGCATTGCGCAGATTCACCAGGTCCAGCTTGCATCCGCGCAGCACCAGCCCGCTGATCCCGGCATCGTAGAGTTCTGCGACGCCGAAGCGGCTGCCCTCTACCGAGACGTCCCGCCAGGTGGATCGAGGGGCCTTCAGATGTGGGGCGCTCACCCGCTCCCAGCGCGATTCCAGCACCGAGGCCGCGGAGAGGTCCGTGTCGGCGAGCGCCACGGATCGCAGCACGCATTCGGTGAGTCTGCCGCCGGAGAGATCCATACCGGAGAGGTCCGCATCCGTCAGCAGGATGCGGTCTGCCTGCCCGGTGCGCTCCAGCGCCTCGACGCTGCCTGCCTCCAGGTCAACCGGTCGGGAGGTCCGGAGTTTGGGGCCTTGAATCGCTCGCATCTGCCTGCCTCTCAGTCGGGCTCAGCCTAGCCCCGCGGACGGACATCGCCCGGTGTTACAGTGCCACAATGGACCTTCGAGTAGCTGCCTATGCCGTCATCACGGACCAGGACGGGCGGATGCTGCTGCCGCATTGGCATGTCAGCGGCACCGCCAAGGGCTGGACTCTTCCCGGGGGCGGACTGGACCCGGGTGAGGACCCGGCCGACGGCGTCGTCCGAGAGGTCTTCGAGGAATCAGGCTACGAGGCCGAGGTCCAGGAGCTTCTGGGCATCGACAACTTCATCATCCCGGGGGATCGTCGGATCCATGAGAGCGAGCGCGGGACCGCGCTGCAGAATCTGCGCATCATCTACCGGGCACGGGTCACCGGCGGCGCCCTGACCGTGGAGCCGGACGGGTCCACCGACGCCGTGCGCTGGTTCAGCCACGCGGAGATCGACGGGCTGCACCGGGTCTCGCTGGTCGACGTCGGCCGCCGCTTCGCGGGACTGCTGAGCAGCACCGCGCACTGACCCACCGCGCCGACTCGAGGCTGCTCCCAGCCTGATCCGACCTCCGGCTCAGACCGCCGCGTCTGCGGCGTCCCGCAGCGCCTCTTTGACCTGGTCCGCCCGGCGGCGCACGGCTACCAGCTCCCCGTGGCCCAGCCGCACCATCGCGGCGGCTTCGGCGGTGGTGGCCAGGTGATTGGCCGCCCGAGAGAGCGAGGAATGCAGCTTGGTGGCTCCGCCGGGCACCTGGAGGCCATCGCTGAAGTGGCTGACCTGCGCCCTCCGGCAGAGCTCGTAGACGGTGTCGAGCTGCTCGGCCAGCTCGTCGCCGATCAGCACCAGCTGGCTGTAGGTCGCGTCGTCCGCCACCCCGTCGATGACCTGGTGATACCGGTCCAGCCCGCGGACGTAGCGGTCATGGGCCTGACGCCACAGTCCCTTGCCCAGCTCCTTGTCGAGGCGACGGGCGCGGCGGCGGCGGGGAAAGAGCTTCATCATGATGCGCAAAAGTCTATCGAATCGCACCCTCCCCCTCTCTTGAGGGGCGGATTCTCCGACTTGTTAGGCCCGAAAACCGCGCCAACTGCTCGGAGATTCCGCCCCTCAACGCGAGCGGGGAATCACGTCATGGTGAGCAGGATCTTGCCGGTGTGGGTCCCGGAGTCGAAGTACTCATGCGCCTTTGCGACCTCGTCCAGCGGGAAGGTCTTGTCCGTCTGGATCCTGATCTGCCCGGATTCGATCAGCGGCCAGACCTCCTCCCCCACCGCTTGGACGATCTCGGCCTTGGCTTCGGCGTCGCGGGCGCGCAGCGTGGTGGCGATGATGCGCAGCCGCTTGGCCAGCATCAGGCCCAGGTCCAGCTCAGCGGTGCGCCCACCCTGCAGCCCGATGATCACCAGCCGCCCGCCGGTGGCCAGGGAGCGCAGGTTCGTCTCGAGGTACTTCGCTCCGACCACGTCGAAGATCACGTCCACTCCGCGGCCCTCGGTGAGCTCCTGGACCCGGGCAGCGAGGTCCTCCTCGCGGTAGTTGATCACGTGATCTGCCCCGAGTTCGACGGCGAGGCTCGCCTTCTGCGCGGAGCCGACCGTGGTCAGCACCTTGGCCCCGAGCCCGTGCAGGTACTGCAGCGCGAAGGATCCGATGCCTCCGGTGCCGCCATGGACCAACACGCTGTCCCCGGGCTGCACCTGAGCCTCCCCGCGCAGATTCGAGTGCACGGTGGCCGCCACCTCGATGAGACCGGCGGCGTCGGTGAGGCTGACCCCTGCCGGGATCGGCAGCACGTGGCGGGCATCGACGACCACCTTCTCCGCGTAGCCACCTCCGGCCAGCAGCGCGACGACCTCCTTGCCGATCAGCTCCTGCACGGCCACGTCCGCCCCGGGACCTGCCGCGAGGACTCGACCTGAGACTTCCAGCCCGGGAATCTCCGAGGCGCCCTTCGGCGGCGGATACACCCCGAGGCGCTGCATCACATCGGCACGGTTCAGTCCTGCGGCGGCGACCTCGATCAGCACCTGCCCCTCTGCGGGTGTGGGGTCTGCCTGGTCCGCGAGGGTGATGACCTCCGGTCCTCCGGCCTCGGTGTAGTGCACTGCTCTCATGCTCGCGCTCCTCAACTCGATCCGTCTCTGCGACTCACGTATAGTCTGTGTCTGGAGTTTTCCACGAAACACCGGAGAGCTCCACGCCGGCTGAAAAGCCCAGGAGCGCTGTCCGAGCGGCCGAAGGAGCTGGTCTTGAAAACCAGTGTGCGGCAACCCCGCACCGTGGGTTCGAATCCCACGCGCTCCGCTCTATGAGATGTGGGGTCCCGCGGCCGGGGCCCCACATCGGTCACTCTGGCGGGTGGCTGCAGCAGCTCAGAACGGTCTTCTTCCGCCCCGACCATGCGGACACCGGTGGTGAAGCGGAGGTGTGGATGCGCAAGGAATCAGCGGGGCCTGGACTGCTGAGCATCCTGCTCGGCGCCGTGGCTGCCGGCCCGCTGCTGCTCTACGGGCTCAGCGCCACCAGCGAAGCGATCATCACTGACCTCGGGATCAGCGAGGCGCAGTTCGGGCTGCTGGCCACCATCTGTTTCGCCTGCGCTGCGGTCGGCAACGCCACGCTGGGCCGACTGGCCGACCGGCGCTCCGATCTCACGCTGATGACCGCGGTCTTCCTGATCGCCGCCCTGGCCCTGGGCCTCGCCGGGGTTCCCGGTGGATATCCGGTGCTGCTGATCGCCGCCGGCCTCTCCGGTGTCGCCCAGTCCTTCACCAACGGGGTCACCAACCGGATCCTGCTCGAGCGCGTCCCGGCGAGCAAGCGCATCGGCTGGGTCGGGGTCAAGCAGTCCGGAGTCCAGGTCAGCCAGCTGGTGGCCAGTCTGAGCTTTCCGCTGCTCGCGGTGCTGGTCGGCTGGCGCGGCACCGCCCTGCTCACGGCCCTGCTGCCGCTGCTGCTGCTGGTTCTGACCTGGCGGATCCTGCGCACCGTCCCGCTGCTGCACCCCACCCGCGACGCCGAGCCCAGCTCCAACGCCTCGACCTCCGGCAGCTCCGAGACCTCCGGTCGCCCCAACGCCTCCGCACAGTCCCCCGCAGCACCCCGCGGGCACTCGGCGGCCGTCTGGGCGCTGGCCGCGTTCGGCTGCCTCAACGGGATCGGCGTGCAGGCCACCAATGTCTATCTGCCGCTCTTCGCGGTCCGCGAGCTCGACTTCTCACTGATCCTCGGCGGCGCCACGGCCGCCGTCGCCGGCGTGGTGGGGGTGACCGCTCGGATCGGCTGGGCTCGGGTGATGGCCCGCGGCGCCTCCGGGCCGTTGCTGCTGCTGATCCTGGCGCTGACCGCGCTGGCCGGCGTCGGCGCCTTCCTCGGCGCCGACGCCACCGGCTGGGCCGCGCTGCTGTGGACCGCAGTGGTGCTCCACGGCGCCTCGGCACTCGGGGTCTCGGTGGTGCTCATGAGCGTGCTGCTGCGCAGCATCCCCTCGGCGAAGATGGCCTCCTCCTCCGGGGTCGTCACCGCCGGGATGTTTGCCGGATTCGCGATCGGCCCGCTGGGCATGGGCCTGTTGATCAGCTCCGGCGGCGGCTTCACGCTGGGCTGGATGGCGGTCGGAGTGGTCTACCTGCTCTCCACGCTGCTGGCCGTGATCCTGGTCAGCCGCCGCCGTCGGCCTGGCAGCCGCTGAGCGACCGCAGGCCCGCAATATGCCGGTGGCAGGGCTCCCGCGCCCAGTACAGTGAGGCGTGAACAGCCCCTACCCAGGAGGTCACCCATGACCGGCCACACTCCCCCGCAGGACGTCGCGCATGCCGCCCAGCGCGCTCTGAGCTGGATCGATGAAGGAAAGGCCGGAAAGGGCTTCACCGACACCGGACGCCACCGGGCCCAGGAGCTGGCTGAGCGTTCCGCGGTCCCGTTGGAGCACATCCACAAGATGCGCCAGTACTTCGCCCGGCACACCGTGGACCGCGACGCCGAGGGCTTCCACCACGGTCAGGACGGCTACCCCAGCCCGGGCCGGGTCGCCTGGGACGCCTGGGGCGGGGACCCGGGTGAGACCTGGGCGAACCGGGAGAAGTTCGACGACGCCGACTGAGCATCCACCGCAGCAGAGAGCAGGCACCGATCATGGCATTCAGCAAGGGCGACAAGGTCTCCTGGAACACCCCGCAGGGCAAGACCCACGGCACCGTGAAGAGCAAGCACACCAAGGACCTGGAGCACCAGGGTCAGACGTTTCGGGCCTCCTCAGAGGACCCGGTCTATGTCGTGGAGTCCGAGAAGACCGGCGCTGAGGCGGCGCATCACGAGAAGGCACTCGACAAGCGCTAGCCGATCAGCAACAACAGATCAGCCTCGGTAGACCAAGGCTGGCTGATCAGGACTGCTTCTGCGTGATCCGTGACGGAGAGCGCACGAAGAACGCACCGACCACCGCCGCCAGCGACACGATCCCGGCGATCATGAACGCCGACTGGGCGCCGGAGGCCTGCGCCGCAATCGCCCCGAGCGAGCCCGACTCCTGGGCCGCGACCCGGGACATCGTGGTGATCAGCACCGCTACGCCGACGGCGCCGCCCACCTGCTGCAGCGTGTTCAACACTGCGGAGCCGTGGGAGTACAGGCTGGGGCGCAGCGAGCTCAGCGAGGCTGAGAACAGCGGGGTGAAGGACATCGCCAGGCCGATGGACATGGCGATCTGGATGCTGGCCAGCAGCGCGACCGGGGTACTCTCCCCCACCAGGCTGTAGGACCAGAGCCCGGCGGAGACCAGCATGGTGCCAGGAATCAGCAGCGGCCGCGGGCCGCGGGCGTCGTAGATGCGCCCGACGATGGGACCCAGGATGCCCATCACCACGGAACCGGGCAGGACGATCAGTCCGGCCTGGGTGGCCGAGAGCCCGACGACGTTCTGCAGGTAGAGCGGCAGCAGCGTGAGGCTGCCGAACATCGCCAGCGCCAGGATCGTCATCACCACGACCGCCATCGTGAAGTTCACCGAGCGGAACACCCGCAGGTCCAGCAGCGCCTGCTCGCGGCGCTGCAGCCGCAGCTGGCGCCACACGAACAGCGCCAGGGAGACCACGGCCGCGACGAGCATCAGCGCGATCACGCTGGTCGGGGTGTCTGCGGACTCGGTCCCGTGGGCGCTGCCGAGCTGGCTCAGCGCGAAGACCGCACCGCCGAAGCCCAGTGCGGAGAGGATGACCGAGGCCACGTCGATGCGCTTGTATTGGGACTCCCCCAGGTTCAGCATCCACTTCGCGCCGATCAGCAGGGCGATCACTGCAATGGGCAGGATCAGCCCGAAGATCCAGCGCCAGCTCAGCGAGTCCAGGATCAGACCAGAGACGGTGGGGCCGATGGCGGGGGCAAGCGCCATCACGATGCCGGCCCGGCCCATGATCCGGCCGCGGGAGTGCTCAGGCACCACGTTCATCACGGTGGTCATCAGCAGCGGCATCATGATCGCGGTTCCCGAGGCCTGCACGATCCGCCCCACCAGCAGCAGGCTGAATCCGGGAGCCAGGAGGCAGATCAGCGTACCGAGGGTGAACAGGGTCATCGCCGTCAGGTAGACGCCACGGGTGCTGAATCGCTGCAGCACCAGGCCCGTGATCGGGATGACGACCGCCATGGTCAGCATAAACGCACTGGTCAGCCATTGCCCCAGCGCGGGATCGATCCCCAGTTCCACGTTCAGCTGTGGGATCGCGATGCCCATGGTGGTCTCGTTGAGGATCGCGACGAACGCCGAGATCAGCAGCAGCCAGATGACTCGCATGCCTCGAGGGTCGATCGTTTCTGGCCGCGTTTCGGCCGCGGTGCTGAGAGACACTGTTGAACTCCTTGGAAGAGAACCACGCGATGGACCGGCGTGGACGTGGGCAACCCCACCGGAGAGACACTATATGACTATCGTGGCAGAGTCTGCCAAAACAGGCAGTTAGACTGGACACATGGGTGAATCGATCGGCATCAGGGAGCGGGCGCGTGGAGCGCTGCGCGGAGAGCTGGCGGATGTAGCGCTGCGACTCTTCGAGGAGCGCGGCTACGACGAGACACCGGTCGATGACATCGCCTCCGCCGCAGGCATCTCACCACGGACCTTCTACCGCTACTTCGGCACCAAGGAGGAGGTGCTCTTCGGGGACCTGCCGCCGACCAGCGTGGACCTGCCCGCGCTGCTTCAGGACCACCTCACCCGACTGGACCCCTGGGAATCGCTGCATCAGACGCTGCGCCACGTCGCGGAGAACATCCGCACCGAGCGCGGCCGCTGGTCACGACTGCTGCGCGTGGTCAACACCAGCGATGCGTTGCGCGCCGGGCATCTGGAACAGCAGATGAACCTCGCCCAGTCCCTGATCCCGACGCTGGCCCCCGCGGTTCAGGGGCCGGCGACGTGGCGCGATCTGCGTGCACGGGTGCTGGTATACACCGCGCTGACCTGCTTCGACACCGCGTTCTCGCACTGGGCCGAGCACGAGGGCGATATCGAGATGCTCGAAGCCCTAGACATCGCGTTCGCGACGGTGCCGAACGCTGGTTCTGCACAGTCCTGAATCATGGGCTTCGCGGACCGCTAAATGGGACTATGCAACGCGCCGAGACTGCTCCCCGCGTGCACGGCACTGGAGAAAATGAGGATTGGCCTCGTCTGACTAAGCGGTTAGGGAGTAGTTCGTTTCTACCCGGGGGTGCGGCGTCGTAAACTAGTTGCCTACGGCAATTCTCACGATGGGGGCGCAATTTGGGTTTCAACGTGCGATTGGGTGCAGCCTTCGGGACCCTGATGCTCGCAGGTACGGGCTGCGCGGGGCCGAGTGACTCCTCAGCCCCTAGTGCGCCGACTGTGACCGTCACTGCAACCCCTGAAGCTGCTGGCGAGACCGAGCCCGATGAGACTCCAGAGCCCACGGTCACAGTAACTGCCACGGAGACAGTGACAGCCACGCCTGAATCGGAGATGGATCAGGGTCACTATGGATTGCCCGAGGGGTACCCGGAAGTGGTCCCCGTCAGTGACTTGCCTCAGCAGATCCAGAGCGCCTTCCAAGAGCACTCAGAAGCAGTGGCACTCGCTCCTGGAGTATGGACCGCCCTTCCTGAAGGAGCGACCATCGAAAGTGCTGTAGAGGCCGGTGGGCACACGGGCTGGTGTGCCTCCATCGAAGCGTTCGTCAGTGAATACCGTGAGGGAGAACCTGCCGGAGGGACTTGTTGGTAGGCGCTCGCGGATTGGAGTGGACATCCTTTGTCACCCGGGGCTAGCAACAAACGTCAATAAAGGACGTATCCGTGGCTCGTCCGGAGAGGAGCCCTGTCAATACCGTAGGTAAGATCCTCGCAGGCTAGATGCAACAGGGGTCAAGGACCTCCTTCGGCCAAACATCGGATGTGCGTATCCAGCGAGACTGGGACTTTGCCTGTGGTCGAAGTGTCGCTCGGGCAGGCCCTGTCCACCATGTAGCGGTTCTTCTCTTGGTAGCGAATAACATTGCGCCATGGGAGCTGTGAATCTAGAAAACCTCTATCAGGCTGCACTGCTAGCGTCGGTGGCACTTACTTTGGTGGGCGCAGTCCGGGCTTCGCTCGGAGCGCCACTCAGGCGTCTGCGCAAAGGTCTACTGCAAGATTCTGAGCTCCTTGGGGTTTTCAAGGGACGCGCGCAAGCCGACCTGGTGCGGGACCTGGATCGCAGGTCCTATCGCATGCTGAGTCACCTCAGGTACCCGTTCGGGACCGCATACGAGACCTTGCTGCTCTTGCCTTTGATAGGGTCCATAGCGTTTATCTCGGTGCTCCCTGGTGAGATGCGTCGATTGGGTGACGACGGATACCCCCCGTTCGATGCCGCAATCGGACTTCCCGTCCCCTTTGGATTGGCTATTACGGTCTACGTGGTGATTCGCCGTCGCATATACGACCGGGCAGCCGACAGGATCGAATACCTCTACGAGCGTTGTGGAGATCAGGAGGCCGAGAATTTGGCCAAACTTTATGCGTTTCCGCTCATAGCCATGGCGCTGGTGTTTCCGTTCGGCATGGCTGTACTCCTACTTTGGAACGGAGTCGTATTCCTAGACGAGCTCCAGATCATAGAGTGGTCACTCCTCCTGGTCCTTGTGGTCTTTGGACTCGTTGGGCTGGTCCTGGTCAAGGGAAGAAACCACAGGGCAATGATCTACATAGGCTGGTATCTACACTCCGATTTCCCGCAGAATGATACGCCTCGTTTACGCCCAAGAGCATTGGGTCGAACTCAAAGTGACGTAGACGACTACGAGCTAGCAGTAAAGGAGTTCACCACACCCTGGCGTGGCGAGTCTGGAAAGCCTGCCAAGAAGGCACCAAGGAAGTCTTTGAGCCACAGCGCGTCCGACTGAAGCATGCACCAGTAGGCCACTCCTGGCCGGACACTTTGTCCCTCCGAGTGCCATCTCCCACCTGTAGTGCTTGCTTTCCGACAACAGATATCTCGGAATGTTCTTCAGTCGGACAGCTACCAGGAACCCAGATGGGGCAGCTATGAGCCAGCAGCGCACAGACAGCGCTTCGGATACGCGCGCGTCTCCAGGGAGAGCAAGGCCCAGCGTGAGCAGCTCGAGGCCGCAGGCATCGATGCTCTCGACATCGAAGAGGACCACGGACGTACCGGCACCACTATGAGGCCCCCTTCTTCGGAAAAGCTCATAGGAGCTTGGTCCAAGGATCAGGGACGCTTCATGGATGGACGCACGCGCACAGGTGACGTTCTCACCGTCACGATGCTCGACCGTTTGGGAAGGAACACACGTGAAATGCTCGAGTTCGCCGACCGCCTCAAGACCTCAGGGATGAACCAGCACACCTTGAATATGGACATCGACACCAGCACGCCTGGCGGCGAGCTGCTCTAGTATCTGATGTCTACGATCGCGACGATGGAGTCCAGGATCAAGGCTGAGCGAGCACGCAATGGTGTGCAGCTACGTCGCGACCGAGGGGACAAGGTCGGAGGCCGACCCAAGGCATACTCGGATCAGCCGATCCAGAGAAAGGCCGAGTAGGTCCGGCAGGGACTTCTCAGCGCCGCCCAGGCAGCTAGGGGGTTGGGTATCAGAAGGTCCACTCTCTACAAGCGAACCGAGGGGATGGGGCTCAGTCTCAAGGCACGCCCTGAGAGCCCTCAGGAGCCAGGCTCAGGCACTTAGCGACCGAAGGTGCAACCGCGGGCACCTATGAGGCGCTCTGGAGGAGCTTTCAGGGGCGGTCACGGGAGGCGTAGACATCATGGTGTGCCAGTAAAAGCCCATATCTCGACCTGGGTCTCAACCGAAGTCGATAGGCCTTACTGGCGTGGGATCTCTCGACTCATGTCAATCAAGTACTTCATCGCACCGTGTTTCCTGACCGTACTGGAAGTTCTTGGACGGTCATCGAGCGTAGGGATTTCCATAGTGAACCTCAATGTGCTTCCGCTGCCACTCGAGATGCCATAGAACGGCCATGCAGAATGCTCCAAGGGCAATTGACCCACCGAATGCCATGAGTGCTAGACCCGTCGCAATCCCCCCGGGGGAGCCCCCGTAGAGAGCCAATCCAAGCGAGAGTAGTCCAATCACGACTATCAGAAGGCCCGTGAATGTTGGCCCTTGCCCGGGGCGCTCACCTCCCGGCGGTAGGTTTCTGCGACGGCCTTTCGTGCGCTTGACTGGAACACTTGTGGGGATCTCGCGCTGCACGCTCTTTGGTTCACTGTCCGCGTGTCCCATCCAACTCATGCCAGGCTCCCCATGCGCTGCTCGTCAGTTTCTCTGTTCCCAGCGGCGGGATTTTTGCCGCATAGAAGGCAGTCGACCAATATTTTCATCACTTCGCCCCTCGGTGAGTGGTAACCGGTTAATCTCGAGTCTATGACTACGTGAGCATTCAGTAGAAACTATCCTTGGGACCCTCGGAGCCCGACGTTCGACTATCGAATGGTCAATGCCTGCGAAAAATAGGCACCGCGAGATTAGTACCGCATTTAGAAGTATCCGGGGTCGTCTAGGCACCCAGCTGATCAAGTCGGTGACTCGACGACTCTTGCTCCACCTCTCCACCCCTAGTTCGGCACCCTATCGATATTGAGAAATCCGCAGGTCGATGATTGCTGACCTTCGGCATCATCCGACTCTACCTAGTTCTGTTCGCGCTCTAGGCCTGCAAGAGTTCCGGGCAACCAGGTCGCGGCAGGTCCGGTCGAGCTCAGGACTGGCAGGACGGGCAGAAGTAGATCACGCGGTCTTCCACGGCGGCCTTGCGCAGCTCGGCCTCGCCGAGCTCGCTCTTGCGCAGCCGGGTTCCGCAGCGCATGCAGGGCTTGCCGCCGCGCCCGTAGACCCAATACGGAGGCCCTGAGGTGGGGTTGGCGGTGGTACACCGTCGGATCCGCAGCCGGTTCACCGTCAGCAGCTTCTCGCTGAGCTCGATCACCCGCGCGAGGTTCGTCACCTCCGCCACGGGACGACTGGGCAGGATCCCTGCGAGGAAACAGATCTCGCTGCGGAAGACATTGCCGACGCCGGCGAGGTTGCTCTGGTCCAGCAGGGCCACTCCGATGCTGCGCTGCGGTGCCGAGAGCAGCCGGCGGGTCGCCTCGGCGGGGTCCCAGTCCGGTCCGAGCAGATCAGGACCTAGGTGGGCGAGCTTGTCCTGCTCTTCGGCCGTGGAGAGGATGTTCAGCTCCCCCAGGGAGAAGCCCACGGCCTCCTGGTCCTGAGTGCGCAGCACACAGCGCGCCGTATGCGCGGTGCGACGCCAACGGGGTCGTGATCCCGCGGCGTCGCGGGGGTAGACGTGCCAGGTCCCCTCCATCTTCAGGTGGGAGTGCACCGTGAGATCACCGACCCGCATCAGCAGGTGCTTGCCCCGGGCGATCACCTGCTCCACGGTCCGGCCCGAGAGATCGGCCGTGGCATGTCTCGGCACCCTGAAGTCGCTGGACGTCAGCACCTTGCCGGCAAGGGCCGCGTGCAGCACGGCCGCCTGCCGGAACACGGTATCTCCTTCGGGCACGTCAGGTCTCCGTCGCCGGTGCCATTGATGCCGTTGCGGGTTCGCTGGAGTCCATCGAGGAGAGGTCCGTGGAGGCGTACTGGTCATCCTGCAGCCGCTCTTCTGGCTTGGCACGGAGCTTCGGTGCCGGCGGCGTCCATGGCTTCAATCGTTGAACCACTCGCCCGTAGAAGTCATCGATGGAGGTCCCCACGGAATCGATGAACGAGGACTTCGCCCGTGTGGACTTTGCGACACCCATTGGATAGATGTGCGTGATCTTGAAGCGGCTGATCTCTTTATCCGCTTCCGGGGCCAGCACTTTCTCATCCGCACGAATCTCACTGATGGGAGCGGCCAGTTTTCGACCTCGCCCACTCGCCTCGATGACGACGTTCTCCAGGTCCTCGGGGAGCTGCCGCATGAGCCACCGCACTCGGGTCTCGCTGCGCGCGTGGCCTGACGCAGGCACGGTCACCGAGACGTGAATCTGCTGACCTCGAAGATCACATTTCACCTCGAGGTCGGCCACCGTGTCCGGGATGCGGATCTTCGCAGCCAGGCAGCTGTCCGCCACCAGCTCATCGACGAGTTCTGCCGTACGTTCCTTGGGGTTCTGCAACTGTCGCCGGGGAAGCTGCGGAAAGACCTCCGTGCCCAGTTTTTGCCCCAGTCTGAGACAGGTGTACCGGATGAGCGCATCGAACTTCGTCGCCACATCCACGACGTCAGGATCACTCTTGCGCAGCACACCTTTCCTCGCGTCTTCGCGAACTTTGGTCCACGTCGAACCCATGTCGGTGAACGCCAGCGCCCCAGAATTGTCGTGTTCTAAATACCGAATGAGCTCACCGAGAATCCAGGCCTGATCTGGGTCTTGGACTCCGTGAACTTCTTTCTGCATCAATGCGATGGAGACAATCCGGACCCATGAGAAGTGGTACACCGGCACGCTCTTGACCTTGCGCTTGTCTAGTGCCAGCGGGTGGCTTCCCATCACCGGCGGGATCTCATTGGAGATGGTGATGACGGCGTCGTAGCCGTTGTCCTTGGCGAGGTCGAGGTAGTTCTCGACCTGCTCCACTTCGAGGTGGTTGGACGAGGTCTTCACCTCGACCAGCGCGGTCCATTCTCGCTTGCCCCTCGACACTCGTATCACCCCATCCGGGCGCAGGGACTTCTTCCCGAGGTCAAAGGGGACTTCCACGTAGGTCTCGACGTGGCCGGCAGGAGCGCCACAGGGCTTCAACAATGCACGGCCGAACTCGTCGACAGCACTGATGACTGCTAGCAGGGCGGAAGTAGCTCGTCGTTCCTGCTCGATCGGACTACCGATGCCAGAGGTGGGAATCAGGCGGGCTTCATGCCAAGTCTTCGGAACCATTCGAATACCCCTTCGTACGCGAGAATTCACTCGAGCCTATAGGCATTCTCAAATTAGGTGTGGAATCTTCCCGAAAATTTTAACGACCACGTTCATCGGGCAGGAAACGCGCAGGATCAGGTCTGGTTCTTGAAGACCACGAGGAACTTGCGGGCTTCCTCTTTGGTCAGCGGGGAGTGCGTGGAGAGCAGCTCTGCCGCCTGGTCCACCCGGTCATCGCGCAGCAGCGCGTAGAGCTGATCGTGGACCCAGGGCTCGAGGTCATCGTGGGAGAGTGTGATCTTCTCCTCGCCGCGCTGGACCTCGAGGTGGAAGCCGGCCATCTCTTCTTCCTCGGTGTCCCAGTCCTCCGGGATGGTGAGCTCGTCCTCGGGGTTGAACCCGGACTCTTCCATCAGTCGCTTGGCGCGGGCGTCCACGTCGTGTGGAGCGTCGGCCTCGCGTCGGGGCTGGTCGCCGCCGGGGATGTTCGGGATCTGCTGGGAGTTCTCGCCGATGATCTCCCCGGTGTGCGGGTCGGCCTCGCCGATGGGCTTGGTCGGGTCCTGAGTCGACGCGTCACGCCCGGAGGAGTCTGCGTCCTCTCGGACTCCGTCGATGGCGTCCTCCACCAGCTCCCCGTCGAGGACCTCGTCCTCGGTTCCGGGGCGATTGCGGCTCTCCGCGGGGCCGACGCTCGCGCCGCCGTCGGAGCCGGTCATCTCGTCTTCCATGCGCAGCTCTGAGGGGGCCTGCTGGGGGTAGGCATGCAGCGCCTGGACTGCGATGATGCAGTCCTTGACCGGCGCTCCGGTGGACTGCTTGAAGATCGCCAGCGCACGCCGGCCATCCTCCGCGCCGATGGCGCGGTAGAGCTCGCGGTGCTGCTCGTCCGAGAGCGCCAGCGCAGCCTTGCGCGCGTTCTCCGGCGTCACAGCCACCTTGATGCCGTCGTTGAGCTTCTGGGCCTGCCGCTGCATGAGCATGCGAATACCCAGGAACAGCGCGACGCCGATTGCAAGGACCACCAGTATTTCCACACTGTTAGTCTACGTCGGTTCTCCTGGGCGCGGGCTAGATGAACCCTGCTCACGTACGATAATCCTCGTGACTATTGATCTTTCAGCCTCATTCAAGGCATATGACGTCCGCGGACTCGTGGACGAGACCATCACCGAAGAGTCGGTGCGCGCCGTGGGCGCCGCATTCGTCGACGTCCTCGGACTCGCCGGACAGACCGTGCTGGTCGGCGGTGACATGCGCGCTTCCTCCGCCGACTTCGCCGCGGCCTTCACGCAGGGCGCCAATTCCCGCGGAGCCGATGTGACCCAACTGGGCCTGATCTCCACGGACATGCTCTACTTCGCCTCCGGCACCATGGAGGCCCCGGGCGTGGTCTTCACCGCGAGCCATAACCCCGCGCAGTACAACGGGATGAAGATGACCAAGGCCGGAGCCGTGCCGCTCTCCGCCGAGACCGGGCTCGAAGAGATCCGCGACGCCGCCCAGGCCTACCTCGACGCCGAGGAGATCCCCTCCGTGGATGAACCCGGCTCGATGAAGCTGATCAACATCCTGGCCCAGTACTCCGAATACCTGCGCTCCCTGGTCGACCTCTCCGGGATCAGGCCGCTGAAGGTCGTCGTCGACGCCGCCAACGGCATGTCCGGGCTGACCACCGGCGCGGTGCTCGGCGATGACCTGCTGGCAGCACTGCCACTGGAGATCACCCCGCTGTTCTTCGAGCTCGACGGCAGCTTCCCCAACCACCCGGCCAATCCGCTGGAGTCGGAGAACCTGCGCGACCTGCAGGTCAAGGTCCGCGAGACGGGCGCTGACATCGGTCTGGCCTTCGACGGCGACGCGGACCGCTGCTTCGTGATCGATGAACTGGGCGAGCCCGTCTCCCCCTCCGCGGTGACCGCACTGGTGGCCCGCCGCGAGATCACCCGCGCACAGGCTGAAGGGGAGGAGACCCCCGTGGTCATCCATAACCTGATCACCTCCCGCGCGGTGCCCGAGGTCGTGGAGCAGGCCGGCGGCCGCGCCGTGGAGACCCGAGTGGGCCACTCCTACATCAAGGCCGTCATGGCCGAGGAGCAGGCGATCTTCGGCGGAGAGCACTCCGCGCACTATTACTTCCGCGAGTTCTTCAACGCCGACACCGGCATGCTCGCCGCCATGCACGTGCTCGCCTCCCTGGGCGGACAGGAGCGACCGCTGAGCGAACTGGCCGCCGAGTTCAACCCCTACTCGGCCTCCGGAGAGATCAACTCCGAGGTCGAGGACAAGGCCGGCGCCGCCGAGCGGGTCGAGGCGGCCTTCACCGACCGCGACGCGGAGATCTCACACATGGACGGGCTCACCGTCCGGGCCGCCGATGGCACCTGGTGGTTCAACCTGCGCCCCTCCAACACCGAGCCGTTCCTGCGGTTCAACGGCGAGGCTCACAGCTCCAAGCAGATGGAAGCCGTGCGCGACGAGGTCCTCGGGCTGGTCACGCAGAGCTGATCACGCAGTTCTGATCATCTGATCGAGCGCTGGGCCCGGCACCTGGTGCCGGGCCCAGCTGCTGTTCATCGACCTCAACGTCCGCTGATCACGCTCAGCTGCGCGTGGAGCGCTTGAGCAGCCACAGCAGATACGGCGGACCCAGCACGGCGACCACCAGCCCGGCCGGCAGCTGATCCGGAGCGATCACGGTGCGCCCGAAGGTGTCCGAGACGGAGACCAGCACCGCGCCCAAGAGTGCGGCCACCGGTAGGAACCACCGGTGTTCCCGGCCCACGAGCATGCGCGCCATATGCGGGGCCGCCAGGCCCACGAAGCTGATCACGCCCACGCCGACCACCGCCACCGCGGAGAGCAGCACGGCGATGATCAGCGCGGTGGCGCGCACCCCGGAGAGTCGCACCCCGAGGATCCGCGGGGTCAGGTCATCGATGCTGATCAGGTCCAGCTCCCGGCGCAGGAAGATCAGCACCGGGATGGAGAGCAGCAGCATCAGCAGGATCGGCGCCAGGTCGCTCCAGGTGGTCCCGAAGGTGGAGCCGCCCAGGAACGAGATCGCCATCGCCTGGTTATAGGGGTTCGTCGAGGAGATCAGCAGCTGGGTGATCGCCTGCGCGGCGGTCATGACTCCGATCCCGACCAGCACCACCTTCTCGGGCGAGCTGCCGCGAGAACCAGCCAACAGGAACACCACCAGTCCGGCGAGCACCGCGCCCACGGCGGCCCCGGCGGACATGGTCCAGGCGGAGGTGTTGAACAGGATCAGCGCGATCACGGCGCCGGCGCCTCCGGAGGCGGCGACCCCGAGGATCCCCGGGTCCGCCAGCGGGTTCCGGGTCACGGTCTGCACCAGCGCGCCGGCGATCGCGAGCACCCCGCCGGCCAGCACCGCCGCGGCGACCCGGGGGCTGCGGAAGTCCAAGGTGATCTCAATGGCGCGGGCGGCCTCCCCGGAGAGCCACAGCGCGACGTCGCCGAGGCGCAGCCACCAGTCCCCCAGCAGCATGCCGGCCCCGGCGAGCACCATCAGCAGCACCGCGGCGGCGATGGTGAGCGTGACCCGGCGACTCAGGGTGATCCCATGGGGCAGCGGCATCGCGGAGATCTCCTGATTGCCCCCGGCGCTGCGCATGCGCAGCGCCAGCACCACCAGGAACACCGCGCCGACCAGGGAGGTGACCACGCCGGTGGGGATGGCCACGGCCAGGTTGGGACCGGCGACCGCGAAGACCAGGGCGCGGACCGCGACGTCGGCGCCGATCACGATCAGCGCACCCAGCAGCGCGGAGGCGCTCAGTGCCCAGGTGAAGCGGCCCAGCCGGCTGACCCGGGAGGACAGGAGGCGCACGATCGCCGGGGCACACAGACCCACGAAGCCCAGCGGGCCCACCATGGTCACCGCAGCCGCCGAGAGCGCCACGGCGCAGACCAGCAGGCCTGCGCGGAGGAAGGCCACATTCACGCCCATGGACTGCGCGGTGTCGGCACCCAGGGAGAGCACATCGGTGCTGCGCGCGAGCAGCACGAGTCCGATGGTCGCGGCGATCACCACCGGCAGCAGCGGCAGCAGCCCGGAGAGCCCGGCCAGGTTCAGCGTGCCGGCGCCCCAGAGGAACAGCCCCTGGGTGGACTGGGCATAGAGCATCAGCAGCGCCGCGGTCACCGAGGCCAGCCCCATGGCCACCACGGTCCCGGCGAGCACCAGTCGGATCGGGGCGTGTTCGGAGAACCCGGCGAGCAGCAGCACGACGCCGGCGGCCACCCCGCCGCCGAGGAAGGCCAGCGCCGCAGAGCTCAGCAGCGGCAGCGAGACCCCGAAGGCGGCGGCGGCGGTGAGCGCCAGGTGCGCCCCGGCGTTGACCGCCAGGGTGTCCGGGGAAGCCAGCGGGTTGCGCGTCATCGCCTGCAGCGCGCACCCGGCGATGCCCAGTGCGGCCCCGACCACGAGCCCGCCCACCAGTCGCGGCAGCCGCGAATCCAGCGCGAGGGCGCGCAGCTGGGCGGCGGAGGCGCCGTCGTCGGAGCTGAAGAGTGCCGCCAGCAGGTCCCAGGGTGAGGTGGCGGAGGTCCCCTGGGCCAGATGCACGACCGAGAGCAGCCCCAGCAGCACACCGGCGATGACCAAGGCGCCCAGTGCGGTGGCACGCGCCTTCGCCGGCGACCCGGCGGGGTCCAGGGGAAGCGTCCTCGGCGCCTCGGCGGCACTCTTCAGTTCAGTCACTACTGGCCGGCGGTCTCGACTGCGGTCTCGGCGAGGTAGTCGATCCACTGACCTGCCGAGGCGGGTCCGCCATAGATCCAGATCTCCTCCACCGGGTGGGTGGCTTCATTCTCGACGAAGCCCAGCGAGGTCCAGACGGAGTTGTCCTCGAGTGCGGAGAACGGATCCTCCGGCTCAGTCTCGGCGGTCCACCAGTAGAGAATCGTGTCATCCTCGAGCGCGGTCAGGCCCTCGACATCGGACTGGCTGATCGCGAAGGCCTCATCGCCTTCGTCCTGCCAGGCCGATTCCAGGCCGATCTCCTCGCCGAGTGTCTGCGCGAGGGCTCCTGGGCCATGCATCCGGAAGGTGGCGGTGTTGCCCTCTACGGTCGGGTAGACCAGCACAAACGGGGTGCCGGCGATTCCGGCCTCCTCGATGGCCTCGGCGCCGGCGTCGCGGGTCTCCTCGAACTCGGCCCAGACCTCGTCGGCGCGGTCCTCGGCGCCGAGCAGCTCGGCGGTCATCCGGAAGTTGTCCTCCATATTGCCCAGCGGGTCCGAGGCGTCAGCCCCGGGCTGCAGCACCACCGGGGCGATCTCCTCGAGATCCTCCAGCAGGCCCTCCGGGACCGAGACGTCCACGCCCAGGATCAGGTCAGGATCGGCCTGGCCGATGGCTTCCAGGCTCGGCTCGGTGCGCAGCCCGACGTCGGTGGTGTCCTCGTCCAGCGGCGCTGCGGAGTTCCACACCCCGTAGCCCTCCAGGTCAGCGACGCCGACCTGGTTTCCGCCGAGGATCTCGACGTTCTCCGTCTGCGCCCATTCCAGGGTGACCACGCGTTGCGCGGGGGCATCCAGGGTGATCTCCTCGCCGCGATAGTCGGTCACGGTGACCGGGCCGGAGTCCGCGGCCGCGGTGTCCTCCTCGGTGTCTTCGACATCGGTGGTGCCACAGGCGGTCAGCGCCATCAGGACGACGGCGGCGGCCGCAGACGTCCTGCCGAGGCGGGGAGAGAGGTTCATAGTGGAGAGAGTTCCTTTCAGTAAGGGTTAAACAGGGTGTGGAAACTGTGGGCCGGCAGGGGTGAATCAGGGCAGGGCGCAGCGGAGACACAACCTGCGCGGAGGCGGCGGGCAGGGACGAAACGGGAGGGAATGGCGGGGAGGGCTAGGCGGAGAGCAGCACCGGTTCTGCCAGCTCCTCGGCCCGAGCACTCAGGCGCCTTCCGGAGCGCTGGGCGCGCACCGCGAGTCCTCCGAAGGGAAGCGTGGCCACCTGGATATCCACCCCGAAGGTGGCGCTGAGCCGTTCGGCGGTCATCACCTCGGCGGGGGTTCCGGTGGCGGCGATCCGTCCTTCCGAGACCAGGATGACGCGGTCGGCGATGTCGGCGGCCTGTTCCAGGTCGTGGAGCACCACCCCGATGGTCAGCCCGTGGGTGTCGGCGAGATCCCGGATCAGATC
The DNA here is from genome assembly GCF_017347085.1 of Nesterenkonia sp. E16_10. Classification (GTDB taxonomy): domain Bacteria; phylum Actinomycetota; class Actinomycetes; order Actinomycetales; family Micrococcaceae; genus Nesterenkonia. Next base: position 26,286 of record NZ_JADPSA010000009.1, read on the forward strand.
CAGCAGGCTCATCTGGTGCTTGAGATCCAGGAACGTGGTGGGTTCATCGAGCAGCAGCACGTCGGTCTCTTGGGCCAGGCAGGTGGCGAGCCAGACCCGCTGGAGCTGTCCGCCGGAGAGCTCCGCAACCGGACGATGCCGCAATTCCTCAAGGTCGGTCAGCGAGATCGCCCGTTCCACCGCCGCCACACAGGCCTCATCGGTGCGGCTGAAACGTCTCCGGTGGGGATGTCGGCCGAGTTCGACCACCTCGGACACGGTGAGCCCGCCGGGGGTGGGGCGCTGCTGGGCGAGGATCGTGAGCCGCTTGGCGAAGGCCCGCGGCGAGAGAGCCGCAGAGTCTGAGCCGTCCAGAGTCACGCGCCCCGTGGTGCGGGCGAGTCGGCAGATGCCGCGCAGCAGGGTGGACTTGCCGCTGCCATTGGGGCCGATCAGGGCGGTGACCCCGCCGGGAAGCAGCTCGACGCTGGCGTCGTGCACCACCGGGGAGGCTCCGTAGGAGACCGAGACAGACTCTGTTCGCAGCGTGGAGGGCATTCGATTGATTGGCACATCTGCATGTTAGCAAATTATTGGGAAGGTGAACCTAACTTTGCGTCACGAGTTCTGGCGGAGCAGTTCTGCGGATACACCCCAGAGCCTTGCGGCATTCTCTGGGTCCAGCGCGTAATCCCTCACGCCATGGGTGCCGTTGATGATCTCCGGGACCACCTCCGCCTCCTGGCAGTCCTCCAGATACAGCCCGCCGATGCCCTCGAGCAGGGGCGAGGCGGCGGCGAAGACCGATGTCGCCGCCCCCTGTGCCGGGGACTTCATGGCTATACCGGCGCGCTCGACATATGCCTTGGTCTCGGCGAGCGCCTGCGGCTCCCAGTGGCGCTGCAGGTTGGTCCAGATCCCACCGGGCATGACGGCGTTGACCGCGATGCCCTCCGACGCCCATCGGCGGGTGGCCTCCACGGCGAACAGCACATTGGCGGTCTTGGACTGCCCGTAGGCATGCCCCGGGTCGTAGGCCCCACGATCGAAGAAGAGATCCTCGTAGCGGATGTCTGACATGTCGTGCCCGCTGGAGCTGACCGAGACGATCCGGGCGCCTCCTGCCTCGACCAGTCGTGGATGCAGCCCCAGCGCGAGCGCGAAGTGGCCCAGGTGGTTGGTCGCGAACTGAAGCTCCCAGCCCTGCGCGGTGCGCAGCTCGGGAGTCATCATGATGCCGGCATTGTTGATCAGCAGATGCAGCGGACCGGAGAAGGCCCTCGTGAAACGATCGACCGAGTCCAGATCCGCCAGGTCCAGTCCTCGGACATCGAGAGACGCCGCCGGGTGCGAGCGGAGAACGTCCTCGGCGGCTCGGCGCCCGGCTGGCACGTCGCGCACCGCGAGCACCACATGAGCACCGGCCCCTGCCAGGGCGCGGGCGGTCTCGATCCCGATTCCTGAGGATGCCCCGGTCACGACCGCTGTCTTGCCCTGCAGGTCGACCCCCTCCAGCACCTCCTCGGCGGTGCTGGTCGCGGTGAAGCCAGAATCGGACGAAGAGATGAGGCGCGCCATGACGAAGGTCCTTCCAGCCCGGGGTCACATGAACCCCATCCTGCCCCCATAAGCTGAACCCATGACAGTCTCCAGCCCGCTGCCCGAGACCCCGGACCCGGCGGACGCCGCCCCCGGGGAGCCCACGCTGACCATGCTCAACCCCGACTTCCCGTTCAGCTACGACCACTACCTGGAGCACCCGGCAGGGCTGGGCAGCCTCCCCGAGCAGGCCCAGGGCACGGAGGTGGCCGTGATCGGGGCCGGGCTGGCCGGCGTCGTCGCCGCCTATGAGCTGATGAAGCTGGGGTGCAAGCCGGTGATCTTCGAGGCCGGGGAGATCGGCGGCCGGCTGAAGACCCAGTCCTTCGCCGCGGCCCCGGAGGTGGTGGCCGATCTGGGCGGGATGCGCTTCCCCACCTCGGGCAAGGCCTTCTACCACTACGTGGATCTGCTGGATCTGCCGACCCGGGAGTTCCCGAATCCGCTCACCGGAGCCGCTCCCTCCACGGTGATCGAGCTCAAGGGTCAGGCGTTCTACGCCGAAGATGCCAGCCACCTGCCGCCGTTCTTCGCCGAGGTGGCCCAGGCCTGGCAGCGCGCGCTCACCGAGGAGGCCGAGCTGGAGGCGGTGCAGCAGGCGATCTGTTCCCGCGACGTCCTCGAGCTGAAGCGGCTGTGGAACCAGCTGGTGGAGCGCTTCGACGATGAGTCCTTCTACGGGTTCCTCTCCTCCAGCCAGGCGTTCCAGGAGCTGAGCTTCGAGCACCTGGAGGCCTTCGGTCAGGTCGGCTTCGGCAGCGGGGGCTGGGACACCGACTTCACGAATTCGATCCTCGAGGTGCTGCGCGTGGTGTTCACCGGCGCCGATGATCACCATCGCAGCATCGACGGAGGTGCCCAGCGGCTGCCGGTCCAGCTGTGGAAGCACCGCCCCGAACGGCTTGCCCACTGGTCCCCTGGTACCTCGCTGGAGTCGCTGCATGGCGGGGCCCCTCGCGGTGCCGTCTCCGGGATCCACCGCGGCAGCAACCCGGCGCTGCCCGGCGGCGGGGTGCGGGTCACCGAGAAATGGGGCCGCACCCAGGAGTTCGCCGCCGCGGTGGTGACGTGTCAGTCCTGGCTGCTCTCCGCGCGGATCGACACCGATGAGAACCTCTTCGCTCCCTCGATGTGGACCGCGATCGAGAAGAGCCACTACATGCTCTCCTCCAAGACCTTCGTCATGGTGGACCGGCCCTTCTGGCGCGACATCGACCCGGAGACCGGGCGTCCGGTGATGTCCATGACGCTCACCGACCGGCTCCCGCGCGCCACCTATCTGCTGGATGAGGGCCCGGAGCGGCCTGCCTCGATCCTGCTCAGCTACACCTGGAACGACGATGCCTTGAAGTGGCTCCCGCTGGACGCCTCGGAGCGGACCCGACTGATGCTGCATTCACTGGCGAAGATCTACCCCGGGGTGGACATCGGCGCGCATATGATCGGTGAGCCGATCACGGTCTCCTGGGAGGCCGACCCGAACTTCATGGGCGCCTTTAAGAACAACCTGCCCGGGCACTACCGGTACCAGGAGCGGCTCTTCGGGCACTTCGTCCAGGAGCAGCTTCCGGAGCACCAGCGTGGGGTCTTCCTCGCCGGCGATGACATCTCCTTCACCGCCGGATGGGCCGACGGCGCGGTGACCACCGCGCTGAACGCGGTCTGGGGGGTGCTGCATCACCTGGGCGGGACCGCCGCGGCGGAGAACCCCGGGCCGGGCGACGTCTGGGCGGATCTGGCCCCGATCCGGCTGGACTGAGCGGCAGGGCCCGGCTCAGCGGCAGCGCCCGGCGCCCTGGCTCGGCGCCCGGGCTGGGCCACCCGGCCCGGCGCCCCGGGGGAAAACCATTACAGCCAGTTCCGGTGGAGCTCCGCGCGCCGATCCTGCAGGTAGTCCGCGCTGCCGGAGCCTGCGTCCTGGCTCGGGTCCGGCAGGTCCACGACCAGCAGACCCGGCTCCACGCCCAGCTCCCCCAGCGGCTGCCCTGCGGGTCCGACGACGACGCTGCGCCCATCGAAGACCAGCTCGCCCTCCGGGCCGCAATGGTTGGCATAGGCCAGGGTGATCCCGTTCTCCACCGCGCGGGCGGGCAGCAGGATCCCCGGCACCGAGGCCTCGTCTCCTGCCAGGGCGGTGGGCACCAGCAGCAGTTGGACCCCGCGGGCCGCGGCGGCCCGGACCATCTCGGGGAACTCCACGTCGTAGCAGACCAGCAGGCCCAGCTGCCGTCCGTCCCAGCTGAACACCGGCGGCGGCTGCTCGCCCGGGATGAAGGCGGCCTTCTCCTCTGGCCCGTAGAGCTGGACCTTCTGGTAGCCGGCAAGCACCTCCCCGTGTTCATCGGCGAACTCGGCGGTGATCCCGCGCTGCTCCGGCGCCTCGGGGCCGGGAAGCGACCACACCATCGCGATCCCGCGGTCCCGGGCGATGTCGCGCAGCCTGGACCGCGCGGCGTCGACCTGTTCCGCGCTGACCTGGGCGCGAATCTGCGCCGGGACGTAGCCGAAGCCGAAGAGCTCCGGGGTGAGCAGCAGCTGGGCCCCCTGCTCGCTCGCCTGGGCCGCGGCGTCGTCGATCAGGTCCAGATTGTGCGCAGGATCCAGCGGACGGGCGGTGTGCTGCATCAGTGCGATTCGCATGGGCCCAGTATCCCTCTCTCCGCCCACCGCGCACCCGTCGGGGCTCAGCGTCGTCGACCCTTGGTGCGCTCGTTGGACTGCAGCCGCTTCGTGAGCGGCCGCATCAGCACATCGCCCAGCACGATCCCGGCGGCGATGGCCATGATGATGATCAGCGCGTCGAAGATCTCATACAGGCCTGCGGTCCGGTTCACCGAGGATTGACTGATCGCGATCTGGTACATCCCCCGGAAGATGATCAGCCCGGGAAGCATGAACATCATGGCGGGGACGGCGACGACGAGCTGCGGGGCGCGCAGTCGCAGCGCGACCACCCGGGCCAGCGCGCCGACCACGGTGGCGCCCAGGATCGGGGTGAACCATCCGCCGAATCCCATGAGCTCACCCACGGCGACTCCCCCGAAGCCCAGCGCCGCCACCGCTCCAGTGGGCAGCAGCAGCCGGTAGGGCGCCTGCTGCACGATGGCGGCGGTGATCGCGGTCAGGAAGACCAGGGCCGTGAGAACCCCTGGGTGGTAGATCCGCATGATCTCCCGGGTCACGTCGAGCTCGGGGGCTCCGGCCCGTCCGGTGAGGACCACGCCGACCATGATCCCGGCGGTCAGTCCGGAGAAGGCCACCAGGGAGGAGACCAGACGGCCCGCGGCGGTGATCGGGAAGGCATTGATCGCGTCCTGGATGGCCGAGACGATCCGCACGCTGGGCAGCAGGATCATCAGTCCCCCGGCGACCACCATGGAGGTGGTGATCGGCGCCCCCAGGGTGAGCGCGCAGAGCGCCACCGCGGTGGCCAGGAAGCCGCCGACCGCGAGGGTGAAGATCTCGGGCACCCGCCAGATCGTGAGCTGGCGCGTGACGGCGAGGACCAGCAGGGTGGCGAGGAAGCCCAGAGAAGCATCCAACAGCGGCGCGCCGGTGTAGCTGGCGAAAAGCCCCGCGAAGAGCGCCCCCGCGGTGGCCACCACCCAGCGCGGATAGGGCTTGGGGTCCCGGAGGATGTCTTGCAGGGTCTCATCGGCCTCCGCGCGGGTGATCCGTCCGAACGCGATGTCGGTCACCAGGGTGTGCACCTCGGCGAGCGCCCGGAAGTTCGCCGACCAGGACCGCACCACGCGCACCCGGGAATACGGAATCTTCCCCGGCGGCGACCAGTTCAGGATGATCGACTGGTTCGTGATGTCCACATCGGTGTTCTTCATCCCGAACGCCGAGGTGACCGCGAGGATGGAGGTCTCCACCTCCAGCGCCCCCGCCCCATAGCGGAAGAGCGACTCTCCCAGGTCCAGGACCAGGTTGATCGTCACGAGCTCATCGTCCTCACCGGGCTCCTGGGCCTGATGCGGGTTCTCGAACGGGGTGCCGGAGAGCCAGTCCAGCGTGGACATCTGGCCCGTGGCCGAGGACACCGGACTGATCAGCTTCTGCGCCAGACGCCGCGCGGGGAGAGCGATCCGGCGCGCCGGAGGTCCAGGGGCACCCAGGGAGGGCACCTGGGGGTGTCCCGCTGACCGGCCGGGAAGCCCGTCCAGGTCATAGGCGGGCAGGTCATAGGAGGACTGATCATAGGAGGACTGATCATAGGCGGGCAGATCCTCGCGCGCCGGATCCTCCCAAGGCAGATCGTAGTGCGGGTGGTCGTACACGGCGTGGTCATACAGCGCCGCCCGGGAGTCTGGCCATGGCTCCGAGCCCAGGTCCGCGTCGGGGGGAAAGTATCTCGCGCTGGGGAACAGCGGGGGCGCACTGAGGTCCTCGAACCGGTACGACTCGGTGTCCGGGGCTGCCTCTGGCGGACTCTGCGCCTCTGGCCAGTCGTGATGTGCCTCTTCTGCCGCCGCGTGATTCCAGGAGTCGACCACGTGCTGGGTCAGGGTTCTTGCGAAGCCCTGCTCATCCTCGATCTCCTGCGTGGGACGCACCAACGGCCGCAGCAGGGTTTCGCGGTCCTCTCGATCGATGCGCGGATCGATCGCGTCCGCCGGAGGACTCGCTGCGTCCTCGTCCGACTCCTCCGCGGGCACCTGCGCGGCGTCACCGTCGGAGGCGCTGCCGACTGACCCCACCTGGCTTGCATCCTGGGACATGAGGCCTCCACGACGTGACGCATCCGGGACGAACCCTGATCTTGGACGTCAGTCTGTCACGCGCCGAGGACTGTGAGAACTCCCCTAGAACACCATGTCGAAGGCGATCGGACCCAGGAGCACGGTGAAGATCGTGATCAGGATGATTCCGACGACGTTGAGCACGAGGCCGCCGCGGACCATCTCGGTGATCTTCACATAGCCGGTGGCGTAGACGATCGCGTTCGGCGGGGTGCCCACCGGGAGCATGAACGCGCAGGTCGCGGCCAGCGCGGCCGGGATCAGCAGCGTGATCGGGTCCACCCCGATGCCCACCGCGACGCCGCCGAGGATCGGGATGAAGGTGGCAGCGGTGGCGGTGTTGCTGGTGATCTCGGTCAGGAGCAGCACGATGGTGACCACCACGGCCAGCAGCAGCACGATCGGCAGCGCGCCGAGGCCGCTGACCTGTTCACCGAACCAGGCGTCCAGACCGGTGCTGGCCACGGCCGCGGCGAGCGAGAGGCCGCCGCCGAAGAGCAGCAGCACGCCCCAGGGGAGGCCCTCCTCGGCGTCCTTCCACTGCAGCGTCATGTTCCCGCGCTTGTCGCCGGGGATCAGGAAGAGCAGGATGCCTGCACCGATGGCGATCACGGTGTCGTCGAAGAGCTCCAGCCAAGGCAGCTGTTCACCGATGTCACCGATGCCCGAGAGCACTCCGGGCACGATCCAGCAGAAGGCTGCGAGCACGAAGACGCCCAGCACGACCTTCTCCCCCTGGCTCATCGGCCCCAGGGCGGCGACCTCGTCATTGATCAGCTTCTTGCCGCCGGGGATCTCCGGGAGCTGGAAGCGGAACATCACTCGGGTGATCAGCAGCCAGGAGAGCCCGATGAACACGACCACGATCGGCACCCCGAGGATCATCCACTGGGCGAACCCGACGGTCTGGCCGAGCTCCTCACTGATATAGCCGGCCACGATGGCGTTGGGCGGGGAGCCCAGCAGCGTGCCGAGCCCGCCGATGGTGGCGGCCCAGGCGATGGCCAGCACCAGGGCGACGCCGAAGACCCGCACCTCGCGGTCCTCGATGACGTCACTGATCGCTTTGCCCGAGCGGATCTGCTCGGTCATGGACGCGCTCTCGGCGCTGGTGCCGGTGTTGCGGCTGTTCTCCACCACCAGGGTCAGCACGCTGAGACCGATGGGCAGCATCATCAGGGTGGTCGCGGTGTTGGAGACCCACATGGAGAGGAACGCGGTGGCGATCATCATCCCGAGGATGATCTGCCGGGGGTGCGTGCCGACCCGTTGCAGGGTCAGCAGCGCGATCCGGCGGTGCAGGTTCCACTTCTGCATCGCAATCGCGATCAGGAAGCCGCCGAGGAACAGGAACACGATCGGGTTCGCGTAGGGCGCGGTGACCTCGGCGATCTCCAGCGCGGTGAGCACCGGGAAGAGCACGATCGGCAGCAGCGAGGTGACCGAGAGCGGCATCGATTCGGTCATCCACCACACGGCCATCAGCACCGCGACCCCGGCCACCAGGCGCGCGTCGGCGGACATGTCTGCAGCCCCGAGCAGTGCCCAGACCAGGATGGCCAGCGCGATCCCAAGCCCTCGGAAGGCCCAGGTCTTCGCCGGCGGGCGGGTGGGGCCTTCGGTGTCGATGACGTCTTCGCGCCGGGCCTGATCTGGCGCCGCGTCCCCGGACTGATCACTCATAGCTGCTCCCCCTTGTTCCGGGACCGTCCGCCGAATGGAGTGACGCGTCTCACGTGTGGATCATAACCTAGGGCACCCCCGTGGGGCTGACCAGGGCACCGGACCCGGAACACCCTGCGCAGCACCAGGTCCGCGGGGTGCTGCGGTGCAGCCCGGCGGGCGAGGTTGCGTATGCTTGTCCCCGATGTTCTGGCAGCCGCCTGTGCATTCGTCGCGGCGGGCTGTTGGCTCTGTTCGCTGAGCCAAGGACGCGTGAGACAGATGAACAGCCAGGACAAGGCACCCCGAACGGTGCCAGACGCCGAGCGAAACGGTGTGAGACGGACCCCGCCCCGCTCGCGCCCCAGCGGTGTCTTCATGATCTCCATGGCGGCGCTGCTGAGCTTCGTGCTCTGGGCGGCGCTCGCGCCGGAGAACCTGAACCTGGTGATGACGGCGGCGTCGACCTGGTCCTCGCAGAACATCGGCTGGGCCTACCTGGTGGTCACCGCGGGCTGCATCGCCCTGATGGTCTATCTCGGACTGAGCAGGTTCGGCAAGATCCGGCTCGGCGAGGATCATGACCGCCCGGAGTTCAGCAACTGGTCCTGGATCGCGATGATCTGCGGCACCGTGATGGGCATCGGGCTGATCAGCTACGGCGCAGCCGAACCGATGAGCCATTTCATGGTGCCCCCGCATGGCCTCGCCGAGCCTGAGACCATGGACGCCGCGGTGCGCGCGATGCAGTTCTCCTACTTCAACTGGGGCCCCAATGCCTGGGCGCTGTTCGGCGTCTTCGGGCTGGCCATCGCCTACTCCACCCACCGGCGTCACAACACCGGGCTGATCTCCCCGATGCTGCGCCCGGTGCTGGGCAAGAGCATGGATGGCTGGGCGGGCCAGCTGATCGACATCTTCACCATCATCGCCACACTCTTCGGCACCACCACCTCGCTGGGACTCGGCGCGGCGCAGATCGCCGAGGGGGTCAACAGCCTCACCGGGATCCCCTCGGACCTCTTCGTGCAGGTCATCATCATCGCGGGGATCACCGTGGTCTTCACCCTCTCCGCGATGTCCGGGGTCACCCGCGGCATCAAATGGATCAGCAAGACCACCATGCTCGCCGCCGCGGCGCTGGGGCTGTTCGTGCTGGTGGTGGGCCCGACCGGCTTCATCAGCAACCTGTACTTCCGCTCCATGGGACAGTTCCTCGCGGAGTTCCCGATGGTCGCGCTGCTGACCCCGGGCACCCCGGAGGACCTGCAGTGGATGCAGTGGTGGACCTACTTCATGATGGCCTGGTGGTTGAGCTGGGGCGCCTTCGTCGGCATCTTCCTGGCGAAGATCTCCAAGGGGCGCACCATCCGGGAGTTCGTGGTCGCGGTGCTCGGCGTGCCGACTCTGGTCTTCAGCCTCTGGTTCACGATCTTCGGCGGCTCCGCGATCCACCTCGACATGTTCTCCGGCACCAGCATCGGCGAGGCCACCTTGGAGGACACCAACGTGACCTTCTTCGCGCTGCTCGACGCGCTGCCGCTCACGGCCATCACCTCGGTGCTCACCGTGGCCATGGTGGTGCTGTTCTTCGTCTCCAGCGCGGACTCGAACACCTTCGTGCTCAGCGTGCTCTCCTCGCGCGGATCGATGTACCCGAGCCGACCCATGCTGGGCGTCTGGGGCCTGCTCACCGGGCTCTGCGCCATCGTCCTGCTGATCGCCGGCGGTCTGCAGGCGCTGCAGCAGACCGCGCTGCTCTCTGCGGTCCCGTTCACCATCATCGCCACCCTGCTCGGGATCTCGCTGGTCAAGGAGCTGCGCCGGGATGCGCGCTTCGACCGGCGCACCGGGCCCCGCCGACCGGTCGACGCCGAGCCGCACACCGTGAGCTGATCCCGCCATCTGGACCTGCTCTGCGCAACAATGAGTCGTATGAGCCCCCACGACGCCTCCGCAGAACACCCGCAGGACCCACCCCAGACACCGGTGGGACCCCGGGACAGCTCCCGCACGCCGCGCTTCGCCGGGCCCGCCAGCTTCGCGCTGCTGCCGCTTCTGGAGACCGTGGGCACAGCTGACATCGCGGTGGCCGGGGTGCCCTTCGACTCCGGGGTGAGCTACCGGCCCGGCGCCCGGTTCGGGCCGGCGCATGTGCGCGAGTCCTCCCGGCTGCTGCGCCCCTACAACCCCGCCCAGGACATCTCACCCTTCGCGGTGCAGCAGGTGGCCGATGCCGGGGACATCGTCGCGAACCCCTTCGACCTGGACCAGGCGATGGAGCAGGTCTATCAGGGCGCCAAGGAGCTGCTGACCCGCGCGGGCAGGCTCGCGGTGATCGGCGGGGACCATACGATCGCCTATCCGCTGCTGCGCGCCGCCGCGGAGCAGCACGGCCCGGTGGCGGTGCTGCACGCGGACGCGCATCTGGACACCTGGGACACCTATTTCGGAGTTCCGCTCACCCATGGCACCCCGTTCCGACGAGCCTCGGAGGACGGGTTCATCGATCTCACCGCGAGCGCGCATCTGGGCATCCGCGGACCGCTCTACGGCAAGAGCGATCTCACCGAGGACGCGCAGCTGGGGTTCCAGATCACCAGCAGCGAGTTCATCGAAGAACACGGTGTGGCCGCAGCGATCACCCGGCTCAAGCAGCGCCTGGCCGGGAAGCCGGTCTACATCTCGGTGGACATCGACGTGCTGGACCCGGCCCACGCCCCCGGCACCGGCACCCCGGAGGCCGGTGGGCTGACCAGCCGAGAGCTGCTGCGGATCATCCGCGCCCTGAGCGATCAGCAGATCGTCGGCGTGGACGTCGTCGAGGTCGCCCCCGCCTATGACCACGCGCAGCTGACCGGGATCGCGGCCGCGCACGTGCTCTACGAGCTGATCTCCGCCATGGGCGCTGAGCAGGCCCGGCCGACGCGCTGAGCGCGCGGCCGGACCTGCTCAGGCAGGAAGGGCCGGCAGCTGCGCTCAGGGCGTCAGGCGCCGCCGCAGCTCTTCGCTCTGGGCCGCGATGGACTCCGGCAGCGAGTCACCGAACTGCGCGAACCACTCGTCGATGCCATCGAGCTCGGTGAGCCACTCCTCGCGGTCCACGGTGATCGAGTCCGCCAGCGCCTCCGGGGTGATCTCCAGTCCGCTCAGGTCCAGGCCGTCCATCGTGGGGGTGAAGCCGATCGGGGTCTCCACCGCCTTGCCGCCGCCTTCGAGGCGTTCGGTGACCCACTTGAGCACCCGCGAGTTCTCGGAGAAGCCGGGCCAGGAGATCTTCCCGTCGCGACCCCTGCGGAACCAGTTGACCAGGAAGATCTCGGGCAGCTTGGACTGGTCCGCCTGCCCGGAGACCTCCACCCAGTGCTTCAGGTAGTCCCCGGCGTCGTAGCCGATGAACGGCAGCATCGCCATCGGGTCCCGCCGCACATTGCCCACCGCACCCTCTGCCGCCGCGGTGGTCTCCGAGGAGAGCGTGGCGCCGAAGAAGATCCCGTGGTTCCAGTCCCGGGCCTGGGTGACCAGCGGGACCGTGGTCTTGCGCCGTCCGCCGAAGAGGATCGCGTCCAGCTTGACCCCGTTGGGCTCGGAGTACTCCGGGGCGAGCATGTCGGTCTGATCGATCGGGGTGCAGAACCGGGCGTTGGGGTGGGCGGCCGGCTGCTCTGAGTCCGGCGTCCAGTCCTCTCCGCGCCAGTCGGTCAGATGAGCCGGGGTCTCTTCGGTCATGCCCTCCCACCAGACGCCGCCGTCGTCGGTGAGCGCGCAGTTGGTGAACACCGAGTTGCCCTTGGCGATGGCGCGCATCGCGTTGGCGTTGGTGTGCCATCCGGTGCCCGGGGCGACCCCGAAGTAGCCGGACTCCGGGTTGACCACCCGGAGCTCGCCGTCGTGACCCGGTCGGATCCAGGTGATGTCATCCCCCAGGGTCTCGGCCTTCCACCCCTGGAGGGTGGGGTCGATCAGCGCCAGGTTGGTCTTGCCGCAGGCCGAGGGGAAGGCCCCGGAGATGAAGTAGCTGCGGTTGGCGGGGCTGGTGAGCTTGAGGATCAGCATGTGCTCGGCGAGCCAGCCCTCGTCCCGGGCCATCACCGAGGCGATGCGCAGCGCGTAGCATTTCTTGCCCAGCAGCGCGTTGCCGCCGTAGCCGGAGCCGTAGGACCAGATCTCTCGGGTCTCCGGGTAGTGCACGATGTACTTCTCCTCGTTGCACGGCCAGGGGACGTCTTGCTGGCCCGGCTCCAAGGGTGCACCCACGGAGTGGACCGCCGGCACGAAGAACGCGTCCAGCGCCTCGATCTTGCGCAGCACATCGGTGCCGATCCGGGCCATGATCCGCATGCTGGTGACCACGTAGGCGGAGTCGGTGATCTCCACACCGAACTTGGGATCCTCGGCGTCGAGATGGCCCATCACGAACGGGATCACGTACATGGTGCGCCCGCGCATCGCCCCGTCGAAGACGCCGCGCAGGGTCTCGCGCATCTGCGCCGGGTCGACCCAGTTGTTCGTGAAGCCGGCATCACGCTCGTTCTCCGAGCAGATGAACGTGCGGGACTCCACCCGGGCCACATCGGCGGGATCGGAGAACGCGGCGAAGGAGTTGGGGAAGTCTGGGCTGGTGAGCCGGGTGAATGTTCCGGAGTCGACCAGTTCGTCGGTGAGTGCGCGGTGCTCGGTCTCGGATCCGTCCACCCAGTGGATCCGGTCGGGCTGAGTCAGGGCTGCGATCTCCTGGACGAAGTTCAGCAGCGGGGTATGGGTCGTGGGAGCCTCGGCCGTGATCGCAGGATCTTTGGTCCCTGATCCAGTCGATCCACTCGCACCGGGCGCCGTTGCAACTGTGTTGACCATTGTTTCCCTCCATTGGGTACAGGTTCGTTCTGACCCCCTCCTGGTTGGTGAGACCAGGACCCAAGGAAGTGGGACGGCGAGCATGTCCCGGGGCGCACAGCACTGTGCGCATACATCCCTGCATCCCCGTCAGCACCGATGGGGACCAGCTACATACCACTGTAGCGTTCCCAGATGACAGGGCTGTAAACGACGACGGCGCGGCCCACCTCCGCGCGGCGTCGCGGTCACGCCCGGTGCCCTGGGGTGGATTTGTCGGCCCTGAAGGGTCCGTGTATAGTCTTCTAGGTCGCGATCGCTTGGCGGTCAGGCAGTGAAAAAGTGAATATGCGCCTATAGCTCAGCTGGATAGAGCGTCGGTCTACGGAACCGAAGGTCAGGGGTTCGAATCCCTTTGGGCGCACCACAGAGCAACATGGAGAACCCCCTGGATCACCTGATTCAGGGGGTTTTCTTGTGTGCCCCAGACCTTGGTGCTCAGGCCTTGAGGTTCAGGCCCAGGAGCCCAGACCTTGAGGCTGCCGCCCGGGCTGGCTAGTCTCGCCCCAGGCCAACCGGAGTTGAACACCTCTCTGCAGGAACGAGGCTTCGCCATGACTCCACCAGGACGAGGGTGGCTGGCCAATGGCCTGGCCGGTGTCCGCATCCTGGGCCACCTGGTGACCGGACCGTTGCTGCGCCGTCGCCGCATGAGCTGGGGAGCGACCGGCTCAGAGGTCGCGGCCGACTGGCCAGGCGGCGAGCTGATCCCGGACCCCGCCTGGACCGCCACCCACGCGGTGACCGTCGCCGCGTCTCCGGAGCAGATCTGGCCCTGGTTGGCGCAGCTGGGTCAGGGCCGTGCCGGGTTCTACAGCTTTGAGCGGCTGGAGAATCTCTTCGGGTGTCAGATTCGCAATGTGGATCGAATCCTTCCGGAGCACCAGGACATCGCCGCCGCCGGAGAGGTTCGGCTGGCACCGCAGATGGCGATGCGGGTGGCCCGGGCCCAGGCCGCCGCGGACCTGGTGCTGGCCGCGGACTCCCCCGTCGACGACGCGCGACCCGGGGGCACAGCGGCCCCCGCGGGCGTCTGGTCCCTGCATCTGCGGCCGGCCCCAGACGGCGGAACCCGCCTGATCGAACGGCTCAGCTACGCCAGGCCGCATTCCACCCCGGAACGGATCTTCGGCTCACGTCACCTGATCGAACCGATCAGCTTCGTGATGAGCAAGGAGATGCTGGGCAACATCAGGGATCTCGCGCAACGCCGAGCAATGGTCTCTCACTCCGGGAAGGATCACGTCCAGCCGACATTGGTCTGAACTGAAAGGTTCCCCCGGTCCGAGCCCCGCCCTACTCTTGGAAGACGATCTATCCACAGATCCAGCCAAGAGAGCCCGTGATGTCACAGACCTCTCCACCCAGCGCGCACCCGGATCCACCCACCTCCCCCAGGATGAGACCGGGACAGTGGGTCCTGCTGATCCTCGGCGTGCTGCTCGGGAATCTCGGAATCACGCTCCTGCTCGGCGCACTCTTCAGGGCTCTGATTCCAGACCCTGATGAATGGCGGCTCACGGAGCACCGGGAGGGGTCCGACTGGGTCGTGCAACAGGCCACCGAAGCCTGGGAATGGCTGCAGGACCTGATCCCCACACTGTTGATCGTCGGGACGATCGCGCTCCTCCTCGGAGTGGCTGGCGTGCTCCTCGGCGCGGCCGGACTCGGACGTGACATCGACCCGCTGCGAGCGGCCGCGGCCCCGGGTGCGTCCAGCACCCCGAGCACCCCCACGGCTCCAACGCCCGCCGCCGACTATCCGGTCCGGCTGATCGGGTCCCTCGACGCGCCGCCCTCCCGTGCGCTCTGGCTGGTGAAATGGCTGTTGACGATCCCGCACTACCTCGTGCTTGCGCTGCTCTGGTCCGCGCTGATCACGATCACCGTCGCAGCCGGACTGGTGATCCTGTTCACCGGCCGGTACCCGCGGGCATGGTTCTGCTTCAACGTGGGGGTGCTGCGCTGGTCCTGGCGCGTAGGATTCTACGGCTACGCCGCGCTGGCCACGGACCGATATCCCCCGTTCACCCTGGCCTCCGCGGATTACCCGGCGGATCTGAGCATCGCCTATCCGCAGCGGCTCTCCCACGGAATGGTGCTGGTGAAGTCCTGGCTGCTGGCGATTCCGCATCTGCTGCTGATCGGGATCTTCACCAGCCCTTCGGGCTCAGGATGGCAGGGCAGCTGGGACGACGCCGGCAACACGACCGGAGGCGGCGGGGGCTTCTCGCTGCTGGGCCTGCTGCTGCTGATCACCGCGATCATCCTGCTCTTCACCCGGCGCTATCCCACCGGGATCTTCGACTTCGTGATGGGACTGAACCGGTGGGTCAACCGGGTCGGCGCCTACGTGCTGCTGATGCGAGACGAGTACCCGCCGTTCCGACTCGATCAGGGACCGGAAGAGCCGGGCCGCAGTCCGCTCCCCGACTCCGATCCGTCCAGGGACCGCCCCGGGGCCAGGCCTGCCCCTTGGTCGGACTGGGTTTAGGCCCCTGATGAGAGCCTGGTGCGCCAGCTCGATCAGCTCCTCGCTGGAACGAGCCGAGATCCCGGTCCCCGCTCCGGAGCCGGACGAGCTGCTGGTGCGCGTGGAAGCCTGCGGGGTGTGCCGGACCGATCTGCACGTGATCGATCATGAACTCCCGCCACGTCGGGCCGATGTGGTGCCCGGGCACCAGATCATCGGGATCGTGGAAGCTCGTGGAGCGGCGGTTCGGCGCGTCGAGCTCGGAGCGCGCGTCGGAGCCGCCTGGCTCCGACGCACCTGCGGCAGCTGCCGCTGGTGCCGGGCCGGCCGCGAGAACCTCTGCCCAGACTCCCTCTATACCGGGTGGGACGCCGACGGCGGCTTCGCCGACTACGTCACCGTCCCTGCCGCGTTCGCCTACCCGCTGGGAGAACGCATCGACCCCGTGCAGACGGCGCCGCTGCTCTGCGCCGGGATCATCGGATACCGGGCGCTGAGCCGCAGCATGCTCCCTCCCGGAGGCAGACTGGGCATCTACGGCTTCGGCTCCAGCGGGCATCTGACCGCGCAGCTCGCGCTGGTCGCCGGGGCCCGCGTCTGCGTGATGACCCGCGGGGAGTCGAACCGCCGGCTCGCTCGCGGGCTCGACGTCGAATTCGTGGGCGATGCCTTCGCGGAGCCTCCCGCGCCGCTGGATGCGGCAATCATCTTCGCGCCTGCAGGAGAGCTGGTGCCAGCCGCGCTGAAGGCGACCAACCGGGGTGGCACCGTCACGATCGCGGGGATCCACATGAGCGACCTGCCCCCGATGCAGTATCAGGAAAGTCTCTTCTACGAGCGGGATCTCCGCACCGTCACGGCCAATACCCGGGTGGACGGCTCCGAATTCCTGGGGCTGGCCGAGCGGCTCGGCATCCACGCCGAGGTCACGCCCTACCGGTTCGAGGCCCTCCCCGCGGCCCTGGAGGACCTGCGCCGTGGTCGCGCCTCGGGCTCGCTGGTGCTCGCCTTCTAGGTGTCAGCGCCGCCTGAACTCAGCGCCAGGCTAACTCAGCGCCGGCCAAGCTCAGCGCCGCCTGAACGCAGCGCCGGCCAAGCTCAGCGCCGCATGAACTCAGTGCCGCATGGACTCAGTGCCTGTGCCACCGGTGCGGCTTATGCGTAGGGATCACCAGCACCGGGCAGACCGCCCGATTCAGCACGGCCTGACTCACCGAGCCCAGCAGCAGCCCTGTGAATCCGCCGTGTCCTCGGGTCCCGATCACCACCAGCTCTGCGGTGCGCGAGGCCTCGGCCAACACGCCCGCCGGGGAACCGTCGAAGAACTGCCAGCGAACAGAGACTCCGGGAGATTTCGCCGCCACCTCCTGGGCCATCGCTTCCAGGTGGTCGGTGTAGCGCCGGCGCAGGTTCGGCAGTTCGAGGTTGTGCTCCACCGTGTTGGGGTACCAGTGCCCCTGCGCGTTCAGCGGAGCCGCGGAGACCAGGGTCAGCGGGGCCTTCACCAGGTCAGCGGCCTCCGCCGCCAGGTGGACGACGTCGGCCGCGCCGTCGCCGACGTCGACCCCGACCACGACCTCAGAGTCGAAGTTCAGCGCATCGGCGACGTTTGCGAAGGACCGGCGCCGGTGCTCCCTGGCATCCGATTCCTCCATCAGACTCACCGGCTCTTCATGGTCCGCCTCGGTCCCGGGCCGGTCCTGTTCGGGGGCCAGCAGCTCGGTCTCGGGGTCGGACTCCCACCGCTCCGGGACCACCAAGGTGGGACAGTGGGCATGCGCGGCCAGCTTCCCCGAGACGCTGCCGAGGAACCGCCCCGCGAACCGGTTGCGGCCCCGCTTGCCGACGACCGCGAGTCGGGACTCCTGGCTCTCATCGACCAAGGTGGCGCCGGCGTCGCCCTCGGCGGTGCGGGTGCTGACCTCGACCCAGGACACGGTGGCTCGGGCGGAGTACTCATCCAAGAGTGTCTGCACGGCGTTGACCGCCTCAGACCGATACTGATCGAGCTGTCGAACATAGTAGTCATCGGTCACGACAGGCCGGACGAATGTGCCGATGAGACGCAGCGGCAACTCCCGCTGCTTGGCGACCATCAGTCCCACCTTGAAGGCGCGTTCGCTGCCCGCCGATCCATCGATGCCGACCAGTACGCCGGGGACGCTGCTGCTGGCGGTTTTCTCGTGGTGATCCATATCATGATGCTAGACCTGAAACTATGAACAATATAGGCGGTGGGAGTCGGCAGTTTCAGCGAGCATGCCGTGCCTGCACCGCGGCCCGGGCCGCCCGTCGACCTCCATCCACCGGGGACCCCGGATATCCGCGCAGGTAGCTGGCGAGCACACCGGTGTAGATCAGCGCCACGTCATCGGCCAGCTCCTGGGCCGCGCCCTGGTCCTGGGTGAGCGGCCGCGCGAGGTGCAGCAGGCCCTCGGCCAGGAGATCAGTATGAGAGGAGAGCACCTGCGCGATTCCCTCAGGAGCACTCGGCAGCTCATCGGCGGCGGCGAGGAACGCACACCATCCCGCGGGGTGGTACTGCTCCTCACGGTAGGTTGCCACAGCGTCAAAGATCGCGAGAAGCCGACCCTCGTCATCATGGGCCGCAACCACGCAGCGGTCCCAGACCAATCGCCAATCGTGGAGCCGGGTTCCGAGAACCTCTGCAACAAGTCCATCCTTGCTCCCGAAGTGCGTGTAGAGGGTGGAGACCGAGACTCCCGCCTCTCGCAGCAGATCATCCACCGGGGTCGCCCGGATTCCCCGCTCGAAGAGCACCCGGTCCGCTGCATCGAGGAGGCGTGTGCGGGCGGGGGGTTTTCGGGCTTCGCTCATCGTCCCAGCCTACCGATTCGGACTGCATAAACGTTTACCATCATGTACCGTAACGAACGTTCTGTTTCTAGGTAGTGAGTGAGTATTCGATGAGGTTCTACATCTTCAGCGCCATGGGCCTGATCGCGGCCACCTACGGGTTGGCCCGATTCGGCTACGGGTTGTTCCTGCCCCGGTTCACCGAGACGTTCGAGATCGGCGCTGCAGCCTCGGGCTCGATCCAGGCGGGGAACTTCCTCGCCTTCTGCCTGGCCGCGTCGCTGGCGATACGCATCGATGCACACCCGCGCCTGGTAATCTCCTGCGCCGGAGCCACCGCAGCGATCGGTGCGGCCGGGGTGGCAGCCTCCCCAAACGTGGCCATCTTCGCCACAAGCGTGGTGCTCGCCGGCGCCGGAGCCGGCTTCGCCACACCGGGGCTGGTCACCCTGACCGCCCGCAACGTCACCGAAGCCCGTCGCGAAAGCGCCCAGACGATCGTCAACGCCGGGACCGGCGCCGGGATCGTCGTCGCCGGCACCCTGATGTTCCTCACCATGAGTCAGTGGCGCCTGGGATGGGCCGCCATGGCGCTGCTGATCACCGCAGCCACGCTCTCCACCCTGATCAGTGACCGGCCGGAGGAGAAGGTCACACCACGCCGGTCGGCGCTGAAGCTGCGCCGCGAGATCCTGCGACCCCTGGCCTGGCCGATCACCGCAGCACTCCTGGCGGGCGCCTCCAGTGCCGCCATCTGGACCTTCGGCCGCGAGATCATGGAGGAGGCCCGGCCCGATCAGGAGGCCTACTCCATCCTCGCCTGGATGACCCTGGGAGCCTTCGGCATCCTGGGGGCGGCGGCCGGACGCATGGCCCAGAGGTGGACACCGGAGATCGCATGGAACCTGACCGTGGCGATCATGGCGCTGAGCGCGGTCCTGCTGGCAAGCTTCCCCGGCGCCGCCTTCCCGGCCTACACCGCGGCAGGGCTCTTCGGCGCGACCTACACCGCGGTCTGCGGGATTCTCATCATCTGGTCCTCCCGGATCATTCCGGACCGAGCCTCGGTGGGCACGGCCGTGCTGTTCATCGCCCTGGCCGTCGGACAGGCCGTAGGTGCCGTACTGCTTGGGATCCTCATGGAGTCCACGAGCACTCTTCTCACGTTCCTCACAGCAGGGGCGCTCGGCCTGGCTGGCGTGATCCCTGCCCTCCGGCTCACTGCCACAAAAAGAGGCGCAGGAACGGTTGCGAACACAGGCAAACACAGATAAAGTCTGTCTAAACCAACACAGACGTGTTGTAGATCACGATCTAGGGGCACTCATGACACTGCTCGCCCCCGAGCGACACGAACGGATCCTCGACCGACTGCGACGCACCGGAACGGTCACGGTCCAGGAGATCGCCCGCGACCTGAAGGTGACCAGAGAGACCGTCCGCCGCGACCTCGACCAGCTCGAGATCGCCGGTTCACTCCAGCGCGTCCACGGCGGCGCCGTCGTGAGCTCTGCGCCCTCTCGGCGGGAGACCTCGCTGCGCCAGAGGCAGAGTGAGCACTCCGCACAGAAGCGCGCGATCGCCCGTGAGGCGATGAGCTTCGTGCCTTCCTCTCCCGATGCCTCCGTGCTGCTCGACGCCGGCACCACCACCGAGGCGCTCGCCGCGCTGCTCGGCGCCGGGGAGGAACCGCAGCACACCCGGTTCGTCACCACCAGCTCGGTCCCGATCGCCCAGAAGCTGGCCGAGGTCAGCTCCCTGGACGTAGAGGTGCTCGGCGGGAAGGTCCGCGGGATCACCGGTGCCGTGGTGGGCGCGCAGGCCGTGGCCACCCTGGCGCACCGTCAGGCGGACGTCGCCTTCATCGGCACCAACGGGGTCGACGCAGGCTTCGGCCTGTCCACTCCCGATACCGCGGAGGCCGCGGTGAAGTCCGGCCTGGTCCACGCCGCCCGCCAGGTGGTCCTGCTGGCGGATTCCAGCAAGCTCGGCCAACGCACCCTTGTACAGTTCGCAACCCTGGAGGAGATCGATGTGCTGATCACCGATGCCGCACCGCAGTCTGAGCTGGCCCACGCGCTGGACGCCTCCGATGTCCGAGTCATCGTGGCGGTCACCTCATGATCGTCACCTTCACGCCCAACCCGAGCCTGGACAAGACCCTCGAGCTCGACGCCCCGCTGCGTCCCGGGGCCGTGCAGCGCGCGATCAGCCACACCACCGAGCCTGGCGGCAAGGGAGTCAACATCTCGCGGGCGCTCACCGCGGCCGGGACCCCCTCGCTGGCGGTGCTCCCAGGAGATCCCGCAGATCCGGTGCTGCTCGCCCTGCAGGAGCTCGGTGTCACCGCTCGGGCGCTGCCGCTGGGCGCGCCGCTGCGCACCAACACCGCGATCACCGACCCGCAGGGGGTCACCACCAAGATCAACGAGCCGGGACCGACGTTCGACGCCGCACTCACCAGCTCGCTGCTGGAGCTTCTGCTTCAGGCCTCCGAGGGCGCCTCCTGGGTGGCGCTGGCGGGGTCGCTTCCGCCGGGAGTCCCGGTGGACTTCTACGCCCAGGCGATCACCGCGCTGCGCCGGACCTTCGGGGAGCAGGCGCCGAAGATCGCGCTGGACACCTCCGGGGAGCCAATGGCGGCCGCCCTGCCCGCCGGGCCGGACCTGATCAAGCCCAATGCCGAGGAGCTGCTCGAGCTCCACGCTGCCTTCACCGGCTCGATCTCCACCGACCCTGACACTGCTCAGCGACTGGCCGAGGCACTCGAGACCGACCCCGCCCGTGCCGTGCAGCTCGCCACCGAGCTCCAGCACCACGGAGCACGCGCCGCCCTGGTCACCCTGGGCGCCCACGGCGCCGTGCTCATCCCCCAGCTGGAGACCACGCCAAGCGACGGCACACCCGTCGCGCTGCGCGCCTGGGGACCGGCGATCGTGCCGCGTTCCACCGTGGGAGCCGGTGATGCCTCGCTCGCGGGCTTCATCGCCGCCGCCCAGTCCGGCGCCTCTGAGACCGATTCACTCAGGCACGCCATGGCCATGGGCCGAGCCGCAGCAGAACTGCCCGGCTCCATCATGCCGACACCGCAGGACCTCAGCACCGAAACACTCAGCACCGAACACCTCATCCTCAATCCGAGCACGACCACTACCGTGAATGTGGAGACATCATGAACAGCATCATCACTCCGGAGCTGGTGAGCCTCGACAGGCTCACCGCCGGCAGCAAGCGCGAGGTCATCGATGCCCTCGCCGCACTCGTCGGCTCCGCCGGACGCAGCGACTCCGTCTCTGAGCTCGCCGCCGACGTCTGGGCGCGCGAGGAGACCTCCGAGACCGGCATGCCCGGCGGCATCGCCATCCCGCACTGCCGCACCGGCGCCGTCACCGAGGCCACGCTGGCCTTCGCCCGTCTGGCCCAGCCGGTGGACTTCGGCTCCACCGACGGTCCAGCAGATCTGGTCTTCATGATCGCCGCCCCCGACGGCGCCGACCAGGCGCACCTGAAGATCCTCTCCGCCCTGGCGTCCTCACTGATCAACGAGGAGTTCCTCGCTGATCTGCGCAGCGCCGACTCCGAACAGCGCGTGGTCGACCTGGTCGCCGAGGCGGTCCAGCCGACACCGGTCACCGCCAGCGCCGGGGCCCGCGGGTCCTCCAGCGGCGCTGCGGCGTCCACCGCCGGCACCGCACAGGGTGCAGACCAGAGCGCGACGACGGTCGGTCGCCTCGTGGCCGTGACCGCCTGCCCCACCGGCATCGCCCACACCTATATGGCAGCCGACTCGCTGAAGAAGGCCGCGAAGGAAGCCGGCGTGGAGCTCCAGGTGGAGACCCAGGGCTCCTCCGGCTCGACCCCGCTGGGCGCCGAGACCATCGCCGCCGCCGACGCCGTCATCTTCGCCACCGACGTCGACGTCCGCGATCGTCACCGCTTCGCCGGCAAGCCCGTCATCGCCTCGCGGGTCAAGCGCGGCATCGATGAACCGGCCAAGATGATCGCCGAGGCCCTCGCCGCGGCGAAGGACCCGAACGCCGCCGTCGTCGCCTCGGGCGGCTCCGGGGACTCCGACGGCAGCACCGCTGCCAGCGGAGAGCGTGAGGGCTTCGGCCGCGCGACCCAGCGGGTCCTGATGACCGGCGTCAGCTACATGATCCCCTTCGTCGCCGCTGGTGGTCTGCTGATCGCGCTGGGCTTCCTGCTCGGCGGCTACAACATCACAGAGGTCGCCAATGACGTGGCCCTGGGCAACTCGCTGTGGAACCTGCCGACGCCTGATCAGCTGCCCGAGGAGTTCCTCGGCTGGGGAGCACTCGGCGGCTACCTGGGCGCCGTCTTCTTCACCCTCGGTGGAGCAGCCATGGGCTTCCTGGTCCCCGCGCTGGCCGGCTACATCGCGTTCGGCATGGCCGATCGTCCCGGCATCGCCCCCGGCTTCACCGCCGGTGCGATCGCACTGACCATGGATGCCGGCTTCATCGGCGGCATCGTCGGCGGTGTCCTCGCCGGTGCGGTCGCTCTCTGGTTCCGCAAGCTCAACGTTCCCCGCTGGCTCTCCGGGCTGATGCCCGTGGTGATCATCCCGCTGCTGGCGACGCTGGTTGCCGGTGGTCTGATGCTGCTGGTGCTCGGCGGACCGATCGCCGCACTGACCGCGGCCCTCGAGGGCTGGCTCAACGGGATGACCGGCTCGGCCGCGATCCTGCTGGGCATCATCCTTGGTCTGATGATGTGCTTCGACCTCGGTGGTCCGGTCAACAAGGTGGCCTACTCCTTCGCCGTGGCCGGCCTCTCGGCCGCCGTCGCTGATGGCAACACCGGTCCGCTGATGATCATGGCCACGGTCATGGCCGCCGGCATGGTGCCCCCGCTGGGCATGGCGTTCGCGACCTTCATCGATTCTCGCCTGTTCAGCCCCGCCGAGCGGGAGAACGGCAAGACCGCCGTGCTGCTCGGCGCGGCATTCATCTCCGAGGGCGCCATTCCGTTCGCCGCAGCCGACCCGCTGCGCGTGCTCCCGGCATCCATGATCGGTGGCGCCGTCACCGGCGCCATGACCATGGCCTTCGGCATCACCTCCTACGCACCTCACGGCGGCATCTTCGTGCCGTTCGCCATCGAGAACTTCTGGCTCTTCCTGGTGGCCGTGCTGGTGGGCTCCCTGGTCACGGCGTTCTCCGTGATCGCCCTGAAGCGCTGGGCACGTAAGGGTGTAACCTCTGCTGCATGATTGAACGCACTGCGGTGATCGCCGCGGCGGCCGGGCTCCACGCCCGACCTGCCGCGGCGTTCGCGTATGCGGCGGCAGAACTGCCGGTCCCGGTGGAGATCGCGAAGGCCTCCGCCCCCGAGCTCTCCGTACAGGCGGACAGCCTGCTGGGCGTGATGAGCCTGGATGTCGCGCATGGCGACCGGGTGGTGCTGCGCGCCACCGGGGCGGGTGCCGAGCAGTCCCTGGAGACTCTGGTCCAGCTGCTGGAGGCGTGGCAGTGAAAGTCCCACTCGGTCGCTGATGGGGTGAGGTGGCAGATCCCCTGCTCACGCTGAAGTGGAGTGTTCTGCGGCTACTCGGAATTGCGCCCGGACCATCCCTGTGTGAGATTGCGCCGAATCCTACGCAGTGCGCCACGGCCGCTCGCCGTCATGACCGCGGCGGCGATGGCGGCCAGTGCCGCGCTGAAGTAGAGCACGAAGGCCAGATCCTCCGAGCCCGTGAATATCGCGCCCATCACCAGTAGGGCGAAGATCAGTACAAAGATTCCGGCCCGCATCTCAGCGCCTCCAATTATCAGTCCCGAGCTCGGAGGCCGGGGATCTCGTGCCGGATCAGTCGACTCTGGCGAACAACAAGGAGTCTTCCCGTCGTCCACGGATGAGCATATGCGAGCGCAAGAGGGCTTCTTGCTGCATCCCGATCCGTCGAAGGACTCGCTGCGAGGCGATGTTGGCCGGCCGGCACGTCGCCTCTACCCGCTGCAGTCCCAGTTCCTCGTGTGCAAAGCCGAGTACGGCATCCGCGGCCTCGCTGGCGTACCCGTGACCCCAGAATCGGCGCGCCAGCACATATCCGAGCTCCCCACGCTGGTGCTCGGTACTTGTGATCGTGACCGAACAAGCCCCCAGGACCTCTCCCCCAGCTGTGACTGCCCAGGTGAAGGACTCGCGCGTCGAGCGTGAAGCAGCGGCCATCGTGTCCTCGACGAACACACGAGTCTGCTCCAGCGTGTTCGGACCCCAGTCCATATAGCGACACACCTGCGCATCAGCGGCGTAGGCGTGGACACCTGGGACGTCCGTAGAGAGGAAGTCGCGCAGCAGCAGACGATCAGTCGTCAGGTTGGGCATGAGGCGACTCTACGGGGCCGCTTCTGGCTCCAGGCACCTCAGGTGTCTGTCTTCTATGCCGAGCCGAGATGCCCAATAAGAAACTTGAACGGGGCTAGGAAACATCTTCTCCACCAAGCTCTCCCGCGTCGTAGACAGGTTCGCGGACCGTCGTCGGGAGCGAACGCAGCGCCCAGCCTCTGAGCATCAGCGCGACGGGCAGTACGGCGAGACAGGCGAGCAGATCGAACAACATGGGCGGGCCGCCGACATTCTCCTCCCACCCAGCATGGAAGAACACGCCTGCCAGCAACAGCGCCGTGAAACCCAGCGACGCCGTCATGCCGTTCGCCCACCGCCGCACCCGGCGCGCCGAAGCGTTTTCCACCACGGCTCCCGTGACCAGCACCAGCACGCCAGGAGCGCAGCCTCGAATCCCACGATGGCCACCGTCACGGCAGCCAAGTAGGGCGACTCTAGATGTGCCACCTGCGGATACTCATCGGCGAGGCCCGCGGCGACAAGCGGAACCACGAGAAGCTGCGCGATAAGGGCTCCCAGAGCCAAGGCTCCAAGAGTGATCCGGATGCCGAGGAACTCTGACGTGGTCATGCGTGGACCCTTCTCCTAGTCCTGCTCCCTGGCAGGAGCAGGGTTCTCTGGTACATCCTCCGGAGACTCACCATGGGAATCCTTGCCCCTGCCCTAAGACGTTCTTCATCCGTCTTCGATGCTGGGTTCGCGGTTCTCCCAACGCAGCAGGTCCCCCGGTTCGCAGTCGAGAGCTTGGCAGAGTGCCTCCAAGGTGGAGAACCTGATGGCCCGAGCGTGATTGTTCTTCAGTACGGAGATGTTGGCCGGGGTGATTCCCACCTTCTCGGCCAGCTCGCCCACCGACATCTGACGCTCGGCGAGCATGACATCGATGGCGACCCTGATAGCCATCAGACGACTCCTGCCAGTTCGCTGCGGTAGTCGATCGCCTGGACCAACAAGCCCCGCATGACTGCCAGAAGCAGCAACAGCGAGACCCCCAGTGTCACGGCGCCGCCCAGCCCGACGAGGGCTAGAGGCCCACCGACCTGGACGAGGAATATCAGGTGCACGAACACTGCTGCGGCCAATCCGGTGGTGATGATCAGCGCAACGAGGATGACATCCACCCATTTCAACGCCGACGCATCAAAGATTCGATCCTTCGACACCATCGACGCCAGTCGCCACGTAGCGACCAACCCGACCTGCACTCCTACGATGGCGGCGATCGCGAGAATTGCGTAGGGCACAGTCAGCGGCTCGATCTCGGGAAACACCTCGCCGGCACTCTCCGCGTTCACCGGGATCGCCACCTGGACGATGACACTTCCCAGCATCAGAAGGCTCAGAGCAGCTCGGAGCGCGGTCGAGTACACAGTAGACATGTATTGATTATCGGTTGATTCATATTGTTAGTCAATATGCTGAGTCCGACGTTGGCGGCGCCCTGGTTGCGGTTTCTGAGTCCGAGAAGATCGTGCGGGCTTCCGGTTCGCCGCGCTAGGGTGAAGAGATGAGTGCGTCACGGACTCGGCACAGCGCAATCGTCGCGCTCGCTGCGGCAGGTGGCCTGTTGCTCACTGCGTGCGGCAGTGAAGAGCCGACTCCCCAGCCGTCTACCTCCCCGACCCACGACGACGTCGACTGGGCAGAAGCTTACCAGCAGAGCGCACAACAGACGCCGGAAGATGATTGGCCTCGTGGCGACGTACAGGAACCTGTGGAAGTACTTTTCTCCCGGCACTATGTGGAGTGGGGTGACTATGAGGAACTCGACGACGATGTCTTGCGGTTCTACGTTGTCATGGGCAACTTCGATTGCAACGGCCTGCAGTACAGGGTTCAGGAGACCGAGGACGAGGTAGCCGTCGCCGTGATCACCGGCACGCGCGAGGGGGTGGACGGGTGCACAGAGGAGGCCGTCCTGGGAGCCATCGACGTGGAGCTCGAGAACCCTGTAGCTGACCGCGACGTCGTGGACCTCAGCCAGCGCCTCTGAAGACCTTCGCACTTGGCGAGCGCGATGCCCGGAGCACGATGCCTGGCCCCAGCCCTCTGGGGCAAAGACGCGTTTGGTGTGGGGCACGCGTTTCGGGGTCATCAGAAGGAAACCGCCAAGGACGGAATCAGATCCGCACCGTAGGCCTCAGCGACAGTCAGGGGCCCATTGCGGAGCTGAGTGTCACCTTGCTGCACCTAAGCCGATTCCTCGACGGGCACCTTCGAGAATCATTCCTTCGACCCTGCGGACACCTTTGAACTTCCCATACACTCACCTCGCAAACCGATGGGCTATGTCCCCCTCCACACTGGAGGGACATGCAAAGTGCTGCCGGGACATCGCGCGCATCTAGATCTACCGTGCGGGACTGAGACTTCCATCGCGGATAGTGACAGTGCGGTCGGTCAACGTCGCCATCTCAACATCGTGGGTCACGATCACCGTTGCCGTGTTGAACTGACGCGTAGTGCTGACGATCAACTCAAGGATGGATCGTGCCCGCTCGTGATCCAGCGCGGAGGTGGGCTCATCCACCAGCATCACTGACGGTCTGCCCATGAGTGCGCGAGCAATGTTGACCCGCTGGCGTTGACCCCCGGAGAGCTGGTGTGGACGTCGGTTCGCGACAGAGGCCAGACCAACCAGACCCAAGAGTTCCGCACCGTGTTTCTCTGCAGCCTTCAGCTGGCCTCCTCGGTCACCGCGCAGATGCGCAGTCAGCACCAGTTGTTCCAGTGCGGTCAGGCTCGGCAGGAGGTTAGGCTGCTGGAAGATAGTCCCGACCTGGTTTCTGCGTATCGCGGTGAGCTCATGCTCGGGCAGTCCGGTGAGTTCACATCCGGCGAGGAGCACCGAACCGGAGGAAGGTCTGATGAGTGCCGCAGCGACTGCCAGCAACGATGATTTCCCGGAACCTGAGGGACCAACCAGGGCTGTCACGGTGCCCGCGTCTGCGCGGAAGTCGACCGCGTCGAGCGCTCGAAGTGTGCGTGTCTTCCCGTTTTCATCGACACCGTCCCGGTAGGTCAGGGTCACGTCCTCAAGTAGAAGAGCCCCGGATTCTTCATGAGTCTGAGCCCTTGGTGAGGGGCTGGGTCCCGTATGGATCGAAGTCATGATCAGTTCCCTCCTAGGGCGAAAAGCGGATCGACGCGGGAGACGCGTCGAGTCGTTAGGGTGGCGCCGGCAACGCCCAGTCCGAAGACCCCAAGAACGGGGGCCGCGACAGTCAAGGGCGTCAACTCGAACGGCACCGCGTTGCCGATGAGCAGCCCCCCTGCCCAGGCGGCCGCACCACCAGTGAGGGCGCCGAATGACACCACGACGGCCGCCTGGGTCATAGCATCGCGGACCAAGTAGCTGCGGGAGGATCCAAGCGCGCGGAGCACCGCGAGGTCGCGAGTGCGCTGGATGGTCCACACGGTCAGAAATGACACGACCACCAGGGCGGATATCCCGTAGAGGAACCCCTGCATCATCAACAGTGAGCCGCGCTCTGACTGATAGGCCGGTAGAGCGTTGAAGGCTCCCCGAGTATCGGTGGAGACAGTGCCCGCCTGCTCGTTGACCGTGGCGAGAGCCTCGGTGGACAGATCACGTGCGGAAGCTGGCACCGCGAGAGCGGTTGCCACAGTGTCCTCGCCCAGATGAGCGATCCCCGCGAAGTCTTCGATGGACGTCCAGACCACAGGGACGTGACTGTAGAACTCATCCTCTACCACCCCGGCAACGGTCAACTCGCTAGAGGACAAGCGCAAGGTGTCCCCCTGCGCCATCCCGAGATCCTCGGCGATCACGGAGCTGAGGATCACCTCGCCTGCACCCGGTTTTGACTGACCCTCGATCACGTTGAGTCTCGGTGCGAGCGCGGTGTCTGCCTCTACGCTGAATACAGCGACCGAGGTCGCTGTCTGGCTCGGGCTCTCCTGCGTGTCACCTGTTGCGGTTTCAGCTCGGGTCTGCGACACCCCAAGGCGCTCGACGGAGCCTCCACCCAGAGCCTCTTCCCAGTCGTCCAGCTCCGAGGCGCTGATTCCTGATTCGGTGAAGGAGGGGTCGTCGTCCGCCTCCGCTGGGGCGCTGAATATGACGCGTGACGCATCGAGTCGTTCCAGGGCTGAGGTGTTCTGCTGGCTGAGACCGCTGGTGAGGCCTGTGAGCAGCACAAGGAGCATGGTGATCAGCGCGACGACTCCGCCGATCAGCGCGAAGCGGCCCTTGGCGAAGGTGATGTCCCGAAGGGATAAGTACATGGCGACTCCAGAGAGCAAGTGTGGGGTGAAGATCTTGCTTTCCAGAATCCTGGAATCTGCTCGCCCAGGGATCGTGTGATCGGTTGGGCCTGCAGCTCCGTTCGGTGGACGCCAGGCTCAACCGAATGATTGATACTCCGGGCAGTCAGCCTCGGTACGATGATCAGGTGGACGGCCGCGGCCGACGGTCTTCGTTTCTTTTCATGCAGCGGACCGGGAGGGGTGGTCGTGGTGGCAGAGGTCTCCACGCCTGAGATCCTGCGGGGTCTGAGGATCAGCCTCCACGTCAGCTTCGCCGCCTTGTTGTTCATCGGAGCGCTGCGGGTTGTCGTCGGCATCCGTTCCGCCTACGGGGGCGAATGGTTCATCGTCTCGCTCAGCATTCTCCTGGCGTGCATCTACGTCATCGGTACGGTCTGGGAGAGCCGGTTTGCACAGGGCCAGACCAGCCGCAACCCCCGGCGCTATGTACTGCCGTGGCTGGGCGCAGTCACCGTGGTGTGGACGGTCATGACGCTGGCCAGCCCCGATTTCTCCTGGGTCGCGTTCCCGCTCTTCTTCATCTACCTGGTCGTCCTGCCGACCAGGCCCGCGATAGCAAGCATCGTGGCCCTCACCGCGGTGGTGATCGTGGCCCAGTTCCTGCACGCGCCGTCGGGCGATTTCCATCTGGCAATGGTGATCGGGCCCTCTTTGGGAGCCGCTTTCGCGGTGATCGTCGGCTTCGCCTACCGAGCGGTGTACCGGGACAACCAACGCCACCAGCGAACGATCCGCCAGCTCGAAGCCGCTCGTCTGGAGCTCGCCGAGCAGGAACAAGAGGTGGGGCGCGCAGCCGAACGGGAAAGACTGGCCCGCGAGATCCACGACACCCTCGCCCAGGGACTATCCTCGATCGTGCTGATGACCCGCGCCGCACGGCAAGAACTGGAGAACCAGCACCCGAACAGAGCGCGTGAACGCATCGACGTGATCGAAGAAACCGCGGCGGAGAACATGGCCGAAGCCAGACGTTTCGTACGGGACCTCAGCTCCCCGGCACTGGACTCCGACCTCCTCAGCGCCCTCCGCGAGGTCTGCACCCGGACTGCCGAGCGAGCACGCGCCGAGGGACAGGACCTGCAGTGCCGGTTCCGAAGCGAAGGCGAACTGCCTGAGCTGCCGCTGAACCACCGTGCGGTGTTGTTGCGCGCAGCCCAGTCCCTGCTGGGCAACGTCGTCGCCCACGCGCGCGCCCATACGGCGGTGGTCACGTTGCAGGTCTGGCCCGATGCAGTCTCATTGGACGTGGTCGACGACGGGATCGGCTTCACCCACGACGACGACGCCCAGCCCGAACGACCAGACGCGATCCGTTACGGACTGACCAAACTCGCCGCCCGCACCCGCGAGCTGAACGGCACCTCGACCATCGAGACCGCTCCGGGCAAGGGCACCGCGGTGAGCATCCGACTCCCTCTGGAGGACCAATGACATCCGAATCAATCCCACAGGTTCGTGTCCTTCTAGTCGATGACCACCCCGTGGTTAGATCAGGAGTGAAGGCGCTGCTGGAAAGCTCGGGGAAGCTACGTCTGACCGCAGAAGCCGGCACCGGCGAGGCGGCGTTGGAGATCCTCTCCACTTCTGCTCAGGACGTGGACGTGGTGGTGATGGATCTGCAGATGGGCGCCGGTATGAACGGAGTCGAAGCCACAAGAAGGATCACCGTTGAATATGATCTTCCGGTGTTGATCCTGACGACCTTCGACACTCAGGCGGACATCGTGGCGGCCATGGGTGCCGGCGCGACTGGCTACCTGCTCAAGGACGCCCCATCGGAGACCGTGCAGCACGCAGTGCTCGACGCCGCGGCGAGGAAACCCGTCCTGTCCCCATCAGTCACTGCACAAATGATGAAGCGACTCGCCTCACCGGCGACAACTTTGACGGCACGTGAAATCGAAATCCTGCAGGAGCTTGCCAGCGGAGCGACCAACCGTGACCTCGCGCGCGTGCTGTTCATTTCAGAGGCCACGGTGAAGACTCATCTGGTCCACATCTACGACAAGCTCGGAGTGGAGAATCGCACGCAGGCCGTCGATCAAGCCCGCGCGCAACGCATCATCTGACCTAGCCCTTGCCAGGCTGTCGCCGCTCTATCGAGATCAGCAGCCCTACCCTCGGGCATTCCTCATTTGTGGAGGGGCTTCAACGGCGTTCGCCCGGAACCACAAGACCTCAAGGCCATACTGGTGCGAGTCCTGATCATCTCTGCGCTGGGGATCGACTTCGGCATCGTCTCCGGATCGATCGCCATCCTCGCAACTGGACGGTGAGGATCCACACAGGTGGATCACAGTCTCTTTACGACGAGGACATCACCTGTGCAGCACAACCCCTGAGAACGCTCTCCCTGGCCGTCTGATCGAGCCAGACACGGCGAAGTAGAGACCCGAGTGGAACGGATCGGGGAGATCCCTAGAGGAATCCTGGCACCA
Organism: Nesterenkonia sp. E16_10; assembly: GCF_017347085.1. Taxonomy (GTDB): domain Bacteria; phylum Actinomycetota; class Actinomycetes; order Actinomycetales; family Micrococcaceae; genus Nesterenkonia. The sequence continues at coordinate 57,551 of NZ_JADPSA010000009.1, forward strand.
GGACCGCGACCAGAACGTTGCCGGTGGCGAGCACACCCGCGGCGTGGGTCAGCCTCTGGCTGGCAGCGTGATCGTCTCTGCGGGACTTGCCTGCGGCGATCTCCAGGGTCGCGACCACGGCGAGCGAGACGAGTAGCTTGATTCCGATCTTGAGATGGTTCACATCGCCACCACCCCAGATATCGGCAGCTTCGCCCAAGGCGACGATCAGCAGACCGCTGAGCAGCAGGACGCGGGCACCCCAGACCATGACTGGCCAGGGTCGTGGCTTGCGAAGGACAACTAAGTATCCGCCGATAACTGTCGCCATCGCGAACAGGTGGGCCAGGACGGTGAGGTCGTAGATAATTTCCATATCTTCAGCCTATGGAATGCGCTGCGAGTGGGCGTCATTCAAATGTCAACCATAAAGTTGATTTTTCTCCCGAGAACCTGGCCCCTCAGCCGTTCCAATACTGTGACCTCCTCTTCGCCACACGGGTCGTGGCCCCAAGCGACCGTAGGGCCATCCCTCACTTCACCTGAGTGGTGTTCCGTCGCACGAACGACCTGAGCGGGAACCAAGTGGCGGTAAACATCACAAGGAACGGTACTGCGATCCAAAAAAAGAGATCCATTCGCCCAGGCTAATTCGGGCACTCCCCATCCGCCAGACCAATGGACCTCCCGAAATGGGCAAGCCACCCGAAAGCCGATCCTTGGGTTCTTGCGGTGATTGCAACACTTAGTAGATGGGTGTTGATATGACGGGCTACTCGATCTTTGTGAGACCGGATCTTCTCCAGGTGTTCTGGACTGGGATGCA
>NZ_JADPSA010000010.1 GCF_017347085.1 Nesterenkonia sp. E16_10
CCGCTGGGTTGCCCCCGGAAGTAGGTCCACGCGTTATGCGGGCCGCGGTTTCTTCAATGGGTACAGATTTCAGCATACTCAGCCGGGCTGCGGTACCCGAGCGCTGAGTGGCGCCGGATGGTGTTGTATTCCTTCTTCCAATCCGTGATGATCACCCGAGCATGGGTCAAAGACCAGAAGCTGGTGATGTTCAGGCACTCATCCCGGATCCTGCTGTTGAAGGACTCCACGTACCCATTGCGCCACGGCGCACCCGGCGGGATGTAGTGGATCCCCGTGACCTCCCCGGCCCAGTCGGCCATCGCGTGGCAGATCAGCTCCGGGCCGTTGTCACACCGTAGGACCTCTGGAAGCCCCCGGTCAGCGGCGATAGCGTCGAGGTGGGCGGTGAGGTCATCACCGGTGATGCTGCGGGCCACGATCCCGCCCAGGCATTCGCGGGTGTGCTCATCGACGATCGAGGCGATCTTGATCGCCCGGCCGGTCTCATCGGCGTCGAACTGGAAGTCCACCGCCCACACCACATTCGGCGCGTCCGCCTGCGGGGCTTCCGCGGTGGAGGACCCTACGCGTTTGCGTCGACGTCTCACCGGAACCCGCAGCCCCTCTTCACGCCAGAGCCGCTGGACCTTCTTATGATTGACCGCCCAGCCCTCGGCGCGGGCATCATGGTAGGCCCGCCGGTAGCCCCAGCGCGGATGGTCCTTCGCATAGCCGCGCAGCCATGTCCGCAGCCCAGCATCGGGATCATCAGGGTGATCGGACTTCAGGGTCCGGCGGAAAGCGGATCGGGCAAGCCCGGCCAGCGCGGTGGCTCTGCGTTCACTGATGCCCATGGTGGCCATCAGGTGTCGCGCAGCTGCTCGGCGCCGGTCCGGGCTTAGAAGTTTCCCTCCGCCAGCTCCTTCAGCGCAGCCTTCTCCAGCTCCGCCTCGGCCAGGAGCTTCTTGAGCCGGTCGTTTTGCTTCTGAAGTTCCTTCAGCCGTTTGGCGTCTTCGGCTTTGAGCCCGCCGTATTGGTTCTTCCACCGGTAGTAGGTGGCCTCGGTGACTCCCAGTTCGCGGGCGGTGGCGGCGACGTCGTGGCCTTCTGCCTGGAGCTTCTCAGCGTCTTGGAGCTTCCGGATGATCTGTTCCGGGGTATGGCGTCTTCTCTTGCTTGTCATGGTCACACCAGTTTTCCTGCCCGGAGCGTCGGGCGCTAGTGCGACTCTCATAACTCGTGGACCGAAATTAGGGGGTCATGCCAAGGTC
>NZ_JADPSA010000011.1 GCF_017347085.1 Nesterenkonia sp. E16_10
ACGAAAGTCATGTCTGTCACTTCTCTGGAAACCTCTCCCTGTAGTTGCGGGGCCGCCTGGTGTGAAGTGTGAGCCCGGAAGCTCACGTTCTTCAGGTCTCGATCGACCGCGATGCCCCGCACCCTGCCTTGCGGTAGTTTTCGTGCTCCGGTCAGCGGCAGGAGAAGATCTGACGGAGGCGCTGCGACTTCGGACATCTGCCGCGAGCACGAGTACGACGTTATAACAGATCGATAAAATTGTCACGCTCAGGTCACGGTCGATGCAGAAAGCACCGCTGATCCCGGCCTCAGGCAGAGGTTGCCACGCCTGGGCAACGCCTGGAAATTCTTCATAACCCCTTGTCAGGGACGATCTTGGGGGTTCCCGTGTGGACACGAGGGGTCCGCGCGACGTATGTCATTTCGTGACAATGTGCGTCATCTCACCGTGACCTAGCGGCGACCTGGCAGCACTGAGAGGCCCCGGGAGGGCGTTCAGTAGGTCGGCGAGAGTTCCACGAACAGGTGCTGGGCGACCTCCAGCGGCAGCTCGACCTCCAGCTGCTCGTCGGGCGCGATCACGACCCCCAGCATGACGTAGGCCTGATTCACCCCGCGCAGCCGCAGCGCCCCGCCGGGGCGCAGCCCCGCCTCGAGGAGCTGTTCCAGGACCTCAGGCTCCATCTGGATCGACTCCGCCAGGCGCTTGACGATCCACAGCGAATCGTCGAGCCCTTCCGGATCCGCCTCGGCGGCGTGGCGCATGGTGATCTTCGTCGGCACCGGAGGCGGCTCCGGGAGCACCACCCCGAGCTCCTCGAGGCCGGGGATGGGATTGCCGTAGGGGGATTCCACCGGTGACTGCAGGATCTCCACCAGTCGACGTTCCACACGCTCGCTCATCACGTGCTCCCAGCGGCAGGCCTCTTCGTGGATGTACTGCCATTCCAGTCCGATCACGTCGGAGAGCAGGCGTTCGGCGAGTCGATGCTTGCGCATCACCTGCACCGCGAGGTCTCGGCCGGACTCGGTGAACTGCAGCCGACGGTCTGTGGTGAGCACCAGCAGGCCGTCGCGCTCCATGCGCGCCACCGTCTGGGACACCGTGGGACCGGAGTGCTCGAGACGCTCAGCGATCCGGGCGCGCAGCGGCACGATCCCCTCCTCCTCGAGATCAAGGATCGTGCGCAGGTACATCTCGGTGGTGTCGATCAGATCGGTCACGTGTGACTCACTCTCCTGCGCCGAGCCTTGATAACGTGAGCCTCGGCGCTGTTCGTCCTGGTGGAAGCAGCTGCTGTACAGCATAGTTCCGCACCGGAACCCCTCGGCAATGACGCTGACCGATGCGACCGCCCAGGCCAGCTCCTGGGCCCACCGCCGCTCACCGATCTAGGAGTCTCCCATGTCCCAGCGCGTCACCATTCCGCACGAGATGCTTCCGCAGGACGGCCGCTTCGGCGCGGGGCCCTCCAAGGTCCGCTCTGCGCAGGTCGAGGCGCTCTCAGCGGCCGGGCGGGAGCTGCTGGGCACCTCCCACCGGCAGGCCCCGGTCAAGAATCTGGTCGGTGAGGTGCGTGAGGGGCTGCACAGCTTCTTCGGCGCCCCCGCCGGCTATGAGCTGATCCTCGGCGTGGGCGGCTCCACCGCCTTCTGGGACATCGCGTCCTTCTGTCTGGTGGAGAAGCGGGCGCAGCACCTGTCCTTCGGGGAGTTCGGCTCCAAGTTCGCCAAGGCCACGGATACCGCCCCCTTCCTGGAGGCCTCCAGCATCCTGACCTCCGAGGCGGGCACCCTGCCCGCGCCGGTGCCTGAGCCGGGTGTGGATGCCTACGCCTGGCCGCATAACGAGACCTCCACCGGAGTCGCGGCCCCGGTCAAACGGGTGCCGGGGGCCGACGACGGCGCACTGGTGCTCGTGGACGGGACCTCCGCCGCCGGCGGGCTGGCGGTGGACGTCACCGAGACCGATGCCTACTACTTCGGTCCGCAGAAGAACTTCGCCTCCGACGGCGGGCTGTGGCTGGCCATGATGTCGCCCGCCGCCCTGGAGCGCGCCGAGAAGCTTGCCGCCGCCCGGTGGGTGCCGGAATTCCTGCAGCTGAGCACAGCGATCGAGAACTCACGCAAGAATCAGACCTACAACACCCCGGCCCTGGCGACGCTGGTCACGCTCAACGAGCAGGTCCGCTGGCTCAACGAGCTCGGTGGCATGGACTTCGCCGCCGCTCGCACGGCAGATTCCGCGGGGCGGGTCTACGCCTGGGCCGAAGCCCATGAGCTGGCTCAGCCCTTCGTCGCGGAGCCGGCGGAGCGCTCGAATGTGATCACCACGGTGGACTTCGCCGAAGAGGTCGACGCCGCCGAGCTGGCCAAGACGCTGCGCGCCCACGGGATCGTCGACGTCGAGCCGTACCGCAAGCTGGGTCGCAATCAGCTGCGCATCGCGACGTTCACCGCCATCGAGCCCGAGGACGTGACCCGGCTGCTCCACTGCATCGACCACGTGCTGGGTCGCTGACCCGACTCATCGAAGCGGGGCAGGCTCAGCCTTCGTCGGCTTCGGCCTGCTCCGCCTGGTGAGCCTGCCGCTCCTCGTCGTTCATCCGCTCCAGCCAGGGCACCCATTCGGGAGCGATGAGCGCATCCTCGCCCGGAAGCAGACCGATCTCGCAGACGGTGACCAGCTTGGCACGGGGGGCGCGGGCCACGGTGACGAACCACTCCCAGCCTCGGTAGCCAGATTTCGCCGCGGCGAAACGGTGCGTGAGCAGCCGGTCTCCCTCGGCGGTGACGCCGAGGTGAGCTCCCACCTGCTCGGGCTCGGCGATCTCGTAGAGCGCGTCGTGGGCGAGATCGACGGCCTCAGCCAGGAGCGCATCCAGCTTCGGCTTGCCGGGACGGCGCGTACGGGCCGCCGGCTCGGGCTTGGTCTTCACTGCACTGGGCTGCTCGGGACCGGACTGCTCGCCGGCGACCGGCTCGGGGGTCTGTTCAGTCATGATCAGGCATCAAACTCATCGGCCACACGGCGCAGCATCGCGGCGATCTTCTTCGACTGCGCGGTCTGCGGGTAGTGCCCGTTGCGCAGCGCTCCCGTCGAGTTCTCCAAGACGTTGACCAGGTCCTGGACCAGCTCGGCCATCTCGTCGGCAGGCTTGCGGGTGGCGCGGGCCACGGAGGGAGCCTCTTCGAGCAGCCGCACCGAGAGCGCCTGCTTGCCGCGCCTGCCGTCGGCGATGCCGTATTCCATGCGTGCGCCCGCTTTGACGCTGGGCACTCCCGCCGGCAGGGCAGAAGAGTGCAGGAACACCTCTTGGCCGTCATCTGAAGTCAGGAACCCGAAGCCCTTCTCGGCGTCGAACCACTTCACTTTCCCGGTTGGCACGGTGCGCTTACCTCATGAATCGCTGGAGACGGATACTGATGATCAAGGCCTCTAGAGTACCGCCGTCCGTGCCGGAGCCCGAACTTGGGCGCCGGACTCCCGGAGCTGCGCGGTAGAATCGCCGCATGTCCTCCACGACGAGCGCCGCCCATGGCGCGCACCGGCGCAGCGGCTCCCGCCCCGCCCAGGCGCTGCTCTGGTCCGGGGTGGTCATCACCGCCCTGTCCGGGATCGCCCTGCTGGTCATCCTGAGCCTGTACTTCATGGAGACCGACCCGCATCCGGCGTTCTATGTCGCAGCTCTCTGGGGCCTTCCGCTGGGATTCGCGCTGCTGATCGCGTTTCTGCTGCTCTCGGTGAACCGGCGCCGCCGCGGCACCGGCATCGGCTGAAGTGTCCCTGCTCAGCCTGGAAGCCCTGCTTGCGCGCCTTGAGACCTGGGACGAGGACCGTCTGGCGAGGCTGCTGCGGCTGCGCCCTGACCTGTTGGCGCCCAGCCCGCAGGATCTGACCACGCTGGCCGTGCGGGTGGGGTCCGAGGCCAGCATCCGCACCCACCTGCAGCGCCTGGATGCCGTGACGCTCGGCGCCGCCGTGACCCTCGCCCGCGCCGCGACGCAGGCTCCAGACTCAGCGCAGACTCCAGCCGCGACGCAGGCTCCGGACTCAGCGCAGGCTCCAGACTCAGCGCAAGCTCCAGACTCGGACGCCGTGGAGGCGCTGCACGCCGCGGGGCTCTTCTTCAGCGAGACCGAGTCGGCGCAGGACCTGGGGACCCCGGCCAGGCTTCCGCACATCATCGATTCGCTCACCGCGCACCTGCCGGAGCTCGCCGGCACCCTCGCGGCCACCTCCGCGCCGAGTCCCAGCCCGGCCCGCGCCTCGGCCGCGGTGATCGAGAACGCGTCGCTGGCCGCCATCACCGAGCTGCTCGACGACGTCGCGGAGCTGCTTGCGCTGCTCACCGCCTCCCCCGCCACCACGCTGCGCACCGGCGGGGTGGGGATGCGCGAACTGCGCCGAATCGCTGCGGCCTCCGCGCGCTGGGGGCCTCCCGCCGCCTCGAGCTCCGCCCGGGGCCGCGCGAGCGCCGGGACCCTCGGGGCTGTGACCGGCTCCGACGCCAGCGTCGGAGAGATCGGCTGGCTGCTGGAGCTCACGGCCGCCTGCGGGCTCATCGAGCTCACCGACGGCCAGTCCTGGTCCCCCGGGCGGCTGGCGCAGCAATGGGCAGCCGCGGCGCGCCAGCATCAGCACCAGCTGCTGGTCTCCGGGTGGCTGTTGGCGCCCCGCGCGCCGATGCTGCTGCGCGGACCCCATCCGAGCAGCCGGATCGCCCCGACGCTGGGCCTGGACCGCCAGCGCGGGGACGCCGAGGCGCTGCGGCGCGCGCTGCTGGAGACCGCAGCCGGGCTCATCGGGGAGCCATCCGGACGCGAGGGACAGCTCTATGCGCTGAACCTGCCCGAAGATGACCTTCCGGGCCCCGACGCCCTGACCGGCGCGCTGCCACGCCGGCTCGCTGCACAGCGGCCGCTGCTCAGCGCCCGCGTCATGCACCTGCTGCCCTGGCTGATGCGCGAGGCCGAACGGCTGGGCCTCTTCGCCGTGGGGACGCTGAGCACCGCAGGAGACGCGCTGCTTGAGGGGTCGCAGCCGCGGGAGGCGGTGCGCCAAGACCCCGCCCCGAGCCCCGGCGCGCGCTGGCGACCGGGCCTCAGCCGGCTCGCCGAGCGGCTGGCATCCACCATGCCGGCCCAGGTGGACACCATCCTGGTCCAGTCGGACCTGACCGCGATCGCCACCGGCGCGCTCTCCCCCGGCAGCGCCGCGGCGCTGGCCGATTTCGCCCAGCGCGAGGGACACGGGGCCGTGCCGACCTTCCGGTTCAGCCCCGAATCGCTGCACCGCGGCCTCACCCGAGGATGGACCGGGGCCGGGATGCTGACCTGGCTCGAAGCGCACAGCCTCACCGAGGTGCCGGCCGCGCTGCGGACCCAGGTCGAAGATGCTGCGCGCACCTGGCGCGGGGTGCAGATCGGCGAGGCCGGCGCCTGGCTGCGAGTCACCGACGCGGACCAGCGTGCGGCGCTGCTGGCGGATCCCGGGCTCGAGGGTCTCGGACTGCAGGTCCTGGCCGAGGACATCCTGATCTGCCGAGCCCCCGCGAAGGCGCTGGAACTGGCGCTGACCGAGGCCGGCTTCAACACCGCGCGCCACACCGAGGCGGAGCCCGAGAGTCGCCGCCGCGAGCCTGCGGGCACCTCTGCCGAGCACACCGCGTCCTGGGCGCTGGAGAGCTCCCCCTGGGAGCAGTCTCCGGTGCGGATCACCGGCGCGCAGCCGGGCGAGCAGGATGAGAACCTGCTGCGCGCGACGGCTGCCGCGCTGCGGCAGGCCGGGCGGGCTGCGCCGTCGTCGTCCTCCGACTCCGCTGCGACCCAGGACGTGATCGGCACGCTGCGCTCGGCACTGGCCGCCCGGCGCGAGCTGACGCTGATCCGAGTCTCCCCGCAGGGCAGCACGCACCGGCTCACCGGAGTGCCCACCGGGATGAACGCCGGGCGGGTCAGGATCCGGGTGCGAGACGATCAGGGCGATGCCACGGTGATGCTGCACCGCATCGCGGCCGTGGAGGAGACCACCTCGCAACAGACCCCACCGCAAGGGAGCTCCGTGCAGGCATCTGCGCAGCACCCGGGCAACCTAGAGGAGAGCAATGGCTGATGGACCGCTGATCGTGCAGTCGGACAAGACCGTGCTGCTGGAGGTCGATCACCCCGCGGCCGATGCCGCCCGGCGAGCCGTCGCGGCCTTCGCGGATCTCGAGCGCGCACCGGAGCACATCCACACCTACCGGATCACCCCGCTGGGGCTCTGGAATGCTCGCGCCGCCGGGTTCGACGCCGAATACGTGGTCGACACCCTGCTCAACCACTCCCGCTTCCCGGTGCCGCACGCGCTGCTGGTGGACATCGCCGAGACGATGAGCCGCTACGGACGGCTGCGCCTGGAGAAGGACTCGGTCCATGGACTGGTGCTGCGCAGCCAGGAGCCCGGCATCCTGAGCGAGGTGCGCCACGCCAAGACGCTGACCTCGCTGCTGGGGCCCGAGATCGATGAGAACACCATGGCGGTGCACGGACAGGCCCGCGGCGAGCTCAAGCAGCAGCTGCTGCGGCTCGGCTGGCCCGCCGAGGACCTGGCCGGGTTCGTCGACGGCACCGCCCATCCGATCGCGCTGCGCCAGGACGGCTGGGCGCTGCGCGGATACCAGCAGGAGGCGGTGGACAACTTCTGGCAGGCCGGCTCCGGCGTCGTCGTGCTGCCCTGCGGTGCCGGCAAGACGCTGGTCGGGGCCGCCGCGATGGCCACCTCCGGCACGATCACGCTGATCCTGGTGAACTCCACCGTCTCCGCCCGGCAGTGGAAGGCGGAGCTGCTCAAGCGCACCTCGCTGACCGAGGAGGAGATCGGCGAATACTCCGGCGCCAAGAAAGAGGTCCGTCCGGTCACGATCGCCACCTACCAGGTGCTCGCGGCCCGCCGCAACGAGCTCTTCACCCACCTGGAGCTGCTCAACGGCCACGACTGGGGACTGATCATCTACGACGAGGTCCACCTGCTGCCGGCCCCGATCTTCCGGATGACCGCGGACCTCCAGGCCCGCCGCCGGCTCGGCCTGACCGCGACGCTCGTCCGTGAGGACGGCCGGGAGCGCGAGGTGTTCTCGCTGATCGGGCCCAAACGCTATGACACGCCGTGGAAGCAGATGGAGGCCCAGGGCTGGATCGCCCCGGCGACCTGCATCGAGGTGCGCACCGACATGCCGCGCAGCCTGCGGATGGAGTATGCCTCCGCCGCAGACAAGGAACGGCACCGGCTGGCCGCCGGGGCCGAGGTCAAGGACGCCGTGGTGGCCCGGCTGGTGGCCCGCCACCGGTATCTGGGCGAGCAGGTCCTGGTGATCGGCCAGTTCGTGGAGCAGCTTCAACGCCTCGGCGAGCAGCTCGGGGCTCCGGTGCTCACCGGATCAGCCTCCGTGGCCGCCCGGCAGAAGCAGTTCGACGCCTTCCGCGCCGGCGAGCTGGAGGTCCTGGTGGTCTCGAAGATCGCGAACTTCTCCATCGACCTGCCTCAGGCCTCGGTGGCGATCCAGGTCTCTGGCACCTTCGGATCCCGACAGGAGGAGGCGCAGCGCCTGGGACGGCTGCTGCGCCCAGGCACCGCCGCCGAGGGCGAGGATCCCAAGCGGGCGCACTTCTACTCGGTGGTCACCCGCGACACCGTGGACATGGAGTACGCGGCACGCCGCCAGCGGTTCCTCTCCGAGCAGGGTTACGGGTACTCGATCCTCGACGCCGAAGACATCGTCTGAATCCCGAGCGCTCGGCGGGCGATTAAGCACCGAGGCACCACTCAACAAACAGGAAGCGTCCAGCGATCTCCCAGATACCGGGAGCAGACTGACGGCGTGACTGATAAGACTCCTGAAGCCAAGCTCCTCGTCGTCGATGACGAGCCCAATATCCGTGAACTGCTGGCCACCTCGCTGCGGTTCGCCGGATTCGAGGTCGCCGCGGCCGGAAACGGCCGTGAAGCGCTGGAGACCGCAGAGACCTTCCAGCCCGACCTCGCGGTCCTGGACGTGATGCTGCCCGATATGGACGGCTTCACCGTCACCCGACGGCTGCGCGCCGCCGGCAAGCACTTCCCGGTGCTCTTCCTCACCGCACGCGATGACACCGATGACAAGATCACCGGCCTGACCGTGGGCGGCGACGACTACGTCACGAAGCCGTTCTCACTCGATGAGGTCGTCGCGAGGATCCGAGCCGTGCTGCGCCGCACCGCGCCGTTCCAGGACGAGGACGCCGTGATCGTGGTGGACAACCTCGAGCTCGACGACGACGCCCACGAGGTCCGCCGCGGAGGCGAGATGGTGGAGCTCTCCCCCACCGAGTTCAAGCTGCTGCGCTACCTGATGATGAACCCCAATCGGGTGCTCTCCAAGCAGCAGATCCTGGATCACGTCTGGGAGTACAACTTCAACGGCGACGCCTCCATCGTGGAGTCCTACATCTCCTACCTGCGCCGGAAGATCGAGTCCGGCTCCGAGGGCGCCCCGATGATCCAGACCAAGCGCGGGGTCGGCTATGTGCTCCAGACCTGGGAGCGCCGTCAGCGCTCGCAGGGCCTGTAACAGACCGATCGAAGCCGTGCGGGTGCCCACCCTGACACCCCGCGGCACGTAAGGTCTGCGTATGCGCCCGTTCAGTTCCGTGACCCAGACCTGGCGCAAGGCCTCACTGCGGACCCAGCTGGTGCTGATCATGTCCGGGCTGCTGGTGCTGACGCTGTTCGTGACCACCTTCGTCTCGGCCTCGCTGTTCCGCCAGGAGCTGCTGCGCAACCTCGACGAGGACATCTACGCCAACGCGAACAACGTCTCGATGTTCCTCACCCGGCGCAGCGCCCCGGAGATCGGCGAAACCCAGTCCATCCTGCGCTTCTACGGGATCCTGATGGACTCAGAGGGGGAGCTGCTGCAGGCGACCTCCACCCAGCCGGCCGGCTCCGGCGGGGACATCCCACAGATCCCGAGCATGACCTTCGACGAGGTCTTCGAGCTCTGGCAGGACGGTGAGGTCCTCGATGTCGCCGGCACCCAGGAAGGTTCCCGCGGCTGGCGCGTGCACGTGATGCCGCTGGAGAACGGAGAGGACAGCCTGGCGGTCGCGCTGCCGCTGGAACAGGTCGAGACCTCGGTGGAACGTGCGACGTTCCTGGTGGCCACCATCGGGCTGATGGCCACCCTGGGTGCCTCCACCATCGCCTACGCCCTGGTCACCCGGGCCTTCCGCTCACTCTTCCACGTGGAGAAGACCGCAGCAGAGATCGCCGCCGGCGACTTCTCCAAGCGCGTGGAGACCACCGCTCCGCCGGAGACCGAGATCGGCCGGCTCTCCGGTTCGCTCAACGTCATGCTGGAACAGATCGAGACCGCCTTCCAGGCCAAGAGCACCTCGGAGGAGAACATGCGGCGGTTCATCCAGGATGCCTCCCACGAGCTGCGCACCCCGCTGGTGACCATCCGTGGATTCTCTGAGCTCTACCGCCAGGGCGGGGTCAGCGACAACCCCGAGGCCGTCGGCATGGCGATGGGCCGGATCGAGTCCGAGGCCAAGCGGATGGGCCAGCTGGTCGAGGACATGCTGACCCTGGCCCGCCTGGATGAGCAGCGTCCGCTGCAGAAGGCACCACTGGACCTGAACCTGATCGCCCACGACTCGATCATGGACCTCGCCGTCAACGCACCCGATCGCGAGACCCGGGTCATCGGCCTCGACGGCGGCTCCCCGGCAGCGGCACCCGCCGTGGGCGATGAGGGCAAGATCCGCCAGATCGTGATGAACCTGGTGACCAATGCGCTGCGCTACACGCCACAGGGGACTCCGCTGGAGATCGCAGTTGGCACCCAGGCCGGCGCCGGCGGTGAGACCGACGCCGTGTTGGAGGTCCGCGACCACGGCGAAGGGATCGCAGCCGAGGACGCCGCGAAGATCTTCGAGCGGTTCTACCGGGCGGACAACTCCCGGCAGCGCGAGACCGGCGGCACCGGCCTCGGGCTGGCTATCTGCGCCGCGATCGCAGCGCAGCACCAGGGCACCGTGCGCCACAGCGCCACCGCCGGCGGCGGAGCGACCATGACGCTGCGGCTGCCCATGGTGGCCCTTGATGATCAGAGCGATCACGAGACCGACATCGACGAGGACGAGCTGGACCAGCTGCGCGCGGCGGCTCGGGAGCATCACACCCCCGAGTGAGCCCCGGAACCGGCGCCGAGAGCACCCCCGAGCTCTTCCCCAGTCCGGCCGGACGCCCGTGCCTGGCTCGGGCGTTCCACAGCTTGTCTCCGGCGGCGCTGCGCCGCCGTGGAGCTGGGTACGGTGGCTCGGACCAGGGCAGGGCACCAGGCCCCGTCCGCACCCGACCTGCACCTGATCTGCATCGGAACTGCACCGGAACTGCACCGGTGGTGCTGGTCACCCGAGGAGAGAACCATGGCAATTCTTCAGATCGACACCGCGGAGCTGCTGGCCAAGAGTCAGACCGTAGAAGCCACATTGGGCCGCATCCAGACCGATGTCAGCTCGATGGAATCTCAGCTGCGCCAGCTCCAGGAGTCCTGGAAGGGCGCAGCCTCCACCGCGTTCCAGGATGTGCTGACCCAATGGCGAGGCACCCAGGCCCAGGTGGAGCAGTCGCTGGCCAGCGTGCGTCAGGCGATGGCGGCAGCCTCCACCCAGTACGAGGAGACCGAGTCGGCGAACACCCGGATGTTCGGGCACTGAGCAACAGAGAACCCCGCCGCAGACCAGGTCTGCGACGGGGTTCTCCCCTAGCGGCGGGGCGCAAGGGATCAGCGAGTCAGCTGATCACATCATGCCGCCCATGCCGCCCATCGGGTCCATGCCCTCGGCACCGGCACCAGCGGAGTGCTTCTCCGGCTTGTCGGCGACGACGGCCTCGGTGGTGAGGAACAGCGAGGCGATGGAGGCGGCGTTCTGCAGTGCAGAGCGGGTCACCTTCACCGGATCGTTGACGCCTGCTTCAAGCAGGTCCTCGTAGACACCGGTGGCGGCGTTGAGGCCGTGGCCATCCGGGAGTCCGCGAACCTTCTCGGCCACCACTCCGGCCTCCATGCCGGCGTTGATGGCGATCTGCTTCAGCGGGGCCTCCACGGCGAACTTCACGATGTTCGCGCCGGTGGCCTCGTCTCCGCTGAGCTGCAGGGTCGCGAAGGCGCGGGCGCCGGCCTGGATCAGGGCCACACCGCCGCCGGCGACGATTCCCTCATCCACAGCGGCCTTGGCGTTGCGCACGGCATCTTCGATGCGGTGCTTGCGCTCCTTGAGCTCGACCTCGGTGGCGGCGCCGGCCTTGATGACTGCCACGCCCCCGGCGAGCTTGGCCAGACGCTCCTGGAGCTTCTCGCGATCGTAGTCCGAGTCGGAGTTCTCGATCTCGGCCTTGATCTGGGCCACGCGACCGGCGATCTCGTCGGCCTCGCCGGCACCTTCGACGATGGTGGTCTCGTCCTTGGTCACCACGACCTTGCGGGCGGTGCCGAGCAGCTCCAGAGTGGTGTTCTCCAGCTTCAGGCCGACCTCTTCAGCGATGACCTGGCCACCGGTGAGGATGGCGATGTCGGCGAGCATGGCCTTGCGACGGTCACCGAAGCCGGGGGCCTTGACGGCCACGGACTTGAAGGTGCCCTTGAGCTTGTTGACCACCAGTGCGGCCAGGGCCTCACCCTCGACATCCTCTGCGATGACCAGCAGCGGCTTGCCCGACTGCATGACCTGCTCGAGGACGCCGATGACGTCCTTGACCGAGGAGATCTTGGAGTTCGCGATCAGGATGTAGGGATCCTCCAGGACTGCTTCCTGGCGCTCGGCGTCGGTGACGAAGTAGCCGGAGAGGTAGCCCTTGTCGAAGCGCATGCCCTCGGTGAGCTCGAGCTCCAGACCGAAGGTGTTGGACTCCTCGACGGTGATGACGCCTTCCTTGCCGACCTTGTCCAGCGCCTGAGCGATCAGGGCGCCGATCTGCGGGTCACCGGCAGAGATGGAGGCGGTGGCAGCGATCTGCTCCGTGGTCTCGATCTCCTTGGCGGACTTGAACAGCTCCGCGGTGACCGACTCCACGGCGATGTCGATGCCGCGCTTGAGCGCCATCGGATCGGCACCGGCGGCGACGTTGCGCAGGCCTTCCTTGACCAGGGCCTGGGCGAGGACGGTGGCGGTAGTGGTGCCGTCGCCAGCGACGTCGTCGGTCTTCTTGGCGACCTCCTTGACCAGCTCGGCGCCGATCTTCTCGTAGGGGTCGTCCAGCGTGATCTCTTTGGCGATGGAGACGCCGTCGTTGGTGATCGTGGGGGCACCCCAGGACTTCTCCAGCACGACGTTGCGGCCGCGGGGACCCAAGGTGACCTTGACGGCATCGGCGAGGACGTTCAGTCCGCGCTCGAGGCCGCGGCGTGCCTCTTCATCGAATGCAATAGTCTTTGCCATAGTGGCGCGTGTCCTTCCTGGACTCGGCTGATCTCAAGCCGTGGTGTGTGACTTTCAGACGTGTTCGCGTCTGCTGGGTCGAACCATTCCAGGTGCCCGCGACGGACGGCCGTTCCCGCGTCACCGGAAACTTCTGTATGGCCTCACCTGCTCAGGTTCCTCTAGCAGTCTCGACACGAGAGTGCTAAACCAATTTTTAGCACTCTCCCCTACCGAGTGCAAACCTCTGCGCCGAGGGCAGATTGTGCCGCCGCCCTTGCGAAGCGGCACCGTGTATGGGTGACGAAGCGCAACCGGGCCCGAACCTGATCTCCCAGCGGCGCAGGAACCAGACGGTACCCTTGAGGCGTGATGGAGCATAGAGATTCAGGCGTCGCCGCCGTGTACCAGGTCCGCCCGATCAGCCCCGAGGAGCACACCCGCTTCCTCGCCGAACATCAGACCGCCTCGTTCCTGCAGAACCCGCGCTGGCCCGCAGTGAAGCAGGAGTGGCAGGCCCAGAGCCTCGGAGTCTTCGACGCCGAGGCCGGGCCGGACTCCGCGCCGGTGGCCGCGACGCTGGTGCTCCTGCGTCGGCTCCCGATCCCCGCCGCGGTGCCACTGCTGGGGAACAAGCAGCTCGCCTATCTGGCCGAGGGACCGGTCATGGACCCGGCCGCCGTCGACCTTCATCGACTGCTCCCGCCGCTGATCGCCTACCTGAAGACCTCCGGAGCCTTCCTGATCCGCATGGGCCTGCCCTCGGTGCTGCGCCGCTGGGAGGCCAAGGAGGTCCGTCGCGCCCTGGCCGCCGGGGAGAACACCAGCATCGAAGAGCTCGAGCCGCTCGAGAGTGATCCGGTCGGTGCCGCCCAGGCCGAGAAGTGGCAGCAAGAGCTGCGCGCGCTGGGCTTCAAGGCCCCCGCGCCGAGCACCGACTTCGAGGCCGGACAGCCGCAGTTCCAGGCCCGCATCCCCCTGACCGATCGGGCCGGTGACAGCCTGGCCCTGGATGAGGTGCTGGCCCGGATGGATCAGTCCTCGCGCCGCCAGACCAAGAAGTCCACCCGCTCCGAGCTCGAGGTGAGCGTCGGCGGCGAGTCCGACCTCGCCGCCTGGCACGCGCTGTACTCCGAGACCGCCGACCGTGATGACTTCACCGGCCGGCCGCTCTCCTACTTCCAAGACATGTACCGCGAGCTCAACGCTTCACCGCTGAGCGAATGCACGCTCTACCTGGCGCATTTCCAGGATCAGCTCCTGGCTGCGGCGATCTATGTCCGGCAGGGTCAGTTCGCCTGGTACGTCTACGGCGCATCCTCCTCCGAGGAGCGCAAGCGCTATGCGCCGCGGGCGCTGCAGCTGCGTCAGATCGAGGACTCGCTCGCCGCGGGCTGCCAGTGGTATGACCTCGGCGGTCTCAGCCCCTCACTGGACCCGGAGTACCCGCTGGCCGGGCTGACCCGGTTCAAGACGACCATGGGCGCCGATGTGGTTCAGACCCTCGGGGAATGGGACTACCCGGTCAATCCACTGCTGGCCAAGGCGTTCAACCTGTACATGTCGCGACGCTGAGCGGGCCGGGGACTGCGGTCCCGGCCCCGAGCGGCTGATCAGTCTGCGACCGTGATCCTCAGCGAAGAGATCAGCCCCGCCGGCTCCACGGTGAAGGTGCTGCGCAGATCGACCCGGCCGCCGGGAAAGTCGCCCTCGAGGCATTCGACGATCTCGATGAGGGGCCCGCGCTGGCGTGCCGAGCGCATCGTCTTGGTGTAGCTGAATGCCCGTGCGGCCCCCTTGCGCCAGCCGAGGATCGCCTCGCGACCCCTGTAGGTGCGGCCGTCGTCGAGCACGACCGCTTGGTCGGTGAACAGCTCTGCGGTGGCCTGAGGGCTCGAGGTGGCGTCGGAGGCCAGAAAGGCGGTCACGACGGCGGGAAGTTCAGTCCTGCGTATGGTGCTGTATGGCATGGGGGCTCCCGGATGTCGGAGGTGGAGGTGTTCACCGAACACCGATCTGTCTGGAGACTCTGGGCCTTCCCCTGGGGGCAAGGTCAAGACACGTCAGGCGCGGAGTTCTCGGTCCTGACGTGATCCGAGGCGAGTGGACGAGGATGTGACCATGGCAGCTTTCATGACCATCGGAGACTTCAGCCGGGCGACCCGGCTGAGCGCCAAGGCGCTGCGCTTCTATCACCAGGTGGGCCTGCTGGAACCCGCCGCCGTCGACCCGGTGAACAGCTATCGACTCTACGATGCGGAGCAGATCCGTGACGCCCGAGTGGTCCAGCACCTGCGGTCCCTGGACATGCCGGTGGATGAGATCAAGCGGGTCCTGCAGGCGCAGGGTCAGGCAGCCCGCCGTGACGCGATCACGGTCCATCTGCGTCGGATGGAAGAGCGACTGGCGGCCACGCGCAGCGCTGTGACCTCGCTGCGAGAGCTCCTGGTGGAGACTCCCATACCCATCGAGATTCGCCGGGCACCGGCGATCGAGGTCCTGATCCTTCGGGACACCATCGAGCTGCCCGCACTGGGCGGCTGGTTCGAGGACACGCGCCGTGCGCTGTGGGAAGAGCTCGAGCGGACCGGGATCGAGCCCACCGGACCCCTGGGTGGGCTCTGGTCCACCGAGCTGTTCCTTCACGAGCGCGGCGGGTGCGCGCTCTTCCTTCCTGTCGCGGAGACTCACGCACCAGCACCAGCACCAGCAGGGCAGGCAGCGTTTGAGACGCTTCCCGCGTCGTGGATGGCGGTCGCCGTGCACCGAGGTTCCGATGACACCGTCGGGCAGGCCTATGCCGAGCTGGGAAGCCACGTAGCGGACCTGGGCGGTGGCGCAGCAGGTCCGATTCGAGAGACCTATCTCCACGGCGCACCGACGCACCCCGGAGTCACCGAGATCGGCTGGCCGATCTCAGAGAAAGCCGTGCCGTGAAGCCCTGAGGCCCTGAGGCTCAGGCGTCCTTGTTGCGCTCCTCCTCCAGGACCCGCCGGCCGATGCTGAATGCGGTGTTCGCGGCGGGGACCGAGCAGTAGATCGCGCATTGCAGGAAGACCTCTTTGATCTGGTCCTCGGTGAGCCCGTTGCGCAGCGCCGCACGGATGTGCATCTCGAGCTCTTCCCAGTAGCCGCCGGCGATCAATGCGGTGAGCGTGATCACCGAGCGAGTGGGGCGGTCCAGACCGGGCCGGGTCCAGATCGATCCCCAGGCGTAGTTGGTGATCAGTTCCTGGAAGTCCTCGGTGAAGCTGTCCTTCTTCGCCTCGGCGCGGTCCACGTGGGCATCGGAGAGCACTTCACGGCGCACCTTCATGCCCTCCTGGTAGCTGGAATCAGTCATTGAGGAACTCCTTGAGCAGTCGTGCGGTGGCGTCGGGGGCTTCGGCCGGCGCCTGATGGGCGACGCCGTCCAGCACTGCGGTCCTGGTGTGCGGGGCGGCGGCGAGGTCCTGGACCGCCGAGGGTGGGCACACCGGGTCCTGTGCCCCGCTGATCACCAGAAGCGGCCGGGCGACGCTGGCAAGCTCGGGCCTCAGGTCATAGCGACCCAGTGCCCGGCAGGCCTGGGCATAGGAGTGTCGATCGGTGTGCTGCAGCGAGCGCAGCAGTCCGGTGACCACGGCAGGCTGCCGAGCCATGAACCCTGGGGCGAACCAGCGCTGGGCCGATCCTTCGACCATGGTGGGCGTCCCCGCCTGGGCGACCAGCTCGGCGCGCTCGCGCCACATCTGCGGGTCACCGATCTTCGCGGCGGTGCACAGCGCGACCAGCCGGGTGAACCTGGTCTGCGGGCGCAGCGCCAGGGTCAGGCTGACGGTGCCGGCGATCGAGACCCCGGCGGCGTAGACCGGGAGATCCTCCGGCATTCCGTGGGTCTTCGTGAGCTGCGCGAGGAGCTCCTCCACCGCGTCGGCGAGGTCGGCGATCTCGAAGGGCGCGGTATACGGCGCGGCGGCCCCGTGTCCCGGCAGGTCCCATCCGATGACGGTGAAGCTCTGCTGCAGATGTTCCAGAGCACCCTCCCACAGGACCGCGACGCTGGTCCCCAGGGAGGGCCCCAGCACCAGCACCGGGCGGGTGCCGCTGCGCAGGTCCTCCACCGACCCGCAGAGCAGCTGCGGAACGAGCCTCAGGGCGGACCCCGGTTCGGTGGGCGCAGGCTCGGTGGGCTCGGGCTCGGTGGGCTCAGGCTGGGTGGGCTCGGGCTCGGTGGGCTCAGGCATGATCGATGGGTCCTTCCGACGGCGCGGCGGTCTGAGTGGCGGCGGTCTGAGTGGCGTCGTGCTGAGTGGCGTCGTGCTGAGTGGCGTTGCGGTGAGCGACCCCGTATCGATGGAAGTCGCTGACGGCGGAATCGATGAACTCCTGCGCCCGGCCCAGGTACTGGTTCGGGTCGAGCAGCTGATCGAGCTCCGCCGCGGTGATCGCCGCACCGAGGCTCTCCTTCAGCAGATCTCGCAGCGGAACAGCTTCGACGGCGCTGCGTCGCACCAGATCCTGCAGCGCCTTGCCTCCGCCGGGGAAGGAGTCCCCCATCCGGGCCATCACACGCTCGCTGAGCACGGCATCGCCGCTGAGCCGCAGATTCGCCGCCATCGCCTCGGGGCGCACCACGAGACCTTCGAGCAGCTCGGCGGCCCGGGCGGCGGCGCCGCCGCTGAGCCGGGTCAGTTCGAGAAGGCTCGGCCATTCGGCGTGCCAGGCTCCTGCCGGGCGTTCATCCTCGGCGGTGGCTGCCGCCAGGTAGAGCGTGCTCAGCTGGGCTGGGCCTGCCAGGGCGGCGGAGCGGATCAGGGTCGAGAGCACCGGGTTCTGCTTCTGGGGCATCGCAGAGGATCCTCCGCGGCCGGGCGCCGTCGGCTCACGCAGCTCAGCGATCTCGGGACGCTGCAGGGTGAGCACGTCTGCGGCGACCTTGCCCAGCGCGGCGAGCAGGCCGGCGAGCGCCGAGCCGAGGTCCAGGATCACCTGGCGCTGGGTGTGCCAGGGGCGCGACATCGGGCACAGGCCCAGGCGGGCGGCGAGATCCTCGCTCAGCGCGGCGGTCTGCCCTGTGCCCAGCGCGTCGCACTGGGCGGCCTGGGTGCCGACGGCGCCGCCCCACTGCAGCGGCAGCGCCGCCGCGGCAAGCTCCAGTCGCCGGATCGAATGGGTCAGCCCATCGAGCCAGCCGGCGCAGCGCAGCCCGAAGCTGGTCGGCAGCGCGTGCTGGGTCAGCGAGCGGGCCACGCAGAGCGTGTCGCGATGGTCCTGGCTGAGCCTGCTCAGCGCGGTGCCGGCCCGGCGTGCATCGGTCAGAAGCTCCGCTGCGGCCTCCCGGCACAGCAGCATCAGGGCGGTGTCGAGGATGTCCTGGCTGGTGGCTCCGCGGTGCAGCGCGGCGTCGGAGTCACCGGTGGCCGCCAGCGCACCGCGCACGGCACCCAGCATCGGGATCACCGGGTTCCCGCCGCCGGGGCTCTGGGAGGCGATGTCTTCGACGGTGATCCCGGCCCGCTGCGGGTCCCGGCTGATCGCCGTGATGGCGGCGGCGCTCTGCGCCGGGGCCTCGCCAGCATCGGCGAGCGCCTGGGCCCAGGCGGCCTCCACGCGCAGCAGGGCCCGCAGGATGGACTCCTCGGACATCAGCCGCGCCGTCGAGGTGCCGGCCCAGACCGGGCTGAGGATTCCGTAGGGTCCAGTCATGGCGAGGGGTGCGCTCCTGTCGGTCAATCCACGGGGCCGGTGAATTGCGGGGTGTTGGGATAGGTCAGGAACACGGTCTCATCCTCGCCCTGGAAATGGATGTCGAAGCGCAGGCTGCCGTCGGACTCGCGGCTGGCCAGCAGGGTGTGTCGGCGCTCTGCGGGCACCGAGCTCAGCAGCGGGTCCCGCTCCAGCGTGGCCGGTTCGGAGGGCAGGTAGGCCCGGGTGAAGAGGCGGTCCATGAGCCCGCGGGCGAAGATGGTGACCAGGACGTAGGGGGCGACCTCGGGGCCGGTACTGCCGGGCTCCAGGGTGGTGAAGCTGTAGTGCCCTGCGCCGTCGACGGCGGCACGGCCCCACCCGGTGAAGGTGTAGCCGTCGCGGTGCAGGGATCCTGGCTGCCGGGAGATCGCTCCGTGCTCATCCGGCTGCCAGATCTCCAGCAGCGCATCGGGCACGGGCACGCCGTCGCCGTCGTAGACGGTGCCGTGCAGCCGCACGGCACTCGGGTGCGAGCGGTCCACCAGAGCCTCGCCGCCGGCGTAGGGCAGGGCGTAGCCGAAGAAGGGGCCCACGGTCTGGCCGGGGGTCGGGGTGAGTTTCATGGTCAGTGCTCCTCCTCCTGCTCGGCCCAGGTGCGGTTGCTTCCGGAGAGCACGATGTCCCAACGGTAGCCGGTGTTCCATTCATGCTGGGAGACCGAGTGGTCATAGGTGGCGACCAGGCGATCGCGGGCCGCCTGGTCGGTGATGGACTGGTAGATCGGGTCCAGGGCAAAGATCGGGTCCCCGGGGAAGTACATCTGGGTCACGATCCGCTGGGTGAAGTCGGTGCCGAAGAGCGAGAAGTGGATGTGCGCCGAGCGCCAGGCGTTGTTGTGGTTCTTCCACGGATACGGGGCCGGTTTGATGGTGGTGAAGCTGTATTCGCCGTCGGGCCCGGTCAGGGTGCGTCCCACTCCGGTGAAGTTGGGGTCCAGCGGAGCGGGGTGCTGGTCACGCTTGTGCATATAGCGTCCTGCGGCGTTGGCCTGCCACATCTCCACGAGCTGGCCGGCGACGGCGCGGCCGTCCCCGTCGATCACTCGGCCGGTCACGATGATCCGTTCCCCGATGGGCTCGCCGTTGTGCTGGATCGTGAGATCGGACTCCAGTGCGGAGACGTCGCGGTGGCCGAAAGCGGGGCTGTGCAGCTCGATGTCCTCGGGGTCCGCGTGGTGCAGGGACTTCGTGGGATGGCGCAGCAGCGAGCTGCGATACGGCGGGAAGTTCAGCCGGGCGTTGGTCTCCACCGGAGCGCCGGCGTCGCGCTGAGCTCGATACTCCGCGTGGATGGCGGCGATCTCCGTGTCGATCTCCGCCTGGGACAGGACGGCGGCGTCCGGGTCGGTGTTCTTCTCGGCCATGGGGCTCTCGCTCCTCGAGGGGGATCCGCGGCGGAGATCGCCGGGGTGTGACGTGGTTCTCGTTCAGTCTGCGGGCTGGAGGACTCGACCCGCCACACGATTGCCATTCAATGGCTCAGCCCGTCCAGGGCGCGGCTGATTCCGCGCCCGGCGGTCTGCAGCGCCATCAGGAACTGCGGGATCTCGCGGGAGCCGCGCGGCACCACCACGGTGAGCGCGGCCACCGCGTGGCCGTCGGCGCCCAGCACCGGCACCGAGACCCCCGTGGTCTCGGCGTTGATCATCCCGCTGAGCTGGGCATGGCCCCGGGTCCGCGCCTCCGCGAGCTCCCGTCGCAGCTGCGGGCGGGACTCGGCGATCAGCTGCTGCCTCGGAGCCCACCAGCGGTCCACCACATGGGCCGGGGAATGTGCCAGCAGCACGTGACCCATCGAGGTCAGGTGGGCCGGCATGGTCGTGGCGACCTCCGCCGGGTTGACCACCGCCCCGTGGCGCGAGATCCGCTCCACGATCAGCACCCCGTGCTCATCGAGCACCGCGAGCTGGGTGGTCTGCCGGACCACCGCGTTGACATCGTGCATGAAGGGAAGCGCCGAGGTGCGCAGCGTCCGGCTGATCGGGGCGCGCTGCGCGATCTCCCAGAGCCGCTGGCCCAGGACCAGCTCCCCGGAGGCCGTGGTGGCGAGCAGCCCATGGGCGCGCATGGTGCGCAGCAGCCGGTATCCGGTGGTCCGAGGCAGCCCGGCCGCGTCGATCAGCTCCCCGGCAGGAAGGCTGGGCCGGGTCTCGAGTGCCGCGAGGATGCGCATCGCGCGATCCAGGACCGCGTCACCGCTGGGCGAGTTTGCCATGAGCCAAGCCTAGCCGCGCCCCGGAAGGGCAAGGCTGATCTCATTCAATGATCCACCGGTGACGAACTTCAGGCTGGGATTGTGCCCTGGGTCACGAGGGGCTAGCGTCCAACGGGTTCTGTGAGCTGAGCCACGGAACGTCACCACCGTGCAAGGAGATTCCCCATGACCCAGACCAGCCTCCGCGAGTCCATCGACTCTCGCCCGATGAGCCGCTACCAGTGGTTCGTCGTCGCCCTCGCCACCGCCCTGATGGGCCTGGACGGCTATGACGTCCAAGCCATGGCGTTCACCGCCAACCCGGTCTCCGCGGACCTGGGTCTGACCGGCACCGAGCTGGGCCTGCTGCTCAGCGGGGGCCTGATCGGCATGGCCCTGGGCGCGATCTGGGTGGGCCCTTTCGCGGACCGCTTCGGACGGCGCCGCATGCTCATGATCGCGATGATCATCAACGCCGCGGGACTCTTCCTCTCCGCCACCGCCTCCTCCATGCCGGAGCTGATGGCCTGGCGGATCATCACCGGACTCGGCGTGGGCGGCATCCTGACCTCCGGGACCGTGCTGGTCTCGGAGTACTCCAACGCGAAGTACCGCGGCCTGTGCATGAGCATCTATGCCGCCGGCTACCCGGTGGGCGCCACCCTGGGCGGCCTGGCCGCCATCCCGCTGATCGGGAACTTCGGCTGGCAGGCGGTCTTCCTGCTCGGCGGTGCCGTGACCGTGCTGGCGGTGATCTTCGTCTGGCTCAAGATGCCGGAGTCTCTGGACTTCCTCGGCGCCCGCGCCGCCAGCCCGCAGGCGGCCGGAGACGGCTCCGAACAGCGCCGCGCCGAGGCGATCGCCGGCCGGATGGGGATCACCGGGCCGGTGATCCTGGAGAACCTCGACACCGAGGCGAGCCAGACGCCGGGGCGCTCCAAGAACTCCTACGCGCAGCTGCTCAACCCGGAGAACCGGCGCAGCACGTTGCTGCTGTGGGCGATGTTCTTCATCGTGATGTTCGGCTTCTACTTCGCCAACACCTGGACCCCGCAGCTGCTCACCGAGGTGGGCTTCTCCACCGACGAGGGCATCATGGGCGGGATCATGCTGATGATCGGCGGCACCATCGGCGCGGTCCTCTACGGCGTGTTCGCCTCCCGCTGGGACGTGCGTCGAGTCCAGGCGGCCTTCGCCCTGGGCTCCGGGGTGATGTTCATCGTCTTCATCAACGCCACCGCCTGGCTGCCGGCTGCGCTGGTCGCCGGGATGCTGCTGGGCATGATCATCAATGGCTGCATCTCGGGCATCTACACGATCGCCCCGATGACCTACGCGCCGCGGCTACGCTCCACCGGAGTGGGCGTCGCCCTGGGCGTGGGCCGCACCGGCGCGATCATCGCGCCGATCGCCGTGGGCGCCCTGCTGGACGTCGGCGCCACCCCCACCGCGCTCTACACCGGTGCCGGGATCATCGTCGCGCTGGCCGCCGTCGTCGTGCTGCGGATCTCGCTGCACCAGCGCACGGCCAGCGAGCTGCGCGCCCAGGCGCTGGCGGGCCGGGGATGACCCCGACCGTACCGGGGTCGAGCGCGGACGTGGAAGCTAGCATGTGATCCATGGCGAACTCCCGCACCGGTGATTCGGTCCTGGCCCGGCTGGATCGGGTGCTCTCGACCTTCTCGGCGGCCGACAGCCTGCTCAGCGCCGCGGAGATCGCGCGGCGCACGGGCCTGCCGCCGGCCACCGCGCACCGGCTCTGCCGCGACATGGCCGAGCTGGGCTGGCTGGAGTCGCTGCCCGCCGGATACATGGTCGGCACCCGGCTCTGGGAGATGACCAACCGCTCGGCGCCGACGATGAAGCTCGCCGTGCGCGCCCGGCCCTATCTCTCGGATGTGCACACCGTGATGGGTCAGCATGTGCAGCTCGGCGTGATCGAAGGCCATGAGGTGCTCTTCGTGGACCGACTCTCGGCGCGGGAGGCCCCACGCATCCACGGCGGCGTGGCCGGCCGGTTGCCGCTGCATGTCTCGGCCACCGGCCTGGTGCTGCTGGCCCATGCCTCGCCCGAGTTCCGCACCTTCTACCGCACCCACCACCGGGAGGCCGCGCCCTCGCAGATCATCTCCGAGGACCGGCTGGAGCAGGTGCGCCAGCAGGGCTACTGCGCGCAGACCGGGGTGATCGAGCGGGAGGTCACCGGCGTCGCGGTGCCGATCCGGCAGCGCGGCCGCGCGGTGGTGGCCGCCCTGGGCGTGGTCACCGATGACGACGACGTCGCCCGCCGTCCCGCGCCCTGGGTGCAGATGCTGCAGATCGCTGCCCGGGGCATCCAGCGGGAGATCAGCGGCAGGACCTGACCCCAGGCCCCTCGGCTCATCGCATTCAATGGGATTCATGTGGCGCCGGGCACATCCGCTGAGCAGACTGGTCTGCACCGGGCCGAACCGGCGGGACCGGAAGACGCCTGGACCGCGGCGGCCCATCGAGAGGGAGACCCATGACCGAACATAGAACCCGAGTCGAGGTCGGCATCGTGGGCGGCGGCCCGGCGGGGCTGATGACCGCGCTGCTGCTGAAGCGTCGGGGCATCTCCGCCGCGGTGATCGAGACCCGCACGAAGGACACGATCCATCACACCCAGCGTGCGGGGATCCTCGAGGCCGCCACGGTGAACATGCTCCTCGACGCCGAGGTCGGGTCGCGCGTGCTGACGTCGGGCCATGAGCATGAAGGCACGGTGCTCAGCTTCGACGGCGAGCAGCACCGCATCGACTTCCAGGCCCTGGTCGGACGCTCGGTCTGGCTCTACCCGCAGAACGAGGTCTTCTTCGACCTGGCCAACGCCTGGGAGCGCGAGGGCGGGGAGATCCATTGGGCCGTCACCGACACCCAGGTCCATGGCGTGGAGACCGCGGCTCCGCGGATCAGCTTCACCGATGCGGCGGGCCAGGAGCGCAGCATCGAGGCCGATCTGATCGTCGGCACCGATGGGTCCCGCTCCATGTGCCGGAAGCTGATCCCCGAGCAGGTCCGCACCGATCACTTCATCTCCTACCCCTTCGCCTGGTTCGGGATCCTGTGCGAGGCGCCGCCGACCGCCCCGGAGCTGATCTACGCGAACTCCGAGCTCGGTTTCGCGCTGATCTCTCAGCGCAATGAGACGGTCCAGCGGATGTACTTCCAGTGCGACCCGGACACCGATCCGCAGAGCTGGTCCGAGGACGCGATCTTCGACCACATCCAGGCGGTGCTGGGCACCGAGGGCGGGGTCCAGCTCAAGCGCGGACCGATCATCGAGAAGACCGTGCTGCCCTTCCGGTCCTATGTCTGTGACCCGCTCAGCCATGGCCGGCTGGCGCTGGCCGGGGATGCCGGTCACACGGTCCCGCCGACCGGGGCGAAGGGGCTGAATCTAGCCTTCGCCGATGTGCGGGCGCTGGTGCCCTGTGTGGAGGAGTTCATCACCGAGCTGCGCGCCGACCGAGCCGAGACCGGGACCGGGACCGGGCCCGGGGGAACCGGGACCGGGGGAACCGAGTCCGGCGATACCGGCTCGGGCATCGAGACCCCGGCGGCACTGCGCCGCTATTCGCGCACCGCCCTGGACCGGGTGTGGAAGGCGCAGAACTTCTCCTACTGGGCGACGAATCTGCTGCACCGTCAGCCCGAGGAGAACCCCTTCACCCACCGACGACGCCGCGGCGAGTTCGACGCGATCACCGGCTCGGTGTACGGGCAGGCCTACTTCGCGGACTCCTACACCGGATGGAGCGACTGAGCCGTCACGGGACCGGGGCGTTCGGACCGCTCGAGGCCCGCCCGGACCGCGAGCGCCTCGGCTATCGCGGCTCCAGCCGGATCGCGCCGTCGAGCCGGATGGTCTCGCCGTTGAGCATCGGGTTGCCCACGATGTGCATCACCAGCCGGGCATAGTCCTCGGGCGCACCGAGTCGAGCCGGATGCAGAGTCTTGGCGCGCAGCGACTCCTTGGCCTCCTCGGGCAGACCCGCCATCATCGGGGTCTCGAAGAGCCCGGGCGCGATGGTCATCACCCGGATCGCGTGGCGGGCGAGCTCCCGGGCCGCGGGAAGCGTCAGCGAGGCCACCGCGCCCTTGGAGGCCGCATAGGCGATCTGACCGATCTGGCCCTCGAAGGCCGCCACCGAGGCGGTGTTGACCAGCACCCCGCGCTCGCCGTCCGAGGGCTCGTTGGACGCCATCGCGGCGGCCGCCTGGCTCATCAGATTCACCGTGCCCCCGACGTTGATGGCCAGGACTCCCATGAACTGCTCACTCGAGAGCGGGCCGTTTCGGCCCAGCAGCTTCCCCGGCGTGGCCACCCCGGCGCAGCTCACCGCGACCCGCAGCGGCCCCTGTTGAACTGCGGCCGCCACAGCCTCGCGGGAGGTGGCGGGATCGGTGATGTCCCCGGGCCAGAAGCTGGCATGCTCGCCGAGCGAGGCCACCGCCTCGGCCCGCGCCGTGCTGTCCCCGGCGTCGGGCAGGTCCACGACGACCACCTGCATCCCGGCGGCGATCAGCGTCTGGGCGGTGGAATGGCCCAGGCCTGAGGCACCTCCGCTGACGACCGCGCTGGCTCCAGAGAGTTCCATCCGCGTCTCCCTCTTCCTCGCCTCGATCCCGCCGCACCGGCCCAGATACCGGTCGCAAGAGCGATAGTTGCACTTCCAATAAGTCGAGCTTAGGCTAACACAGTGAGAGCTGAATCACATGCGCCACCAGGTCGATCAGCACCTCGGCAGGCAGCCCCGAGGCTGATCCCGACGCGAAGGAGCACCTCCATGACGGATCTGACCCACTTCATCCATGGCAGACACGTGCCCGGCGCCTCCGGGCGCAGCCGCGAGGTCTTCAACCCGGTCCGCGGCGAGGTCACCGCCCAGGTCCCCCTGGCCAGCGCCACGGAGGTCTCTCAGGCCGTCGACTCGGCCCAGGCTGCCTTCAGCGAGTGGTCGGCGATGAACCCCCAGCGGCGCGGCCGCATCCTGCTCAAATGGGTCGAGCTGATCAGCACCCACCGTGAGGAGCTTGCCGAGACGCTCTCGAACGAACATGGAAAGACCTTCGAGGACGCCAAGGGTGACATCCAGCGCGGCGTGGAGGTCGTGGAGTTCGGCGCCGGAGCACCCCATCTGCTCAAGGGTGAGTTCTCCCATGACGCGGGCACCGGCATGGATGTCCACAGTCTGCGTCAGCCCCTCGGGGTCGTAGCCGGGATCACCCCGTTCAACTTCCCCGCCATGATCCCGCTCTGGAAGGCCGGGACCGCTCTGGCGGCGGGCAACACCTTCGTGCTGAAGCCCTCGGAGCGCAACCCCTCGGTGCCGCTGCGCCTCGCTGAGCTGGCGCTTCAGGCCGGGATGCCGCCGGGCACGCTGAACGTGATCAACGGGGACAAGGAAGCGGTGGACGCGCTCATCGAGGACCCCCGGGTGAAGGCGATCGGATTCGTCGGGTCCACCCCGATCGCCCAGTCGATCTACACCGCGGCCGCCGCGCAGGGGAAACGCGCCCAGTGCTTCGGCGGCGCGAAGAACCACATGGTGATCATGCCCGATGCCGATCTCGATCAGGCCGCCGACGCACTGATCGGTGCCGGCTACGGCTCCGCCGGTGAGCGGTGCATGGCCATCTCCGTCGCGGTGCCTGTCGGGGAGGCCACGGCCGAGGCGCTGCGCGCCAAACTCCTGGAGCGCATCGAAAAGCTCGTGGTCGGGCCCTCGCTGGATCCCTCCAGCGACTTCGGCCCGGTCGTCGGCGCGGACGCCAAGTCCCGGATCGAGGGCTATATCGGGCTCGGCGTCGAAGAGGGTGCCGAGCTGGTGGTGGACGGGCGCGGCGTCGTCGTCGAGGGCCACCCGGACGGGTATTGGATCGGCGCCACGCTCTTCGACCACGTCACGCCGGCGATGCGCATCTATCAGGAGGAGATCTTCGGTCCGGTGCTGTGCATCGCCCGGGCTCGCGACTACGAGGAGGCCCTCCGGCTGCCCACGGAGCACCAGTTCGGCAACGGGGTGGCGATCTTCACCCGCGACGGCGACACCGCGAGAGACTTCACCTCCCGGGTGGAGGTGGGGATGGTCGGGGTGAACGTGCCGATCCCGGTGCCCATCGCCTACTACACCTTCGGCGGCTGGAAGGCCTCCGGGTTCGGGGACCTGAATCAGCACGGCGAAGATGGGCTGAAGTTCTACACCAAGACCAAGACGGTCAGCACGCGCTGGCCCTCGGGCACCAAAGAGGGCGCCCGCTTCACCATGCCCGAGGGGAGCTGAGCCATGGCGGTCGATCCAGGAGGCGCTTCGATGACCAGCACCACCGGCGGAACCCCGGCACACCCCAGCGTGGCGTTCATCGGACTCGGAAATATGGGCGGCCCGATGGCGGCGAACCTGGTCCAGGCGGGCGTGGCGGTCGCTGGCTTCGACCTCAGCGCCGACGCCGTGGCGGTCGCCCGCTCCAACGGCATCGAGACCGTCACCGACCCGCTCGAGGCCGTGGCGACCTCGGACGTGGTGCTCACGATGCTGCCCTCCGGCAAGCACGTGCTCTCGGCCTATCAGGACTCCCCCGGCCTGCTCTCTGCTGCCCGGCCGGGGACGATCTTCCTGGACTGCTCCACGATCAACATCTCCGAGGCGCAGCAGGCCGCGGAGCTGGCCGAGCGCGCCGGCTTCCGGGCCGCCGACGCACCGGTCTCCGGGGGCGTGGTGGGCGCGGAGGCCGGAAGCCTGGCGTTCATGGCCGGGGGCCGGCCGGAGGTCTTCGAAGAGATCCGCCCGCTGCTGGAGATCATGGGCGCTCGAGTGGTCCACTGCGGCGGCAGCGGCCTGGGCCAGGCCGCGAAGGTCTGCAACAACATGATCCTGGGCGTCAGCCAGATCGCCGTGGCGGAGGCCTTCGTCCTGGGCGAGCGACTGGGACTGGACCACCAGGCGCTCTACGATGTGGTCTCCCACGCATCGGGGCAGTGTTGGGCGCTGACCACCAACTGCCCGGTCCCCGGGCCGGTGCCGAGCTCCCCGGCGAACCGGGACTTCACGCCTGGCTTCGCCGGTGCCCTGATGGCCAAGGACCTCACCCTCGCGACCAACGCGCTACAGGAGCAAGGCGTCGACGCGCAGCTGGGACGACTCGCCGCGGCCATCTTCACCGAGTTCGCCCAGGGCCCCGGGGCGCGGCAGGACTTCTCCGGCATCATCAACACCATCCGAGACAACTCCCACCACCCAGGAGCATGAGGCATGACCGAATATTCCACGATCCTGGTCACCACCGCCGCACGGGTCGGGCGGATCACGCTGAACCGGCCGGAATCCCTGAACGCCCTGAACACCCTGTTGATGCAGGAGGTGGTCCGCGCCGCAGGAGAGTTCGACGCCAGCCCGGAGATCGGAGCGATCCTGATCACCGGCTCGGACAAGGCGTTCGCGGCCGGCGCCGACATCACCGAGATGGCGGAGCAGGATCATCAGGGAATGTATGCGGCGGACTGGTTCCGCCCCTGGGACGACCTGACCCGGCTGCGCACCCCGATCGTGGCCGCGGTGAACGGCTACGCGCTGGGCGGAGGGTGCGAGCTGGCGATGATGGCCGATGTCATCGTGGCCGGGGAGGGCGCGAGATTCGGTCAGCCCGAGATCAACCTGGGGGTGATCCCGGGGATGGGCGCCTCACAGCGACTGACCCGCTCGGTGGGCAAGGCCAAGGCGATGGACATGATCCTGACCGGACGGCGCATCCATGCCGAGGAGGCCGAGCGCATCGGCCTGGTCTCACGAGTCGTGCCCGATGCGGACACCCTCGCGGAGGCCACAGCGGTCGCGGAGCTGATCGCCTCGAAGTCCAAGCCTGCCGCGCAGATGGCGAAGGAGGCCGTGGGCGCGGCCTTCGACTCCACGCTGCATCAGGGCCTGATGCTCGAGCGGCGGATGTTCCATGCGATGTTCTCCCTGGAGGATCAGTCCGAGGGCATGCGCGCGTTCCGCGAGAAGCGGGAACCGCAGTGGCGACATCGCTGACCCAGCGGCTCAGGGGGGGAAGTCGCCCGCTCGCTGGCGGAAGTTCGCCAGGATGGTGTTCAGCTGATCGATCTCTTCCGCCTCGAAACCGGTGTCCTCGAAAAGCTGCTCATTGAGCGCCCGGGTCGCCTGCTCGGCCACCTGCTTGCCCTCCGGGGTCAGGACCAGAAGCATGGCGCGTCGGTCGGAGTCGTGCGGCTCCCGGCGCACCAGACCCGCGGACTCCAGCCGGTCCACGGCATTGGTGATCGACGTCGGGTGGACCTGAAGCAACTGGCTCGCCTTGTTCATCGGCAGCCGCTCCTCACGGGAGAACCCCAGCAGTGCGAGCACCTCGTAACGGGCGAAAGTCAGCTTGAACGGCTTCAGGATGTCCCTCGCTCGCCCCAGCAGGATCTGCTGGGTCCGCATGATGGCGGTCACCGCCGCGGCCGGGGCGGCCGCGGCCGTCCATCCCTGAAGCTCCCAGTTCTTCTGGATCTCGGCGATGGGATCCTTCGCAAGCGGGGGGTGCATGAAGGGCGTCTCCTTGTTCGTGCTCGGTCCGAGCATTCTTTGGATGCACCGGAGTTTATCCGGGAATCAGCAACGGTCGGACGTGCTACCACCCTTCGGGGCGCACCGTGATCTGAGTGGCCGCTCAGCAGGTCGTCCTCAGGGGCGCTTGAGTCCCAGGTCGGCCTCGCGGTATTCCACCCCGAATCCTTCTCGTCCCGCCCCGGCCTCGGCGCGCTGCTCCTCTGAGGCACGCAGCTGCACTCGCCGGATCTTGCCCGAGATCGTCTTGGGAAGTTCAGAGAACTCGATGCGCCGGATCCGCTGATAGGGCGCCAGTCTGGTGAGCGCGAACTGCAGGATCTCGGTCGCGGTCGCCTCGTTCGGCTCCCACCCGGAGGCCAGCGTCACATACGCCTTGGGCACCGCCAGCCTGAGCTCGTCCGGCGCTGGCACGATGGCGGCCTCCACCACGGCCGGGTGTTCGATGAGCACCGACTCCAGCTCGAACGGCGAGACCTTATAGTCGCTGGACTTGAAGACGTCATCGGCCCGCCCGACGTAGGTGATCACCCCGTATTCGTCACGGGAGGCGATATCCCCGGTGTGGTAGTACCCGTCTCGGAAGACCTCCGCGTTCTTCGCCTCGTCGCCGTAGTAGCCTTTCATCAGACCGACCGGACGTGGGTCCAGGGCGAGGCAGATCTCTCCCTCATCGGCTTCCGCACCCGAGACCGGATCGATCAGGACGACGTCGAATCCCGGCAGCGGGACACCCATGGCACCGAACTTCACCCGACGACCCGGAGGGTTGGCGATCTGCAGCGAGGACTCGGTCTGCCCGAAGCCATCGCGGATCGTGCGCCCCCACGCCCGCTGGACCTGTTCGATGACCTCCGGGTTCAGCGGCTCTCCGGCCGAGACCGTGACACGAGGCGGCCGCTTCAGCTGCGTCAGGTCCGCCTTGATCAGCATCCGCCAGACCGTGGGCGGGGCACAGAAGCTGGTCACGCCGGCGGACTCCATGGAGCGCATCAGGGCCGCGGGATCGAACCTGCTGAAGTTGTACAGGAAGATGGTGGCCTCGGCGATCCACGGTGCGAAGAAGTTCGACCACGCGTGTTTGGCCCAGCCCGGCGAGGAGACGTTCAGATGCACGTCTCCAGGCTCGAGTCCGATCCAGTACAGCGTGGAGAGGTGCCCCACCGGGTATGAGGTGTGGCTGTGCTCGACCAGCTTGGGCTGCGAGGTCGTGCCCGAGGTGAAGTACAGCAGCATCGTCTCGTCGGCGGCGGTCGGCACGAGCTGCTCAAGTTCGGGGGAGGCCGCGTAGGCCTCCTGGTAGGGATGCACGGTGCGGCCGGGCACCTCAGGCGGCTCCGCCGCCTGCCGATCGGCATACACACCGGGCACATGCAGGAGCGCGTAGTCGCCCTGGACCTGGGTAAACTTGCGCAGCGTTGCGGAGTCCCCCACGACCCAGCTCGCTTCGGCCCGGCTGACCCGGTCCTCCAGGTCATGCGGGCCCATCTGGGTCGTGGTGGGGATCAGCACGGCGCCGAGCTTGATCGCGGCCAGCATCGTCTCCCACAGCTCGACCTGGTTCCCCAGGATCAGCAGGATCCGGTCCCCGCGCCTGACCCCGATGCCGGTCATCCAGTTGGCCACCCGGTTGGAGTCCTCACTCAGCTGCGCGAAGCTGCGGGTGAGCCGTGATCCATCTTCTTCCAGGATCACCAGCGCGTCCTGGCCCGATCGCTCGGGACTCCTTGCCACCTGATCGAACCAGTCGAAGCCGAAGTTGAAGTGGGTGAACCGGGGCCAGACGAAATCCCGTCGAGCGCGCTCCCAGTCCTGCTGAGCACCCACAAGCTGGTCCCGTGCTGCGCGGAACTCTTCGGTGACTGTCATGGTGTTTCTCCTCGAGGTGTACGTGACGCCGGTCACTCTAGAATATACTTGGAAGTCATATAGTCGGTAAAGATGCAGTTGTACATGCAGTGAGATGTCCCTCGGACCTCCCGGACCGGGCCCGCCGCACGATAAGGAGACCTCGATGACCATGCAGGAAGCCAAGGGCGCCGCAGACCTCGTCTCTGAAGACCCGGACCTGATGCAGCTGGCTCGCCACCTGAGCCCGGCAGAGCGGGACCGGCTGGGCATGATCGACGAGTACGCGCAGCGCAACATTCGACGACAGTCCCTCGAACCCTGGAACGAGGGTGACCTTCCGCTCGAGATGCTTGCCGGACTGGGCGGCGTCGGGCTGGGCGAACTGTGCCTCGACGGCTCCTCGCCGCTGTTCCGCGGGCTTGCCCACGCCTCGCTGGCCCGCGCCGACATCTCGATCTCTGCGGTCATCGGCATTCATAATGAGCTCATCGTCGGCATGATCCACGCCCTGGGCTCGCAGCGCCAGCGTGAGGAATGGCTGCCGGCGCTGCGCGAGCTGCGCAGCTTCGGCGCCTTCTGCCTCACCGAGCCCGATCACGGCTCGGACGTGGCCGGCGGACTGGCCACCTCGGCGACCCTGCGCGGCGGAGAGTGGCGCATCCAGGGATCCAAGCGTTGGATCGGCATGGGCACGGTGGCCGACGTCGCCCTGGTCTGGGCTCGGGACACCGCGGACCGGCAGGTCAAGGGCTTCCTGGTGCCCACGTCGAGCGCGGGGTACCGGGCCCAGAAGATCAGGCACAAGACCGGTCTGCGCATCATGCCCAACGCAGACATCGAGCTCGATGTCATCGTGCCGCAGGATGCGCTGCTGCCGGGGGCGACCTCCTTCGCCGCGGCGAACGAGGGGCTGCGCAGCTCGCGGGCCTGGGTGGGTTGGCAGGCGGTCGGGGCCCAGCAGGCGCTGCTGGAGATCGCGCGGGACTATGCGCTGCGGCGCGACCAGTTCGGCGTGCCGCTGGCGTCGTTCCAGCTCATTCAGGCCGCGCTGGGCCAGGTGGCGGGAAACCTGGCGGTCTCGACCTCGTATATGGCAGAGCTGACCCGGTTGCAGACCGATCGTGGGCTGAGCATGATGCATGCCTCGCTGGGCAAGGCCACGCTGACCCGGCTGGCACGAGAGTCTGCTGCCGCGGCGCGGGAGATCTTCGGCGGAAACGGGATCCTCAGTGATCACGAGGCGGCCAAGATCGCGGGCGACATCGAGGCGATCTACACCTATGAGGGCTCCCACAGCATCAACCTGCTGATCGCCGGACGTGAACTGACCGGGGTCTCCGCCTTCGCGCCGCACCGCAGGACCTGAGCCGGAGGCGCCCCTGGCTCGGCGATCCATGGCCCGCTGGAGCGCCCCGGTGGCTCAGCCCTCGTATTCCTCCCCGATGATCAGGGTCACGAAGCTGGCCTGGTCGTGGGATTCCACGGTCCCGGCCCCGAAGCTCTCGGCGAGCTCCTCGGCGATCGCCTGCTCGGCCTCTCCGGAGCCCGCGGGGTAGACCACGGCGGGGGTCTCGGCGCGCTCTTCGAAGTTCCAGTCGCCGTTCCAGACCACGTTGTAGTCCAGCTCCTCGAGCTCCGCGCTCATCGATGAGGCGCCGCCCTCGATGCCCTGGTAGTTGGCCACCTGGACCGGGGTCTCGGTGTCGCTGGCCGGCTGCGGCCCGGCGGGCTCCTGCTCCGGGTCTGCTTCACCCTCGGCTGCATCCCCATCCTCATCCTCGGCCTGGTCTTCGGATTCGGTCACCGCGTCCTGGTCCTCGGCGGTGGTGTCCGCCTCCGGGTCCGAGAACATCGGCATGATGAAGTAGGCGAAGGCCCCGACCAGAAGCACGAACACCGCCAGAAGTCCGATCCAGCGCAGACCGCTGCCACCGGCCCCGCCCGTTCCGGCGGCGCCTGGAGCCCGGTGCTTGCCGGCCTCTCCCGTCTGGTACGGCGGGACGTCGTCGAACTCGTCGTGCGGATGCTGGCTCATAGGTCCTGTCCTCAAGGTGCGGGAGCGATGCTTGGTGCTGCGATGCTCGGTGCTGGGATGCCCGGTGCTCGGTGCTGCGCTGTTCGACGGCGCTCAGCGGCGGGTCGCCCGGGCGCGATGCCGGGCGTCTCGCTGCCGGCGCAGGCGCTTGACCAGCATCGGGTCGTGGGCCAGCGCCTCCTCCGTGTCGATCAGCCGGTTCAGCGCCTGGTAGTAGGCCACGGCTGACATCTGGAGCGTCTCGGTGATGGCCTCGTCCTTCGCGCCGGCGTATTTCCACCACTGGCGCTCCAGGTCGAGCATCTTCTTCTCCTGTTCAGTGATCATCTCCCCGTCATCCTACGGCTGGGCGGCGCGCATTGCAGGAATATCGACGCGCATGGATCCGCCGGTGTCTTGAACCGGCTGGGCGTCCTATGGTGGAGGCGATGACATCTGAGACTGAACTGATCGCCCCCCTGGAAGCAGGATGGCAGCGAGCCCTGGCTGGGCAGTCCGCGCACTTCGAGACCGTCCGCGAGGAGCTGACCCGACGCCGCGAGGCCGGGGAGCAGGTGCTTCCGGCTCCGGAGCTGGTGCTGCGCGGGTTCCGGCAGCCCTTCGACGCGGTGAAGGTGCTGATCCTGGGTCAGGACCCCTACCCGACCCCGGGCCACGCCATCGGCATGTCCTTCGCGGTGGACCCCGAGGTCCGTCCGCTGCCCCGGAGCCTGGGCAACATCTTCACCGAGCTCGAGTCCGACCTGGGGATCCCGCGCAGTCCCCACGGGGATCTCACGGCCTGGGCGCGGCAGGGGGTGCTGATGCTCAATCGGGTGCTCACGGTCAGCGCGGGTGCACCGGCCTCGCACCGCGGCATCGGCTGGGAACCGATCACCGAGGCGGCGCTTCAGGCTCTGGTGGGGCGCGGCACCCCGCTGGTCTCGATCCTCTGGGGCGCCGATGCCCGCAAGCTGGCCCCGCTGTTGGATCGCGGGGCGCACACGGCGGTGATCACCAGCCCGCATCCCTCACCGCTCTCGGCGCGGCGAGGATTCTTCGGCTCGCGGCCGTTCTCGCAGGCCAACGAGGCGCTGCGCCGGCTCGGCGCAGAACCGGTGGACTGGCGGCTGGACGCGGAAGGCTGATCAGCCGCCCCGCCGCGCAGGGCGCAGAGCCGTGCATGCCGGCAGGGCGCAGGGCCGCGCAGGCTCGCCGACCATACAAGGCCCGACCGGTCAGCGGCGCCGGGTCCGGGAACGCTCATGGGACTGCAGACCGGCGGTGAACGGTCGCATCAGGACATCACCGAGCACGATTCCGGCAGCGATCGCCATGATGATGATCATGGCATTGAACAGCTCGGTCAGCCCGCCCATCATGCCCACGGTGGAGGCGTCCATGGCGATCTGATACATCCCCCGGAAGACCATCAGCCCGGGAAGCATGAACATCATCGCCGGCACCGCGACCACCAGCTGGGGCGAGCCCATGCGCAGCGCCAGGACCCGTCCCAGCGCCCCCACCACCACGGCTCCGAAGACCGGGGTGATGCGTTCGCCCAGACCGATGACCTCGGCGGCGTAGTAGGCGCAGAAGCCCAGCGCCGAGACCGCACCGATCGGCAGCAGCATCCGCCAGCTCGCCTGTTCGACCACGGCGGCGGCCACCGCGGCCAGGAACACCAGCGCCACCAGGACCGCCGGGTGGTAGAGCCGGGTCAGGCCCACCGCCACCTCGATCTCCGGGGCCCCGAGCATGTTGGCGATCACCACCGCGGCCATGATGCCGGAGGTCATCCCGGCGAAGGCGATCATCGAGGACATCAGACGACCGGCAGCTGTGATCGGGAACCCGTTGATCCCGTCTTGGATCGCCGAGACGATCCGGGCTGAGGGCAGCAGGATCATCAGCCCGCCGGCGACCACCATGGACGGACGGATCGGCATGTCCATCGCGAAGGCCCCCATCGCAAACGAGGTCGCCATGAACCCTCCGGCCGCCAGCCCGAAATACTCGGGCACCCTCCAGGTGGCGAGCTGTCGGGTGGTCCAGAGCACCAGGATCGTGGCGA
Source organism: Nesterenkonia sp. E16_10 (assembly GCF_017347085.1). Lineage (GTDB taxonomy): Bacteria > Actinomycetota > Actinomycetes > Actinomycetales > Micrococcaceae > Nesterenkonia. The sequence continues at coordinate 34,876 of NZ_JADPSA010000011.1, forward strand.
GGAAGCCCATCGAGGCGTCCAGCAGCGGGGCTCCGAGGAAGGCGGCGAAGAAGCTTGCGAAGATCGCACCGCAGATGGTGACCATCCAGCGGGGATACGGCTTGGGCTCGCGAGTGATCTCCCGCAACCGGTCCTCGGCGTCGCTGCGGGTAAGCCGGCCGGCGATGATGTCGGTGACCAGCTGATGCACCGAGGCGAGCGCCCGGAAGTTGTTCGACCAGGACCGCACCACGCGCACCCGGGAGTACGGGATCTTCCCGTCGGGCGCCCAGTTCAGACTGATCGACTGGTTGGTGATGTCGGCGTCGGTGTTCTTCATGCCGAAGGCCGCCGTGACCGCGATGATGGAGGTCTCGACCTCCAGCGCGCCGGCTCCGTAGCGGAACAGCGCCTCACCGAGATCCAGCACGAAGGCGATCGTGGCCAGCTCGTCGGTCTCCACGTGCGCCTCGGCCTGATATGGGTTCTCGAACGGCGTGCCGGCGAGCCGATCGAGGATCGGCACCGTCCCGGTCGCCGCACGCTCGGCCTGCATGATGCGGCGCAGCACCTGGGGCGAGCGCGGCCTGCGGTCAAAGACTCCCGGGTCGAAATCAGGGTCACGTCGGCCCGAGCCGCCCAGCCGGGACTTCAACCAGGAGGGGCGCTGCACGGCGTGGCGCCGCGGGGAGTGGCTCAGCGGAGACTGCCGCAGCGGCGCGCCCGGCGCGCTGTGCGGCAGGCTGATCAGTCCCGAGCTCGCCGGCTCCTGCGGCACACCGGTCCGCTGGGCATGCGAGGTCGTGGTCTCCTGCGGGCCGGTCGGGATCTGCGGACCCAGCGCATCGGTCTGGTGCCAGTCACCGGTGGTCGGGAAGGCGTAGTGGTCTGTGGGCCCGGTCGGGCTGTGCGGGGTGGTGTAGGACTGCTCGAAGCTGGGGTCGGCGACATACTCGTGCCGGGCCGCTTCGTTCTCGTCCTGCTCCGCGGCGCGCGCCACCGCCTCGGCGTCGTACTCCTCCCATTCCAGCGCCGCCTCGGCTTCGGCAGAGGCGTGCCAGGAGGAGGCGAAGGAGCTGCGCAGGGTCTGCACGAAGCCGGTGGGGGTCTCCTCGAGGATCTCCTGGGTGGAGTGGACCACCGGGATATGAGTGACGTCGGCAGTGGGCTCTGCGCGCACCGGGTCGATCGCCTCGGCGATGTAGCCCCCCGTAGGGTGCCGTTCCGTGTGTTCGGATGCCACGAACCCTCCTCGCAGGCGACAGAACCACAAAAGGACCCTGGCAGATGCCGGGGCCTAGCGGGGTGTGTGAGTGATGTTGCCTGGAGTGCAGGCGAAGAAAGTGGATCTGAATGGACTCGAACCATCGACCTCTCGCGTGTGAGGCGAGCGCTCTAACCAACTGAGCTACAGATCCTGAGGCACCTGCACGCGGTATTCCGCGTTCACGTGCCTCAGAAGATTACCACCTGTTCAGACTCAGGACGAAACCGAGGCCAGCGCCTCCGGGATCGCGGTCTCGCCGTCGAGGAAGTTCACCGTGGCGCGCACCGCGGAGCCGCTGCGCAGGGTCTCGGTGATGACCTCGGCGACGTTCTCCCGGGAGGTGTCCTTGGAGGCGTCCTCTCTGGACATGACCTCACCTGCGGTGGCCGGGGCGAGCACCGTGATCTTGTGGCTGGCCGGCTCCAGGGTCAGCGCGCCCGGACCCAGGATGGTGTAGTCCAGGCTGGTGCCGCGCAGGTGCCGGTCGGCCTGATGCTTGGCCAGCGCGTAGGGGTAGAACGAGCTCGTCGGATCCACGGTGTTGATGTCGGTCTCGCTGCGGGCGTAGGAGACCATCACGTAGCGCGAGACGCCGGCCTCGACCGCGGCATCCATGCTGCGCACCGCGGCCTCGTGGTCCACGGCCTTGGTCCGGGCGGGGTTGCCGCCGCCGGCACCGGCGGAGAAGACGACGGCGTGCGCGCCGGTGAAGGCCTCGACCAGCTCTGCGGAGTCGGCGGACTCGATGTCGAGGACCCGGGGGGCAGCGCCGGCGTCGGTGACGTCCTGGGCCTGGTCGGGGTCCCGGATCAGGGACTCGACGCTGAAGCCGGCCTCGACCAGCTTCGGTGCGGCCAGCAGTGCGATCTTGCCGTGGCCGCCGATGATGACGACGCGCTGGGATTCAGCCATGGTGTTCTCCTTCGCGATCAGGGATTGCCTGCTCAAATCGGGGTCCGCCAGATCCTGATGCTTCCGGCGGCTCTCCTCTCACAACGTCTGCGCGAGCGCACTATTCCTTAGACTGTGTGGCGTGCCAGCCCCGCCCCCGCCGATGACCCCTGCTGCGCCCGTGCCGCTGCGCCGCTCCCCTGCTCTGCGGACCGGGCTGTCCATCGCCACCGCGATCTCGCTCTACGGGGTGTCCTTCGGGGCGCTCTCCACGGCGGCGGGCATGACGCTGTGGCAGACAGTGGCGCTCTCGGCGCTGCTCTTCAGCGGCGCCTCCCAGTTCGCCTTCATCGGCATCCTGGCCTCGGGCGGCACCGGAGCGGCGGCACTGGGTGCGGCGGCACTGCTCAGCGGGCGCAACACCATCTACGCGGTGCAGATGAAGGCGCTGCTGAACCCGCGGGGGTTCAAACGGCTCGCCGCGGCACAGCTGACCATCGATGAGTCCGCGGCGGTGGCGATGTCGGCCCCGGATCCGGTGGAGCGACGTCGAGGCTTCTGGGGCGCCGGCATCGCCTGTTACCTCTTCTGGAACCTCGCCACGGTGCTGGGCGCGCTGCTCGGTGACGTGATCGCCGAGCCCGAGGCGCTGGGGCTCGACGGCGCCGTCGTCGCCGCGTTCCTGGGGCTGCTGTGGCCGCGGCTGAAGTCGCTCGACGCCTGGGCGCTGGCGGTCCTGGCCGCACTGGTCACCACGGTCACGATGCCCCTGCTGGCGCCTGGGATCCCGGTGCTTGCAGCCGCCGTCGTGGCTGTGGCGTGGGGACTCGCGTCCAAGGGGGCCCGCGCATGAGCCTGTGGTTCTGGGTGCTGGCGGCCTGCGCCGCGGTCTACGCCACCAAGCTGTTGGGCTACCTGGTGCCACAGAGCTGGCTGGTCCATCCCGCCGTGGGGCGGGTCTCGGCGATGCTCACCATCGGCCTGCTCGCCGCCCTGGTGGCGATGAACACCTTCTCCGCCGAAGCGTCGGTGACCATAGACGCCCGGCTCGGCGCGCTGCTGGCAGCGGCGCTGGCGCTGCTGCTGCGCGCCCCGTTCATCCTGGTGGTGCTGGTCGGGGCCGGCGCCGCCGCCGGAATCCGCGCCCTGGGGTGACTCGGAAGGGTCACCGGTGAAGCCGTCCCAGGCGCAGCCCCTGCGGGTCCAGACAGGGCGAGCCTCGGTCGGTCCGCATCTGCGGACCGAACGGGGCTCACCGGGGTCGGGGCGATCAGCCCTCGGCGCTCAGGCGAGCGTGCTCAGGACGGGGTAGTCAGGAGGAGGTGCTCGAACCCGCCTGTGCGCGATCCTCGACATCGGTGTCCGCAGCCTCCGGGACGACGGCCTCGGAGTTGGTCTGGGCACTCCCGTTGCCATCAGCGTCCGCAGCGGCCGGGGTGGTTCCGCCGGAGACCGAGGCCGTGACCTCGGCTTCGGCGTCGGCCTCCGCAGCAGGGTCTGCAGCGGGGTCGGCAGCAGGGGTGGCTCGCAGGGTCGTGGCCAGGATCAGCGTGCCGATGCTCAGCGCCGCGGCCAGCCGGAACGCGACCCGGAAGCCTTCGACGGCGGCGTCCTCGGGGTTCATCCCCGAGTTCACTGCCGCGGCGGTGCCCAGACCGACGGCGGCGACCAGCGCGGCCGTGCCGATGGCTGCGGCGAGCTGCTGCAGGGTGTTCAGCGCCGCGGTGCCGTGAGAGTACAGCGCCTTGGGCAACGGGTTCAGCGCCGTGGTGAAGGCCGGGGTGAACAGCAGCGCAAGCCCGGAGGAGAGCAGCAGGTGCAGACCGAGCACCATCCCCACAGGGGTGGTCGGTGAGAGCAGGCTCATGCAGAACAGCGCGATGATCAGGATCGAGGCGCCAGGGATCACCAGCGGCTTCGGCCCGACCCGGTCGTAGAGGCGCCCCACGAAGGGAGCCATCAGTGCCATCAGCAGTCCGCCGGGCAGCATGATCAGGCCGGTCTGCAGCGTGTCCAGGCCGCGGATGGTCTGCAGGAACAGCGGCAGCAGGATCAGCGCACCGAAGAGCGCGATCATCATCAGCAGCATCATGCCCAGGGCCCGGGTGTACATGGTGAAGGCGAAGGGCTTGAGATTCAGCAGGGCGGAGTCGGTCTTCTGCAGCTTCACCTGCAGCAGTCCGAAGCCGATCAGACACAGCACACCGATGATCAGCACGGCGATGGCCACCGGGTCCACGCCGGGCGCTGCGTCTGCGGAGACCTCCTGGGTCCCGTGTCCGCCGCCGATCTGGCTGATGCCGTAGACCACGCCGCCGAAGCCGGGAACCGCAAGCAGCAGCGAGGGGATCGAGAGCCGCTTGCCGACCGTGCCGGGATCCTTGTTCAGCCGCGGCCGGCCCAGGAAAAGGGCGATCACCGCGATGGGAAGGATCATCAGGAACAGCCAGCGCCAGTCGGCCAGATGCAGGATCAGCCCCGAGAGCGCCGGCCCGGTGGCCGGAGCCACCGAGATCACGATCGAGATGTTGCCCATGACCACTCCACGGCGGTGCAGCGGCACCAGGGTGAGCACGGTGGTCATCATCAGCGGCAGCATGATCGCGGTGCCGCTGGCCTGGACCACCCGGCCTGCGAGCAGGACCTCGAATCCTGGGGCGGCTGCGGCGAGCGCGGTGCCGAGGATGAACAGGCCCATGGCCGCGGTGAAGACCGCACGCAGGCTGTAGCGCTGCATCAGGAAGCCGGTGATCGGGATCACCGTGGCGAGGGTGAGCATGAAGGCTGTGGTGAGCCACTGGATGGTCGGCTCGGTGACCTGGAACTCGACCATCAGCGGCTGCAGCGCCACGTTCATCAGGGTCTCGTTGAGGATCATCACGAAGGTGGAGACCAGCAGCGCACCGATGGTGAGCTTGTCGGCCGAAGGCAGCTTGCCGTCCTCGCGCGCCGGCCGGGCGCTCTGGGCCTTCACCTGCGGTGAGACGTTATTGGGTGAAGCGGGCACAGATCCTCCATAGAACACGAAAGAACCCCAGAGCGGTTCACCACTGGGGTGATACCACTCTGGGGTTTTCAGAGCCCCCTGCCGGGTTCGAACCGACGACCTGCTGTTTACAAGACAGCTGCTCTACCAGCTGAGCTAAGGAGGCACGGCACTCCGCAGGGCGGGGTGCCAGTCACCGATGGTATCAGTTCCTCAACGTCAGCTCTCGGACTGGTATTCCTCGATGTGCTCCTCGACCAGTTCGCGGAACGGACGCTCGGAGTCGGCCCAGGAGACCTCGTCCACGTACACGCTCGGCGTTCCCTCGATTCCGGCGGCCTGGGCGTGCCGGGTGGTGTAGCTGGCGAAGGCGCGGTAGGTGCCGTCCTCGATGCACTCACCGAGGTCGGCGTCGAAGGTCTCGCTGGCCAGCTCGGTGAGCTGGTCGTTGGACATCTCGTCGTTGTTGACCCGGTTCGCGGTGACCTGGGCGACGTAGCCGCTGTAGCTCTCCGGGGACTCCTCGGCCATGCAGGCGAAGGCGTTGGCCGCCCGGGCCGGGTAGTTCGTGGAGGAGCCCAGGTAGGAGACCGAGCGGTACTCCAAGGTGATGAGACCCTCCTCGAGCCATTCGTCCATCTGCGCGGAGTGCTCGGCCTCGAAGTTCGCACAGTGGATGCAGTAGGCATCGGAGTAGATGATGATGTGCGGCACCTCGCCTGCTTCACGCTCGGCGACGCCGGGGGGAAGCTCGGACTCGGGGTCCTCCACATTCGAGGCATCGATCTGCCCGAGCTCGTCACCCTCAGCGAGCTCTGTGGAGGAGGTCAGCACGATCCCGCCCTGCTCATTGGCCGCGGCCGGTGCCGGGCCCTCGCTGGGCGCCGCACCGGAGTCATCGCGGTTGAGCACGAAGAGGGTCAGCCCCACGACGACGGCGAGGGCCACCACGACGACGCCCACGCGCAGCAGCACCGAGGTGAGCTTCTGCTTGCGCTCCTGCTCCTGCTGCATCTTGCGGGCCTGTTCACGCGCATTGGCGCTGCGGGGGGAATCTGAGCTGCGAGCCATGGTGTTCTCCGGTGACTGATCTGGATCACGTCTGGTGGGATTCGCAGACCATGATCGCGGTGTGGCTGGGGTCGTGATGGTGCCGTGATCGAGAGCGGCAGTGCTCAAGATACAGGGTCAGGCTTGAGCGCGATGCCAGGGTATAGGCTCATGACGACGGCATCGCTGTCGCCAGGGGGTGTCTGCAGCTACGCATGAAAGGTGTGTCACGTGCCAGAGAATACCGAGAACGGCAACGGCTATGACTTCGTGGTGGTGGCCAACCGTCTGGCGGTCAACCACGTCACGAACGAGGACGGGACCACCGGCTGGGAACGCTCCCCCGGCGGCCTGGTCACAGCACTCGCCCCCCTGATGGAAAGCTCCGAGGGCGCCTGGGTCGGCTGGCACGGCGCCGCCGATGACGTCTTGGAGCCCTTCGACCACGGCGATATGCACCTGGTCCCGGTCCCGTTGAGCAGCGATGACATCGAGGATTATTACGAAGGGTTCTCCAACGGCACGCTCTGGCCGCTCTATCACGACGTGATCGCCCGTCCGGACTTCCACCGGCACTGGTTCGAGGCCTACCGCCGGGTCAATCAGCGCTTCGCCGAGCACGCGGCAGAGGTCGCCGCCCATGCGGCCACCGTCTGGGTCCAGGACTACCAGCTGCAGCTGGTGCCCGCGATGCTGCGGGACCTGCGTCCAGATCTGACCATCGGGTTCTTCAACCACATCCCCTTCCCTCCCCCGGGCCTGTTCGCACAGCTGCCCTGGCGCCACTCGGTGCTGCGCGGGCTGCTCGGAGCGGACCTGATCGGCTTCCAGCGCGCCTCCGACGCCTCCAACTTCCGCCGGGCGGTGCACAACCGGATGGGCTACTACGTGGAGGACGCGATGATCCACGTGCCGCTGCAGACCCAGGCACCGGATCACGGCTCCCCACTGGTCGGCTTCAACGCCGACGCCGACCGCGGCACCGCGGTGCGGGTCAACAGCGCCCCGCCCAGCGGAGCCGCCCGCCTGGTGGAGGCCAAGGAGTTCCCGATCTCCATCGACACCGCCACCATCACCGCGCTGGCCAAGCGCGAGGACATCATCGCCCGTTCCCAGAAGATCCGGGAGGAGCTGGGCAACCCGGACACCGTGCTGCTCGGTGTGGACCGGCTGGACTACACCAAGGGCATCCGGCACCGCATGAAGGCCTACGAGGAGCTGCTCCAGAACGGCTCGCTGACCGTGGGCCAGGTCTGCATGGTGCAGGTGGCGAGCCCCTCCCGCGAAGGAGTGGAGAGCTACCGGCTGCTCAAGGAGGAGATCGAACGCACGGTGGGCCGGATCAGCGGGGAGTTCGACACGCTCTCACACCCGGCCATCCGCTACCTCCACCACTCCTATCCGATCGAAGAGATGGTCGCGCTCTACATGGCGGCCGACGTGATGCTGGTGACCGCTCTGCGCGACGGCATGAACCTGGTGGCGAAGGAATACGTGGCGGCGCGGCGCGGCGACGACGGCGTGCTGGTGCTCTCCGAGTTCACCGGCGCCGCCGATCAGCTGCGTCAGGCGCTGCTGATCAACCCGCATGACGTGGACGAGCTCAAGGCCGCCATCCTGCGCGCGACCACCATGGACAGTCATGACGCCAGCGCTCGGATGGAGAATCTGCGCCGTCAGGTGGTCCACCACGACGTCCGCCGTTGGGCCACCGACTTCCTGGACCGGCTGGGTGAGCTCACCGGGTCCCCGAGTGTGAAGGGCTGAGCATGGAATCGCCACTGGAGATGGATGAGGCCCTGCGCCGCGCCCTGGAGCGCTTCGCCGATCACCGGCGGATTCTGATCGCCCTGGACTTCGACGGGTGTGTGGCCGAACTGGTCTCGAATGCCGCCGACGCGCGGCCGGTCCCGGAGAACGCCGCGGCCATCGCCGCCCTGGCCGACCTCGACGGAGTCGAGGTGGCCTACGTCTCCGGGCGCTCCCTGGAGTCGCTGCGTGAGCTGGCGCAGCCGCCGCAGGGCGCGCTGCTCATCGGCTCCCACGGTGCCGAGAAGGACCTCGGCGCAGATGCCCCTGGTCTGGAGCTGAGCACCACCGAGACCCTGGCTCGCGGACAGATCATCTCCACCCTGGAAGAGGTGGCCGCCGACGCCCCAGGCGCCTGGGTGGAGCACAAGCCCGCCGGTGCCGCGCTGCATGTGCGCAACGTCGAGGGAGATGAGCTGGGTGAACGGGTCCTCGAACACGGCCGGGCAGCGTTGTCGCTGGTCGACGGCGCCTATCTGAAGAACGGCAAGAAGGTGCTGGAGTCCGTCGTCGTCCTGGCCACCAAGGGCGAGGGGATCACCGATCTGCGCGAGCACACCTCCCCGGATGCGGTGCTCTTCGCCGGCGACGACGTCACCGATGAACACGGCTTCGCGGTCCTTCACGGTGAAGATCTCGGGATCAAGGTGGGCGAGGGCGAGACCGCCGCCGGCCACCGGATCGCTGAGCCGAAGGATCTCGCCGGTGTGCTGCGCCTCATCGCGCAGCAGCGCAGCGCCGCCCACTCGGAAACCCGCCCGACCTCCTAAGGACTGCTCATGACGACGATCCCCGGTCTCGGACTCACCGCCTCAGGAACCATCCCTCAGGAGCTCTTGGATCTGCCCTGGCACCTGCCGCTGGAGGAATGGCCCGAAGATGTCATCGCCGCCCTGCCGCGCGGCATCTCGCGGCACATCGTGCGGTTCGCCTACCTGGGCGGATCGGTGATCGCGGTCAAGGAGACCTCCGAGCGGGCAGCCCGGCACGAGTACCGGATGCTGCGTCAGCTGGGCAAGCTCGGCGCCCCCTGCGTGAAGCCCGTGGCCGAGGTCACCGGGCGCACCACCCCGGAGGGTGAGGAGCTCTCTCCGGCCCTGGTCACCCGGCACCTGCGCTTCTCGCTGCCCTACCGCGCGGTGTTCAACCAGATGATGCGCAAGGAGACGCTGCTGCGGCTGATCCACGCCCAGGCGCTGCTCATGGTGGAGCTGCACCTGATCGGCTTCTACTGGGGCGACGTCTCGCTGTCCAACACGCTCTTCCGGCGTGACGCCGGCGCCTTCGCCGCCTACCTCGTGGACGCCGAGACCGGTGAGATCCACCCGAAGCTCTCCACCGGCCAGCGCGAGTATGACCTGGACGTGGCCCAGGTGAACATCGCCGGAGAGCTGATGGACCTCATGGAGGGTGGCATGGTCGATGAGGACGTGGACCCGATCGCGACCTCGCACCAGTTCATCGACGCCTACCGGGGGCTGTGGCAGGAGCTCACCGGGGACACCGCCTTCAACCCGGACCAGCAGTGGCTCATCGAGGAGCGGATCCGACGGCTCAACGAGCTCGGCTTCGACGTCGAGGAGTACGACATCCGCACCATGCGTGAGGACTCCAAGCTGCTGCTGCGCCCGAAGGTGGTCGACCCCGGTCACCACCAGCGGCGTCTGATGAACCTCACCGGACTCGACGTGCAGGAGAACCAGGCGCGGCGGCTGCTCGGCGCGATCGACGCCTACCGGGCCCAGACCGATCCGCATGGCGACGAGGCGGTGGCGGCCCATATGTGGACCCAGCAGGTCTTCCAGCCGCTGATCTCCCAGATCCCCAAGGAGCTGCGCAATAAGCTCGAACCGGCGGAGATCATGCACCAGCTGATCGATCACCGCTGGCGGCTCTCCGAGCGGGAGCACCGCGACATCGGCCTGGAACAGGCTCTTCCCTCCTTCATCGAGGAGGAGCTCAAGGGCCTGCGCGATGAGGCGACCCTGATGATCGATCCCCCCGGGGACGTGATCGATCAGCTGGACCGGCTCAACCGCGGCGAGGGCTGAGCCGGCTCATCCGCCGCCCGATCTCCACCGCGGTGCGGCGCATCAGCGGCACCGCATGCCGGACGAAGCCGTCATGCATCCGCCCCGTCGGCCCAGACACCGAGAGTCCCATGGGCGAGGGTCCGTGTGGGACGACGACGGCGAGACAGCGCACCCCCATCTCCTGCTCCTCGTCGTCGAGGGCGTAGCCCTGCGCGGCGATCCGCGGCAGCTGCTCCAGCAGCGCCTCCGGGCGGGTCAGGGTCTTCTCGGTCAGCGAGGGCATCCCGGTGGCGGCGAGGATCTCGCGCACCCGCACCGGGTCCATCCCGGCCAGCAGCGCCTTGCCGACCCCGGTGGAGTGCAGGTGCGCCCGGCGTCCGACCTCGGTGAACATCCGCATCGTATGCGGCGAGGGCACCTGGCCGATGTAGACGATCATCTCCGACTCCATGGCCGCCAGGTTCACGCTCTCCCCCAGCTCGGTCACCAGCGCCTGCATCTGCGGCACGGCGGGTCCGCCCAGCTGCCGGGTGGCAGACTCCCCCAGCGGCACCAGGTTCGCCCCCAGGGCGTATCGCCGATCGCTGAGCTGGTGCACCACCCCGAGGCCCGTGAGGGTGTGCAGCAGCCGGTGCACCGTAGGTCCGGCCAGGCCGGTGGCGGCCTTGAGCTCCCCGGCCGTGGCGCACCCGCCGAGGCCGGCCAGCACGGTGAGCAGGTTGAAGGCGCGTTCCACCACCTGCACCCGCTGGGAGTCCGCATCGCGGACATTGGCTTCCATGATGCGAACTCTATGCCAAGAATGGTGTGAGCGAGAGCACCAAGGCATAGTCTTCGGCTTCCGAGGGTTCTCCAGCGTCCACGTTCGTCATCCCTGCAAAGGAGCAGCGCATGAGCATCAGCATCCACGCCCCCTACGAGGTCCCGGGCAGCGAGGCGATCCTCACCGAGGAGGCGCTGGCCTTCCTGGAGGAGCTCCACACCCGGTTCGCCGGCACCCGGAATGAGCTGCTGGAGGATCGGCGCACCGCGCAGGCGGCAGCCGCGAGCTCCGGCACCGTGGACTTCCCCGCCGAGACCGCGCAGGTGCGGGACTCCGACTGGTCGGTCGCGGAGCACCCCGCCGCGCTGCAGGATCGCCGGGTGGAGATCACCGGCCCGGCGGCCCCGGCCAAGATGGCGATCAACGCGTTGAACTCCGGCGCCAAGGTCTGGCTGGCCTGCCTGGAGGACGCGTTGGCCCCGAACTGGTTCAACGTGATCGATGCCCAGCGCAACCTGGCCGGCGCCGCCTCCGGGACTCTGGAGTTCACCTCCCCCGAGGGCAAGCAGTATCGGCTGCGCGAGGACCTCGAGACCCCCACCGTGGTGGTGCGCCCACGCGGCTGGCACCTGCCGGAGAAGCACCTCCAGCTCGACGGGACTCCGGCCATCGGCGCCCTGGTCGACTTCGGGCTGCACTTCTTCCACAATGCGAAGACCCTCACCGAGCAGGGCCGCGGACCGTTCTACTACCTGCCCAAGCTGGAGCACTATAAGGAGGCTCGGCTCTGGGACGAGGTCTTCAGCTTCGCCGAGGAGAAGCTCGGGATCCCCCACGGCACGGTCCGCGCCACGGTCCTGATCGAGACGCTGCCCGCCGCGTTCCACATGGAGGAGATCCTCTATGAGCTCCGCGACCACGCCTCCGGTCTCAACGCCGGACGCTGGGACTACCTGTTCTCGCTGATCAAGTATTTCCGGGCCTCGGGTGAGCAGTTCGTGCTGCCAGACCGCGCGCAGGTCTCCATGACCCAGCCCTTCATGCGCTCCTACACCGAGCTGCTGGTCAAGACCTGCCACAAGCGCGGCGCCTTCGCCATGGGCGGGATGGCGGCGTTCATCCCCAACCGGCGTGAACCCGAGGTCACCGCGCAGGCCATCGAGAAGGTCCGCGATGACAAGTCGAGGGAAGCTGCCGACGGGTTCGACGGTTCATGGGTCGCCCATCCGGACCTGGTCGAGCTCTGCCGTGAGGAGTTTGACGCGGTGCTGAAGGACCGGCCGAACCAGCTCGGCCGGCAGCGCGAGGACGTGGACGTCTCCGCCGCAGATCTGCTCGACGTCGCCGCCGCCGAGGGAGATGTGACCGAGGCCGGGGTGCGGATGAACCTCTACGTGGCGGTCTACTACACCGCCATCTGGCTCTCCGGCAACGGTGCCGTGGCGATCCATAACCTGATGGAGGATGCCGCGACCGCCGAGATCTCGCGCTCCCAGGTCTGGCAGCAGATCCACAACGGCACCGTCACCGCCGATACCGGGGTCACCGTGACCGCAGAGCTGGTCTCCCGGCTGCTCGATGAAGAGATCGAGCGGCTGCGCGGAGAGATCGAGGATGCCGAGGCCTTCTCGAAGTTCTTCGAGCCTGCGGCCGGGATCGTGCGCGCGCTGGTCCTGGATGAGGAGTACGTCGACTTCCTCACCCTGCCGGCCTATGAGCTCATGCCCTGATCAGCAGCTTCTGCAGGCCACGGCGGTAGATTCGTTCTGCCGCCGTGGCCTGTTGCGCGTGTGGGGCCTGTTGCGCGTGTGGGGCCTGTTGCGCGTTCTGGACCTGCCGGGGCGTCGCGGCCGGGCCTTGCAGCAGGGCCTGATTCTGCTCGGTCGCCACAGCACCCAGGGCGAAGCGCATCACCACCGCAGAGGTCTCCTCCGCCGAGCTCTGCGGCCAACCCGCGGCGATCAGGCGCTCAGGCAGCAGTCGCGCCGGCGGCAGGCTCTCGTCCAAGGCGTAGGCCAGCAGGAGCAGATCACCCACGTCACGCAGCGGCAGCACCAGCTCTCGGAAGCGCAGCATCAGCTCCAGCGCATCGCCGGGCTCCTGCTGCAGCGGCGAGAGGATCTCATGGGCCACACTGCGCAGGAGCTCCTGTTTGCTGGGCACGTGGTAGTACAGGGCTCCTGGGGCGACGTCGAGCTCCTTGGCCAGCCGACGCATCGAGACGTCCTGGAGACCGTACTGGACCAGCAGCGACCGTGCAGTCGTGGTGATCAGCTCCAGGGAGAGTGCCAAGGGTGTCAGGTCCTCACGGGATCAGGGGCGGGAGAATCGCGGGCACGACATCGGTGCTGCGCAGGAGGGGCCGATCCGGGGCTGGGCTACAGGCCGTTGTCCCGGAAGAGCTTCTCATCCGGGTCTGTCGTGGACTCCTCGATGAGCCACCGATTGGTCTGCAGCGCCTGCAGGTTCTTCGAGACAAGAGTGTCACGCGTCTTGGCGACCCCTTCGGCCAACAGGCCGATCTGGGCCTTGAACTCCGCCGCGTGGCGTGGCTTCTCGCTGTCGGGCAGCCCCAGGAACAGCTCCAGGGTGCGCGGGAGGTGCCGGTGGATGGTCCGGTTCACCGCATCCTGGTGTTCGGGATAGCGGGACAGGGAGTCCCATCGGTCCACGATCTCTTCGAGTCCGACCACCATCATCCGCAGCTGTCCCTGGGTCGAGGGCGGCAGCTGCGCGGACCGGTTCCGCACCGTGGCACTGATCTCCGCCAGTTCGGCGTTCATCCGCTCCCGATCGTTATCGAGCCGCTCGGAAAGACGCAGACGGCTCTGCGCACGCCCGACCACGGCCCCGTAGGTGCCCGCCGCGGCGGCACCTCCGACTATCGTGCCCGCGAGAAGCGCCCAGAGGTTGGGCAGCATGATGAGCAGCATCAGGCCGAACCCCAGCAGGAAGGCGAGCAGAGGCAGGGCGAGGTGCGTGCGGCGCAGGGCGTCGGCGCCCTGGTGCTCACCACGCGAGAGTTCAGAGCCGATGACGACCTCCTGCTCATGCTGCTGGGTATCGTCCAAGGATATATGGCGCGGATGGGCAGACTCTGGACGAGGGGTCAGGTAAGGGTTGAACGCTCGGGCAGCGAAACGAACCCGGAGAGGCAGGGCAGAGATCGGGGAATACTGCCGTCTGGGACACGAGGCTGGGACGCTCATGAAGGGCATACGACAAAGGGCCGCTGACACTACATTGCTGCAGTGTCAGCGGCCCTGATGCCTCTTTGGTCGGGGTGACAGGATTTGAACCTGCGACCTCGTCGTCCCGAACGACGCGCGCTACCAAGCTGCGCCACACCCCGTGGTTCTGCGTTGTGGAGGCCGCTGGCCTCTACCGCGCAGAAGTTCATCCTATCCAGGAACTCCACCCACGAGCAAAAGCTGCGAAAGTGCTCTGGATACAGGTCAAGCCCGGTCCCACACAGGGACCGGGCTTGAACCCTCTCTACCAAATAGTGTCCGGCGGCGACCTACTCTCCCACACACTCCAGTGTGCAGTACCA
>NZ_JADPSA010000012.1 GCF_017347085.1 Nesterenkonia sp. E16_10
GCGTTGGAGATGGGGTCGGGGTGGGGGTTGGCGACGCTGAGGGTGTCTCCGATTCGGTCGGTTGCTCGGAGGGCTCCTCAGATTCCTCCGGTTCCTTAGTCTCCTCGGGCTCCTCGACGACGAGCTCCTGCTCCTCGGTCTCCGCGGCGCGATCATCGGCCTCCTCGGGATCCAGTGCGACACCGATGATTCCTATGACGAGCAGGAGCGCAAACAGAGCGACGACTCCGGCGCATCCGACGGCCGGAATCTTGGCGATCAGCGGCCATTGCTTGAAGCGGTTCCGTCCGGAACCCTTCTGCCCCCTGCGGCGGGAGCGCTTTTTGGACGCGAAGGAGCGCCCCGGGAGTTTCGGCAGCATCGGAGAACCTCATCAAGTTCGGGTGACGGACCCGTGCGGGGAGCAGGAGTCTTTGATCACACTAGCCTGACCTGGGCCCTTGTCATCGTCGCCGCAAGGCGGTCGGGCTAGTGTTCTGCCATGGGATTCAATCTCGAAGCGACTGGCCTCACGCCGGCGCCCGGGGCCAGCGAGTATCAGGGATTCATCGGATGGGTTCTCAGCCTCATGGAGCGCTTCGGTGAACCCGGGGTCGGTCTGGCGATCTTTCTGGAGAACTTCATCCCGCCGATCCCCTCCGAGGCGATACTGCCCGGTGCCGGCTTCCTCGCGTATGCGGGATTGATGAGCCCCTGGGGCGCATGGATCTGGGCCAACCTCGGGTCCTTGCTCGGGGCTGTGCTCTGGTATGCCGTGGGTTCCGCGCTGGGTGCTGACCGGACCCGGGGCATCATGGGCGGGTTGCCGCTGCTGAAGGTGCAGGACTTCGACAAGGCGGAGCGCTGGTTCCATCAGTGGGGCCCCTGGACGGTGCTCCTGGGGCGCTGCGTGCCGATAGTGCGCTCCTTCATCTCCATCCCGGCGGGGATCACTCGGATGCGCTGGCCCACGTTCCTGCTGTTCACGTTGATCGGTTCCGCGATCTGGAACGGCATCTGGATCGGTCTGGGATTCGCACTGGGACCGAGCATCGCACCGGTGCTCGCAGAATGGAGCGGTGTGCTCTCCACCCTTGTGGTGGTGCTCGCGGGCCTGGCCGTGGTGGTCTTCGTGGTCCAGCGGCTGTGGGGTGTGCTGCGCCGAACCAGCTAGGCGCGGTTCCGATCCCTCTCCGGTGCACGCCCCCTTCGCTGACAGTCGGTTCCCCGAAGGTCAGACCGGTCTGACGGCAAGCCCTCGAGCCCCGGGCATCGCTGGGCAGGACGCGGCGCCTGCTAGGCACCGGGTATTCGCGCTGCCCTCTATTTCTTCACGGACAGGGTGGGAATGCGATGCCAGCCCCGATGGAACTGGGCTTCCGCGTTCAGGGCGGTGGATTGTTCCAGTGCGTGGAGCCGGCCGTAGCTGAATCCGTTCTCGCCCTGGGTGAAGGCTTCGGCACCCAGTCGTCGCAGGAGTGCACGGGTGACGATAGTGTCCTGATGATCGCCAAGGATCTTCTGGATACCGTGTGCAGTCTCCCCCAGGCGATCAGTTTCATTCCGTCCGAGTGTCCGTGCTGCTTCGGCCGCATATCGGAGGCGCTTGGCGTCCTTTCGGACGTCGTGCAATCCCGGGTGATCACCGATGCCTGCCGGGTGCCTGCGAGCATGTTTGACGGCGCATCGGAGTTGTTTGATCTCCTGATTGATGAGTGGGGGTATGACCTTCTTCGCTGGCTTCGCGCCCCGCGGCGACAGCCTGGAAGCGCCTATCAGGGACTCGAGGGAGTCGAGGAGGCGGAAGTAGCGTTGCCCGTTGAGTGCCCGCATCACCCGCCCGTATTCCTTCTTGTAGTCCCCCCCGAGCTCCGTTTCAATTCTGCGTTCGACCGGGCCCAGCAGCAGGTCGGCCGGCTCGTTCGCGATCATCTCCATGAGTCTTCCGTGCATGACCTCCGCGTCCCGCGCGATGCCGAGAACACCGGCTAGCCATTTCAACTCATCGCGGACCATGCGAACGGTGTCACCGTCTTCCAGCAGGGACCCGTACGTTGCCAGGACGGACCGGAGGCGCCTGGTGGCGACCCGCATCTTGTGGATGGCGTCGTGATCGTCCTGCCGCACCCGAGGGTCCTGGTCCCGGATCACCTCAAGTTGCTCCTGGAGGTAGGCGAAGACGACATCTCCGGCCCGGTCGGTCGGTGGCGGCGAAGAATCCCTACTGACGACAGTGCTGTGCAGAAATGTCGCTAACACCCGGGCCAGTTCGGAATCATGCGCTGAAGGGCGTCCGCCTGCGGCCAGGATGAGATCCTTGCCGGCATCCAGTAGATCCTTCGGCGCCTCGAAGAGCTCGAATTCCCATTCGCGCCACGATTGTGACGCCGGTTCAGGTTGGAGCGTCTGAGCGTCCACACGGTCATCGGTGAAGTCGGCTACAGCGTCTCCGTGGTCGCCGCGGAGCCGGTACACGATACGCCGAGTGCTCAGCCGGGCCACCGGCATCAGCACGCTGTCCCGGCTGTGCACCCGAACCCGTTGCAAGAGCGTCTTGGGGACACCGTCGGAGGTTCGGCGGACCGGCATATGGAATTCACGGGGCTCATCGACGCGAGCAGGGAGTTTCAGAACCCACCCGGCGGCCTCGCCTCCGATCCGGCGGCCCAGAGTGATATTGCGCGACGCCAACCGCAGGTCTGCCGTATCGAAGTACTCGGTTTCCAGGCGGTGCTCGATCGGTTGATCGACATTCTTGACCCCGTGGAGATCTGTCAACCGAGGAAGTTCGACGTCGTCCGCGACGTCGAACTTCCATTCAGTCTCACTAGCGGGTCCTGCATCCATGCTTCATCGTAGACCCGCGCGGAATGGGACAGGAAGGCCATGGCATGACCTTGCCCGGTGGGCCGGTTCACTGGACGGTGATCCCGGCGGGTTGGCGTGACCGCTTTGGAGTAGGCCGCGTTGATCTGAGGTAAGCGAGCCTTGTCCACGTGTGGCGACCCCCGCGTCGGATGGATGCTGGCCTATTATCTGCGAACGGCTCTGTTCGATGCAAAGGAAAAGCCCCCGCTTCCCTCGGATATTCAAGGGTGCAGGGGCTTTCTCCGTTGGCGGTGACGGTGGGATTTGAACCCACGGTGCGGGGTAACCGCACACAGCATTTCGAGTGCTGCACCTTCGGCCGCTCGGACACGTCACCAGGCCCGTTGAGTATACGCAAACATCCCACGCTCACCCAAAAGCAGGCGCGGAGCGTTCGGTCCGGCGGACCGGCTCAGCCCTGGAACAGGGCGTGCACCTCACCGCAGAGCGCGCGTCCGCCGAGGGCTTCGAGCTCCAGGACGACGGCGGCGCCGGCCACTCGGCAGTCCAGCTGAGCGATCAGTTCCCGGGTCGCGGCCAGCGTGCCGCCGGTGGCCAGCACGTCATCGACGATCAGCACGCGGTGCTCGGGCTTGAGCACATCGGGGGCCTCGATCACGGCGGTGCCGTACTCCAGGGTGTACTCCACGCGTCCGGCAGGTGCCGGCAGCTTCCCGGCCTTGCGGATGGGCATGAAGCCGGTGCCGGTCAGGGCAGCGATCATTCCTGCCAGGGTGAAGCCGCGCGCCTCGATCCCGGCGACCATGTCGAAGCTGCCGGCGAATGGCGCGAGCAGCCCCTCGGCCACCGTGCGCAGCGCGGCCGGGTCTGCCAACACGGGGGAGATGTCCTGGAAGAGGACGCCTGGTTCAGGAAAGTCGGGGGTCACCGCGAAGAGCGACTGCGCGTGTGCGAGCTGCGCGGCGGAGGGCGTGGACAGCTGAGGCGAAGTTGGGGTGGGCACGACGCCAAGCCTATCCGCGGAACTGTTCGAAGAAGTTCCTCAGCGCGGTGGCGCATTCCTGGGCGCGCACCCCGGGATGGACCTCCACCCAGTGATTCAGCCGGGGTTCACGCAGGATCTCGAACACGGAACCGGCGGCCCCGGCCTTCTCGTCCCAGGTGCCGAAGATCACCTGCTCGATCCGAGACTGGTAGATCGCGCCGGCGCACATCGGACAGGGCTCCAGCGTCACCGCCAGCACGCAGCCGTCCAGCCGCCAGGTCCCCAGGGTTGCCGCGGCGGCCCGCAGCGCGTTGATCTCGGCGTGACCGGCCGGGTCGTCGTCGCGCTCGCGGGTGTTGAACCCTTCACCGAGCACCCTTCCCCCTGATGAGAAGACGACGGCGCCCACTGGCACGTCTGCTGACGCGCCGGCCTCGGCAGCCAGTTCGAGACATCGCCCGATGGCGCTCTCCTGATCGGCGCGCACCCGGGGGGACCAGGAGGCAGGGGGCTTCAGGTTCTCGGTCACCACCCAAGCCTATGGGGCATGATCCCCGGGGACTGAGCTGCGACCCTGCTGGTAGTTTTGAGACCATGCGCGTACAGGTTGTGGAACACCCACTGATCTCCCATAAACTCACCCAGCTTCGACGGGTGGAGACCGCCTCGAACCAGTTCCGCGAACTGACTCGCGAGCTGGTCATGCTGCTCTCCTATGAGGCCAGCGGCTCCATCGCGACCGAGCCGGTGGAGATCCAGACTCCCGTGGCCACCATGACCGGGACTCAGCTGGCGGACCCCAAGCCGCTGGTGGTGCCGATCCTGCGCGCCGGGCTCGGCATGCTCGACGGGATGACCGCGATGGTCCCCACCGCCGAGGTCGGTTTCCTCGGGATGGCACGGAACGAAGAGACCCTGGACATCATCACCTACGCCGAGCGACTGCCCGATGACCTCACCGGGCGCCACGTCTTCGTGCTGGACCCG
The DNA here is from genome assembly GCF_017347085.1 of Nesterenkonia sp. E16_10. Classification (GTDB taxonomy): domain Bacteria; phylum Actinomycetota; class Actinomycetes; order Actinomycetales; family Micrococcaceae; genus Nesterenkonia. Next base: position 4,781 of record NZ_JADPSA010000012.1, read on the forward strand.
ATGCTCGCCACCGGCGGCACCCTCGCCGAGGCCATCCGGTTCCTGAAGAAGGCCAACGCCGCGAAGATCACCTGCATCTGCCTGCTGGCAGCTCCTGAGGGCATCGAACGGCTGCGCGAGAAGGTAGGCGACATCGAAGTGGAGCTCTACCTCGCCGCCATCGACGAGAAGCTCAACGAGAAGTCCTACATCGTCCCCGGGCTCGGCGACGCCGGCGACCGGCTCTACGGCCTGGCCCAGTAAGCCTCTCGCGGCGCAGGCAGCCGCGTAACTCTGCATCTTCTTTGGGGAACAGGCAAGGCCCTGACGGGACGAATGTTTGTGATCCCGGTCACAAAATGGTCTCCTCGTCTCATTATGTGGAAGATCCCCCCTTTTATTACTTGCGGATTCTAAATGTGACACACACGCTGTAATGGAAACGTCAATCCACCTGCAGCGGGGGAGTTGCCACCGATGTCCGCACACCTGAGTCAGCCACAGAATCCCGGCTACGTCCATGTCTCGGTGCGCAACGCCGCCCGCCGTGCCGAGATGGCGCGCCGCATCCGCGCTGCCAACGCCACCGACGACTCCAGCGGCGCCCATCCGCGCACCGCCCCGGTCCCGGTGGTGGCGCAGAACGGCGGAGGGCCGCAGATGGTCCAGCCCGATATCGTGACCCGCGGCTTCGTCGTCTACGTCGGCCTCGATGAGGATGCTGCCAGCGCGGCGGGAACCTCGCTGCACAAGATCGCCACAGAGCTGCGCGACTACGTGGAGCACATCGCCGCCGATGCCCAGGTGCATATCGCCATGGCCCTGGCCTCGGCCGCCCACGAGGGCAGCAACCTGGAGGTCGTTCGGCAGGCCTTGGGCGATCCCACCGTCACCCACCGCGGCATCGAGGTTCCGATCAGCGCCCCTCCGGCGCCGACCAGCTCCGGTGTGCTGATCGATCTGTCCCGCCGTGAGGTTCGCCTCGACGGCGAAGGCCTGAACCTGACCTTCAAGGAGTTCGAGCTGTTGAACTACCTGGTGGACAACGGGTCTCGCACCGTGGGACGCGAAGAGCTGCTGCAGACGCTGTGGCGCAGCGTGGATGCCGATCAGATGCCCAACGAGCGCACCATCGACGTGCATATCCGCCGACTGCGCTCCAAGCTGGGGCGATTGGCCAACACCGTGCGCACGGTCCGTGGGCAGGGCTACCGTTTCTACGAGCACCCCGAGGTCACCGTCTGGGCGGCCCCGGAATACTCGATCTGAGTCGTTCATGCCTGAACTGCTGATCCTGCGCCACGGGGAATCTGGGCATTCCTTCTCCGGGGACGACCACGGCCGCACCCTGACCCGCCACGGGCAGGATCAAGCGCGCGCCGTCGGACGCTGGCTCGTGAGCTCGGGGAACCTGCCGGATAACACGGTCTGCTCCGACGCCATGCGCACCCGACAGACCTGTATATGGGTCAATCATGAGCTGGGGGAGAAGGCACCGACGCCGTACCTGGACTCCAGGCTCTACCTGGCGGCGCCGCGTTCGATGCTTTCGATCATCAACGAGGTTCCCGAGACGGTGCGCACCTTGTTGGTGGTCGCGCATATGCCGGGGGTCCAGGAGCTGAGCATGGACCTGGCCTCTGCGCACTCCCAGGAGGATCCGGTGATCCAGATGGCCGGGTCCTGGCCGCCGGCCGGGCTCGCCCGGTTCCAGGTGCACAAGCCCTGGGCCGAGCTCGATGGTCGCGACGCGGAGCTCACGGACTTCTTCACCGCCGACTGAGCCCGGGCAGTGATTGCGACATGCCGGCCGGGATCTCTGTTGCCCGCTGCCCAGCTGTGGAGACAGGGGTCTGAGTGTCGTCTCATGTCGCAGGGCTTGGGCTGCGGAGTAGAGGGTATTCGTCGCGCAACGATTTCTGCTCCAAGGTGCGTCACGTGTAGCAGATAAGGCACCTGTGCGGGCATTTTCTCCGGGCGGGGTAAACGGACATCCCAGCACTGACGGGGGCGTCCGGTCTCGCCCAGGCGCATCGTGCTCGCTCGCCGACCGGCTGACGGGCCACGCGAGAGTTTGCCCTGCCCGCCTATCGCGCCGCTCGATAGGATGCGGAACATGGCAATTGAATTGGAGAACGTCGGCATCGCTGTTCGCGATATCGACGCAACGATCTCGTTCTTCACCGACCTGGGCCTAGAGCTCGTCGGCCGCGACACTATTAGTGGCGACTGGGCCGACACCGCCGTCGGCCTCGACGGCAACCACGCGAAGATCGCCGTGCTCAAAACACCGGATGGTCACGGTCAGCTCGAGCTATTCGAGTACCTTCACCCCGACGCGATCGAGACGGAGCCCACCCTCCCCAACGAGATCGGCATGCACCGCGTCGCGTTCTCTGTCGACGACATCGACACGGCACTTGAGATAGCAGCGAGGCACGACTGCCATCCACTTCGGGGCGTGGCCACCTACCTAGACGTCTACAAGCTCACATATCTGCGCGGCCCGAGCGGCATCCTTGTGATGCTTGCCCAGAATCTAGCGAAGGCCTGACGACCGTTCACCCAACCGTCGATGCGGGAGAGATCTGTGTCGATTGAGAACGGGGCGCCCGATTCCATCGCAAAAGTTTGTACAACTTGGCAAGGCGGGCCCGTAAGACGATCCTTGGGTTCTTGCGGTGATTGCAACACTTAGTAGATGGGTGTTGATATGACGGGCTACTCGATCTTTGTGAGACCGGATCTTCTCCAGGTGTTCTGGAC
>NZ_JADPSA010000013.1 GCF_017347085.1 Nesterenkonia sp. E16_10
GTCCAAGGTCTTGCGCGGTCCGCCGTGGCTTTCCGCTGTGCGCCCTTGAGCACGAGATAGAACTTTACACACGCCCTGACCAGTCCGCAAACCAGATCCCGTGCGAGCTGCATCACACCCCGCGATCCCCGCAAACTCAGGGATCCCACCCCGGTCCGGGGGCCCTGGACCAGCCGGCCCGGATCAGCCCCGATGGACCAGCGCGAGGTTCTTCTTGCCTCGGCGGACCAGCAGGAACTTCTCGTGCAGCCACATCGCCTCGGTCACCAGGGCGTCGGGGTCGGTGATCTTCTCGTTGTTGACGTAGGCGCCGCCGTCGTTGATCGCACGACGCGCCTCTCCGTTGGACTTCACCAGTCCGGTGTCCACCAGCAGCCGCACGGCGGTGGCTTCCTCCGCCGGGATGCTGGCGTGCGGAAGCTCTGAGGCGACCGCGTGCAGCGTGGGCTCATCGATCAGATCCAGCTCGCCCTTGCCGAAGATCGCACCGGAGGCTTCGATCACCTTCTTCGTGGCGTCTTCACCGTGGACCAGGGAGGTGACGTCCCAGGCGAGTGCCCGCTGGGCCTCGCGCTTGAAGGGCGCCTCCTGCACCGAGCGCTCCAGCTCGGCGATCTCTTCCCGGGTGCGGAAGGTGAAGACCTTGAGCCGGTCGATCACGTCCGCATCGGACTGGTTGAGCCAGAACTGGTAGAAGGCGTAGGGCGAGCACAGCTCGGCGTCGAGCCAGATGGCGTTGCCCTCGGACTTGCCGAACTTGGTGCCGTCGGAGTTGGTGATCAGCGGTGTCCCCAGCGCATGCACCGTCGCGCCCTCGGCCCGACGGACCAGCTCGGTGCCGGAGGTCAGGTTGCCCCACTGGTCCGAGCCGCCGAACTGCAGCGTGCAGTTGTACTGCCGGAACAGCTGCAGGTAGTCGAATCCCTGCAGGACCTGGTAGCTGAACTCGGTGTAGGAGATGCCCGTCTCGGAGTTCAGCCGCTTGGCCACGATGTCCTTCTTGATCATCGTGCCCACCCGGAAGTACTTGCCGATGTCGCGCAGGAACTCGATGGTGCTGATGCCCTGGGTCCAGTCCAGGTTGTTCACCATGGTGGCGGCGCTGTCTCCGTCGAAGGAGATGTAGTTCTTGATCTGGGACTGCAGCGAGTCCACCCAGCCGGAGACCACCTCGGGGGTGTTCAGCATCCGTTCGCTGGAGGGACGCGGGTCGCCGATCAATCCGGTGGAGCCGCCCACCAGGGCCAGTGGCTTGTGCCCGGCCAGCTGGATGCGGCGCATGGTCAGCAGCTGGACCAGGTGACCCAGGTGCAGCGAGGCCGCGGTGGGATCGAATCCGCAGTAGTAGACGATCGGCTCACCGGTGAGCGCGGCTTCAAGCGCGTCGGCGTCGGTGGAGACCTGGACCAGTCCCCGCCAGTTCAACTCCTGCCAGAGCGAGTCGAAGCTTGGATCGTTGCGCTGAGCGGCCAGCGCCGGGTTCGTGGATTCGAGGCTCATCTGGGTCACACCAGGTACGTTACCAATCTTCTCGTGCCGAACGGCTGCGAAACGTCGGAATCGTTGGGGTCTGCTCAGAATCCTGCCGGAAGCTCGCGGGCGGCGATCACATGCAGCGCATGGGTGGGCCGAGTGAGGGCCACGTAGAGACTGCCCACCCGCCCGGCGGTCTCCTCCAGGATCTCGGCGGGCTCGATGAGCACCACGGCGTCGAACTCCAGGCCCTTGGCCTCATCGGCGGAGAGCGCCAGGATGTCCTCGGTCAGCGACCCGGCGCCGCGGCCGACCCGGGCGCCGAACTCGGCCACCAGGGCGCGGCGGGTGAGGTTGAGCAGCCGCTGCGGCACGATGGCGGCCACCAGCCCCTCCCCCAGGCGCTCATGCTCGGCGCTCACTGCGGCGATCGCGGCGCTGACCAGCTGATCAGCCTCGACCTTCTCGATCACCGGCGGGTGATCGCCGTCCCGGACGGTGCGCAGCGAGGTGGTCTCCAGCCCGTTGGCCTCAGCGACGCGTTCTGCCAGCTCCACGATGGTGCCCGGGGTGCGGTAGTTGACCGTGAGCTCCTCGACCCGCATCCGCTTGCCGACGAAGGGTGCCATCGCGTTCTGCCAGCTCGAGGCGGCCGAGGGCGAGGAGCCCTGGGCGATGTCTCCGACGATGGTGAAGGATTTCAGCGGGCAGCGCCGCATCAGCACATGCCACTGCATGGCCGAGAGCTCCTGCGCCTCATCGACCACCACGTGGCCGTAGGTCCAGCTGCGGTCGACCTGTGCGCGCTCGGCGGCGGTCAGCCGGGGGCCGGACTCGGCGTTCATGTCCACCACGGCCTGAGCGTCGAGGAATCCCTCGATGCCCATCTCTTCGAGCTGCGGGGTCGCGTTCTCCACCGCACGCTGGGCGTTGTCCAGCGAGCGGGCCGCGGCGGCCTTCTGCCGCGCGGCCTCGCGTCCGGCGGATTCGTCCAGCGCGCCCAGCAGCTCCGCCGCCTCGTCGAGCAGCGGCACATCCGCGCTGGTGAAGGCGCTTCCGGGCTGGCGCTGCAGCAGCTCCCGCTCCTGCGCGGTGAGCTCGGGCGCGACGTCGGTGAGGTACTTGGGCTTGCTGTAGAGGTCCTCGAGGAGTCCCTGCGGGCTGCGCGGCATCCAGCACAGGTTCAGCAGAACCCGGACATCACGGGCGGTGCGGACGTCTTCGAGCAGATAGGACCGATCGGCGTCGTTGCCCTCGGAGCGCTTCTCGATGATGCGTTCGAGCTTCTCCGCGATCTCCTTGACCAGGACCTTCACAAAGGTCGGGCGAGCCTCGTTATAGGGCTTGCCGGTGGCGCGGGCCCGTTCCAGAGCCCGGTTGACCATCTTCGGGGTCACCCCGACCCGGGTGCCGTCCACGGTCACGTCGCGGACCTCGGGGATGGTGCGCTGCCGGTGGGCGACGGCGTCGCCGATGATCTGCACCCAGTCCAGGCGTCCCTTGATCTCTTCGACCCGTGGGTCCTGCTCCTCAACACCATGGACCCCCGGGAACAGCTCCGAGAGCGAGGACAGCACCACGCCGGTCTCCCCCAGCGAGGGCAGCACCCGGTCGATATAGGACATGAAGGTGGAGTTCGGGCCCACGATCAGCACGCCGGCGGACTTCAGCCGGTCCCGGTGGCTGTAGAGCAGGTAGGCCGCACGGTGCAGCGCCACCGCGGTCTTGCCGGTGCCGGGTCCGCCCTGGACCACCATGACTCCGGGCAGGTCGGCGCGGATGATCCGGTCCTGCTCGGACTGGATGGTCGCGACGATGTCGCCCATCTGTCCGGTGCGGCGCGCGGTGAGCGCGGCGAGCAGGGCGCCGTCGCCATGGTTGTGGCTGGCTTCCTCCAACATGCTGGCGTCGAGCACGTCGTCCTCCACCCCGTGCACCTCGCGGCGCTTGAGCAGCAGGTGCCGACGACGGCGCACGCCTTGGCGCTCGAAGGCCGTCGCCTGGTAGAACACCCCGGCTTCGGGAGCGCGCCAGTCCAGCATCAGCCGCTGGTGGCTCGCCGAGGTCAGCCCGATCCGCCCGATATAGCGGCACTCCCCGGAGTCGTGATCGAGGCGGCCGAAGACCAGCCGATCGTCGACCGCGTTGAGCTGCGCCAGACGATCCTCATACATCGCGGCAAAGGCGTCGCGCTCGGAGGCGTTCTGCATGGTGCCGCGGGACCCGACCCGGCGGACCTTCGCGAGCTGGACCTCTTTCTCGGCCCGCAGCTCATCGAGCCGGGAGTAGAGCACCCCGACGTACTCGCGCTCCTCCTCCACGCCGGCCTCGAGGCCGGGCACCGGAACGTCGTGGTCTTCGGGCATCATCTCGGCCGTGGCCGAGGACTGTGAATCACTCATCAAGCAGCGCAGCTCTCCGTCGCGAATTTGCTGACCACCAATCATACCTCTATTCAGGTGAACCTGATGTGGCCAGATCCGGTGCAGGTCATGAGCTGAGCTCGGCCGGAACATTGCGCCCGGCCCGATAGACCGAGACCGTGGGATCGGCGTCGAGCCAGTACCGCCAGGGATAGGCCCGGCTGCCCCCGGCCCCGGAGACCCCGACGCGTGGTCCGCGGCGGATCCGATCATCACCCACGGGATCCGCCGGCGGGCGCAGCGTGAACCGGGCGGGGTCATCCTGGCCGGGCGACTGCTCGAAGTTCACCGGCAGCGCGTCCATCGGCAGCGTGATGCCCAGACCCTGGCCCAGCCGGCCGGGACCCGAGAGCAGCTTCGCCCCGGTGTCACGCCCGCCGCGGCGCTCGATCGCCAGGTCCCGGCCGGTGAGCACCTCAGCGGCGCGCAGCAGCACGCCTCCCGCGGTTCCTTCGGACGCGCAGGCGAAGTTCAGGCAGCGGTGGATCCCGTAGTTGAGGTAGACGTAGGTGTGCCGGGGCGGCCCGAACAGCGACGCGTTGCGGGCGGTCCTGCCGTTGAAGCTGTGCGCCCCGGGGTCCTCGCCCTGATCCCCGTAGGCCTCGACCTCGGTCAGCCGGACCCGCACGGATCCGCCGGCGGTCGCGACGGTGAGCTCGCAGCCCAGCAGCGCTGGGGCCAGCTCGGTGGCATGGGCGTCGAAGAGCGAATGCAGCCGTGCGGAATCCATCTGCCCATGATCGCAGAGACCTTCCCGAGCAGCCGACCGGTCAGTCCTCGGTCTCGGTGACCGACGCCCAGAGCGGAAAGGGGTCGGCGAAGGTGCGCCAGAGCGTTGGTCCGGCCATGAGCTCGGCATCGGTGAGCGTGGCCTCGTCCAGCGCTGCGGCGAGTCCTGCCACCTCGAGGTCCATCCCGATGAAGGCGATGTCCTGACCGAAGGCCAGCATCTCCTCGGGGTCCTCGATCTGGTGATCAAAGGCCAGCGGAGCCAGCGAGATGATCTGCCCGATGTGTTCCCACTGTGCGGTGACGTGCGGGCGGGTGGCCAGGCGGGCGAAGCCTGCCGAGCGGATCACCCGGCCGAACTCCTCGGTCTCGACGCGCAGATCCAAGAGCTGCTTGAGCCGACCGGGATGGAAGGGACGATGTTGTTCGTAGCGCAAGGCCGAGACCCGATCGTGTCGGCGGCGCGGATGGAAGTCCCTGTTCAAGAGGCAGGTCCAGCCGGCGCGAGTCTCCTGCCCCGAGTAGCCGGGCACGGTGGAGCGGCGAGTCCGGGCCGCAGGCTCCCCGTCGAACCGCACCTGGGCCAGCGGGCTCAGGTGCGCCACCAGCGCCGCCAGCATGGCCAGCTCCCCCGGGTCGATCCGCTGCCAGTTCATCATCATCACCGTCGAGGCGTATTCGATCTGCTTGACGATCACCTCGGCGCGGCAGACATAGGCCAGCTCCCCCGGGTGCGTCCAGCGCTGATCGGCCTCTAACACCACGTAGTCATCGCGGAAGAGATCATCCAGCAGGTGGGCGGCATCCACCACGCAGATCACCTCGGTCAGCCGGGCCTGCGGCTCAGGTTCACCAGCTGAGCCGGTCAGTGAGCCGATGACCTCGGTGATCGCGCTGGCCAGCGGGTACTCCACGACCAGCTCGGTGCTGCTGGGCACGAGCTGGAGCAGCCGCAGCGCTGACTCCAGCGCCGTCTCCTCTGACGCGATGCGGTCCGCCTGCAGCAGCACCGAACCGCGCTGCCGGGCCAGGGCCGCGGCGAAGTCTTTGCGCTCCGGCCCGCAGGCCCCCATCACCGCGACCACTCGGACAGCGGATCCCTCACCTGACATCGTCATCGTCGCCCCCTTCGAGTAGTATTAACGCTAATGCTACTCATTCTCACTAGGAGGTCATAATGAAGGTCCGCAACTCACTGCGTGCATTGAAGAACAAACCGGGATCACAGGTGGTGCGCCGCCGGGGGCGCACCTACGTGATCAATAAGAAGAATCCGCGGCTGAAGGCGCGTCAGGGCTGACGTACTCCTGGGCCCGGGCGGCGACGTCGTTGACGTAGCGCACCGACTGGTTATATGCGACGACGGCGTCCACCCAGCCGTCGTCGCTGGTCAGGTCCTCCCCGCTCTCGCACAGATACACCGCGGCGGTCAGCGCGGCGTCGTCGAAGTGGTGCGGATCTGAGTCGCCGCTGCGGGAGCCGTCCTGGGCGTACAGCGCCCAGGTGGCCGGGATGAACTGCATCGGTCCCACCGCGCGGTCCCATTCGGGATCCCCGTCGAGGGTGCCGCCGTCGGTGTCGGGGATCTCCGCCAGTCCCGGGGACCCGTCCAGCGGGATCCCGATGATCGCCGGGGCGACCTGTCCATCCGGCTCGACCTGCGCCTCGGCGTAGGTGCCGTGATGGGACTCGACCTGACCGATGCCGGCCAGGGTGTTCCAGCCCAGTCCGCATTCCGGCCGGGTCTGCGCCACCAGCAGGGCCGCCCCGCTGTAGGCGGCCAGGGCGCGCTGCGGGATGCCGGTGCGCTCGGCCACCGCCTCGAGCCACGCTTCGTCGGCCAGCCCGGCGATCGGTGCCCAGGGCTGACCCGGCGCCGGGTCCTCGGCGGGCGCGGCGGCCTCGGGAAGTCGCTGATCCGGCGCGCTCGGGTAGTCCAGGGCCGGTGCCTGCCGCGGTTCGGTGCATCCGCTGAGCGCAAGCAGGAGCGCCCCGGCCAGCACGGCCGGGGCGCTCCTGCGTCGCCTCGAAGGGCCTCGCGTCATGCGGTGCTCACTCCATCGTCAGTTTTTCAGCTCAGCTGCCAGTGCGGCGCTCAGCTCAGCTGACACCGTCGGGACCGACATTGCTGCCCGCTGAGCCGATGAACTCCTTGATCGGGTTCAGCTGCAGCTTGAGCTCCTCGAGCTGCTCGGCCACGGCCGAAGGCGCGGTGCCGCCACGGGAGGACCGGGAGTTCAGCGAGCCGAAGGTGGTCAGCACCTCACGCACCGCGGGGGTCAGCTGGGCAGAGATCCCGCTGAGCTCCGCATCGGTGAGGTCCCAGAGTTCGACGTCGCGCGCTTCAGCCACCCGGACGGCCTCACCGGAGAGCTCGTGGGCCACCCGGAAGGGCACGCCTTGGCGGACCAGCCATTCGGCGATGTCGGTGGCCAGCGCGAAGCCGCGCGGAGCCAGCTCGGCCATCCGTTCGGTGTGGAAGACCAGGGTCGCGATCATCCCGGAGACCGCCGGGAGCAGCAGCTCCAGGGTGTCCACCGCGTCGAAGAGCGGCTCCTTGTCCTCCTGCAGATCCCGGTTGTACGCCAGCGGAAGGCCCTTCAGCGTGGCCAGGAGCCCGGTCAGGTCCCCGATCAGACGGCCTGACTTGCCGCGGGCGAGCTCGGCCACATCGGGGTTCTTCTTCTGCGGCATGATGGAGCTGCCGGTGGAGAAGGCATCATCAAGGGTGACGAAGCCGGCCTCCTTGGTGGCCCAGAAGATGATCTCCTCGCTGATCCGGGACAGATCCACGCCGATCATGGCGCTGACCCAGGAGAACTCCGCGTAGACGTCGCGTGCCGCGGTGCCGTCGATGGAGTTCCAGGCCGCCTGGCTGAAGCCGAGCTCCTCGGCCACGCGCTGCGGATCCAGGCCCAGCGAGGATCCAGCCAGGGCGCCGGAGCCGTAGGGCGAGGTGGCCGCGCGCCGGTCCCAGTCCACGAGGCGCTGCAGATCGCGCAGCAGCGCCCAGGCATGGGCCAGCAGGTGGTGGCTCAGCAGCACCGGCTGGGCGTGCTGCAGATGCGTCCGGCCCGGCATCGGCGCATTCGGGTGCGCCTCGGCCTGCTGGATCAGCGCCTCGATGGCGCCCAGCACCCCGGCACCCACGACCCGGGCGTGATCACGCAGGAACATCCGTCCCATGGTGGCGATCTGGTCATTGCGGGAGCGGCCGGCGCGCAGCTTCCCGCCCAGGTCCTCACCGGCGCGTGCCAGCAGGCCGCGCTCCAGCGCCCCATGCACATCCTCGTCGCTGTCCGCCGGAGTGAAGTCCCCGGAGAGCACATCGGCCTCGAGCCGGTCCAGGGCAGCGAGCATCCCGCTCAGCTCAGACTCATCGAGCAGCCCGGTGCGGTGCAGCACCCGGGCGTGCGCCCGGGATCCGGCGATGTCGTAGCGGGCCAGGCGGAAGTCGAAGTGCGTGGACTTGCTCAGCGCCGCCAAGGCATCGGCGGGCCCCGAGGCGAATCGTCCGCCCCAGAGCGCGCCCTCGTTGGTGCCGTGCCTGCTCTGCGAATCCTGCTGATCCGGGCTCGTGCCCTCCGGGTTCATGCTCAGCGGTCCAGGCTGCCGAGGCCGGAGAAGTCCGGCTTGCCGTGGATGCGCTGCTCGCGCTGGGAGGCCACCTTGGAGGAGAGGCCGAAGATGTCGATGAATCCGCGGGCGCTGGACTGATCGAAGGCGTCGCCGGCGTCGTAGGTGGCCAGGTTGAAGTCATACAGGCTGGTCTCGGAGCGGCGGCCCTGCACGGTGGCGCGGCCGCCATGCAGCTCGAGCCGGATCTCACCGGAGACGTACTTCTGGGTCTCATCGATGAAGGCATCGAGGTTGCGCTTGAGCGGGGAGAACCACTGGCCGTCGTAGACCAGCTCGGTCCAGCGCTGGTCCACGGTCTTCTTGAACCGGGCCTGCTCGCGCTCCAGGGTGATGTTCTCCAGCTCGCGGTGCGCCGCGATCAGCGCCATGGCGCCGGGAGCCTCGTAGATCTCGCGGGACTTGATGCCCACCAGGCGGTCCTCGACGATGTCGATCCGGCCCACGCCCTGGGCGCCGGCGCGGCGGTTGAGCTGCTCGATGGCCTCCAGGGCGGTCACGGTCTGCCCGTCCAGGGCCACCGGCACGCCCTGGTCGAAGGTGATGGTGACGACGTCGGCTGCCGGCGGGAACGAGGGGTCCTCGGTGTACTCGTAGACGTCCTTGGTGGGACCGTTCCAGATGTCTTCCAGGAAGCCGGTCTCCACGGCGCGACCCCAGACGTTCTGGTCGATGGAGAACGGGTTCTTCTTGGTGGTCTCGATCGGCAGGTTGTGCTTCTCGGCGTATTCGATGGCGAGCTCACGGGTCAGGGCGAGGTCGCGGACCGGGGCGATGCACTTGAGCTCCGGGCCCAGGGTCTGGATGCCGACCTCGAAGCGGACCTGATCGTTGCCCTTGCCGGTGCAGCCATGGGCCACCGTGGTGGCGCCGAACTGCTGGGCTGCGGCGACCAGGTGCTTGGTGATCACCGGGCGGGAGATCGCCGAGACCAGCGGGTAGGAGTCCATGTAGAGGCCGTTGGCCTTCAGCGTGGGCATGCAGTACTGATCGGCGAACTCGTCGCGAGCATCGGCCACGTAGGCCTCCACGGCGCCGCAGTCCAGTGCGCGCTGGCGCACCGTCTCGAGTGATTCACCGCCCTGTCCGACGTCGACCGCGACGGCGACGACCTCCTGGCCGGTGGCTTCGGCGATCCAGCCGATGGCCACCGAGGTGTCGAGGCCGCCGGAATAGGCGAGAACAATACGATCAGTCACAACGAATCTCCTTGGGGAACGGAACTTTGGCTCGGACACAGACTACATAATTATTCGCAGGTCTGCATAAACAGTGTCGGTGAGGTTCGGGGTCCCCGTCAGGCTATCGCCTTCGCGGTCCCTGGGGATCCCAGTGCCCGGGCCGGTCTCCGATAGACTTGCGGCCATGTCACAGGACTTCCAGCACGCGGCCGATCACTCAGAGAACCAGCAGCCTCCCGCAGGCGGCGCGCCGGAGCTGACCGAGGAACAGATGGAGTTCCTGGCCTCGATGTTCGGCCTGGCCCGAGCGGGCAAGACCGAGGAGCTGCTCGACCTCGTGGACCGCGGCGTGCCGGTGAACCTGAGCAACGAGAAGGGTGACACGCTGCTCATCCTCTCGGTCTACAACGATCACACCGAGCAGGCCAACGGGCTGCTGACCCGCGGCGCCGACGTGGACCGGATCAATGATCAGGGCCAGACCGCGCTGGGCTGCGCGGTGTTCCGGCAGAACGAGGTGGCCACGAAGGCGCTGCTCGCCGCCGGCGCCGATCCCCGCCTGGGCCGGCAGAGCGCCTACGCCGTGGCGGAGATCTTCGGGCTGGACGCGATGCGCGCGATCCTCGACGCCCACTCGGGCTGAACCGCCCTCCGGGGCTGAACCAGCCTCCGGGGCCGGCTCAGCTGCGGCCCTCGGCGAATCCGGTGAAGCGGCGCGCCACCGCGGCTCCCCCGTCGGGCTCGGTGGTGACCACCATGATCGTGTCGTCTCCGGCGATGCAGCCCAGGATCTCCGGGATCCCGGCGTGGTCCACCGCGCTGGCCAGGAACTGGGCGGCTCCGGGCGGAGTGCGCAGGATGACCAGGTTCGCGCTGGGCTCGGCAGAGACCAAGAGGTCCTTGCACAGCGCGATCAGCCGCGCCGTCGTCGTCGCGTCGGTCTGATCGGCCTGCAGCTCACGGTCATGCCCGTCGGAGGGCACCGCGTAGATCAGCGCGCCCGCAGCGCCGCGCACCCGGGCGGCGCCGATCTCCACCAGGTCCCGCGAGAGCGTCCCCTGGGTCACCGTGACCCCGGCGTCGCCGAGGCGTTCGGCCAGCTCAGCCTGGGACCGGACCTGGGAGCGGGAGATCAGCTCACGGATCTTCGCGTGCCGCGCGGTCTTGGTGGTCGGTGCCATCATCAGCGTTCCCCTGCCCGGACCAGTTCCGCGGTCGCCGCGTCGGCGAGCCCGGAGCGCACCAGCAGCCAGGCCATCAGTGCCTTCTGTGCGTGCAGCCGGTTCTCCGCCTCGTCCCAGACCACCGACTGCGGCCCGTCGAGGACCTCGGCGCTGATCTCGACCCCGCGGTAGGCCGGAAGGCAGTGCAGGACGACGGCGCCCGGGGCAGCGTGGGCCATGGCGGCGGAGTCGACCCGGTAGTCCCCGAAGAGCTCGAGCCGCTGCTGCTTCTCCTCCTCCTGGCCCATCGAGACCCAGGTGTCGGTGGCCACCGCCTCGGCGCCGGCCAGCGCCTGGACCGGGTCGGTGGTGATCAGCACCTTGGCCCCGGTCTGCTCGGCGCGGGCCTGGGCGGCGTCGATGATGCGCTGCTCCGGCAGATAGCCGGCGGGGCCGGCGATGCGGACATCCATGCCGGCGTTGACCCCGGCGAGCAGGTAGGAGTTGGCCATGTTGTTCGCCGCGTCGCCCAGGTAGGCCAGGGAGCGACCCTGCGTGCTGCCGAGATGCTCACGCAGGGTCAGCAGGTCCGCGAGCAGCTGGCAGGGGTGGTAGTCGTCGGAGAGTGCGTTGATCACCGGGACCGCGCTGTGCGTCGCCATCTCCTCCAGCCCGGACTGGGCGTAGGTGCGCCAGATGATCAGGCTGACCATCCGGTCGAGCACTCGGGCGGTGTCGGCGATGGTCTCCTTGTGTCCGAGCTGAGACTCCCCGGGGTTGACCACCAGCGGGGTGCCGCCGAGCGCGGAGATCCCCGCCACGAAGGAGAACCGGGTCCGGGTGGAGGTCTTGTCGAAGAACACCGCGGCGGTCTGGGGCCCGGCCAGGGCCTTGATCGCGTATGGGTGGGCCTTCATATGCGCCGCAAGGGTCAGCACCTGGTCCAGCTCGGCAGGGCTGAGGTCCAGGTCGGTGAGGAAGTGGCGGACGGTCATGAGGTGCTCCTGCGGTGGATCTCGGGAAGGGCATCGATGAACTGCTGGATCTGCTCCGTGGTGATGATCAGCGGCGGGGCCAGTCGCAGCGTGGCCGGGCCGGTGGCGTTGATGATGAAACCCGCCTCCAGGGCCGCGGCGACCATGGCAGGTGCCAGCGCCTGCCCTTCGGCGGCTTCGAGGTCGAAGCCGATCAGCAGTCCGTGGGCTCGAACCTCGGTGACGAAGTCGAGTTCGGCGAGCCGGACGGCCGCGTAGGCGCTGACCTCCCGGACCTGATCCAGCAGGTCGGTGGATTCGATGACGTGCAGCGTGGCCAGCGCGGCGGCGGTGGCGGCGGGGTTGCCGCCGAAGGTGGTGCCGTGCTGGCCGGGGTTCAACAGCGTGCTGGCATGTTCCCCGAAGGTCAGCATCGCCCCGATCGGGAACCCACCGCCGAGACCCTTGGCCAGGGTCATCGCGTCCGGGAGCACCGGTCCGGAGTCTGACGGGTCTGAATCTGACGGCGCAGAGTCTGCAGGGTCTGAATCTGACGGCGCAGAGGCGAACCAGGAGCCGGTGCGGCCGATGCCGGTCTGGACCTCATCGAAGATCAGCAGGGCCCCGGCGGCGCGGGTGATCTCCCGGGCGGCCTTCAGGTACCCGGCCGGGTGACCGTGGACACCGGCCTCGCCCTGGACGGGTTCGATGATCACCGCGGCTACGGTCTCGTCCACCGCGGCACGCAGCGCCTCGGCGTCCCCGGCGGGCACCCATTCCACGCCGCCGGGCAGCGGTTCGAAGGGTTCCCGGTAGCTGGGCTTATGCGTCATCGCCAGTGCGCCCATGGTGCGTCCGTGGAATCCGTGCTCCAGGGCGATGATCCGCGGCCGGTCCTCGCCTCCGTGGCGGCGTGCCAGCTTGAAGGCGGCCTCATTGGCCTCGGTGCCGGAGTTGGTGAAGAACGCCTTGGAGCCGGCCGGGGCCTGGGCCAGGTGCAGCAGCTTCTCGGCGAGTGCGATCTGGGTGGGACTGGTGAAGAAGTTCGAGATGTGTCCCAGGGTGCTCAGCTGGGAGGAGACCACGCTGGTGATCAGCGGGTGGGCGTGGCCCAGCGCGTTGACCGCGATCCCGCCGAGCAGATCCAGGTACTCCCGGCCGTCGGCGTCCCATACCGTGGCGCCGGAGCCTCGGACCAGGACGCGCTGCGGGGTGCCGAAGACCCCGAGCAGGGACTCGGTGTAGCGCGCCAGCAGCGTCTCGCCGGGTTCCGCCGTGAGCGTCGCACCGGTGAGCTCCGCACTCGTGAGCGCGGCGCTGGTGAGCTCCGGGCTGTTGAGCCCGGCGCTGGTGAGATCAGCGTTGTTGAGCTCCGGGGCCTGCGCCTCCGGGGTGTTCTGGTCACTCATGCGGCCTCCCCATCGGGAACGATCTGGGTGCCGACGCCCTCGGTGGTGACGATCTCCAACAGCATCGAGTGCGGTGCCCGGCCGTCGACCACGTGGGCGCGCGGAACACCGGCCTCCACGGCCTTCAGCGCCGCGGTCATCTTCGGGATCATCCCGGATTCCAGGCTGGGCAGCATCGCCCGTAGGTCGCTGGCGCTCAGCGAGGAGATCAGCGAGGACTTGTCCGGCCAGTTGGCGTAGAGGCCCTCCACATCGGTGAGCATCACCAGTTTGGCCGCGCCCAGGGCCGAGGCGACGGCGGCGGCGGCCAGATCGGCGTTGACGTTGAGCACCTCGCCGGTGGGGGTGGCGTCGGCGGCGGTGGAGTCGAACTCCGGAGCGATGGTGGAGATCACCGGGATCCGCCCGGCGGCGAGCAGGTCGGTGATCGCGTCGGGGTTGACCCCGCTGACCTCGCCGACCAGTCCGAGGTCCACGGTGTCGCCGTCGATCTCCACGGTGGTGCGGGTGGCGCGCAGCAGGGCGGCGTCTTCCCCGGAGAGGCCCACCGCGTAGGGGCCGTGGCTGTTGATCAGGCCGATCAGCTCGCGGCCGACCTGGCCGGTGAGCACCATCCGGACCACATCCATGGCCTCGGGCGTGGTCACCCGCTGCCCGGCGCGGAACTCGGATTCGATGCCCAGGGTCTGGAGCATCGCGTTGATCTGCGGGCCTCCCCCGTGGACCACCACCGGGTTGACCCCGACGTGGCGCAGGAAGACCACGTCCTCGGCGAAGGCGCGGCGCAGCTCGTCGTTGATCATGGCGTTGCCGCCGTATTTGATCACGATGGTCTCTCCGGCGAACTTCTGGATCCAGGGCAGCGCCTCGACCAGGACGGAGGCCTTCTCGCCGGCGGAGCCGAGGCTTCCGGCGTCGCGGGGTTTCATGCTCGAGGTCATCGGGGTCCTTCTTCAGCTGGAGTAGGCAGAGTTCTCATGCACATAGTCATGGGTCAGGTCATTGGTGAGGATCGTGGCCTCGGCGGCGCCGGCCTTCAGGTCGATGACCACCTTTACGTGGCGCCCGCGCAGGTCCACCAGGTCGCGGTCCTCCCCGATGCCTCCGGCGCGGCAGATCCACACCCCGTTGACGCTGACGTCGATGGTGGAGGGGTCGAAGTCCACGTCGGTGGTCCCGACGGCGGAGAGGATCCGGCCCCAGTTGGGGTCCTGGCCGAAGATCGCGGTCTTGAACAGGTTGGAGCGGGCCACGGAGCGGCCTGCGGTCTCGGCCTCCTCCTGGGTGGCGGCGTTGATCGTGGAGATCGCGATCTCGTGGTGGGCGCCCTCGGCGTCGGCGATGAGCTGGGTCGCGAGGTCCTGGCACACCTGGTTCAGCGCCGCTTGGAACTCCGCGAGGTCTACTCCGGAGGGGTCGGCCTGCGGGTGCGCCCCGGAGGCCATGGCGATCACGGTGTCGTTGGTGGACATGCAGCCATCGGAGTCGGCGCGGTTGAAGCTGAGCCGGACCGCCTCGCGCAGCGCGGCATCGAGGTCGGGCTGGGAGATGACGGCGTCGGTGGTGACCACGGAGAGCATCGTGGCCATCCCGGGGGCGAGCATGCCGGCGCCCTTGGCCATCCCGCCGATGGTGAACTCCGCACCGGTCGCGGTGGAGACCTTCATGACCGAGTCGGTGGTCATGATCGCCTGCGCCGCCCGCTGCCCGGCGGCCTCGGCGGGTTCCAGCTGCGCCGCGGCGGCGCTGATCCCCTCCAGCAGTGCGGGCATGTCCAGGCGCACCCCGATGAGTCCGGTGGAGCAGACCAGCACGTCCCCGGCGGAGATGTCCGCGCCGGTGGCCTGGAGCTTCTCGGCGACGACCTCGGCGCTCTGGTGGGTGTCGGCGAAGCCCTGGGGCCCGGTGCAGGCGTTGGCCCCGCCGGAGTTCAGCACCACGGCATCGGCGCGCCCGTCGGCGATCACCTGCTGGGACCAGAGCACCGGTGCCGCGGCGACCCGGTTGGTGGTGAAGACCGCGGCGGCGTGCTTGTCCGGTCCGTGGTTGAGCACCAGCGCGACGTCGCGCGGCGCGTTGCCCTGCGCATCGGGGGATTTCAGTCCGGCGGCGACGCCTGCGGCGCTGAATCCGGTCGCGGCGGTGACGCTCATGGGGAGACTCCCAGCAGATTGAGCCCGGTGGTCTCTTCGACACCCAGGGCGATGTTCATGGACTGCACGGCTCCGCCGGCGGTGCCCTTGGTCAGATTGTCTGCGGCCGAGACGACGACGGCGCGCCCGGCGTGCTCATCGACCGCGAGCTGAATGGTGACGTGGTTGGAACCCACGACCTGCTTGGTGGCGGGCCACTGGCCCTCCGGAAGTAGGTGGACGAAGGCCTCGCCGTCGTAGTGCTCGCGGTAGGCCGCGCGCAGCGCCGCCTCGGTGGTGCCGGGCGCGAGCTTCGCGGTGGAGGTGGCCAGGATGCCGCGCGGCATCGGAGCCAGCGTGGGGGTGAAGGAGACCTGGACCGGAACTCCGGCGGCGTGTCCGAGGCCCTGTTCGATCTCCGGGGTGTGCCGGTGCACCCCGCCGACTCCATAGGGGCTCATGCCGCCGATGACCTCGGCGCTGAGCAGGTGGGGCTTCAGCGCCTTGCCCGCCCCGGAGGTGCCGGTGGCCGCGACGATGACGATGTCATCGGGCTGGACGAGCCCTGCGGCCAGCGCCGGGGCCAGGCCGAGCATGATGGTGGTGGGATAGCAGCCGGGCACCGCGATGCGCCGGGCACCGGTGAGCTTCGCCCGCGCCCCGGGCAGCTCGGGCAGCCCATAAGGCCAGGTGCCCTGATGGGCGGAACCGTAGAACTTCTCCCAGTCCGCGGCGGATTCCAGCCGATGATCCGCGGCGGCGTCGATCACGATGGTGTCCTCGCCGAGCTGGGCGGCGATCTCCGCCGAGGACCCGTGGGGCAGGGCCAGGAAGACGACGTCGTGTCCGGCGAGGTTCTCCGCGGTGGTGTCGAGAAGCACCCGGTCCGCCAGGGAGAGCAGGTGCGGCTGCACGCTTCCCAGCCGCTCCCCCGCGCTCGAGTGCGCGGTGACGGCGCCGATCTCGACCTCGGGGTGGCCAGCGAGCAGGCGAAGGACTTCTCCTCCGGCATAGCCTGAGGCTCCGGAGACAGCGATCGAATAGGTCATCCCAGCAGTCTAGGCAGATATATGCGCTATCTCCAATATTTATGCATACTGCGGGGCCGCAGACTTCGCCGCTCCGGGCCTGCGTTGGGTACGCTTGCCGCCATGAATGAACAGACAGTTTTCCCAGAGGATCTGCCCGACAGAGCACGAGTGGTGCATGCCGAGCAGGCAGGGGGCGCCGAGGTGCTCGTCGAGGCTCAGGTGCCGCTGCCCGAGCCTGGACCGAACCAGGTGCTGGTGGAGACTGCCGCCACCGGGGTCAACTTCATCGAGACCTACCAGCGCAGCGGCGTGTACCCGGTGCAGTATCCCTTCACCCCGGGCACCGAGGGCGCCGGACGCGTCCTTGCCGCCGGCGAAGGCGTGGAGTCGCTCTCCCTCGGCCAGCGGGTCACCACCCTGGAGGCCTCCACCGGCACCTACGCCTCGCACTTCCTGGTCGACGCCAGCAAGGCCGTGCGCGTGCCGGACGAGGTCACCGATGAGCAGGCCGCGGCGCTTCCGCTGCAGGGCATCACCGCGCACTACCTGGTCAACTCCACCTACCGGGTCTCCCCCGGCGAGACCGTGCTGACCCATGCCGGTGCAGGAGGGGTGGGCCAGATCCTGACCCAGCTGCTCAAGGCCAAGGGCGCACGCGTGATCACCACCTGCTCCACCGAGGAGAAGGCCCAGATCGCGCAGGCCGCCGGCGCGGACTACGTGCTGGGCTATGAGAACTTCGCCGAGCGGGTCCTGGAGATCACCAAGGGCGAGGGTGTCGCCGCGGTCTTCGACGGCGTCGGGAAGGACACCTATGCCGGGTCCCTGGAGTCCCTGGCGATCCGCGGGATGTTCGTGCTCTACGGCGGCGCCTCGGGCCAGGTGCCCCCGCTGGATCCGCAGGAGCTCAACCGCCGCGGCGGCCTCTACGTGACCCGCCCGGCCACGCACTGGTATCTGCGCAACGCCGAGGAGCGATCCTGGCGCTACGCCGAGCTCTTCCGCGCGCTGACCGGCGGGGATCTGAAGCTGAGCATCGGCGCCAGCTACCCGCTGGCCGAGGCGGGCCGGGCCCACGACGATCTGGAGAACCGCCGGACCACCGGCAAGCTGCTGCTGGCACCCTGAGAAGCACACCCCATGGCGAGTCCGGTCCGTCCCCTGTGACCCAGCTGATCCTCGCCGAGGCGGCACTGACCCCGGAGGGGGGCCTGGGGCGGTATTGGCTGCGCCTGGCGCAGGGACGCATCCTCGACGCCGGGCACGGTCACCCGCCGGAGCCACCGGATCTGCACCTCACCGAGGGGGTGCTGGCACCTGGGTTCGTCGACGTCCACGCCCATGGCGGCGGCGGCGCGGCCTTCACCGAGGGTGCTGAGGCTGCCCAGACCGTGCTGGCGGCCCACCGTGGTCGCGGCACCACGAGCATGCTCGCGTCGCTGGTCAGCGCGCCGATCCCGGTGCTGCTGGAGCAGACGCAGCAGCTTCGTCCCCTGGTGGAGACCGGCGAGCTCGCCGGGATCCACCTCGAGGGGCCATGGCTGAGCTGCGCCCATCGCGGTGCGCATCAGGCCTCGCTGCTCAGCGACCCCACACCGGAGGCCGTCTCTGCGGTGCTCGAACACCCGGCGGCGGAGCTGCTGCGCTATGTCACCCTCGCCCCGGAGCTGCCCGGCGCTCTCGAGGCCGTTGCTCGGCTGCGCGCCGCGGGACTGGTCCTGGGAGTCGGGCACACCGGTGCCGATAGTGCCCAGACCCGGGCTGCTCTAGGCGCCGGGGCCAGCGCGGCCACCCACCTGTTCAATGCGATGAAGGGGCTGCACCACCGCGAACCAGGGCCTGCGCTCGCGCTGCTGGAGGACCCCGCCGCCTTCCTCGAGCTGATCCATGACGGGGTGCACCTGCACCCGGAGATGATCCGCTACATCTGGCATACCGCCACGCGCCACGGCGGTGCGCGGCGGCTGGTGCTGGTCTCCGATGCGATGGCCGGCGCCGCCGCATCGCAGGGGCGATACACCCTGGGCGCTCTGGAGGTGGACGTCGCAGACGGCGTCGCTCGGCTCGTCGAGCCCGACGGGACGCGCGGCGCGATCGCGGGCTCGGCGGTGACCCTGGCCGAAGCGGTGCGCCGGAGCATCCTCGACGCGGGCATCGCCCCGGGCGAGGCACTGATGGCGGCCACCGCCAATCCTGCGGCGATGATCGGGCTCGACGACGTCGGCAGTCTGCTTCCCGGTAGGCGCGCGGATCTGGTGCTGCTGGACCCGCAGTGGAACGTCGGCAGCGTCATGCACCGCGGTCGCTGGCTGGATGAACAGCACCCAGGTGATGCAAAGACCGATGGCCCGGCAGACTGAGCGTCTGCCGGACCATCGGCCACGTCGCGAGTGAACCTTCGGCGGACTAGCGCTGCACGGCCCCGTGGCGCTGCTGTGCCAGGGCGACGGCGCCGGCTCGGGCCGAAGAGGCCTCCTCGGCGGTGAGCGTGCGGTCCTCGGCGCGGAAGCGCAGGGCGAAGGCCAGGGACTTGTGTCCGGCCTCGATGTGCTCACCGGCGTACACGTCGAAGAGCTCGATGCTCTCCAGCAGCTCCCCCGCTCCTTCGACCAGGGCGGCCTGAAGCTCCGCGGCCGGCAGCTCCTGGGCCACGATCAGCGAGACGTCCTGGGTGGTCGGCGGGAAGGTCGAGATCGGCTCGGCGATGATCTGCTCGGGGGACCCCTCGATGAGCACGGAGAGATCCAGCTCCATCACCGAGGTGCGGGCGGGCAGGTCAAGCTCCTCGAGGATCTTCGGGTGCAGCTCACCGGCGTGACCGATCCGTGCTCCTTTGAACCGCAGCTCGGCGGTGCGTCCGGGGTGGAAGGCCTGGTGCCGGCCCTGGACCACCTCGAGGCGCACGCGCAGCAGGTCGGCGACCTTCTGCGCGGCGTCCACCGCGTCGGCCCAGTCCCGACGGCGCCCGGGCACACCGGGCAGCTCGGCCGTCTCGGCACCGCTGAGTGCGGCCGCGATGTGCAACGGCTGATCCGGGATGCCGGCGTCGAGCCCGGCCAGCACCTCTTCCCCGGGGTAGGCCCCCAGGTCTGGGATGCTCGGTGAGCCGAGCTGGGCCTTCGGGTGGAAGACCGAGCCGGCTTCGAAGAGCGCGACGTCGGTGAATCCACGCGAGACATTGCGGCGCAGCGCCTCGAGCAGACCGGGCACCACGGTGGTGCGCAGCGCCGGGTGCTGGTTGGCGATCGGGTTGGCCAGCCGCAGCATCGGCATCGGTTTCCCGGTGTCCTCGGCCTGCCCGAAGCGGGTGTTGGCGACCTCGGAGTAGAACGGGTAGCTGAGCACCTCGGTGAACCCTGCGGCGGCCATCCCGGCGTAGACGCCGCGTCGGCGCTGCTGGGCGGTGGTGAGTCCGCGGCCGGCCGGTGGCACCGGGAGCCGGGAGGGGATCTGGTCGTAGCCGACGAGCCGGGCGATCTCCTCCACCAGGGCGGCGGGGATGGTGAGGTCCGGGCGCCAGCTCGGCGGGGTCACCAGCAGGTGCTCCCCCTCCTGGCGCAGCTCGGCACCGATGGCCTCAAGCGTGGAGCTGATCTGCTCCTGCGTGTAGGCCACTCCGGTGAGCTTCTCCGGCAGCGTGGGCTCCAGCAGGATCGGCTCGGGCAGCACCGGGGCCCCGGCGTCGGTGACCTCGCGCGAATCCGTGCCTCCGGCGAGCTGGACCAGCAGGTCCACCACCCGCTGCGCGGCGAGCGGGGGCAGCAGCGGGTCCACGCCGCGTTCGAAGCGCTTGGACGCCTCGGAGGGCAGCTTGTGCCGGCGCTTGCTGCGGCTGACGCTGATCGGGTCGAAGTGCGCCGCCTCCACGATGACGGTGGAGGTGGTGGCGTCCACCTCGGTGCGCGCCCCGCCCATCACCCCGGCGATCCCGATGGGCCCGGACTGATCTGCGATCACCAGGTCCTCGAGGTTCAGCGTGCGGACCTTCTCGTCCAGCGTGGTGAGCTGCTCGCCGGCCGCGGCGCGACGGACCTCGATGCCGCCGTCGAGCTTGGCGTCGTCGTAGCAGTGGTTGGGCTGTCCCAGTTCGAGCATCACGTAGTTCGAGACGTCCACGGCGATGCTGATCGAGCGCATCCCCGCCAGGCGCAGCCGGGCGGCCATCCACGGCGGGGTGGGCGCCGTCGGGTCGATGCCGGTGACCTTGTGCGTGACGAACCGGCTGCAGCCCTGCACTCCGTAGATGGGGGTGTGATCGGTGAGCGTGACCTCGTGACCGGGCCGCGCGTCGTCGTGCCGGCCCTGCGCCGTCGCCGTCGGCGCGGTGCTGATCTGGGCCGCAGGGTCAATGAACGGGGTCCCGGTGGCGTGGGAGTACTCCCGGGCGATCCCGCGCAGCGAGAAGGCGTAGCCCCGGTCTGGGGTCACGTTGATCTCCGCGGCGGAGTCGTAGAGGCCCAGCAGCTCCATGGCGTCGGTGCCCGGCTCGGGGTCGAGTCCCAGCCGTGAGAGCACCAGGATGCCGTCATGGTCCTCGCCGATGCCGAGCTCGCGCACCGAGGCGATCATGCCGGCGGAGACATGGCCGTAGGTCTTGCGCGCGGCGATCCGGAAGTCCCCGGGCAGCACCGCCCCGGGAAGCGTGACCACGACCTTGTCACCGACCTCGAAGTTGTGCGCGCCGCAGACCACGCCCTGGATGCCCGAGGGGTCGATCCCCTCGTGGGTCAGGGTCTGGGCGGCGCCCTCGGGCACCACGCGGACCTGGCACCAGTTGATGGTCTTGCCGTTGGACTGGGGTTCGGGGATCTTCTCCAGCACCTCGCCGACGACGATCGGGCCGCTGAGCTCATCGGTGGGACGGTGCACGTCCTCCTCTTCGAGGCCGACCTTCACCAGCTCGGCCATCAGGTCCTCCGCGGTGCCTGACTCGGGGAACTGGGTGTATTCACGTATCCAAGAAAGCGGAATGCGCATGTCTCAGACCTCCATTCCGAAGTGCTGGCTGAAGCGGATGTCGCCTTCGATCATGTCGCGCATATCGGGGACCCCGTTGCGGAACATCAGGGTGCGCTCGATGCCCATCCCGAAGGCGAAGCCGGTGTACTCCTCCGGGTCCACCCCGGCGGCGCGCAGCACGGCGGGGTTCATCATGCCGCAGCCGCCCCATTCCACCCAGCGCGGGCCGCCCTTGGCCTGTGCGTGCCAGACGTCGAGCTCCGCGGAGGGCTCGGTGAAGGGGAAGTAGCTCGGGCGCAGCCGGATGGCGGCGTCGGGGCCGAACATCTGCCGGGCGAAGTGCTCCAGGGTGCCCTTCAGATCGGCCATGGTGAGGCCCTTGTCCACGGCGAGGCCCTCGAACTGGTGGAACACCGGGGTGTGGGTGGCGTCGAGCTCATCGGTGCGGAAGGTCTTTCCGGGGCAGAGCACGTAGACCGGCAGCTCGCGGGTGAGCAGCGAGCGGATCTGCACCGGGGAGGTGTGGGTGCGCAGCACCAGGTGCGCCTCCGGGGGCTCCACGAAGAAGGTGTCCTGCATCTCCCGGGAGGGATGGTCCGGCGCGATGTTCAATGCATCGAAGTTGAACCACTCGGACTCCACCTCGGGGCCTTCGGCGATCTCCCAGCCCATGGCGATGAAGACGTCGGAGACCCGTTCCTGCAGCACCGAGAGTGGGTGCCGGGCACCGAGCGGACGACGACGCTGGGCTGCGGTCACGTCGACGGTCTCCTCCACCAAGATCCGCTCCGCGTGTTCGACCTCGAGCACCGCGGTGCGCGCGGCCAGGGCCTTCTGCATCTTTCCGCGAGCGCCGCCGAGCAGCTTGCCCGCGGCGGCCTTCTCGGTCTTGTCCAACGACCCGATCGCACGGTTGGCCAGCACCAGCGGCGCCTTGTCTCCGGTGTGCGCGAGCCGTGCGGCCTTGAGCTGCTCGAGGTCGCCGGCTGCGGCGAAGGCGTCAACGGCCTGCTGCACGGCATGGTCGATCGCGGTTTCATCCAGCGGATGCGGTGTTTCGGGCGTGGACATTCTGCTCCCGGGTCAGGTGGGTGGAAACAATCCCGGTCAGTTTATGCGGGTCACTGGTAGGACACGAACCACGGTGTGGGCTCGACCTGGAAGGTCTGCTCCGAGGTGAAGGTCGGCGAGTCCTCGTCGTAGAAGTTCTTCCAGCCGAGCCAGATGTCCTCGCTGAGGTCCTGCTGCAGGGTCTCGTAGGTCTCGGTCTTCATCGCCGGTGTTCCGTGGCCGTCGGCATGCAGCAGGATGGCCAGCTCCTCATGGGAGGTGTCGATGTCCTCACGGTCCGAGATCATGGAGTGTTTGAACTGGTGCAGCACCAGCATCTTCTGCGGAAGCTCGTGCTCTTGGGTGAGGTCCGCCAGCCAGTCGGAGACCTGGTTGATCTCCTCGGCGCTGACCGAACCGATCTGTTCCATGTGTCTCTGCCCCTCGCTGAGCCGCCACTCCGGGTCCAGCGCCAGACCGACGTGGGGCTGGGCCAGGAACTCCTCGTATTGCTGGGCCTGGTCCAGGAAGCTGGCGTGGCCCGGCTGCAGGTCGAGCACCACGTAGATGCCCTCCTCCGCGGCCAGGTCCACCCAGGGCTCGATGACCTCCGGGTCCAGGGCATTGGAATAGTTCCCGCCCACACCGGGCTCGGTGATCGCAATCGAGGTGATGATCTCGAAGGCCGGCTGGACCGGCTCCTCCGAGTGCTCCTGGTACTGCTCGGCGTAGAACTTCACCCGCTCGGCGGCGTCCTGGGGTGTGCCCTCGCCGAGGACTCCGAGGGCGGGGATGCCGGGGGCGCCGTAGGCGGCCAGGAAGCGCCGGTCGGGGAAGAGCGTGTCGCCACCGCCCGGGAGCTCGGCAGGCGCGGCCTCGGGTTCCTCCCCGTCGGCTGAGTCTTGCCCGTCAGGTGAGCCCTCTTCGTCGACTGAGCCTTCGGCGTCAGCTGAGTCTTCGGCCTCGGCCGAGTCCTCCCCGGAAGCTGAGTCTTCGGCGTCGCCTGAGCCTTCGGCGTCGCCATCGCCTTCCGGGGCCGCGCCGGGCTGCTCCGCGCCGGCGTCCTCCGGAGCCTCCGCGCTTGTGCCGCAGGCCGAGAGGGTCACGGCGAGGAACATGGCGCTGAGCAGGAGTCCCGGGCGCAGGGTCTGGGCGGTCGGGGCGGTGCTGTCCATGGCTTTCACGCTACCGGTGAACCACAGCGACCCTGGAATCGGGCTGCGGTCGGGACTGTCCGGGCCCGGCGCGTTCGTCCCCGGCAATCCAGCCAGGGCAGGGACGGAGCGTCCGGAGGGCCGGGGCGAGTCAGCCGCGGCCCTCCGGGACGAATCAGTGCTCGCGCAGCCAGACCGTGGTCTCCCCCGGCAGCACCTCCGCGTTCAGCGGCTGCGAGCTGACCAGCACCTCTCCGGCGGGCAGCGGGACAGCCTGTTCGCCGAAGTTGGTCACGCAGATCCATCCCCCGGGACGGCGGAAGGCCAGCACCTCGGCGGTGGAGTCTTCTGCACCGGGCAGCTCGATCCACTCCAGGGTGTCCTCGCCCTGGAGCTCACGACGCAGCTGCAGCGCACGCCGGTAGAGGTTCAGCGTCGAGTCCGGTGCCGCCTCCTGGGCGTCCACGCTGTAGCGCGAGAACCACTCGGGCTGGGGCAGGTGGGCCTCGGCCTCGCCGAACCCGAAGCTCTCCCCGGCGCTGGACCAGGGAAGCGGGACCCGGCAGCCGTCACGGCCGACGCTGAGCCCGGGGCTGCGGAAGAACGTCGGGTCCTGCCGGTCGGCGTCGGGGATCTCGGCGACCTCGTGCAGGCCCAGCTCCTCCCCCTGGTAGAGGTAGGCGCTGCCGGGCAGGGCGAGCTCAAAGAGCGAGGCGGCTCGGGCCTTGCGCAGCCCGGCCTCGGCCTGCAGCTCCGGGGTGGCGCCGGCGGTGAGCAGCCAGTTGGTCCCGGCCTTCTCCTCCCCCGGGGCCTTGTCCGGAAGCCCGTAGCGGGTGGCATGGCGGACCACGTCGTGGTTCGAGAGCACCCAGGTGCTGGAGGACCCGGACTTCGCGGCCAGCTCCAGGTTGAAGGTCACCGTCTCGCGGAACGCGGCGGCGTCGAAGCCGGCTTCGAGCAGGTCGAAGTTGAACGCCTGGCCCAGGCCCTCGGCGGAGGCGTACTTCGGCCGCCGGGCGGAATCCACCCAGGCCTCGGCCACGCCGATCCTCGGCGGGTCGTATTCGTTGAAGACCCCGCGCCATTCGCGGTAGATCTCATGGACCTCGTCGCGGTCCCAGATGGGGTGGGCCCCGTCCTTCGGCGTCGCGTCCAGCTCGGCCTGGCTCGGCAGGTTCGCCGGCAGGTCCTTGGAGAGGCCATGGGCGACGTCGACCCGGAACCCGTCCACGCCCCGGTCGGACCAGAACCGCAGGGTCTGCAGGAAGTCCTCGTGGACCTCGCGGTTGTGCCAGTTCAGGTCGGGCTGCTCCTTGGCGAAGCTGTGCAGGAACCATTGGCCCGGTGTCCCATCGGGCTCGGTGATCCGGGTCCAGGCGGGCCCGCCGAAGATCGAGGTCCAGTCCGAGGGCGGCAGCTCGCCCGCCTCACCGGCGCCGTCGCGGAAGATGTAGCGATCCCGGGCAGCGGAGCCCTTGGGTGAGCGCAGCGCCTCGAGGAACCATTCGTGGCGGTCCGAGGTGTGGTTGGGCACGATGTCCACGATCAGCCGGATCCCAGCGCCGTGCAGCGCGGCGATCATGGCGTCGAAGTCTTCAAGCGTGCCGATCTTGGGGTCCACGTCGCGGTAGTCGTCCACGTCGTAGCCGCCGTCGGCCAGCGCCGAGGGGTAGAAGGGGCTGAGCCAGACGGCGTCGACCCCGAGGTCCTGGAGGTAGCCCACCCGCTCGGTGATGCCGCGCAGATCACCGATGCCGTTGCCATCGGCGTCGGCGAAGGAGCGCGGGTAGATCTGGTAGACCGCGGCCTGGCGCCACCAGTGGGGGTCGGTGCCGAGCCCAGAGGCCGTGGTCGGGGCTGCTGCGGTGGAGGTGAATGACAAGGGATTCTCGTCCTTTCGCTGTTGCGGGTGGGTCGTGGGGTCGTGCTTCTCGGAGCCTGCTTCCAGGCCCGAGCAGGTCATTTGACGGCGCCCTGGGTGAGTCCGGAGAGCACCCAGCGCTGAGAGATCACATAGGCGATGATCGCCGGTGCCATCGCCATCAGGTAGGAGGCGAAGGAGACGTGGTAGTTGTTGCTGAACTGGGTCTGGAAGATCTCCTGGATCACCGGCAGCGTCTGCAGCGTGGGGTCCGCGATGATCAGTGAGGGCATCATGAAGTCGTTCCAGGATTTCAGGAACGCGAAGATCCCGACCGTGGCGCTCATCGGGGCCATCAGCGGGAACACGATCCGCCAGAAGGCCCCTGCGGTGGAGGCGCCGTCCATCCGAGCGGACTCCTCCAGCTCCGCAGGCAGCGAGCGCAGGAACGCGGTGAAGAGCAGCGTGCTGAACGAGATCTGGAACATGATGTGCAGCAGCGCCACTCCCAGCGGGTTCGCCAGCTCCACCATGCCGGTGAGCTTGACCTGGCTGAGCGCGAGCACCGGGAAGGGAAGGAACATCGCCGCGAGCAGGTAGTAGAACGCCCAGCGGTAGGCCTTCTTCTCCCAGTTCCGGGAGATCGCATAGGAGGCCATCGCGCTGAGCAGGATCGTGCCGATCACCGTGGCCAGGGTGATCAGGATCGAGATCGTGAAGGCGCGGGGGAAGTCGGTCAGCGCCCAGGCGGTGGAGAAGCCCTCCACGCTGAACGGGGCCGG
This sequence comes from Nesterenkonia sp. E16_10, assembly GCF_017347085.1. Taxonomy (GTDB): domain Bacteria; phylum Actinomycetota; class Actinomycetes; order Actinomycetales; family Micrococcaceae; genus Nesterenkonia. The sequence goes on from NZ_JADPSA010000013.1 coordinate 25,958, forward strand.
CAGCGCGAAGGCCTCGCCTTCCACGGCCTGCTCCCCGGTCTTGAACGCCATCGAGATGGTGACGTAGAAGGGCAGGATGACGGTGAGCGCACCGAGCATCAGCAGCACCGTGGTGCCCCAGCGGTGCCGGTCGGAGCGTCGCGAGGTCGGCAGCGCGGCGCGCCGAGAGTCCTCCGAGGAGCGGCGCGGGGTGGTGCTGGCGGCGCCGCCGGGAATGGTGGTGGTGGGCAGGGTCATCAGATTCTCGCGTTTCCTCGGGTCAGGCGCAGCTGGATGAGTGCGATGGTCAGCGTGATCAGGAAGAAGATCGTGGAGTTCGCCATCTGGTAGGCGTAGTCGCCGTTGTCGAAGCCGGAGAAGATCGTCATCGCCACCGAGCGGGTGGAGGTGCCCGGGCCGCCGTCGGTCAGGCCCACGATGATCTCGTAGGTGCCCAGGAAGTCTTTGAACCCGATGATCACGTTGATCAGCACGAATCCGGAGATCAGCGGCAGGGTGATGCTGCGCAGCTGCTTCCATGCGGAGGCCCCGTCGATGGCGGAGGCCTCGTAGACATCCCGCGGCACGGTCATGAGCCCGGCGATGTAGATCAGCATCGCCTGCGGGACCGCCTGCCAGGCGGTCACCAGCACGATTGAGATCCAGGCCAGGTCCGGGTCCGCGAGGATCGACTCCTCCAGCACCCCGAGCTGCAGCGCCTGGGCGGCGGCGGGGACGGTGTTGGCGAAGATGAACTGGAAGACGAAGGCGATGATGATCCCGGAGACCACCATCGGCATCACGAAGATCGTGCGCAGCGCGGTCTTCGCCCGGATCTTCGAGGTGAGCCCGATGGCCAGGGTCAGGGCGACCACGTTGACCAGTATCACCGTGCACAGCGCCACTCCGATGGTGAACCCATAGGAGGACAGGATCGCCGGGTCGCTGAACATCACCAGGTAGTTGTTGAGTCCGACGAAGTTGAACTCCCCGAAGCCCACCGAGTCGGTGAAGCTGTAGAAGATTCCCATCACGGCCGGCATGGTGATGCTCAGCGTGAACAGCACCAGGGTGGGCAGCAGGAACCAGAGGTAGACGCGATCCGCGCGGGGCCGACGTCGAGGGGCGGGTCGGGACCTGGGGCTGACCCCGGTGGGGGCGTCGGCGGTCCGCGGTGAGGTGGTGGCAGTGGTCATGTCAGGCCTCGGTCTCTGAGCGTCGAGCCAGTCGGGCCCAGTCCTCGTCAAGAGTCCGCAGCGTTGCTTCCAGACTCTGACCGGTGACTATTCCCTGGGCGTAGTTCTCGAACGGGATGGTGCGCGGGATGGCCTGGGACACTCCCTGGTAGAAGGCGGCGCGGTCCACGAAGCCCTGCAGGTCCTGCAGCCGGGCATCCTGCACCGCGGGGGCATCCTCGCGGACCCCGAAGGCGAGGTTGTCCTGGTTATATGCGTCGGCGATCTCGGGGGTGATCAGGTAGCGCAGCAGCTCCCGCGCAGGTTCCTGGGCGTTGGAGGCCTCGGGCACCCAGAGGGCGAGGTCGAGGTTGACCCGGACCTTCAGGTCCTCGGGGTCCTCGGTCATCGGCAGCGGGAAGATCCCGATCTGCGCATCGGGGTTGATCGTGGCGATCTCGCCCAGCGCCCAGGGGCCTTGGAGGTACATCGCGGCCTCGCCGCGGGCGAAGGCGACGTTGCCGTCTCCGTAGCCTCGGCTCGCGGCCCCGGCTTGGGAGAACGCCGCGATCTCGAGCATCTTCTCCAGAGGCTCGCGCAGGGTGCGGGAGAACGAGACCGGCGCTTCGGGGCCGGCGTCGGGACCCTGGGCGCGCAGCTGCTCGAAGAACTCGGCGACGTCGAGCCTGCCTCCCACGCTGTAGTCGACCAGGCCCTGCGCCACGGTCCAGGGGTCGGCGTAGGTGGAGTAGACCGGGGTCACCCCGGCCTCCTCGAGGGCGCCGCAGACCTCGAGGAACTCCGAATAGGTGGTGGGGACCTGCAGGTCGTGCTCGGCGAAGATCTCTTCGTTGTAGAGCACCGCAGCGGCCATCATCGAGTACGGGATCACGCTGGTGCGCCCGGGATAGGTCGGGTACTGATCGATCAGGTCCTGGATGCTCGGAGCGATCCGAGCCTCTCCGGCGAGATCAGCAAGGTCGGAGAAGGCGCCTTGTTCCTGGAAGCGGACGATCTCGTAGTTGTAGTTCAGACAGCCCAGGTCTGGCGGGTTGCCGCGGGCGAACCCCGCAGAAAGCCCTGACGAGGTGTCATGGACCGCCCGCACGCCCGAGGCCTGCTGGTTGAAGTCCTGCACCAGACCTCCGAAATACGGGATCGCTTCAGGCTTCGACTGATGGAACGAGACCTCTTGGGCGCCGCGGCCGGTGGCGCAGCCGCTGAGTCCAGCGGCGAGAGCCACCCCGGCCAGGCCGCCGAGGAAGGCCCGCCGCGAGGGTGTGGGTGCAACGTGGCTCACCGGATCCCCCTTCTGTGAGCTGGAACACTAAAACTTCATGTCCGGATTAAATATAGAGTCTTAATATAAGCAATGCAATAATGACTGGAGATTTTCTTCGCGGCATCTCAGATCGGAAGCAGGCCACCCATGAGTCAGACGCCTTCCCCTGGCCCGGCCGGCTCCTCCCAGCTGATCCGACAGCTCAACGCGCAGCGCGTGCTGCACTGCATGTGGGGCCGCGAGCCCAGCACCGCCACGGAGCTGATGCACGCCACCGGACTCACCCGCGCCACGATCCTGACCCTGTGCCGGGATCTCACCGAACAGGGCTGGCTGCAGGTCTCGGAGAACTCCCGGCAGGCCGGCCAATACACCAAGGGCCGTCCCGCGCTGCGGTATGCCTTCCGCGAGGACGCCTGCCACGTGATCGGTGTGGACGCCGGCCTGCACCAGGTCACCGCGGCCGTGGCGAATCTGCGCGGCGTCGAGATCGGCTGCGCCACCCGGCCCTCGAATCCGCAGGGATCCGATGCCCCGCTGCAGCCGGCCCCCGAACGACGGCGCACGATCCTGGACACGATCGACGCCGCCCTGGCGCAGGCCGGGCTCACGCACGCCGATGTCGCATGCCTGGTCATCGCGGTGCCGGCGCCGGTGGACTGTTCGGGACACTCCCCCAAGGGACTCAACGAGTTCTGGAGCCTGATGAACCCCGAGCTGATCACCCTGGGAGCCGAGCACGGCTGGGACTGCGCGGTGGACAACGACGCCAATCTCGCCGCGCTCGCGGAGTTGGACCTGGCATCCGGTGCCGCGGAGGACTCCTTCGCCGTGATCCTCTCCGGGGAGCGCCTGGGCGCCGGGATCGTGATGGATGGCTCCCTGCTGCACCAGTCCCGCGGCGGGATCGGCGAGCTCGGCATGTTGGACCTGGTCCAGGGCGTCGAGTCATCCAACGGCCTGGGCTGGTGGGCGCGGCACCTCGCCCGGGAGGCCCTGAAACAGGCTCCGGGGCATTCCGGCCCGCTCGGTGCAGCGACCCCTGAGGAGGTCACCAGTGAACACGTCTTTGCGGCGGCCGAACAGGGAGATCGACTGGCCCTTGAGATCATGGACCAGCTCGCGGACCGGCTGGCGCGGATCTGCGTGGTGCTCGCCGGCCTGCTGGACCTGGATCGCATCCTGGTCTCCGGGGCGATCGCTCCGGCACTGACCGATGTCGCCGCCCGCGCCAAGCATAAGCTCACCCAGTACCTCTATGCTCCGTGGCTGCGGATCGAGGCCTCAGCGCTCGGGGCCGACGCCGTCAGGCGTGGAGCGATCCGCCTGGCGGTGGATCGGATCAAGGACCAGGCGCTGCCCGGCGGCCCCGCGGCCTGAGCCCTGCGGCTCTGCGGGTGAGGCGAATCCCGGCTAGATTATCTGCCATGGACACGACAGGGCGCGACCCCGATCAGCACCGGGACGCGACCCCCGAGCAGGGCCCTTCGGCGGCCGAAGCACCAGAGGGTGGAGCTCCCCCCGGCGCGCGGGTGGGCGGAACCAGCCGCGGCCGGACAGCCCGGGACGCCGTCGTCCTGATCCTGGCCCCCGGGCTCGCGGCCCTGGTCCTGGCGCTCACTCTGGCTCCCGATGCGGGAAGCGGCCTGCTCATGGTCACTGCCGCACTCATCGCCCCGATCGTGGCCGCCGTCTCGCTGCTGCGTCGCCGTCCCCGTGCGGTGACCATTGCTGACCGAGTGACCCTGTTCCGCGTGGGACTGATCGGGGTGCTTGCAAGCGCCGCGGTGCTGATCCTCGTCGAGGCGATCCCCGCGCGCAGCTGGGCCCTGGCGATCCTCGCCGGGGTCGCGCTGCTGCTCGACGCCGTGGATGGCTGGGTGGCCCGGCGCACGCATAGTTCCACCCCCTCGGGCGCCCGGCTGGACATGGAGGCCGATGCCGCTGCGCTGCTCGTGGTCTCACTCATCGCCGCGACCACCGTGGGCTGGTGGGCGGTGGGGATCGGCGCGATGCGCTACCTCTTCGTGGCCGCCGCCCGAATCCGCCCGGCGCTGCGCGGAGAGCTGCGCTACAGCCTGTTCCGACGCACGGTGGCCGCGATCCAGGCCTCGGTGCTGTGGGTCGCGCTGCTGCCGATCACCCCCGTCGCGTTCGCCGTGGCCGTCACCGGGGTCGCGCTGACCCTGCTGGTCATCTCCTTCACCCGTGATGCGATCGCGCTGGAACGTTCGGCACAGACCGAGACGCGGCGCTGATGGCGCAGCTCGCCTTCATCGTGCCCGCCGATCTGCCCGGACCCAGCGGCGGGCTGACCTATAACCACCGGGTGCTCGCGCAGTGGCGGGCCATGGGTCTCGAGGTCGAGGAGATCCCGGTCCCGGGCGCCTGGCCGAACCCCTCCCCCGCGGATCGCCAGGTGCTCATCCAGCACCTGGCCCAGCACCGGCGGGTGCTGCTCGACGGGATCATCGGTTCCGCCGCCCCTCAGGAGCTCCGCACCGCCGCCGCCTCGGAGGCGCAGATCTCGGTGCTGGTCCACCTGCCGCTGCCCGCAGAGTCGGGGCTGAGCCCCGAGGAGGCGCAGCGACTCACGCTCAGCGAGCGTGCCGCGCTGGGCGCCGCACACTCCATCGTGTGCACCAGCGCCTGGGCGCGCGAGGACCTTCGGGCGCGCTACGGACACGACCGGGTCGCGGTCGCGGAGCCCGGCGTGGACCGTGCTGCGCTGGCCCCCGGCAGCTCCGCTCCACGGCTGCTCTTCCTCGGCGCGGTGACGCCCCGGAAGAATCCCCTGGGCCTGCTGGGTGCCCTCGCGCAGCTCTCGGAGCCGATGGGGCATCTCGAGCCGACAAAGTCTCCCGAGCCGCAGTGGAGCGCGGTGATCGCCGGACCCGAGGGTCAGGACCCCGCCTATGCCGCGCAGGTCCGATCCGCCGCGGCCGAGCAGCCCCATGGGCGCGTCTCGGTGATCGGGGCCGTCGACGGAGCACAGCTGGAGACCCTGTGGGCGGAGACGGATCTCCTGGTGCTGCCCTCCCTGGCCGAGACCTACGGGATGGTGGTCACCGAGGCGCTGGCCCATGGGATACCCGCGCTGGTCGGCGCCGGCACCGGAGCCCAGGACGCGCTGCGGGGCGACCCGGCCGGATCCCGCGCCGAACTGCCCACGCCCGGGGCGGCACTGGATCCGCAGGACCTCCGCGCCTGGTCGACGCTGCTGCGAGACTGGCTCAGCGATGCGTCGCTGCGGCAGCAATGGCGCGACGCCGCGCAAGCCCACCGGGCTAGACTTCGGACATGGTCACACGCAGCGCAGGATCTCAGGACAGCGATCGAATGGTGACCCGACCGGTCCCCGCCGACTGGCTGGGTCAGCGCCGTCGCGCCGATCATCAGGCCCGCGAGAAGGCGACCCCGCTGATCGAGACCCTGCTCACCCGACTCCACGAGCTGCTTCCGGCCAGCGCGGAGAAGACCGACGCGGTGCACGTCATCGACGTCGGAGCCGGCACCGGCTCCAACCAGGCCTGGCTGGCCCCGCGCCTGTCGGTGGCGCAGCGCTGGACGCTGCTGGACCATGACGCGGATCTGCTCGAGGTCGCCGCGGAGGACCCCTCAGCCGCCGGTCCAGGCGAGACCACTCGGGTGCTGGGCACCATCGAGGATCTCCCGAGCCTGACCCACGGCGCGCAGATCCAGCTGGTGACCTGCTCGGCGCTGCTGGACCTGCTCAGCCCCCGCGAGGCCGAGGTGCTCGCCGACGCGATCGCCGGGCCTGACGCCGGTCATGTCACGGCGCTGCTCAGCCTCACGGTGACCGGGCAGGTTCAGATCATGCCGGAACACCCCGGCGACGCCGTGATCACCGAGGCCTTCGACGCCCACCAGCGCCGCGACGGCCTGCTCGGGCCCGACGCCGCGCACGCCGTGGCGCAGCTGCTGCGCGATCGTGGCGCCGAGGTGACGCTGAGCGCGACCGACTGGGCGCTGGACTCCACCGAAGCGGCACTGATCCAGCGGTATCTCCGGGACCGCGCGGCGGTGGCCGTGGAGCATGATCCCTCGCTGGCGGGCCTGGCACAGGAATGGATCTCCGCGCGCGAGGCTCAGCTCTCCGCGGGCGAGCTGCAGGTCCACGTGGGGCACCTCGACCTTCTGAGCCTGCCAGGCACCTGAACCCGGTGACCCGATGAGCCTCGACCAGCGCAGCCAGACCACCCGCCGCGGACACACCGCGGTGTTCGCCGTCCTCCAGGTCGCGATCACGGTGGGGATCTTCAGCTTCCTCGTCGCGCAATGGGGCATGAACCCGTTCATGGACGCATTCCGGCTGCTTCCGCTGTGGATCTTTCCCGCCGCGATGCTGCTCGGAGGCGTCGGTGTGCTCACCCAGGCACTGCGCTGGCGCGTGATCGCCCGGCATCATCAGATCAGCGTCGGCGTAGGCCCCGCGGTGGCCCGCTGCTGGCAGGCGGCGTTCCTCAACGGGGTGCTCCCCGGAGGTCTGGCCGGTGACGCGCTGCGCGCGGCCGATGACAGCAGCGACGCCGAGGTCCAGGCCGGTGGCAGCGCCTTGCGCCGGGCCTTCGCCGCCATGGCCGCGGAACGCCTGATGGGCACGGCGGTGGCGTTCATCGCCGCAGGCCTGGCCCTGCTGGCGCTCGCCCCACTCGTCGGGCTCGCCGCGCTGGGCGTCGCGACCGCAGCCGTCGTCGTGGCCTGGCGGTGGCTCAAGCCGCTCTCCCGCAGGGACCTCCTCCAGGTGGTCCTGCTCTCCGCCACCGGGTGGGCGGCCTTCGCCACGCTGTTCGCTCTTACGATCCTCGCCGTGACCCCCAGCATCCCGCTGGCCTGGGCGCCGGGGCTGGCCGCGGTCGCCATCGCCGGAATGTCCGTGCCGCTGGGATTCGGCGGCTGGGGACCTCGCGAGGCGGCAGCGGCCTGGGTGTTCTCACTCTCCGGAGTCGCCCCGCATCTGGGCGTGACCGCCTCGATCAGCTATGGCCTGCTCGCCCTGGCCTCCACGCTTCCCGGGGCGATCATCCTGGCGCTGCGGGTGCTGCCGCGACTGGAGCGCGCCCGAAGGGTCAGGCAGCAGCGCGACGGCGGGGACCCTGGTACGGACCCCAGACGGCGCGACCCCATCGAACCTGCGTTCTGACAGATTCCTCACAGGAAGCGCCATTAGGATCTATCTTCGAACGCCGAACCTGGACGCTTGCCGGGTCGTAGAATAGGTGTTCTAATAGCCTTGCGCGATGGGAAGCGCGATGCGCGCAGAAGCCCTCCTCACTGCTTCTGCGCGCATCTCCCCCCGGCGAGGACTATGCCGCTGCAGCAGGCCCGGCTCAGGGTTCGCCGTCTACGCCTCATGATCCCGCAGCAGCTGTTCCACGATCGGGCGATCCGCCGGGATCCACGGGTAGTCCAGCAGCCGCGAGGTCACCGGCACCCAGTCCACCCGGTCGTGGTCCTGGAGCGGGAACGGCTCGCCTGCGAGGACCTCTCCGCGGAAGAGCCGCATCGCGGTCGTCTCCTTCAGCCACCAGCCGGCCTCGGCCACGTAGCTTCCATGACCGCGCCCGATCACCTCGGCCTGCAGGGCCACCTCGACGCCGAGCTCCTCCTTGAGCTCCCGGTGCAGGCCCTGGTGCAGCGTCTCCCCGGGCTCGAGCTTCCCGCCCGGAAACTCCCACATGCCAGCGACGGATTCCGGAGAGGTTCTGCGGGCGATGAAGAGCTCGACCTCGTGTCCGGGGCGCCGGCGCAACAGCGCGGCGGCGACCACGGTCTTGGTGAACTGCGCGGCGGCGGGGACCTGGCTGAGGTCTTGGTTGAACTCCGTGGCGGTCTGACTCTCCATGGAGCCCAAGCTTAGGCGGAGGTCTCCACCACGGTCTTCAGGCGCGCAATGGAGCGGGCCAGCATGGCGGAGCTGGTGGACTTCGCACGGGCCAGGCGCGACTCGTCGTGGAGCTGGGACCAGTCATAGGTGTGCGTGACCTCGGTGCCGCCGTCCTCGGTGGCCGCCAGGGACCAGCGCCACAGGTGACCGGCCGGCGGCTCTCCGATGGTGGAGGGCTTCCAGGCGATGAGCTGGCCCTCGGAGAACTCCACCACATGGTTCTCGCGCACCTTGCCGTTGGTGAGCTCCATCCGGAAGACGTCGCCGACGCCGTGCACCCGCTGACCGGCCTCGGCCTGGGCGAGGTTGTCGTTTCCGTCGAACTCGACCTGCAGGGCCGGGTCGGCGAGGAACTCGAAGACCACCACGGGCAGCGCCGCGATGACCCCGCGCGCGCAGACCACCCGCCCGCAGAACTCAGGGTCATAGGAGAGATCCTCTGCGCCGTTCTCGCCGTACTGCGCCGCATGGGCAGGTGTCACAGGATCCATGGTGGTGTCCTCGATTCGCCGTTGAAGTCTGGAATCCTCAGCTTACGCCGCCGCGGCTGGGCGGCGTCTACCGATGAATCCGACCCGATGCCCCTGAGTCGACGTGAGGGTGCTCACTTCCCGCGCTCCTGCGTGCAGGACCGCGTGGGAGCGGCTATAGGCTGACGCTCATGTCCGGATCCCAGAACATTCCTCCCTGGCCAGAGGACCGCACCATCCCGCATTCCCCGGCCGAGGATGTCTTCGGGGTGCTGATCGGGACCTTCCTCGCCTCGCTGGGCCTCTACGTGCTCCAGCAGTCCGAGGCCGTGACCGGAGGCACCGCCGGATTGGCGCTGCTGCTGACCTACGCCACGACGTTGAACTTCTCCTGGCTGTTCCTGCTGGTGAACGTCCCCTTCTTCGCACTGGCCATCTGGAAGAAGGGGTGGAGCTTCACGCTGAAGACCGTTGCCGCGGTCGCGATCGTCTCCGGCTATGCGCTGCTGCATGAACCGATGCTGGGCCTGGCCGAGCTCAACCCGCTCTACGGGGTGCCGGCGGGCAACATCTTGATCGGCATGGGCCTGCTCGCGATCTTCCGCCATGGCGCGAGCCTGGGTGGGTTCAACATCGTGGCGATCATCGCGCAGGAGAGGATGGGGCTGCGCGCCGGGTATGTCCAGATGAGCCTGGACGTGGTGGTGATCCTGCTGGCGCTCACCGTGGTCTCCCCGCTCAACGTGCTCTACTCCGCGCTCGGCGCGGTGCTGCTGAACCTGGTGCTGGCGCTGAACCACCGCCCCGGACGCTACCGCGCCTGAGCTCAGGGAAGTCGGTGCCCGGCGGCGACCAGCAGCTCGTACCACTCACGCCGCGAGAGCCTGACCTTGGAGCCCGCCGCGGCCTCCTCCACCCGGGCGCCCTGGGTGGTGCCCAGCACCACCTGGATATCGGCGGGGTGCCGGGTCAGCCAGGCGGTGGCGATACCGGTGGGGGTGACCCCGTGGCGCTGCGCCAACCGGTCCAACACCGCATTGAGCTCGGGGTAGTCCGGGTTCTGCAGGAAGACGCCGCTGGGTGACTGATACGGCGACCAGGCCTGCAGCGTGATTGCGTGCCGGCGGCAGTATTCGACGATGTCGGCCCCAGCGGGAGTGACCGCCCCGGCGCCGTCGAGGGTATTGGCCTGCGCGCCCTCGGTGAGGATCGGCGCATGGACCAGGGAGAGCTGCATCTGGTTGACCACCAGCGGCTGGGTCACCGCCGTGCGCAGCAGCTCGATCTGGCCCACGGTGTGGTTGGAGACCCCGAAGTGGCGGACCTTCCCGGCGGCCTGGAGCGCATCGAAGGCGCGGGCGACCTCGGCGGGCTCCACCAGCGGGTCGGGCCGGTGCAGGAGCAGGATGTCGAGGTACTCGGTCTGCAGCGCCCGCAGCGATTCCTCCACCTCGGTGACGATGTGCTCATAGGAGAAGTCGTAGAACGGCCCGTCCGTCACGATGCCGACCTTGGACTGGATCAGCACCTCCTCGCGCTCGGCGCCGGTGAGCTTCACGGCCTCGGCGAAGCGCCGTTCACAGGTGTGTGGGGCGCCGCCGTAGATGTCGGCGTGGTCGAGGAAGTCCACCCCGGCCGTGCGGGCACGGTCGTAGAGCTCCCGGATCTGCTGGTCGGTCTTGTCTGCGATCCGCATCAGTCCCAGCACCAGCTGAGAGGCGGAGAGTTCGGCGGCGGGCAGGTCGATGGTCCTCATCCCTGCAGACTACTGCGCTGCGGGTCGAAGAGCTCGATGGGGTGCGCGGTGTCCCCGTTGAGCGCCAGATCGGCCAGGATCTCCCCGACCACCGGCACGAACTTGAAGCCGTGGCCGGAGAAGCCGCAGGCCACCGAGACCTGTGGGTGCTCCGGGTGCAGCCCGATGACGAAGTGTTCATCCGGGGTCACCGTGTACAGGCAGGTCTTGGCCTGGACCAGGTCCCCGCTGAGGTGTGGGAAGAGCTCCCGCGCGCGGGTCTGCATGCGCGCATTCTCCGCCGGCTGGATGCTGCGATCGATGGTGTTCGCGGTGGTGGGGATGCCTTCGCGAAAGAAGCCGAGCTTGAAGCCTCCGTGCGGTCCGTCGGTCATCGGGAACCCATAGATCTGCAGGTTCCCATAGGTCTGCTCCACGTAGATCGGGTGCTGCTCCTGGCTCCAGGCCGGGTAGGGAACCGCGTCGAAGTCCGGGGCGAACCAGTGGAACACCATCCGTTCCACGCTGAGCGGAAGCCGCATCCCCGCGAGCAGCTCCGGCGCCCAGGCGCCCGGGGTGATCACCAGTCGGGCTGCCCGGTAGTTCCCCGCGTCGGTGCGCACGGTGACCCCGTCGCCCTCGGCGGACCACCAGCGCACCGACTCCTCGAAGTGCAGCTCGGCGCCCTTGCGCGCGGCGACCTCGGCGTTGGCGCGCACGGTCTCCTCCGGACGCACATAGCCGGCGTTGGCCTCATAGAGGCCCATGGCCCCATCCTGCGGGTCCATGGTGGGGAAGCGCTGCCGGATCTGCGCGGCGGTGAGCACCTCGTGCTCGAGTCCGTGCTCCAGGGCCGCCGCATGGGAGCCGGCAAAGGTCTTGGACTCGGGGTGCCCGATGTAGATGCCGCCGCAGAGCCGCATCAGGTCACGGCCGGACTCCTCCTCGAGCTTGCGGAATCCCGCGTAGGAGTTGAAGAGCAGCGGCACATAGGCGGAGTCCTCGAAATAGGACTGCCGGATGATCCTGCTCCCGCCGTGGGCGGACCCCTGGTCATGCCCCGGTCGATAGGTCTCCAGTCCCAGCACTCGGGCTCCGCGTTCGGCGAGCGCGTTCGCCGCGGCTCCGCCCATGGATCCGAGTCCGATCACGATCACGTCATAGGAGTTCGATTCCGGCATGCTCATCCCCTCATTCTGCTGCCGCGCGGGTCGAAGCGCGGTTCCGCGGCGAGGACGGCGGCGAGACGTTCACCGAAGTACTCGATCTCCACCGGATCCCCGATGCTGTGTCCCGCGCCCTCCAACCAGGCGTAGGCGATGGACTCCCCCACCGTATATCCCTGGTCCGCGCTGGTGACGTAGCCCAGCGGGTCAGTCCCGCCGGGGGCGAAGACCGGCTCGTGCCCGAGGACCACGCGTGCCGGATCCTGCAGCACCAGGCACTGCAGACGACGCCGCGGCACCGCCGTGCCGGAGGCGGGTGCCCCCGCGACGGCGAAGTCCACCCCGGCCTCCACCGGCGTGTGCTCCCGGGTCATGTCGGTGCCGAAGAGCCGGAAGCCCTTCTCCACCCGCAGACTCTCGAAGGCTCGGCGTCCGATCGGTCGGATCTGCTGGGGCTGACCAGCCTGATTCAGCGCGTCCCAGAGGAATCCGCCGAACTCCGCCGGGGCGTAGAGCTCCCAGCCGAGCTCCCCGACGTAGCTCAGCCGCAGCGCGAGCACCGGGACCCCGGCCACTCGCAGCGCCCGGGCGCGGTAGAACCTGAAGTGTTCATCGGCGAGGTCCTCCTCGACGAGATTCTGCAGCACGGTGCGCGCCTGCGGTCCCCACAGGCCCAGCCCGCAGGCACCGGTGGTCGCGTCGCTCAGCTGCACGCCCTCTTCGGTGGCCGAGTGGTGTTCGGCGATCCGGGCGTGCAGCCAGGCCGTGTCCACCGGACCGTTGATGCCCAGGTGGTAGCTCTGCGGCCCGGTGCGCGCCAGGGTGATGTCCGAGAGCACCCCGCCGCGCTCGTCGAGCAGCAGCGCGTAGACGATGCCGCCGACGGCCTTGCTCGGTCTCCGGCTGAGCAGCCCGCGGGCATGCAGGTCCAGCAGGAAGCCAGTGGCGCCGTGCGCTGAGGGTGCCGCCGCGGAGTGAGCTGCGGCGTCGTCGTCGGCATGGGGCGCTGGGCTGTGCAGCTGCAGCCGCGGCAGCGAGGACATGTCCACCAGCCCGACGTGCTCGCGCAGGTGCCGCGCCTCACGGGCGACGATCGGGCTCCAGTGCCTCGCGCTCCAGGCATCCCGGTCGGGCAGCGGCTGGTCACCCAGGTGCGCCTCGCCCAGGGAGCGGTTGGACTCAAACCAGAGCGGCCGCTCCCAGCCTGCGGCGGACTCGAAGACCGCGCCGAGCTCCTGCTGCCGGGCGTGGAACGCCGAGCTGCGCAGCCCGCGCATACGCAGCGTGGTGGACTTGGGGTGGATGATGTCGTAGACCTCGTCGTAGGACTCCTCGCCCTGTTCGCGGGCCCACCTGGACGAGACCACCGCGGGATCGAAGCGGCTCAGGTCCAGAGAGTGAGTGTCGATGCCGGGGTCTCCGGTGGTCATCCAGTCCGCCATCACCTGGCCGACTCCGGCCGACTGGGTGACCCAGACCGATTGGGCCATCCACAGTCCTGCAGTGCCCGGCACCGGCCCCAGCAGCGGACCGCCGTCGGGGGTGAAGGAAAAGATCCCGTTGAAGCTGCGCGCGGTGTCCAGCCCCGCCAGGCCCTGGCCCTCCCGGGCCAGCTGCGGGAGCAGGCGCTGCGCCTCGGCCCAGGTGGGGGCGAAGTCCTCGGCGGTGAAGGGGTGCACGGCCGGGTGGATCCCGGTGCGCGCGAAGTCCTCCGCGCCGGCGATCTGCTCCGGGGCCACCGGCAGCGGGCGATGCTCATAGGCGCCCACGGCGATCCGATCCCCCCACTCGCGCAGGTACATCGCATGGTCCTGGTGCCGCAGCATCGGCTTGACCACCTCGGTGGCCGCATCGACCCCGGTGGAGGTCGGTTGGCTGAACCCGAATCCGTGCTCCACGGGCAGCATCGGCAGCGCGATGCCGAGCTGGTCGCGCGCCATCCCCGGTCCCCAGAGCCCGGTGCAGAGTAGGACGATGTCCGCGGGGAGGGTCTGGGTCGCGGCCGGTCCGGTGCCCGTCGGCTCGACGGGGGTGATCTCGACGCCGGTCACCCTTGACCCGGTCGTGTGCACCGCGCTCACCCGAGTCCAGGGCAGCAGCCTGGCTCCCCCGGCCTGGGCTCTGCGGGCTTGGAACTCCACCGCCCGCACGCCCTTGACCACCGCATCGGTCGGGGTGTGCAGCCCGCCGAGCAGACCGCTGGTGTTCAGCCCGGGCCACAGCGCAGCGATCTGCTCCGGGGAGATCAGCTCGGCCGGCACGCCCCAGGCCTGGGCGAGGCCCAGTCGACGGCGCAGCTCGTGCAGCCGCGTCTCGGTGCTGGCCAGCTCGATCCCGCCGACCCGCTTGGAGACCCACTCCCCGTTCACGTCCAGGCCGTCGAGCTTGTCCAGGGTGCGCTGCGCCAGCTGCGTCATCGCCCGGTTCGGGGAGGTCTGGAAGACGAATCCCGGCGCGTGCGAGCTGGAGCCGCCGGTCTCGAACAGCGGGCCCTGTTCCACGACGCTGACATCGGTCCATCCGCGCAGCACCAGCTCATCGGCCACCGCGGCCCCGACCACCCCGAGGCCCACGATCACCACCCGCGGACCCTTGGAGTGCTGCGCCATCCTGTGCTCCCTCGTCCGCCCCACGGTTCTGCTGACATCCGGCAAGTGTTGCTTAATACGCACTACCACTGTGTATTACGCACCAGCCTAGATTCAGTTGGGGAGCGGGACAAGAGCCCGGTCAAAATTGACCCGCTGGAGACAAGTCCCCGTGAACCCGGTCAGCCGCCAGACGCTCGCACTCCGGGCAGATATCCCAGCCGGGACTCCAGCTGTCCGGCGGCCTCGCGCAGCATCTCCACATGCTCGGCGAAGGTGGATTCCGGGAGTCGAAAGGCCGGCGCCGTGGTGGAGAAGGCCGCCACCACGGCACCCTGGGGTCCGCGCACCGGCACCGCCAGGGCATTGATGCCTTCCTCCCACTCGGCCACCGCGGAGGCCCAGCCGCGCTCACGCACCGCCGCGAGCTCGGCGGTGAGCACCTCGGGCGAGGTGATGGTGGAGGCGGTGAAAGCCTCCAGGGGTGCGGCCAGCACCCGATCCTGCTCGGCCGCGGGAGAGCAGGCGAGCAGCACCTTGCCGGTGGAGGTGGCATGCAGCGGAGCGCGCTGACCGACGTATTGCCGGGCGACGCCGATCATCCGCTGGCCCACCGTCTGCGTGATGGTCACCGCGTATCCGGCGTCCAGGATCGCGACGTTGACGGTCTCGTTCAGCGAGGCTGCGGCCGCGTCGCAGCAGGCCTGGGCATCACGGGAGAGATCCACCCGAGCGGTCACCGCACTGGCCAGACGCAGCAGCCCGAACCCGAGCCGATACGCGCCCCGCTGACCCTCCTGTTCGACCAGGTCGTGAGCCTCCAGGGTGGCCATCAGCCTTGAGGCCGTGGAGCGGTGGACCTGCAGTCGGCGTGAGATCTCACTGACGCTCAGCGGCGACTCTGCGCTGAGCAGCTGCAGGATTTGCGCGGCGCGATCCACCGATTGGACTTCGCTCATGCCAGAACCCCCGGTTCGTTTCGTGCGGATGAATTCGTCTTCAATTTCGGCAAACCCCTTGACGCCCCCTCGGGGACCTCTTGCATACTTTTGTTGTGCAACACGAACGCTGTTGCACTATATGCAACAGTATCCCTGAGTGGCGGTGAAGGCAATTGAGTTTCCGAGCCTGTTCCATCAATGACCTGGTTCCCGGCGAAGGACTGCGGGTCACCAGCGTCAGTCCGCCGATCGCCGTGTTCCTCACCGAGGAGGGCACCGTCCACGCCCTGGATGACACCTGCACCCATCAGGACGCCTCCCTCGCCGCGGGCTGGGTGGAGAACTGCCGGGTGGAATGCCCGCTGCATGAGAGCACCTTCTCGCTGCGGACCGGGGAGGTGGATCAGCCTCCAGCCAAACGGGGCGTGCGGGCGCATCAGGTCACCGTCCAGGACGGAGAGGTCCTGGTGGAGCTCTCCACGGCGGCCCCGCAGCTGCCTCCGGGGGTGGAGGTCGCATGAGTCTCGCACTGGACGCTCACCTGCTCATCATCGGCGCCGGCCTCGCCGGCTACTACACCGCGCGCCAGATGCGGACCCAGGGTCACACCGGCCCGATCACGATCCTCGGTGCCGAGGCGCATCCCGCCTATGACCGCCCGGCCCTGAGCAAGGCCTATCTGTGCGGCACCACGGATCTCTGCGACCTCTACCTCGATGACCCCGCCGACCCGCTGGATGTCCGCTGGGTCAGATCCGATGCGGTGATCGGGCTCTCCACCGAGCCGCTGGGGGTCTGGACCACCTCGGGCACCTTCTACCTCGGCGATGCGGTGGTCATCGCCACCGGAGCCGAGGCCCGACGCCTGGGCGGTCATGCGATCCGCTGCGTGGAGGATGCCGCCGCGCTGCGAGCCGCCCCGCTGGCGGGCGCCCGGGTAGCGGTGATCGGGGGCGGCTTCCTCGCCCTGGAGACCGCCGCGACCTGCACCACCCGCGGGGCGGGCAGCGTCACGGTCATCGCCGGGGAGGAGCTGCCGGGCCTGCGGCGGCTGGGCCAGCCCGTGGCGCAGGCGCTGCACCGGCTGCATGCCCAGCACGGCGTGCGCTTCCTCGGTGCCGCCCGCGCGCTGAGCGTGACCCCGGCCGGGCACGCCGGGCTCGCGGGGCCACAGGAGCACGCAGGGCCACAGGGGCACGTCATCACGCTCAGCGACGGCCGTCGGATCGAAGCTGACGTCGTGATCAGCGCCGTGGGCGCAGTCCCCGCCACGGGATGGCTGACCCGCAGCGCGCTCGCTCTGGACCCCGAGACTCAGGCGGTGCTCACCGATGACACCGGCTTCACCGGGGTCCCCGGGATCTGGGCGGCAGGAGACTGCGCGCTGTGGGCGGCTCAGCAGACCGGGCTGCGCCCGGTGGGGCACTGGCAGGAGACCGTGGACCAGGCCCAGGCTCTGGCCTCGACGCTGCTCGGTGGCGTCCCCTCCCCCATGCAGGAGCCCTATCTGTGGTCGGACCAGCATCATGTGACCATCCAGGCGGCCGGGATGCTCGCCCTCGCCGATGAGGTCCAGGTGCTGGCCGGAAGCATCGAGTCCGGAGATCTGCTGGTGAGCTACCTGCGCGAAGGCACCGAGATCGGCATCCTGGGCATGAATCGACTCCGCGAGGTGGTGCGCTGGCGTCGGGCACGCCGAATCCGCCCCGCCGCGCTGGCCGCCTGACCCTGCACAGCGCTGGCCGCCTGACCCTGCACAGACCCGAGCCCCGGAAGAAGGACGACCCGATGATCATCGACCAGCTCGACACCCCGCTGACCGGCAGCTCGCTGAAACCGACCCCTGCCGGGGCGGCCTATACCGACGCAGAGATCTTCGGCCGCGAACAGGCCGAGATCTTCGAAAAGATGTGGAACGCGGTGCTGCGCGCCGAGAGCCTGGCGAGCCCGGGACAGTGGCGCACCGTCACCGTGGGCCGCGAGGAGATCATCGTGGTGCGCACGCGCAAGGCCGGGATCAAGGCGTATCTCAACGTCTGCCGACACCGCGGCATGCGGGTCTGCACCACCGCCGAGGGCAGGTCCAAGACCCTGCAGTGCGGGTATCACGCCTGGACCTACGCGCTGGAGGGCGAGCTGGTCGCCGCACCGAACCTGACCTCGATGCCGGATGTGGATCGTGGAGAATACGGGCTCAAGACCGTGCATGTGCGCGAATGGCTGGGCTACATCTGGGTCTGCGTCACCCCCACCTTCAGCGGCTCTTCACCAGGCGTCGGCAGCTCTGCGCCAGGTGCCGCGGCCACGGAGCCCCCCGCCCCGCCGTCGTTCGAGGAGACCGTGATGGCCGAGGTCTCCACCCGATTCGGAGAGATCCAGAGCCTTCAGAACTACGGCATCGAGAGTCTGCGGGTCGGTGAGACCCGGCGCTACGAGGTGGCGGCGAACTGGAAGCTGATCATCGAGAACTTCATGGAGTGCTACCACTGCGCGACCATCCACCCCGAGCTCACCGAGGTGATCCCGGAGTTCGCCGAAGGGTGGGCCTCCCAGGCCAAGGACGAGATCCACGGCGCCTCCTTCGGCGCGCAGGTGCAGGGCTTCACCGTGGACGGTTCGGCCGGCGTCGCGGCGCTGCCGGCCATCGCGCCGGAGCAGGACCGCAAGTACTACGCCATCACGGTGCGCCCGCAGGTGTTCATCAACACCGTGCCGGATCATGTGATCTTCCACCGGATGTACCCGGTCTCGGCGTCGAAGACGATCGTGGAATGCGATTGGCTGTTTCTGCCGGAGGTGGTGGAGCAGAACATGGACGTCTCACGGTCGGTGGAGCTCTTCCACCGGGTCAACCTGCAGGACTTCGAGGCCTGCGAGCAGACCCAGCCCTCGATGTCCTCTCGGGCCTACGACGACGGCGGGGCCCTGGTCCCCAGCGAGCATCACATCGCGGAGTTCCATCAGTGGTGGGCGGACCGGGTCGGTGCACAGCTCGGCCCCTCCGCGAAGCCTCGGTGAGGTCTCGCGAAGGGGCCGAATGAATGCTGCTGGGATCAGGCGAAGCGCTCCCAGGCGCGGTGGGCGCCCATGAGCGTGAACAGCTCATCCGTGAGCTTCTCCGGGGCGCCGACCAGGACGCCGGGCGCCGTGGTGGAGACGCCGCTGGCGCTCAGCAGCGGTGCTCCCCCGGGGAACACCACCGATTTGCCGTGCCGGTAGGCCTCGGCGGCCATCAGCGTCAGCCGCGGATCGACCTTCGGGTCTCCGGTGGGGTCACCGAGCTTATGATCGGTGTCCGGGCTGGCCCCGGCCGCCCCGGTGGCGGTCGCGGTGAGGAAGATGATCGCGTCGAACTCGATGGATCGTGCGGTCAGGTAGGTCCGCTGGGCCGGGGTGCCATCCGAGAGCGGCGCACCGGTGGGCGCGACCACCAGCGGCACCATGTCCTGGGCGTCGATGGCCTTGCGGATCTTCTGGATCGCGTCGATGTCGCTGGTCTCATCGACCACGACGCCGACCAGCCGGCCCTCGATCGGCCAGGTCCCGCCGATCTGGGACAGCGTGGGGCTGAGCACCTCGGGCTCCACCGGGGCCTGCAGCGGCTCCGGCACCGGAAGACCGAGGCCCTCGGCGACGCCGGCCGCGAGGTCCGCGTCGATGTGAGTCAGCTGCTGCAGCTGGCGCTGTTTGATCACCGGCTCGTAGCACTTGGCCAGCTCGAAGGTGTAGGCCTGGATCACGTGGAGCTGCTCGGTCCGAGTCAGGCTGCGGTAGAACATCGTGACCTGGGTGTAGTGGTCATCGAAGCTCTGCGGGCTCTGACGGATCTTCACGCTCTCGGACACCGGCTCCGGGAAGTCGATCAGCGCGCTGGGGGCACTCGCGGACTCCTCGATGTCCTTGACCGGGAAGGGGTTTCCGCCGTCGAAGGAGTTCGGGTGGTACGGAGCCACTCCGGCGTGATCGGCGGTCTGGTGGTAGCCGTCGCGGAGCATGTCGTTGACCGGTGCGTGCGGCCGGTTGATCGGGATCTGCGCGAAGTTCGGGCCGCCCAGGCGGGTGATCTGGGTGTCCAGGTAGGAGAAGAGCCGACCCTGGAGCAGCGGATCATTGGTGACCTCGATGCCGGGGACCAGGTGACCGGGGTGGAACGCCACCTGCTCGGTCTCCGCGAAGTAGTTCTGCGGGTTCGCGTTGAGGGTCATCTTGCCCAGCAGCTGGACCTCGGCGAGCTCCTCGGGGATGAACTTGGTGGGATCCAGCAGGTCGATGCCGTGGAACATCTGGTCTTCGCTGTCCGGGAAGACCTGCACACCGAGCTCCCACTCGGGAAATGCTCCGGCCTCGATGGCGTCGGCGAGGTCCCGGCGGTGGAAGTCGGGGTCCACGCCGTTGGTCATCAGCGCCTCTTCCCAGGTGATCGAGTGCACGCCGAGCTTGGGCTTCCAGTGGAACTTCACCAGCGAGGATTCACCCTCGGCGTTGACCAGCCGGAAGGTGTGCACCCCGAAGCCTTCCATCATGCGCAGCGAGCGCGGAATCCCGCGGTCGGACATGTTCCAGATGGTGTGGTGCTGCGCTTCGGTGTGCAGCGAGACGAAGTCCCAGAAGGTGTCGTGGGCGCTCTGGGCCTGCGGGATCTCCCGGTCCGGGTGTGGCTTGCCCGCGTGGATGATGTCCGGGAACTTGATCGCGTCCTGGATGAAGAACACCGGGATGTTGTTGCCCACGAGGTCGTAGTTGCCCTCTTCGGTGTAGAACTTCGTCGAGAAGCCTCGAGTGTCGCGCACCGTGTCTGCCGAGCCCCGGCTGCCCAGGACCGTGGAGAACCGGGTGAACACCGGGGTCGTGGTCTTCTCGGCCAGGAACTTGGCCTGCGTCAGGTGACCGGCGGTGCCATAGGACTCGAAGACCCCGTGCGCGGCGGCGCCCCGGGCGTGGACCACACGCTCCGGGATGCGCTCGTGGTCGAAGTGCATGATCTTCTCGCGCAGGTGGTGATCCTGCAGCAGGACCGGCCCTCGGCTGCCGGCCTTCAGCGAGTGATCGGTGTCGCGGACACGGGCGCCCTGCGCGGTGGTCAGGTACTGGCCCTGCTGCGCCCGCCCGGTGTCACTGCCGGGCACCTCGGCGCCGGTCGGGCTCACCGGCGCTGCGGCGCGCTGGTCGGCCTTCGGTGGGAGTGGCTTGCGCGGCTGCACCGGCTGGCCGTCCGTCGGGGGCTCGGCCTGCGGTGCGCCTGGGATGTGGATGTCGTTCATCGCAACTCTTCTCTGTGGTGTTCGACCAGAGTCGGTGTCACAGAAGAACCTTGTGGTCCTCTCCCCCTGAGATGAGACCGCACGTGATCAGGTTAGTCCCGCTGGCGGGTGATCGACAGCCCGCGCCGAACGCGGGCTGTCGAGGATCCGCGCTCAGCGGGTGGTATCGATGAGGATCTTGCCGTTGGACCCTGACTGGTTGGCCTCCATGGCGGCGGCCGACTCTGCCAGTGGGAAGACCCGGTCCACGGCCACGCGCAGGGTGTCTGCGGCGACCTTCTCCAGCAGCGTTGCCAGCCGCTCTCCGTCGGGGCGGACCCAGATCCAGTGCCCGCCGTGGTCTTCGACGGAGGGATCCGCCACGGAGACGTGCCGGCCGCCCTCGGTGAGCACTGCCAACGTGTCCTTAAGCACCTCGCCGACGAAGTCCGCCACGGCGGTCACGCCCTGGGGCGCGGCCTCGCGGACCCGATCGGCCAGGCCTTCGCCGTAGGTCAGCGGGGTCACGCCGATCTCGCGCAGCTTCGCGTGGTTGCGCTCGGAGGCGGTGCCCAGCACGGTCGCCCCGCGCTCCACGGCGAGCTGCGCGGCCAGGTGGCCCACCCCGCCGGAGGCGGCGTGGATCAGCAGCGTGTCCTCGGCGGTGAGCTCCAGGGTCTCCAGCGAGCGCAGCGCGGTCAGTCCGGCCAGGGGCAGCCCGGCGGCGGAGTCGAAGTCGACGCCCTCCGGGATGCGGGCCACGGAGGTTGCAGGCACCGAGACATACTCGGCGTAGGTGCCGCCGTGGGTGAAGTCCTTGCGGGCGTAGGCGGCGACACGGTCACCGGCGGAGAACTCCGGCACATCGGGGCCGGTGGTCTCGATGACTCCGGAGACGTCCCAGCCCGGGATCACCGGGAAGACGACGTCGATGAGCGCGTCGAGTCCGCCGGACATGAGCTTCCAGTCCACCGGGTTCACCGAGGCACGTTCAATCTTGATCAGGACAGCTCCGGGGGCCACCTTCGGCAGCGGGAGATCGGTCAGTTCGAGGGTCTGGGGGTCGCCGTATTCTGAATAGCTCATTGCACGCATGATCATGGCAACCGCCTGGTGAACGGATTCTATTCCTCGCCGGTCCGGTCAGGAACCGATCAGGGTCCGGGCGATCACGGCGTTGGAGGTGAGTCAGCCTCGCTGGCACGCGTAGGATCTGCGCATGATCACGCTCAACTCAGGAATCCAGATGCCGGAGATCGGTTTCGGCACCGGCAAGGCCACCCCGGAAGCGATGGTGGCGGCGCTGCATGCCGGGTACCGGCTGCTCGACACCGCGCAGATGTACGGCAACGAGGCCGAGGTCGGCGAGGCCGTCAGGCGTTCCGGAGTCGAGCGCGCGGAGGTCTTCGCCACCACGAAGCTCAACAACGGCAACCATGATCCCGACGCCGTCCGCGAGACCTTCGCCGAGTCACTGAAGACCCTGGGCTTCGACTATGTGGACCTGTTCCTGATGCACTGGCCGATGCCGATGCTGGACATCGACTATGTGGACACCTGGTCGGCCATGGTGAAGCTTTGTGAGGACGGACGGGCCCGCGCCGTCGGTGTCTCGAACTTCCAGCCGGCGCAGCTGGAGCGTCTGATCGAGGCCACCGGGGTCACACCCGCGGTGAACCAGATCGAGATGCACCCCTACTTCCCCAACGAGGAGGTCCGCGCCTTCTGCCAGGAGCGCGGGATCGTGGTGCAGGCCTGGAGCCCGCTGGCCCGCACGGATCAGTTCGCCGATCCGGTGCTCACCGAGATCGCGCAGCGTCTCGGGGTCACTCCGGCGCAGGTGATGCTGCGCTGGCACCTGCAGCGCGGCGTGGTCGCGATCCCGAAGAGCAGCAGCCCGGAGCGGATCGCGTCGAACCGGGACCTCTACAGCTTCGTCCTCAGCGAGCAGGACATGGCGGCCATCGCCACGTTGGACCAGGGCGAGGACGGCCGCCGCGGCGGTCACCCGGACACCTTCACCGGCTGAGCGCCCGGCGTCGGTCACATCTGGGCGGCGGTGCGGTCCCGGATGTACTCCCAGTCCACGGTGCCCGGGCACGCAGTGGGGACCACTGACTCGTGCGGGACGATGGCGGTGAGCGGGTTCAGGTTGAACTGGCGGCACAGCGTCACGCAGCGGGCGATGGACATGTTCAGGGTCTGCTGCGTCGGCGGGCGCTCGGGGGTCGCGGAGTGCTCGATGCCGATGCTGCGCTGATTGAAGCCGAAGTTCCCGGAGTGCCAGGCGGTGTTGTGCACGCTCACATACTGATGGATCCGCCCTTCACCGATCCCGTAATGTGCGCTGACCTGCGAGTCTGGGTTCAGGAAGGTCGCGTCGCAGGCTGCCAGGTTGCCCACGATGTAGTGGATGACGATGCGGTCCACCGCCACGCCGCCCCGGCCCACGGTGCGGTTCGGGGAGGTCTTCCAGATCACGTTCTGCGTCACGGGTCAGTTCTCCATATCGTGTGAAACGGCGGTGAGCGCGTCCGCGTCCTGCGCGGACAGTTCAAGCTGAGCCCCGGCGAGCAGAGCCGGCAGCTGGCCCGGGGTGCGGGCACTTGCGATCGGGGCCAAGACCTGTGGGCGGGTCCGCAGCCAGGCCAGCGCCACGGTGGACATCTCGACCTCGAGTCGCTGGGCGATCTCATCCAGGGTCTCCAGGACACGCACACCGGACTCCGAGAGGTACTTCCCGGCCATTCCGGCTCGGGCCGCCCCGTCGAGATCCTCCCGGCGGCGGTACTTCCCCGCCAGGAAGCCTGAGGCCAGGGCGAAGTACGGCATCACGCCAAGGCCCTCCTGCTGCGCGACGGCGCGCCTGCCGGCCTCGAAGTCACGGCGATGCACGAGGTTATAGTGCGGCTGCAGCGCCACCGGCAGTCTCGCCCCGGTGCGCCGCGCGATCTCGAACCAGGCACGGATCCGCTCGGGCGTGTAGTTCGAGAGCCCCACGGCTCGGATCTTGCCGGCGGCGCGCAGCTCCTCGAAGGCGCCGACGGTCTCCTCCAGCGGCGTCTGCTCATCGTCGAAGTGCGCGTAGTACAGGTCGATGCGGTCGGTCCCGAGACGTCGCAGCGAGGCCTCGGCGGCGGCGGCTACGGTCTTCGGGGCCAGCCCCTTGAACTCCGGGTGCTGGCTGACCTTGGTCGCGAGGACGACGTCGTCCCGGCGGCCGCGGGACGCGAGCCATTCACCGAGGATCGTCTCAGATTCGCCGCCGTGATTGCCCTCCACCCAGGCGGAGTAGCTGTCCGCGGTGTCGAGGAAGTTGCCGCCGCCTGCGAGGTAGCCGTCGAGCACCGCGAACGAGGTCTCCCGATCGCTGGTCCAGCCGAAGGTGTTGGTGCCCAGGCACAGGCCCGAGACGGCGAGCTCGGAGTCGCCCAGGGTGTTCCGGGGCCCGATCATCGGGGGGACGGCGATCAGAATCCCCTCCCCAGCGGGCAGCCGAGGTCGTTCACGGGGTTCTGCTGCTTGCGCGTCCTGTCGTACTCGGTGGGCCGACGCCGCATGCGCGGTCTCGGTCGGGTGCGGAACCGACGCGGAGACGCCGAGGCGGGCAGCGCGGAGACGACGGTGACGCCCGCAGCCGCGGCACCGGTGGCGACGGCGGTGATCATAGTGCGACGGGAAAGATGCATTCTCGCAACCTACCGGGAGCCCAGATCGTCGACAAACGCAACCTTCCAGGGCCTGTTCAGCCCGACAGACTCACCCCAGGTCAGAGCAGCAGGTTCACGGCTCCGAGGGCGGTGAGCCCCAGAACCAGACGCTCGAACACGGTCTGCGAGATCCGTCCCGCGATCCAACGGCCGAGGAACGCCGCGACCACGACCAGGGGCACCAGCACCAGGACCACGCCGAGGATCTCGGTGTTCAGCAGCCCGAGCCCGATCTGGAACGGGACCTTCACCAGGTTCACCGCGAAGAAGAAGAAGGCGGCGGTGCCCAGGAAGGTCTTGACGTCCAGCCGCTTCGCCAGAAGATACATGCTCATCACCGGTCCCCCGGCGTTGGCCACCATGGTGGTGAATCCGCCCAGCCACCCGTAGCCGAAGCCCGCCGCGCGGGACCCGGCGCTGTGGCTCCTCACCTGTTCCCGCTGCCCCTGCCGCCCCAGGCGCCCGCCCTGCCTCCGCTGGTCCCGGCGCCGTCGGAGCAACGTGAAGACCAGCAGTCCCAGCAGGATCGCGCCGATCACGCGACGCACCGCGGCGTCGGAGGCGAGGCCGAGGAACACCGTGCCCACGGCCACGCCGAGCAGCACCGGCCAGATGAGCCTGCGCAGGAGCACCCAGTCCACGGTCCTGCGGTACATCGAGATCGCGAAGAGGTCTCCGACGATCAGCAGCACCAGCAGCGCCGCGGTGGACTCGCGCGCCGGCAGGGCCATGGCGAACAGGACGACGGCGAGCGTGCCACCGCCGGGCAGCGCCGTCTTGGACAGGCCCACCACCAGCGCACCAGCCCCGAGCAGCACCCAGCTCAGCGCGTCCAATTCGACCATCGGGCCAGCCTATAGACTCCCGGCATGGTCGACGACGAGCCCACCGCCTCACGGGAGATGCCATTGACGCAGCTTGCCGAGCTGCAGCGCGCCTTCGAGTCTGCGCTGGCGGAGGCTGACCCGGAGGCGCCGGTGCCCGGCTGCGGCGGATGGTCCGTCCGGGAGCTCGCGGAGCACCTGGGGTCGGTGCACGTCTGGGCTGCTGGCAAGGTGCTCGGTGAACGTCTGGAACGTCCTGGTTCTGCGGCTGAGCGCGGCGGTGCTCCGGAAGCCCGCTCGCTGGCCATCCGCTACCGGGCAGACGCTGAGCTGCTGCGCACGACGCTGTCCTCGGTGCCCACCGATCAGCCATGTCAGACGTTCACAGGCGTGGGTCCGGCGTCGTTCTGGCAGCGACGACAGACTCACGAGACCCTGATCCACCTCTGGGACCTGTCTCAGGCGCTGGGATCTGCGATGCCCGATGTCCAGCCCGCAGTCTGGGCGGACTGTGTGGCGGAGGTGGTGGAGGTGCTGCATCCCCGGCAGCTCCGGCTGGGCCGCGCCAAGGATCCCCAGGAATGTCTGCTTCTGGTCTCGGAGAGGTCCGACCGGCAGTGGCAGGTCCCCGCCGAGTCTCTCGCTGACCCGGCGGCAGTGATCAGGGCCTCCGACCTCGAGCTCGCCCTGCTGCTCTGGGGTCGTCTGGACGAAGCCGGGCTGGCCGTCAGCGGTGATGCGCGGGCAGCCGCAGCCGTCCTCGCCGGCCCGCTGACGCCGTAGAGGCGAGGCTCGAGGACCAAGACTTCGACGACTGATGACCAATGACGTCATGACCAACGACCTCATGACCAATGACCGAGAACCGATGAAAGTGAAGCGTGAAGCCCATGGCCGCACCCTCGGTGAGTGACAGCGCGATCACCGCCAGCCTGCTCTTCGCGATCGGGCTCGGGCGGACCCCCACGCCCGAGTCCCGCGCGCTTGCTGAAGAACTCCGCGACACCGTCACCCAGATGCTTCAGGACCAGGGCGCATCCGGGAGCATCTCCCAGGCCCTCGACGCCGTGCGTGCTGGTCGCGATGCGGTGACCAGCGACCCCTCGCTGAGCCTCTCCGCGGCGAGGTACCAGACGCTGCGCAGCGAGTTCCTCGCCGCACAGCCTGCTGCGCCTGGCCGGGGCCGAAACGTCTGGCCCGTAGGTGCCAGCACGATCCTCAAACGCGCCTCCGGCTCCTGGAGCGCGGCCCTGCAGAACGTGGGTCTGTCCGCCTCGAGCCGTGCCAGGCCCTCCGGCTTCGGGAGCGCACGGTTCACCGAGGAGCAGTTTCGGGCGGCGCTGCGCGACTTCACCGCCAACGGCGGGCAGGCCGGTTTCACCACCAGCTACCAGAGCTACGTGGACTGGCGGAAGCTCCAGCAGCAGCAAGGACGCAGCGATCTGCCCTCGGGCCCGAGCATCCGCAACACCTATGGCAGCTGGAGCGTCGCCCTGGAGCGGGATGGCGTGCAACCCGGCGGGGCCGAAGCACCGGAGAGCTGACCCGGAGTCATCTCGCAGTCACCAGCAGCCGGCTCTCCGGCCCCGGCTCCAGCAGTCGCTGCGCCCGATCGTGATGGGCCTGCCGCTTCTCCTGGTCCATCTTCTCCAGCAGCGAGACCACCATCTTCGCGCGCGGGTTGGCCTCGAAGACCTCGCGATGATCCCGGATGAAGGTCCAGTAGAGCCCGTCCCACGCATCGGCCCAGTCGCCCGGCGGGAGATCGGACATCTTGCGCAGGTAGTTGCTGCCCGAGACGTAGGGCTTGGTGGTGATCGCCTCCCCGGCTGCGAACTGGCTCATCGCGTAGACGTTGGGGACCATCACCCAGTCGTAGGCGTCGATGAAGAGCTCCATGAACCACTCGTAGACCGCGTCGGGGTGGATCCGCAGCAGCGACATCGCGTTGCCCAGCACCATCAGGCGTTCAATGTGATGGGCATACCCGGTGGCCAGCACGCGGGAGATCACCAGGTCCACCGGGGCCAGGCCGGTGGACGCGTCCCACCAGCCCTCCCCCAGCGTGTTGCGGTGCTCGAGCCGATTGGCGCTGCGCAGCTGCCGGCCCCGGGTGCGGTAGGTCGCGCGCATGTACTCTCGCCAGCCGATGACCTGTCGGATGAATCCCTCCACCGAGGCCAGCGGCGTGGACTCCTCGGCAGCCTCCAGCACCGCATCCACCACCTCACGGGGATCCAGCAATCCGATGTTCAGCGCCGGAGTCAGCAGCCCGTGGGCGATGAACGGGTGCTCGGCGGAGATCGCATCCTCGTAGGGGCCGAAGTCGTTCAGCCGCTGACTCACGAACTCGCGCAGATGTTCCCGGGCCTCCTGCGCGCTGGTGGGCCAGGCGAACAGTCCCGGATCTCCCGGGGCGTCCGGAAACTCCTCGCGCACCCAGGCGATGGCGCGCTCGACGTCGCCTCCGTCCTCCTCGACCGGGCTGTCCTGGGGTGCACCGTCCTCACCGGTGACCGCGTCCAGATCGAACATCGACTCACGCTGCAGGATCGGGTGCTGCGCGAAGCGCTCCACGCGGGGTGGGGTGTAGCCGCGCGGGAGCTTCTTGCGGTTCTCCGCGTCGAAGGACCACTTCCCGCCCACCGGTTCTCCCTCGGCGTCGAGCAGCAGCTTGAACCGGCGGCGCTGCCAGACGTAGAAGTCATGCATCCGGGCCGGGTGTGCGGCGAACCAGTCATCGACCTGCGCGCGACTGGTCAGGAAGTTCGGGGTCTCCAGCACGTCCTGGCTGCGCAGCCAGCAGCCGCCCTCCTCCAGGGCGGCGCGCAGATCCTGCTCCAGCCAGTCGTCGACCACGTCATAGACGCTCACCTGTTCCGGGGCCAGCTCCTGGATCAGTTCCACCAGCTGCGCGTGGGAGCTGCGCTCGGCATGGCTGCGCAGCACCTTCACCTGGTGACCACGGGCGCGCAGACGCCGCGCGAACCGGTCCATCGAGGCGCGGTGCAGCACCAGCTTCTGCGCGTGGAAACAGTACTGCCGGAACATCAGGTCATGTTCTATCAGCACGAACACCGTGTCAGGGTCGGCCTCGAGGTGTTCCTCGAAGAGCTGATGCGGCAGCACCAGTCGCAGGGCCGGGGAGCTCGTCATGGGCTCAGCCGGCGAGCAGGCGGGTCACCGACTGCCCGGCCTGGTCCCCGGAGGTCAGCGCGCCCTGGATCGAGCCGTGGTCACGGTGGTCCCCGGCGATGAGCACCCGCTCGCCCACGCGCTGCGGGCTGGCCTCGTGAAGCGGCGGGTGTTGCACCGGGAGCGTGTGCTCCACGATGTGATGGGTCAGCAGCTCCCAGTCTGCGGTGGAGCTCTGATAGAGCCGTTCCAGTTCCCGGCGCACGGCGGCCTCCTCGGCGAGCCCGTCGGGCCGGTCGAGCAGGGTCGTGGCCTGGATCAGGTGCTGACCCTCCGGCGCGTAGGAGGGGGCGGCCTGGGAGATCACCGCGGTGTTCCAGATCGGACCGGCGGGGCCTCCGCCGCGCCGGGTGGCGTCGAGCATCAGGAACGGTCCGGCCTGGGGAAGCTCCGGGGCGCGGAACCACCAGGTGGTCAGGCCGTGGGTGGGCAGGGCCGGCTGATCGGTGAGCTCGGGAAGGTCCTGGGGGCCCACGGCCAGGACGGCGGCGCGTGCTCGCAGCGTCCCGGTATCGGTGCTGACCTGGACGCCGTCGGCGGTGTGCCGCAGGTCCCGGGCCGGCATGTTCAGCTGCACCGGCTCCAGCAGCCAGCTGGCCAGCTGTTCCGGAAGCGCCTGCATGCCCTCGCGCGGCAGGCCGGGGGCGCCGAGGGCGAACCAGCGGACCAGCAGCCGGACGTAGTTCGCCGAGCTCTGCCCGGTGCTGTCGGCCAGGACCCCGGCCAGAAACGTGTCGAGCACGTCCCGGCGCAGCCGTCCGGTGAGCCCGGCGGCCTCAAAGGACTCGTGCAGCGTCGCGTCCTGCGCCGGACGCGGACCGGTGGCAGGCTGTCGCAGGGTCGGGGCGAGCCAGCGGGCGAAGGCGAGCAGATCCGAGACCGGGGTGTGGCTGCTGCCCAGGGTGGCCAGGGCGTGCTGCGGGTGCCGCAGCGGATGCGCCAGCGTGGTGGTCTTCGTGGCGGTCCGGATCACCGCCCCCACACCGAACTGCTGCAGGCCGAGCGCGTCGACGTCGATCCAGTCCCGCACCGCCGGATAGGCCGGGTTCAGCACCTGGAATCCTCGGTCGCAGCGGAAGCCGTCGATCAGGTCGGTGCGCACCCGTCCGCCCACGGCGTCTGAGGCTTCGAGCACGGTCACTCGGTGTCCGTTGCGCTGCAGCCGCCGGGCGCACTGCAGTCCGGCGAGTCCTGCGCCGATGACTATGACGTCGGTGTCCATGAGTCTCCATCCTGTGGCCTGGAGGTCAGTCTAGGCGGAGCGTCTGACACGGACCGGCCGCGGCGGGCAGCCCGATCGGAGCGCAGGTGCAGCACCACGACGACGCCGACCGCCACCGATCCGATCCCACCGGCGGCCATATCCCCGATGGTGTCGGTGTAGGTCACGGAGATGTCCGGGGTGATGAAGATGAAGCCGAGCCACTCCACCATCTCCCACACCGCACTCAGCGCCAGGCCGAGCGTGGCGGTGAGCAGGACACCGACCGTGGCGGCGAGCGGGCTGGCCCGCGGGTCCGCCACCACCTGAGAGCGCAGCAACACGACGTAGAGCCCGGCGGCCAGCACCGCGGTGCAGAAGAAGTGCACCAGCAGGTCCCAGTTCGGGATGCGCGTGTAGAGGTCGAAGACGTTGCTCCAGGCCGCGATCAGAAGGATCACCGAGACGGCGAGGTCTGCCGCCGCCGGGAAGCCCAGGAAGCGTGGCGCGAAGAGTCCCGGCAGAGCGAAGGCGAGGATCCCGGCGTCGGTCGGCTCGAAGAACACCGCGGCCAGCACCACGCCCAGGACGCCGAGGCCGCGCAGAATATCGGCGGCGTACTCGGCGGGGCTCCGCGGAGCACGCAGGAAGTTCTCGATCATCCGGCGTCGCCCTCCTGCGGAAGGTGCAGCACGGCGTGGACCGGCAGGTGATCCGAGGGCCATCCGCCGTGGTGCCGCGCGGGGTTGATCGCCGCGCGGGCCACGTCCACCTCGGGTGAGGCCATGATCCAGTCGATCCGGGGCCGGCCCACGCGCGGGGTCCGGTAGTCGGCGAAGGTCCCCCATTCCTGGCTGTCCCTCTGCGCGGCGGCCGCCCAGGTGTCGGCGAGGCCACCGTCCTGCAGCAGCCTCTTCACCGGCGCGCTGCCCGGGCGAGCGTTGAGATCGGCCAGGAACACCGCCGGCAGCGGGCTGTCGGTCACCAGGTCCCGGATGCTCTGGGCGGCACGCAGACGGGAGCGGTGCGAGAGGTGGTCCAGGTGGGTGTTCAGGGCGCGGAAGGTCCTGGAGGTCATCCGGTCGTGGAAGGTCGCTGCGACCAGGCTTCGCGGGATGAGGTTGCCCCAGGAGCGGGAGCCGGGGTGGTGTGGGGTGTCCGAGAGTGCGCGCTGTTCCCAGTCGATGAGCTCGAGGCGGTCTGCGTCGTAGTAGATCGGCGAGGCCTCACCCGTGGCGCGCCGACCTCGTCCGTGCCCGACATGCGCATAGGCGCCGCCCAGTGCCTCGGCGACGAATCTGGCCTGATCCGGCAGGGCTTCCTGGACGCCGAGCAACGTCGGGCGTTCGGCCTGCAGCAGGCTGCGCAGCCCGGGGGCGCGACGCTGCCAGCGGTCGGCCCGGCGCGGAGTCAGCGCGAAGGTCCGACGCCGGATGTTCCAGCTCATCACGTGGAGCCCGGGGGCCGGGACGGGGCCGATCAGCGCGGCACCCGCAGCGGCGGAGCGTTCGCCGGTGGAGGACTCGGGCCCCACGGAGCGGGTCTCCGCGGGCCGGTCTGGGGTCATCATGGGCGCTCACCTCCCGGTGCTGTGAACTGACCGCGGCGGCGCAGCGAGGCTCGACGCCACCGGAAGGGTGGGAACTCCTGGGGCCAGTGCACCGTCACGGACCGGAATCCGCGCTTGATCCGGCGTCGAAAGGCTCTGGCGTCCTTGAACGGGCGCATCGAGATGCCCATCGGTTCGCCGCCCATCTGACCGAGCCGGTGACGCTCCCCGAGGTGGAAGGACAGGTCCAGATCGTCGTGGATCTCGGGGTCGTCGCGGTGCACCTGGAGGCGCACCTGTTCCCAGGCTTCGCGGCGCATGGCCAGGTTGGACCCGAAGAGCGGGCGGTGCCCCAGCGCAGGGATGGAGAAGTTCATATAGGCGAAGAGGTAGGCGCGCACCAGGGGACGTCGCAGCGGCACCGGTCCGTCGATGAACACGGCCGGTCCGGTCAGCGCCGCAACATCGGGATGCTCCTCGAAGGCGGTGATCACGTCCTGGATCCATCGAGGTCCTGGAACGCAGTCCGCGTCCAGCCGCAGGATCAGGTCCCCGGTGGCGGCGTCGTAGCCGGTGGCGCTCGCCGCAGGGATGCCGGGCTGCAGGCAGCTCACCACGATGGCGCCGGCGGCTCTCCCGGCAGCGGCAGAGTCATCGGCGGAGGCGTTGTCGACCACGATGATCTCCTCGGCGGTCCGGGTCTGCGCCGCCAGTGCCGCGAGGCAGACGGTGAGCTCCGCGCTGTCGTCCTTGACCGGGATGACCACCGAGACGGTCACCGGCCCGTCATGTTCTGCAGCCATCGCCACCTGTCTCATGAAGTCGGTCCATTGCACGCTTGCGCTGATGACCAAATCTACGCCGTCAGAGTTCAGGGTGCGCGACGCCGGGGGCGATCTGCGCTGGATAGGATGCTCTTGAACCGCCGCTGCTCCCCGGAGCATCGACCTCCCTGCGCTGATGACGAGGTTCCCTGATGGCTTTCAACGCACTCTCCCCCGAGGCCCCGCCGTTGGGCGGCGCCGCCATCCTGCGGCAGCGCTGGAGTGAGGTGTCCTTCGTGCACTGGCGGGTCGACCCCGGCGTCGTCGAGCCCTATATGCCCCCGGGCTGTTCCCCGGACGTGTTGGATGGCAGCTCCTGGGTGGGGCTGATCGGTTTCCAGATGTCCAAGAGCTCCTTCCTGGGCGGGCCCGCCATTCCCTGGCTCGGGGACTTTCCGGAGGTCAACGTCCGGCTCTACTCCATCGACGAGCATGGTCGCCGCGGCGTGGTCTTCCGCAGCCTGGAGGCCTCCCATCTGATCCCGGTGCTGGTCGCGCGGGCCGCGTTCGGGCTGCGGTATCAGTGGGCGTCGATGAAGATTCGACAGCACGAGGGCGAGGTGGAGTACAGCACTCGCCGGCACGGCCAGCGCGCGGCCGCCTCCACCCTGCGTGTGCGCCCAGGGCACCGGTCCGGAGCCGACCCGGACCTGGCGCAGGACCCGGTGGCCAGCTTCCTGACCTCCCGCTGGGGCTTCCACGAACGGCACCTGGGGCGCACCCTCTACTGCCGCAACAGCCACGAACCCTGGCCGCTGCAGCCCGCCGAGCTGACCCACCTCGAGGACGGGCTGCTGGCCGCCGCGGGTTTCGACGGCCTCAGCGAGCGCGCTCCGGATTCGGTGCTCTACGCCCCCGAGGTCACCACGGTCTTCGCCGCCCCGCAGCGGGCACCCCGGCCGGCCCCGCCCGAGCGGCGGAGCTGAACCGTGAGCCCGGTGTGGATGAGGATGCCGATGAAAGCAGGTGAGTGAGATGCGGATGCTGCTCGCGACGGCCGGATCACGGGGCGACGTGGAACCGTTCGCCGCCCTGGCCAGGCGCGCGATGCGTGCCGGGCATCAGGTGCGCCTGGTGGTTCCCGACCGTTCGGGGGCGGATCTCTCCGGGCTGGACGTGGTCAGCATGGGCGTGGACTACACCGCGCTGATCGAGCAGCAGGGGGTCTCGGTCACCGCCGCGATCCGCTCCTACCGCTCCACGGTGCAGCCGCTGATGCGGGCGGTGATCCTCGAATCCGCGCGGGCGGCATGGGACTTCGAGCCCGAGGTGCTGGTGGCTCATCCGAAGATCCTCTCCGCCGGGCTGGTGGCCGACGCCCTCGGGATTCCTCACGCGCTGGTCGAGATCGTGCCGTCGATGACCCCGACGACCGCGTTTCCCGCCGCCGGCACCAGCAGCCGGGACCTGGGTCGGTTCAATCGGCACACCTACCGCGCCGCCAGCGCCGGTCGCGCGATGTTCCGTCGCGATCTGCGCGATGTCTCCCAGCTTCTCGGGCGCACTCCAGGTCCGGCGGCTCCGCCCGCGGCCACGCTGCTGCCGATCAGCGCGGCGCTCCTGGAGCGACCCAGCGACTGGCCCGAGACCGTGCATCTCACCGGCTCCTGGACCCTGGACCGGACAGATGCGCTTGCTGCCGAGACGGCCGACTTCATCGCCGGCGGCGATTTCGTCTATGCCGGTTTCGGATCGATGTCCTCCGGGGACCCCGCGGCGCGGGCCCGGGAAGTCCTCGGCGGGATTCGCGAGGCCGGTCTCCGCGCGCTGCTGGTGACCGGGCTCGGTGGGCTCGCGGTGCCGACTGCGCTGCGCGGAGCCGACGTCCACGTGACCAGCTCCGTGGCTCACGACCCGGTGTTCGCGGCGGCCACGGCAGCGGTGCACCACGGCGGAATCGGCACCGTCCACGCGGCGACGGCGGCCGGGACGGTGTCGGTGCTGGCTCCCTTCATCGCCGATCAGCCGTTCTGGGGTGCCCGGCTGCGTGAGAAGGGCCTTGCTCCGGAACCGATCCCGCAGCGACGGCTGACCGCGGAACGGCTGAGTGCCGCGCTCTCCGGGGTCGAGCGCTTCCGCCCGGCGGTCCGCGCGGCCGCCCAGAGGATGGCGGAGGAAGACGGGACCGGCAGCGCGCTGCGGGTGCTCGAAGGGCTGCGCTGAGCGGAGCAGGGCCGGGCGGCGCACATGCCGCGCCGCCGCGTGCGGCAGACTGGAAGGCGTGGAAAACCTGCGCGTACCCCCGGGACCCGGGGCACCCCATGGCCTGATCATCCCGGCCGGTGAGCTGCAGGAGCAGTTCTCGCATGCCTCGGGGCCCGGCGGCCAGGGCGTCAACACCACCGACTCCCGGGTCCAGCTCAGCCTGGACCTGGGGACGACGACGGCGCTCACCGAGGTCCAGCGCCGGCTGGCGCTGGAGCGGCTCGGCACCCGGGTGTCCGGCACGGTGCTCACGATCAGCGCGGCCGAGCACCGCTCGCAGCGCAGGAATCGTACCGCGGCCCGTGAGCGGCTCTGCGAGCTGCTGCGCGAGGCCATCGCTCCCCCGGTCATCCGGCGTCCCACGCGGCGGACCCGGGGTTCGCATCGACGGCGGCTCGCGGGCAAGCGGGAACGCTCGGAGATCAAGGCGAATCGGCGGCGACCTGGTCGCGACTGAGGTCAGCAACTCGTGATCGGCCGTGGAGGATCGGCGTACAGTCGGGACAGGAGCCGCCCCTGGCTCCCTCACGACGGGATTATCGATGTCCAGCACCACTTCCGCTTCCGCCGCCTCTGCCGAGACTCCGGAGACCCCATCTTCGAGCAACGGCCTGCTGACTCTCGGGGTGCTTGCGAACTCTTCGATGGAGAACGAGCGCCGCTTGCCGATCCACCCGCATCACCTGGACCAGATCGACCCCGACCTGCGCGCCCGGATGGTGGTCGAGCGCGGCTACGGCTCGGACTTCCAACTGGCACCGGACTACGTCGAATCCCGCGTGGGCCGGGTCGCTGAACGCGCCGAGGTCATGGAATCCGCCGACGTGCTGCTCCTGCCCAAGCCGCAGGCGGCGGATGTGACGGCGCTTCCTGCGGGCGGCATCCTCTGGGGCTGGCCGCACTGCGTCCAGGACGCCGGGCTGACGCAGACCGCGATCGAGAATCGGCTGACGCTGATCGCCTTCGAGGCGATGAACCACTGGACCCCACGGGGTGACTTCAACCTGCATGTGTTCCACAAGAACAACGAGCTGGCCGGCTACTGCTCCGTGCTGCACGCGCTGAGCCTGATCGGCTCGACCGGGGACTACGGGCCCCGGCGCAGCGCGGTGGTGATCGGCTTCGGCGCCACCGCTCGAGGGGCGGTGACCGCGCTCAAGGCACAGGGGATCCATGACATCCAGGTCCTGACCCAGCGCGGCGCGACGGCGGTCGGCTCCCCGATCCATACCGCTCACATCACCCAGCTCAAGACCGAATCCGGCGCCTCACCCGAGAGCGAGGTCCTCACCTCGGCCGGGGACGTCCCGCTGCCGGAGTTCCTCGCATCCCACAACATCGTCGTGAACTGCACGCTCCAAGACGTCACCTCGCCGCTGACCTACCTGCGGACCAAGGATCTGGAGCGCTTCTCCGGGGGCAGCCTGATCATCGACGTCTCCTGCGATCCGGGGATGGGCTTCGAATGGGCGCAGACCACCACGTTCGACGACCCGATGTTCACCGTGGGCGAGGGAATCAACTACTACGCCGTGGACCACAGCCCGTCATACCTCTGGAACTCCGCGACCTGGGAGGTCAGCGCCGCGCTCCTGCCGTTCCTGCGCACCGTGATGGAGGGCCCCGCCACCTGGGCGAAGAGTCCGATCATCTCCCGCGCCATCGAGATCAGCCAGGGCGAGATCCAGAACCCGAACATCCTGAGCTTCCAGCACCGGGAGCCGGCATACCCGCACCCCCGGACCGCGTAGGGCCGGACCGTCTGGAGAAGGTGACCCACCGATGAGCACAGCACCAGCAGCCACCGGGACGCTCGGCGTCGGACCTCACGGAAGGGAGCTGAGGCTGCTGCGCCGTTTCGCGACTCCGCTGGAGACCGTCTGGGCGGCGATGACGGACCCCGCCCAGCTGGTGAAGTGGATCGGGCGCTGGGAGGGAGACCCCGCCAGTGGGAAGGTCACCTTCTTGATGACTGCGGAGGGCCGGGACGCTCCGCCGGAGGACTGCGAGATCCTTCAGTGCAGCCCGCCCCACCGCCTCACGGTGCAGACCAGCGTCGGCCCGGCGCTCTGGCACCTGCGCTGCGAACTGGGTCACGAGGCCGGCACCACTACCCTGCTCTTCGCCCAGCGGGTCGACGACGACCCGCTGGGCAGCATCGGGCCCGGCTGGGAGTACTATCTTGATCGGCTCAGCGCCGTGCTCGCGGGAGAGGATCCGGCGCACGTGGACTGGGACGACTACTATCCCGCGCTGTCGGAGCACTACGAGCAGCTGGGTGACTGAGCCGCGGTCGGCAGGGGCGCCGTCGCGCCATCCGCGGCACATCTGTGGGTGCGTCGCTCAGCTCCTCTCGGACTGCCGGACCGGCTGCTGCAGCTCGACGACGAACTCATCCGTCCGACCGGATTCGTCCGCTCGGAGATAGAGCTCCCGGCAGGGACCGGTCGGCTCGTAGCCGCGGGCAATGATCTCCTCGTGGAGCGCCTGCCAGCTGGCACGAATACCGTGGATCTCACCGAGATGCACGGTGGCGAAGGCCTGTCCCGCGGCGGGAAGGCTCACCAGTTCGATGCCTTCCCGCGGATCTCCGCCGTAGACGTAGCCGATGGTGGCCTCGATCCGGTCCTGCTCGGCGGCGTAGACCGCGATCGGGGTTTCCAGGGCGCCGCTGACTCCCCCGATGATCTCTGCGACGGCGTCAAAGCTGGGCCCGACGAGGCCGGCGAGTTCTGGCTGCTCCTCCACGCTCACTTTGATCGCAGCGAGCCGGACTGCCGGCAGGGGTTTCTGGACGATCTCGACCGTGGACACGGTGTTCTTCCCTTCGATGAGCTGGAGCCTCCGCTCGACGTCGGCGAGCCGGGCGGCTGCGATCCGTCGTTCCTCCTCCACCTCGGCGCGACGTCGCCGCAGCATGTCCTTCAGCTGCTGCGCGTCGATGCCGTCGTCCAGCAGCGAGGAGGTCTCCTCAATGCTGAAACCCAGCTGCCGCAGGGCCACGATCCGATGCAGGCGTTCGAGCTGCTCTGGATCATAGGACCTGTAGCCGTTGAAGGGGTCGGTGTGTGCTGGCACCAGAAGACCGGTCCGGTCCCAGTGCCGCAGCATGCGGTGGGTCACCTGGCCGATCTGCGCGAAGCCTCCAATGGATAGCACGTCTCCACCTCACGGTCTGACACTGTGTCAGGGTCAAGACTGCCACGGAGTTCCAGTGAGTCTTCGCAGGGATCGGTGGGCGAACTGGGACTGACCACAGTGTCGTGGATCAAACACGTTCAAGGGCGCGATGAGGTTCAGCCGGAAACTCCACGCGGATTCCATCACCGACGCTCACCTCGCCGCCTGCGCATACGATGCCCATGACTCCTGCTTTTCGGACGACGTTTCCTTCACTGTCCCGGGGCAACACCGCTTTCAAGAGTCCCGACTGGAAGCGATCAATTTGAAAGCAAGGGGTACGTAGACCGGTCACCTGTACGACAGCAGTTTCTCCAATGTGCAGAACGGTCCCTTCAGGGAGGCTCAACAAATCGACCCCTCGGGTGGTGATGTTTTCTCCGAGATCACCAGGTCGGACCGAAAAGCCCTCCGCACCGAGCTCATCGAACAGTTCGGCGTGGATTAGATGGACCTGGCGCAGGTTGGGCTGTGTCGGATCTGCCTGAACTCTCGAGAGATGTTGCACGGTCTCACCAGCATGCGCGTCACCTTGCACCCCCAGTCCTTCGACAAGAACACAAGACCGAAGTGGTTTCTTACTGAAGCTATGCTCCGCACTCTGACTGACTGAAACTACATGGTTACCCATTCTTTCCTTCCACATGCCAGAAATATCAGTTCCCACTCGGAGCTGTCCAAGCCCACTTCCAACAGCTGAGGTGCACTTGGCTAGAACGACTGGTCGAGACATTCGCACTCTACCGGCGTGGCTCAGGGGCGTGGCAGGATCGCCGGACGGGCGGCTTGAATACCCCAAGGTCCACGTCGACGAAGACGTCTTGTACGTAGAGGACGGCAACATCATCACCAGTGCTGGGACAGCCGCAAGCATCAATGCTTGTCTCTATCTGATCCGTGAAGAGTTCGGAGCAAAAGCAGCCACCGCGATTGCTCGAACCATGGTCGTGTCGACACACCGCGATGGTGGCCAGGCGCAATACATAGACCGGCCGGTAGCAATACGAACCGGCGACCCGATGGAAGAACTCCTCGTCTGGCTCACCGAGAACCTCGATCAGCAGTTCTCCGTCACAGAACTCGCCCAGCGCATGCACCTGTCCGACCGCACATTTGCGCGCCGCTTTCGCGCCGCGACTGGGACGACGCCAACGTCCTGGATCAATTCGCAACGGATCCTCCGAGCGCAGACCCTGTTGGAAGACAGCCAGCTGAGCATCGATGAGATTGCTCGTGAGACCGGCTTCGGACACGCCGTCCTGCTTCGACACCACTTTCACCGGACCCTCGGCACCAGTCCCGCCTCCTACCGACAGGCTTTTCGCGGTCGAGTACTCAGCCCATAGGCGCATCTCGTGCCGGTCAGGCTGCGGTCAGAGTCTCGATCGCATCCCAGAGTTCGGCTTCACGGCCAGCGTCATAGGACTCTTCCGGGGAACGGGCGACCATGGCTCTGTCGATATAAGGACCGCTCCGCGCCGTCGATCTTGCCAGGACGACATTCGCGAGATCCCGACCGGCAGTCCTTGAAGGTGTGGCCAGCCGCGTGCGGCTCATGAACGGCATGACATGGACCATCATGAAGCGCGAGACGGGATCTGCGCTCCGGGCCGAAGCCGTACTTGGGACGAGTCCGGGATTGAAGGCGACGACGTCTCCAGAATCAACGTCTGCCCCCACCCGACCGGAGGCACGATGGACCCCTCCTCTGCACCACGACTTGCCGGAAACTGGAACTAGCCGTTCAGCGCGGCCGCCGCCTGCACACCGAGCTCGGTGAAACCCAACCGTTGAGCGAGTCGGCGTGATGCCTCATCCTCCCCGCAGCGGGACTTCACGCCGGGTTCAGCGCCGCCCACCGGTGTTCTGTCTTTTCGATGCCGCTCTCATCCCACTTCGGTACGCTCACTCCCCCGCGCATCGAGGAGACGGCTGCGAGCCCGGCGGCGCTCACCTCGATCGGACCCGGTCGAGGTCAGCGTTCAGCGAAGCGGAGGCGCCGAGCGCATTCACCCGCGCCG
Organism: Nesterenkonia sp. E16_10; assembly: GCF_017347085.1. GTDB lineage: Bacteria > Actinomycetota > Actinomycetes > Actinomycetales > Micrococcaceae > Nesterenkonia. The sequence continues at coordinate 65,151 of NZ_JADPSA010000013.1, forward strand.
CGACGATGCGTCCCGGGGCCGTCTCAGTGAGAGGCGCGAAAAGCAGTCCCCTAGATCGACCTAGTACTTGGCGGCCCTCGACTTTTCGCGGCGGGTCGCGAGAAGCATGCGTCCCAGGTACATCGGCGTGGGTGGGGTCCACCCGAGTTGCTGACCCATTCCGAGATCGTCACGGTTTGCCCAGTGCTCGGCGACCCTGCCGTCCCTCATGCGCAACCAATGCGTCTGAGTGACCGCGAAGGACCGGCCGCGTGGCGGGAACGCAGCTGCTACCTTGGCATCCGGCCCGTAGCTGACGAACGGACCCGTCTGCCGCCCGGACATGGTGCTGTGGATGACCACAAGCTCGCCGTCGTGGACGACCTCGTGGACCTCCCAGGCCAGGTCGCTGAATGCGGCCCGCAGCCACGAAGCGGAGGCGAACAGGGCGGCTGGCCCCGTTCCACGGGCCTCCGGTGGCTCCGCCAGAGCCTCTCGGTTGACTGCGTCCTCCGTATAGAGCGGCCGAAAGTCCGCCAGGGTGCCTGACCCCATGGCGTGCAGCGAGGCGACGGCGACATCTGCATCAGTGCTCGTGGTCATCTGAATCATCCCCTAGTATTGGCGACCAACAGACTGTATCGAATACAAGGAGACTGTAATCAAAGTGGCACCGAAGGTCAAGGAAAATGCTCGGTCCTACGACAATTCGAATCGAGCGGCGCAGGCGGCAGCCAATCGCAGAAGCGTGCTGGACGCCACCGCACGGCTCCTGGTCGAGCAGGGATACAGTTCCATGACACTGGCTGAGGTGGCCAGGACGGCGGGCGTCTCCGTGGAGACGGTGTACAAGGCGTTCAAGAACAAGCCCGAACTCGTCCGTCAGGCACTGGGCGCAGCGGTCTCAGGGGACGACGAGCAGGTGGCCCTGATCGAGCGCCCCGATATGCAGGCTGCCCTGCACGAAGGAGCGGGCGACCGGATCCTCAGTGCCTTCGTGGTGGCTTCCACCCGCATCCTGACGCGCATCGGACCGCTCCTGGCGAGCGTGCTGGTCGCCGGACGAGCCGGCGAGCCCGAGCTGCAGAAGATCGCCGATGTGGCTGGCCGAGAACGGCTGGCCGACTTCACCCGGATCATCGAGGCGGTGGCAGCTACTGGAGACCTGGACCCACGCCTCGACGTAGCCCACGCGGCCGACGCGATGTGGAGCATTGGATCCCCGGAGGTCTATTTTCAACTCACCAGCGATCGCGGCTGGACCGACGAGGAGTACCGCGACTGGCTCACCCGCACCCTGCAGAGCACGTTGCTGCGCTGAGAGTGCGACGCTCGCACCTCGTGCTCCCTGAGAGCCCGCGCGCACGCCATCCCCGCCCGGGTGGTCAGGCTGAACGGATGGCGACAGTCCTTCCTGCGCGGCACGGCCGCACCACAGCAAATGCCACCGGCCCGTTGGCCGGCAGACCCGCCGAGGTCGCCCTGAACCAGACCGGGCGTGACCAGGCAGCCCTCACGGGAGAACGGCTCGCGGCTGCACGCGATGGGCACTGGAACCCGCCCAGGGTGATCTTCTCGCTGAGTTCTCGCTCGGACTGTTGTTTGAAGGCACGGGCACATACTTCGTGGGACTCAACGCGGAGACGGAGTTCCAACTGAGTCACGGGGACGACGCACGTCGCGTCATTCTGGATTTCGCCACCACCTAGTGCTCCACGCACGTTTCCTTGAGCTAGGGAGAACCATCCCTCACGCCTCTGCGCTCGTCTACACCTGAAATCTCACCTTTCAGCGAGCCCCCAATGCGAGCCAGTTTCTTCTGGCCAGAGCGGCAGTGCCTTCTGCGTCCCCCGAGCCAGCCGCAGCGATGATCTCCTCATGCTGGAGCACAGACGCCTCCGCCTGGGCGGAGTCGAAATGCAGATACTCGGCACGGCGCAGTACCGGCATCACCTGCTCCAGCTGGGCGGCGAGTACATTGTTGCCGCTGCGGTCGATGAAGACCTGGTGGAAGACGTCATCGGCAGCGACGCAGTCCTCGGAACTCCGCGTCCGCCCGCCACGGGACAGGGCCGAGTTGGCCTCACGCAAGGCCTCCAGGTCCGTGTCCAACAGGCGCGGCACCGCGAGCTTCACCGCCAGGGCATGCAGTTCAGCAGCGACGACCCTCGCCTGCTCTACCGCTTCCGGCTCATAGGGCGTAGCCATGGTCGTCCTGCCCGGGACTGCGGTCACCAGACCGGTGCGCTCCAGGCGCAGCAGCGCCTCGCGAATGGGGGTCCGGGAGACGCCCAACCACTCCTGCAGGTCACCGTCCACCAGCTTCTCACCCGGCGCGATCTGACCGCGCACGATGGCGTCGCGGATGGCCCTGTAGACGTCCTCACGCAAGAGGGAGCGGCGTCGCACAGGGCTGGTGTTGGGGACTGGCATAGAGAAATCCTATGCGACCCATTGACATCCCACACTCGGCAATATGCAATATATTGCAACTCGCGGAACGAGTGAGTAGACCGGCAGCCGCTGATACCAACAAGCTAAGGAGGCCGACATGGCCTTGTCCGACTTCGAACGCTATCCGCTGACCTTCGGCCCCAGCCCCGTCCACCGCCTCGAGCGGCTGACGCAGCATCTGGGTGGAGCGCAGATCTGGGCTAAACGCGAGGACGTGAACTCGGGCCTTGCCTATGGGGGAAACAAGACCCGGAAGCTGGAGTACATCGCTCCGGACATCATTGCCTCGGGCGCGGACACTCTGGTCAGCATCGGGGGCTACCAGTCCAACCACACCCGCCAAGTCGCCGCCCTGGCTGCGAAGCTCGGCCTGAAGGCGCGGCTCGTCCAGGAGAAGTGGGTGGACTGGCCCGACGCCGTCAATGACAAGGTCGGCAACATCCTGCTGTCCCGATTGATGGGTGCCGACGTGACGCTCAGCCCCGCGGGGTTCGACATCGGCATACGTTCGAGCTGGCAGGAAGCCATCGCCGAGGTCGAGGAGGCCGGAGGCACCCCCTATCCGATTCCGGCGGGCGCCTCCGAGCACAAATACGGCGGACTGGGATTCGCCAACTGGGCTTATGAGGTCGAAGAACAGGAACAAGAGCTGGGCGTCTTCTTCGACACCATTGTGGTCTGCACAGTGACCGGATCCACCCACGCGGGAATGATCGCCGGGTTCGCTGGACAGGAGCGGCCTCGCCGAGTGCTCGGGATCGATGCCTCGGCCACCATCGAAAAGACAAGGGGCCAGGTGGCAAAGATCGCACGACATACCGCGGAGCTCATCGGGCTGGGCCGGGATCTGGGCGATGATGAGATCACTGTGCTCGAGGGCTGGGCCGGAGATCTCTATGGGATTCCGGTGAAGTCCACACTGGAGGCCATGCGGACCACCGCCCAGCTGGAAGGGATGATCATCGACCCCGTCTATGAAGGCAAGTCCATGGCGGGGCTGATCGACTTGGTGCGCGAGGGCGAGATCGGCCCAGACTCCAACGTGCTCTACGCCCACCTGGGCGGGCAGCCTGCCCTGAATGCGTATTCCGGAATCATCTGAGGAGTGACCCACCATGCAGAATCCCGACGAGCAGGGCCCTAGCGGCGTCGACGAGGATGACCGCCAGTTCGAGACCAGCGTTCAGCGCCATCCCGCGCCGAGCGTGAATGAGCGTCCGCTCTCCGCGGCTTCTTCCTTCAGCGGGTCCACCCTCGACGCCGTGGCTCAGCGGGTGCTGTGGCTCTCCACCGCGATCATCGACGCCGCGAACCGGGGTCGCGAGACTCCCGGTGGCATCAAGGTCGGGGGCCACCAGTCCTCCTCAGCGTCGATGGTGGGCATCATGACGGCCCTGTGGTTCGCCGAGCTGGGTTCGAAGGACCGAGTTTCGGTGAAGCCGCATGCCTCCCCGGTGCTGCATGCGATCAACTATCTGCTGGGAGACCTGGACGAGAAGTATCTGCCCACCCTGCGATCCAAGGGCGGGCTGCAGTCCTATCCGAGCCGCTCCAAGGACCCGGACACAGTGGACTTCTCCACCGGATCCGTTGGCATCGGCGCCACGGCACCGGTGTGGGCGGCACTATCCCGGCGGTATCTGCAGGACCATTTCGAGCTCCCGGAGGGCGGCCGGTTCTACAGCCTGCTGGGCGACGCCGAGATGGACGAGGGGGCCGTGTGGGAGGCCATCATCGATCCCGAGGTCCGCCAGCTCGGAGACGTGGTCTGGATCGTGGATCTGAACCGGCAGTCACTGGACCGGGTGATCCCAGACGTGCAGATCCAACGCCTTCAGGGGATGTTCGCAGCCGCCGACTGGCAGGTGTTGACCTGCACCTGGGGCAGGCGTCTCCAACAGCTCTTCAGCCAGCCCGGCGGGGAGCTGCTGCGGCGTCGGCTCGAAGAGATGCCTAACCAGGAGTACCAGCGACTGCTGCGCTCTCACCCGGACGAGGCCGCAGCCAGGCTGCTCGGAGACGGACCGGACCCCCAGCTGGCCGAGCTGGTCTCAAGCCTGGAGCCCCGTGACCTGGCAGAGGCCCTGCGGGACCTCGGGGGTCACGACATCCAGGAGCTTCTGGCCACCTACCAGAAGATCGACGACACCCGGCCCACCGTCATCTTTGCCTACACCATCAAGGGGCGCGGCCTGGCCACCGAAGGCCACCCCAGCAACCACGCCGCCCAGCTGACCGAGGAACAGATGCGTGAGCTTGCCGCGCTCTCCGGGACGAACCTCGACTCCCCCTGGGGGCGATTCCCCGAGGGGACGGATGAGGCTGCGCTCTGCTCGGAGACCGCTCAACGGCTGAGCCGCCCTCCGGTGCCGCAGACCAGCGGCATTCCGGTGCCTCAGGAGCTGAAGTGGAAGCACAAGCAACAGACCTCCACCCAGGCCACGCTGGGCCGGCTGCTCTCCGACCTGAAGCGCGCCGACCCCGACAACGCCCGCCGCATCGTCACCGTCAGCCCGGATGTCGCCTCCTCGACCAACCTGGGCGGTTGGATCAATAAGACCGGGGTGTGGTCACTCAGCGAACGCCGAGACTGGTTCTCCGACGACGACGAGACCGTGCTGCACTGGCAGGAGAACCCGCACGGTCAGCACATCGAGCTGGGGATCTCCGAGGTCAACTTGGTCAGCCTCATCGGCGAGCTGGGCGCCACCTGGTCCCGTTGGGGCGAACCGCTCGCCCCCATCGGGGTCCTCTATGACCCCTTCGTCCCGCGGGCCCTGGAGCCATGGATGTTCGGCACCTATGCCGGTGGCCAGTCGATCCTCGTGGGAACCCCGTCTGGGGTCAGCCTGGCCCCAGAGGGCGGTGCCCACCAGTCGATGAACACGCCCTCCATCGGAATCTCTACGCCTGGGTTGGACTATTGGGAGCCGGCTTTCGCACAGGACCTGGAGTGGAGTCTGCTTGAGGCCATCTCCCACCTGGGACGGCCTGGTGGGCGGTCCTCCTATTTCCGGCTCTCCACTCGACCGGTAGAACAATCCCTCGCCGCGCTCCCTGAAGATCCGGCCCTCTGGGAACGACGGCGACGCCAAGCCCTGGCCGGGGGCTACCGGATCAGCACCCATCCAGCCGAGAAGGATGATGTGGTGCTCGTCGGCGCAGGGGCGGTGATTCCCAACCTCTGCGAGGCCGCAGAGACCCTGGACACCCACGGAGTGAAGGCCGGTATCGTGAACGTCACCAGCCCGTCCCGGCTCTTCCAGGCGATGCGTGCCCGGGACTCCCTGGAACCCGGTCCAGGGACTGCGATCCTGGAGCAGCTCTTTCCCACAGCACACCCCGCTCCACTGATCACGGTGCTAGACGGTCACCCGCATGCGCTGTCCTTCCTCGCCGGCGTGCGCGGAGACCGCACCAGGACCCTGGGTGTGACCGAGTATGGGCAGTCCTCCTCCCTGCCGGAGGCCCATGCCCTTCACGGCATCGACGCCGGGACGATTACCTCAGCCGCACTGGATTCACTGGGCCGCTGAGCTCCATCAGGGCGAGGCAGCACTCCCGGGCGGCTGCCTCTGAGGGCGTGGAGGTGAAAGCCACTCCCCCACCGGACCATGGGAACTCCCCAAGACTTCCCCTTCGATCGGGTCGATCAGGCTATGGCAGCGGTCGTGGCGGGCACCGATGGTGTCGCCATACTCAGCCCTGCTGCTCGCGTATCGGGGTAAGCCGATGGGCACGTGCCGCGCTCTTCACCCAATCCCGAGGTCAACACCGGGGATGCGGTGATTTCACCGTGCAAGGATATTGACCATGACGAATGCTCCGAGTGGTTTCGAATATCGAATAGTCGGTGAGGGCGAGGTCATCATCACTCACTGGGGACGCCGCGCGACGACATTGCGGGGTGCGACCGCTAAGGATTTCCTTCTGGACGTCACGAAGCAGGACCCCCAGGAGCTGATGGCCCGAGCGACGGGCAACTACAAACGCGGAAATGAGCGTACGGCCAAGAACCACCCGCGCAATAGGACTCCCTGATCTCACGCGGAACGAGACTTCCCAGAGGATTCAACTGCACCGTGGTTACCGACGTCCCCGTGGCGAGGCTACGAATCAAGAATCGCCGGGCAAGAAGTCATCCGGTGCCTGTAAGTGCCAGACTGAGCCTATGAACATGTCCCGTCCTGTTCGCTCCTGGCCCGCTGAGCCGCCAACCAGCGGGAATGTGGAGCTACGACAGTTCCAGGCAGGCGATGCAGACATGGCCATGGAGCTCTCTCAGGACCCGTATGTACCCAAAACCGGGACGCTCCCCGGACATGCCACCGCAGAACAAGCCGGGCAGTGGATCCAGCGGCAGCAGAATCGCCTCACCGACGGCGCAGGGTTCGCGTTCGCCGTCATTGCCCGAGATCAAGAACGCTGCGTTGGTTTCATGGGTTTATGGTTGCAAGACCTGGCCGCCGGCCGCGCGCAACTTGGGTATGGAATTGCTCCGCCATTCAGGGGACACGGGCTGGCCTCGGATGCTGTCCACGCGGTCACCGCCTTCGGGTGGACGATACCGGATCTACACCGTATCGAGCTCTACATTGAACCCTGGAACACGGCCTCCTTCAAGGCTGCCGAGAACGCAGGATACCTTCGCGAAGGACTCCTCCGATCCCACCAAGAGCTCGGCGGAGAACGACGAGACATGTTGATCTACGCGACCTTGCGCCCGTGAACGTATGCACATCATTGCCTCCTGATGCCCAGACACGGACCGATGCCCTCGTATCCGCACGCCTCTGACGGGTCATTGATGTGGATCGGCTCCGCTACTCCCCTACACGGAGCGACGCGACGTGGAACCGTCTTGCCGAGGCGGTCGACCCAGCGGATCTGCTGTTGAACGGGTCGCCGACGCCGGGCTCGGCCCAGCCCAGCCCAACGGCACCCCTGAGTCTCGAGGCCGAAGCGTTCTCCAGATAGCGCTTATTCCCGTATGCGCTGGCCCGGACGTGTTTTTCTACGTAAGCGGGCGCATGGCGTCAAGGACTCGGGTCGGCATCATCGTCACCTGCGCCGTGAGGTCAACCGGGGCGAATTCGGGGTCGATGCATGACTCCCAAAACTCGGAGTGCTTCTCGTCGAGCCAATGCGAGGACTCGTGAAGCTCTGCACCGCCCTCGCCTTGGACGCTGTACCAATAGAGATAATCTACGCCTTCAAGGGTTTCCGAGAAGATGGTCTCCACATACATCTTCTCCGGTTCGAGGGTCTCCCGGACTGCCTCCATGTGGGATCGCAAGAACTCCATCCATTCAGCGACTTTCTCCTCTCGTCCTCGTCGGACTCGGAATCTAGTCAGTTCAATATTCATGCAGCGAGTCTTTCAGAGGCATGCATCCATTGCCTATGCCTCAAAGGGGCACAGCCTCCGTACGCTGGTCGAAGTATGCGCACGCCAGAGGGTCGTTCATGGAGAGTCCATACCTCACCGACCACTCGTATCGAATGGCGGAGAATATCGAGATCAGGCAGCGCAGTGCCAGACTCTCACCATGGATCCTCAGGAGCAGCCCCAGATTCGGACACCCTACGAGGGTGGCAACGAGAGCCAGGGAGGATCCGAAGAGGACTTCCTCGGGCACCTGGAAGCCGCCCATGCCGAGGCACAAATGGTCGGCTGGGACTTCTCGAGGCTGGGCGACGATCTGATTGCCGACGACCCCTGGTGGGACTACGAAGCCGACTGCTTCCACGCTCTGCAGGACGCGTGCGTCGGTGCTCTCGATCTCGGCACCGGCGGCGGTGAACGACTCTCGACACTTTTGGAGTCGCTCTCAGAAGAATCCGTTCCGCTGCCTCGGGTGATCGCGACCGAGGGGTGGCCGGCGAATGTCCCCGTCGCGCGAGCACGCCTCGCAGCCCGAAACGTCGCCGTCCTGGAGTATGACTCCGATACCGGAGAGCCCCTGGACCTGCCCAGCCGGAGCCTGGACCTGGTAATGGCTCGTCACGAGAGCTACGACGCTGCCGAGGTTGCTCGCGTCCTCGCCCCCGGGGGCAAGCTCCTGAGTCAGCAGGTGCACGGCCTCGACGCTCCCGAGATTCACGAATGGTTCGGGGGTGAGTACCTCGCCCCCGACGTCAGAGCTGAGATTCACGCACAAGCGCTCCGTGACGCGGGACTGCGGATCGACCAGGTAGATGAGTGGGCAGGCACGATGCAGTTCTCGAATGCCGCCGCACTAGTCACCTACATCGGGTTGGTCCCATGGGATGCCCCTGACTTCGCCGTCCGAGCCCACGCCCCGCGACTTCGCGAACTGAGCGCATCGGCACCGATCGTTGTTACCCAGCGCAGGTTCCGCGTCTATGCCACCAGAGCGTAGCGACTTTCGTTGAGTCTGGCACGCCAGCGCCGTCGTACTCAATCCTTGGTGTGGTCACTCACCCTTGGGCTTCGCTCAGCAACCAAGTGTCGACGAGGTCGGGGCAACAGGTATCTCTGCGAGAAATACACCATACTCTTTGGCGAGTCGCACGGAGGTGGACGACAGAGAGCGTGCTCCGTGTCTCACAAAACTACGCTTACTGAGACACGGATTAGACCAGACCGGACACATTCTCAGTGTCGTGACGTGGTCGAGTTCATTTCTAGCGTCGGTTTTCTAGGGCCCGCTCCAACGGGATGCGACCGTCTTGCCAGGGCGTCAAAGCCCACACCAACAGATACGCTCCTAATCCCAGGACCGGAAGCAGGAAAGACAACAAGATCAGCAAGCGGACCAACCACACGTTGAGTCCGAACTTCTCGGCAAGGCTTCCCCCGATGCCTGCGACGACACGTCCAGGACCACGCCGGAAACCGAGGCTGCGAATGAAATCAAAGAATCGTCCCATGCCTCACATAGTACGCGCGTTCCACCCGGAGACCCCGGTGCCGCCGCCATGGGCCGGCCAACCGCCACCGGCGGGAATCCTGCTGAGTTTCTTCTCCTCGAGGTGGACCATGTGCGCGGGCCGGTAGGCCTGGAACCGCGGCGACCGGCGCCGCTGGTCCCTCACCTCAGAGGGCGAGATCCCGCGGCCGGGAAGATCCCCAGGTGGTGCAGCCCTCGGGTCACGCTGAGCCCCAAGGGCTCCACCCAAGGCCTCAGTAGGCACAACGGGTGCCGACAATCGAATCAAACACTGTTGCGCGTCCTGGGGATCTCACTTGAGGCCCAACCCTCCTGCGAGTTGCCTCGCTCTGGAACGAATGGACTCTGCCCTCGTGCCCGAGAAACTATGTTGGATCGAGACGCTCAAAGGAAGCTACCCGCCCCACGGACCTGTCCGGAGTCCCTAACCATTGGCCTCTGGGGGATCACTGAGTCCAGGACGGATCATCGGCCCAAGACCATAAGCCGGTCCACGATCAGTGCGCCCGCCGAACCACCAGAAGCAATGCGCTTCGCGAAAAAAAGCGCTTAGTAAGTAGAGAGCATCACCGCGATTGAATTCGACTCGCCGCAGGGATATTAATCTCTGAATTCTTACTCCCACGATAAACTCATGCGTGGATCGGTCAACATAATCTGACTAAATTTATTGACTGCAGCCTCTAAAGGCAACAAAGAAGCATGGACGTTACGAACCAAATATTAGGCTGTACTCCACCGCGTGTAGGTGACTAGAGTCTGTCGGTCGTCGAGATCGCTGATCAACTATTCTACGCCGTTTCGAGTTGGGTACACCGTCAGATAGATAGGGTCTCAAGACAGTGAGAGAAAAAGAAACTTCCCTGAAGGACATGACACTGAAGACCACTGGTCTTCTTGGAATCGCCCTGCTGGCACTGACGGCGTGTGGCGAAGACGAAGGAACCAACACTTCGACACCCGACACTGAGCAGGCTGAGGACGACAGCGACGCTCAGGACGGTACAGGCAGTGAGCCTGCTGAGACCGACGAAGAAGCAACCTCAGACGAGAACGACGACGATGACTCAGAAGAGGCCCCAGGGATCGAAGAGATCCACGAGGATCTTTGGGAATCGTCCCTGAACCAGGAGTCCGTGTCCATCAGCGCGGATGTACTTCTCAGCGCCATAGGTGAAGGTTCTGAGGCGCTGGAACAGGGATCCGATGGAGAAGGCGACGACGACGAGGTTATTCAGGTAGAGATCTCCGGAGACATGGACGGCGACGGCTACACCTACACGATGGCAGATGGCGTGATCGATCTCCTCGTGTTCAGTGATGTAGCCCTTCAGAGCGCGGACTCCGTGGTCGCTGAATACGAGGGATATCAAGACGCGGAACAGGGCGCATCGCCCGAGGAGCTGCGGGAGGCGGTGGAAGCTGAAGGTGATTGGGTTGATATCACCAGCCTGGCTGCCCAGTTCGAGACTCCGCGTGGGTTCATCGAGAACTTCCGTGCCAGCATGATGGCATCCTCCGACGGGGAGGACCTTTCCGACTGGGATGCACAGGGCGAAGTCGATACCCACGACGGCGAGGATGTCTGGGTGTACAGCGAGGAAGGCAACGAGGAATCGCTGGAGATCATTGTGCGCGCTGATTTCAGCGAGCCGGTCTTGATGGAGATCCGCGCCAATAACGCAGGCCAGGAGACATCGGTGACGTTCACCAGTTGGAACGAATCCGACGCGCCAGACCGCCCCGCAGACGAGACAATCATCAGCGAGGAAGAGTTCCAGGGAATCGAGGACTCTATGTTCTAAACGTCAACACGGGTTCGAACGACCGCGAGGAATGGTGACCTTCACGCATCTGACCCTGCGCGGGAGCTAGACACACTTGAGCGCGGCCCGCTTGAGACTTAGAAGACCAGAAACTCGAGTGGACCGTGCCCAAGAGGCGAAACAGGGGGCAGCGAACGCCCATCGGTGCGTTCTCCGAGCTTCTCGTTGCGTTGGGAAACCATATTTTTACCTGGTGAATCGCTGGGGATTGGCCTGGTCTGGTCGGATTGTGATTCCTTAAGTGCTTGAGATTAGATAGATCTTCTGCAGGACCGTTCCCCTGCAATAAGAGATCCGATGGACCAGGCATCGGCCTAGAGTCCTCGGCGAGATAGCGAGGTGTTTTGAGATGGCTCAGAAGGTAGAACTAGTTCTAGTGGATGATCTCGACGGAAGCGAAGCCAGGGAGACCGTCACATTCGGACTCGATTCCCGGTTCTATGAGATCGACCTCAGCGATGACCATGCCAAAGAGCTGCGCGAGACGCTGAAGAAGTACATCCGCAAAGGACGCGCGATCGCACCGCCTTCCCCGCAGAATGAGGCTCGCGAGATCCGTGAGTGGGCGGTGAAGAACGGCCACGAGGTCTCCTCGCGAGGTCGGCTTCACCGGGACATCGTCGAGGCCTATCGCAACGCGAAGAAGCGGTAATCATCCGAACAGCACGCTAGAGACGAGTGTGGCCCGGCCGGAGCAGTCAGCTCGGGTCGGGCCACACTCGCCTCAACTCACACAAAGTCCGTGCCGCGCGGCGCAGCCGAACCTGGCAGCGAGCCTGCGAGGACGGTGCACCGAGATCGGAAGTCTTTGCTCTGCTGAGGAATAGCACGCCCTTCCATGGGGGTCCATAGAACTGGGACGGTGGATCGATGGAGAACAATGATCTCGACGTACTGATTCAGGCCACGGAACTCGTGGTGACCACCCAGTTCGGTTCGACCTCGATGCTCCGGCAAGAGCTTGGCATCCCCCATTCCAAAGCCGAGGGAATCATGAACCTCATGGAATCTCATGGCCTAGTCGGTCCCGACCAGGAATCCGAGACTCGTGAAGTGAAGATCCCCCCTGGCAGCCTGGCGAGCACCATCGACCATCTCAAACGAGAAGGTGGCGCAGCATGACCGACGGACGTCCCCTGGGACAGGGTCGGTAGCATCGGACAGATGCACCTCAACGACATCGCCCACCGCATCGAGAACCTCTCGGCCCAGTACGCAGAGATCTACGGGATCCATCGCTCTGCTGAGTGGGCTCTCCTGAAACTCACCGAGGAACTTGGGGAACTCACCCAAGCCCACCTCACCGCGACGGGACAAAGCCGAGACCGCGGCCTGACCCACGACGAACAGCAGCAGGTCCTCGCCGCTGAACTCGGAGACGTCCTTGGGATGTGTCTGGTCTACGCCGAACAGCTCGGGATCAACCCAGAGACGGCGATCGCCGACAAATGGTTCCAATACGAAGAGATCTCCTCCACGGCCGAGTGACGTCGTCGCACTCCGGTATCAGCTCAGCAGCCCGACGGAGCGCCACTCCTCGGCCCGGCCTTCCGCGTCACGGAACCGGAGGCTTCGCATCCCGACCAACGCAGCTCCCTGAACCGTGCACGGTGATCAACAGCCGCTAGCCGTTCAGTGCGACGGCCGCTTGAACACCGAGCGGGGTGTATCCCAAGCGTTGCGCAAGCACGCGGGATGCCTGATTTCCCTGACGGCTTCGCCACTGCGCGATCAGTCCGGCCCCCAGAGCCGCATCTGTCGCCGCCGCTGCGGCGGCGTAGGCGAAGCCTGCTCCTCGGTGCTCCGGATGAGCGAGGACCCCCATCTGGGCGAGTTCGGAACGCCAACGAGAGAAACCCGCGATCGCAGCAGGATCTCCCGCCGGATTCAGCGCGGCCCATTGGCACTCAGTCTCCTCGAGGCCACTCTCCTCCCACTCCGCTGCACTGACGCCGGCCCGCATGGTGGCCAGGTCCAGCGGCCGTGCGGGAATGACGCTAGATGGGCTGGATCGAGGACTGCGCTCGGCGAAGAGCAGATCGGCGCTACCGATGGGGTCAGCGGAGGCAAGCATGCCGGCGAGTGCGTCCGCATCGAGGAGTGACTCCCGAGAGACATCGCCCAGCCGGTCCAGAATCTTTGCAGGCGCAGCGACGAGACCGAAACCGTCGACCCGCACGACGACGACGGCTGTCAGGTCCGCCCGCTCGACGAAGACCCACTCGTCTCGGCGGATGTCCGCGGGAGGCACCCCGAGCGCATTCGCCCAGGCCGTGACGATGCGTCTCCGCGTGATGTCGGTAAGGGGCTCGGACAAGGACTCCATCTCCCGACTCTAGGGCGTGACCTGTCGCTGAGATAGCCACAGGGTGGCTAGGCGACAGGTGCGATGAGCATGCGCCAGTACTTGGTGGTGGGCCGGGCTCCAGCGTCTCCGGAACCCGGCCCACATCTCACCTAGGGCCCCTTGGCTCAGTCGACTACCGAATGGACGATCTCGGCGATCCGTCTCGCGGTGTTCTCGTCCAAGGACTCGAAGTACCACGCGGCCGGCATCAGGGCGCCGTCCACCCCACCTGCCGGTCGAAAAGCCGGCTTCTCGGTGATGGCAAGGTTCAAGCGCTCATCGTTGCGCAGCGTCACCAGCGCCGGGGAGCTGGCCGCCTTCGCATAGGCGGGCATCCCGTACCAGATCCGAGGCTTCAGAGTGGGTTCCGCGGTCATGATGATGTCATGCACCTGCTGCATCACCGACCGTCGCGGCTCGTCCATCTTGGAGATTTTCTCGATCACCTGAGAGAGATTCTTCTCGTCTTTGGAAGACATTTCGCGTCCTTTCGCCAGCCGATGCCAGGCATCGGCGGAATGAAGTTGGCGCATCGGTGCGCCGCACCCCATCTGGACATGTCCTGAAACGCTCAGGCCTCTCCGCGATGATTCACGTGGTCGTCACGTGGAAGCGCTATGGGTGGCGCGGGCCACCACTATAAGCGTACCCAACCTGTGAGACAGACACACCGCTGGAGGGGCGGTACACACGACTCCCCCGCTCCACAGCCCGGGTGGATAGGCTGAACGGATGGCGACAGTTCTTCTTGTGCGGCACGGCCGCACCACAGCAAACGCGACCGGCCTGCTGGCCGGCAGGGCCGAAGGCGTCGGCCTGGACCAGATCGGGCGCGATCAGGCCGGGCTCACCGCAGATCGGCTCGCGTCCATTCCCCTGGCTGCGGTGGTCTCAAGCCCGCTCGAGCGTTGTCAGCAGACGGCGCAGCACATCCTCGACCGGCAAGCGGGCACGCCCTCCGCGCCGCTGGATCACGATCTCATCGAAGCCGACTACGGCACGTGGCAGGGCCGGCTGCTCACCGACCTTGCCACCGAGGAGCTGTGGCCGCTCGTGCAGTCCCAACCCTCCGCCGTCGTCTTTCCCGAGGGTGAAGCCATGGCCGCGATGCAGGCTCGATCGGTGGCGGCGATTCGCCGCCATGATGCAGCCATCGAGGCCGAGCATGGGCCCGAGGCCGTGTGGGCTGCGGTCAGCCATGGCGACATCATCAAGTCGATACTCGCCGACGCGCTCGGCATGCACCTCGATCTGTTTCAGCGCATCAACGTGGGCCCCGCCTCCGTGTCGATCGTGCGCTACGGCGCCAGCCGGCCGAGCGTCCACGCGACCAACACCGATGCGGGCGATCTCTCATGGCTCTCGAAGGGCATTCAAGCAGGTGACGCGCCGGTGGGTGGCGGCGCAGGGCATCAGACACCCTGAACCACATGCGCCTAGAATACTGATATGCCTACACGTGTTCACGAGTTTGACTGGCCCGATCGGGCCGTCGTCGGCACCATCGGCCTTCCCGGGGCGCGCACGTTCTACCTGCAAGTGCGCTCGGGGGCGCAGCTGGTGAGCGTCGCGCTCGAGAAGCAGCAGTCGGCCCTCCTCGCGGAGAAGATCGACGAGATCCTCGACCAGCTCATCACCGTGGAGGGCAACCCCTTCAGCGTTCCCAGAAGCACTCCGCCTGAACTTGTCGACAACGACCAGCTGGAGACCGTCCAGGAGAACTTCCGCACCGGCGCGATGAGCCTGGGCTGGGATCCCGCCACGGCCCAGGTCATCATCGAGGCCTACCCGATCACTGACCTCGAAGAGGACGACGACGACGACGCCGGACCGCCCTACGAGGACGAGGCTCAGGACACTGAGATGCTGCTGGTGCGGATGCCGGTGGGCTCCGCCCGCGCATTCGCCAAGCGCACCCGTGAGGTCGTGGGTGCCGGACGCCCGGCGTGCCCGCTCTGCGGCTACCCCATCGACGCCGACGGGCATACCTGCACCGCTGCCGAGGGCTGATGTCGGCGACGGACCTGGTGACCGCGGAACTGACGCTCACCGGACGTATCAGGACGGCGTCGAACGCCACGTTCCTCGGCAGCATCGGCGAGGTGAACGTCGTCTACAAGCCGGTGGCCGGGGAAAGCCCGCTGTGGGACTTCCCCGACGGCACTCTGGCACAACGGGAGGTGGCCGCCTACCTGGTCTCGGAGGCCCTCGGCTGGGGCGTGGTCCCGCAGACCTGGCTGCGCGATGGTCCCCTCGGTGAAGGGATGGTCCAGCTCTGGCAGGAGCAGGACCCCGACCAGGGCGCCGTCGACCTGATCGCCACCGAGGACGTGCCGGAGTCGGGCTGGAAGCATGTGCTCGAGGGACAGGACCAGAAGGGCCGGATGGTCACCCTGATTCACGAAGACTCTTCCGCGCTGCGACGGATGGCCCTGTTCGACGTCGTCGTCAACAATGCCGACCGCAAGGGCGACCACATCCTCGCCATGTCTGACGGCCACCGGCACGGGGTGGACCATGGACTCACCTTCCACAGTGACCACAAGCTGCGCACGGTCCTCTGGGGATGGGTGGGAGACGCCCTCACCGAGGAGGAACGCGACGGCATCGACCGGGTCAGCAACGGGCTCGACGGAGACCTGGGTGAAGACCTGGCCGAGCTGCTCAGCGCCGAGGAGGTCGCGGCACTTGCTGATCGCTGTGCCGGGTTGCGCTCGGCGCGAGTGTTTCCGGCTCCGGCCGGTGAGATGTCACCGGTTCCCTGGCCGCTGTTCTAAAGACGTTCGCGCGCACGCCCAGTCTCAACGTCTCGGCCGCGCCTAGAACGCGGTGCTGGGCAGATCCTTCTCGCCGTCGACGATCGCGGTGATGATCCGCGCAGCAACCTGGTCTGGATCCAACGGCGCTCCGAATCGCGGGGCTGACCCGGCGATCGGGTGCTCGGACAGCGAAGTGCCGGTGTGGCCTGGGCGGGCATCCAGGAGGCGGACGCCTGCGCGACGATACTCACGCCCCGCTGCGAGGACGAAGGCCGCGAGCCCAGCCTTCGACGCCGAATACGCTGCCAGCCCGGCGACCGGGGTCTCTGCGACGACGCCGCTCAGAGTCACCACGAAGGGCTCCCGTCCCTCACGTGCCGAGGCCACGAGGTCGGACTGGCTCTGAGTGATGAGCTGGATCGCACTGGTCGTGTTCACCGCGAACAGTTCATCCACCGTGGCGGGTTCAAGCTCGGAAGCCGCCCCGAAGGCGACGACCCCGGACGCGACCACCAGCCCGTCGAGCCGTCCGTGCTGCGCCTTCGTGGCATCGAGCACCTCTCGAATCACAGAGGGTTCACGGAGATCGTGCCCAGCAGACTTCGAAGACCGGGCCACGATCGCGCCCTGACTCTCCAACTGGTCGGCGATCCGCGAGCCCAGCCCGCCGGTAGCGCCGACGACAAGAACAACCGCACCCTGAAGATCAGTCATGGGTAGACCTTAGGTCACCTGCGGCCGGTAGCGCCGAATAAGTCGATTCGCCAAACTCGCACGGCGGCACGCGCTGGTCAGGGTGATCACAGCTCAGAGTTCACACTCGAGTTCACAGCCGGTACCTGACGTAGCATCGTGATGACGGTCCTCGCCGCCGTCGGCGACTAGACACCACAGAGCCAGGCCACCGGCGAAAACAGGCCTGTAGTTCATTCAGGCACCACTACGTGCCGAGGCAGAAGGGGCTCCACCGTTAAAACTCATTCCGGAGCTGAATCCGTCTTCCAACGAATGGTTCATATCTCCCGGCCCGTGCTGTGGATCAACACCCTGGGTCCCGCCGTCCTGGGAATGTGGCTGACCGGTGACTTGTGGAATTGGGATGCCCTGGCCTTGCTCCTCTGGCTGACGCTGCCGTTCAACCTGCTCATCTACGGCGTCAATGACATCTTCGATCAGGACACCGATGCGCTCAATCCGCGTAAGGGGTCTCTAGAAGGCGCCCGAATTCGAGCTGCTGAGGTTTCCTCGATATGGGTCGCAGTTCTTGTCACCAATCTTCCGTTCTTGGCTTACTTTGTGTGGGCGCTGCCGATTGATGCACTCCTATGGATAGGGCTCTACCTGTTCGTGTTCATCTTCTATTCGGCACCACCGTTACGATTCAAGGCCCGCCCCTATCTGGATTCGCTCAGCAATGCCGCCTATGCACTGCCGATGGTCTTTGTCCCGTTCGCTCTGGGAACGGGTCCGGTCTGGGCCGCGGCGGTGGCGCTGATGGCATGGAGCGCGGCGAAGCACACGTTCGACGCAGTCCAAGACATCGACGAAGACAAGGCGGCCGGAATCACGACCACAGCAGTGCGCCTGGGTGTCCGCGGGGTGGTGCTCTGGAGCGGACTCTGGTGGATGGCAGCCACCATCGGGTTCGCAATGGTCAATGTTCCGGTCGCGCTGGTCAACGCGCTCATCAGCGGAGGTCTGCTCTACGTGCTGTTCCGCTCCCCCCTCGTCTCCACCGCCCATGGTCTGTACCGCTACTCCATCGCCTTTCCCTACGTCGCCGGAACTGTGGCCGGCATTCAACTGGCCGCGGCGCTGCTGCTGGGGTGGTACCCATGAGCCGCGTCGTGGTGATCGGCGGTGGAGTGGCGGGCTTGACGGCGTCGGTGCTCTCAGCCTGGGCAGGACACACTGTCACGCTTCTGGACGCGAACTCGACGCTGGGCGGCAAGAGCAGCCGCATCGAGGTCGGCGGTCAGACCATCGACACCGGCCCTTCGCTGTTCACATTCCCGACCGTGTGGCAGGAGCTGCTGCGCCGACTAGACCGCTCCAATCAGGATCCATCCCTAGTGGCCGAGGAGACGGCAGGCCTGGACCTGGAACGGCTTCCGGAAGTAGGCAACTACTACTTCCGCGGGGAGGTCTGTTCGCTGCCGGTTCCCCCGGGACACCCGTGGCACGCTGCGTGGGAGCGTTTTGCTGCGCTGCACGCACCCATCGGCCCGGATGTGACCCAGCTTCTGACCACGGCCGTGATGGCCCGCGAGGCACGCCCCTCCCTGGCTCGTCTGGGGCGACTCTACGGCCGCCGACTCACGACCCGCAGCTATCTCGACAGTCTGACCTGGCTGCCCGACGGTCTGCGCGAAGTGATCGCCATCCACACACTCAATGCCGGGGTGGGCCCGTCCCGCACCCCGGCACTGTATGCCAGCATGCCTGCGGTGATGGCCCAAGACGGGGTGTGGGTGCCGCGGGGCGGGGTCCACGAACTGGTGCGGGCCCTCGAGCGGCTGGCGCGGGCTGCCGGGGTCGATGTTCGCACCGAGGAGCCCGTCCTTGCCCTGGAGCGGGGACAGGTCACGACTGCCCAGAAGGTATATCGGGCAGACGCCGTGGTCAGCGGCCTGGACGCCGACCGCCTCGAGGGTCTGTTGCCTGGACGCACACCCCGTCCACCGCGGAAGCTCTCCTGTTCAGCGGTCGCCATCTACGCCACGCTCAAGCGTCCCTTTCCGGCGGATACGCCGCGGCACAGCGTGGTTCTGCCCGAGGATCCGCAGGCGCTCTACGCGAGTCTGGAGGCTCAACGCGAGCCGGACCAGACGATGGCGTTCCTCAACTACTACCCTGCATCTGACTCAGGCCCCAATACAGCCGATACCCTCGCGGTGCTGCTGACGGCGCCCTCCAATGGACAGCGCTATGGCCTCGAGAACGAGTTTGTCGACCGAGAACTTCGCCGGGTGTGGAACGCGGCGGGACTGCCCGGAAGTTTCGACACGTCTGTCGAGGAAAGCACCATCCTGGATCCGAACTATTTCAGTCTCGCAGGCTCTTCCGGGGGTGCCCTATATGGACCGGTTCGCCCTCTGATCAAGAGCGGGCCCCTGCACCGTCCAGCTCACCACAGCCGCAAGCATCCTTGGCTGTGGCGGGTAGGCGCCTCGGTCCATCCGGGCGGCGGATTGCCCGCAGTGATGGGCGGGGCCATGATCGCGATGGACGGGATGCTTCGCGCACTGGGCCCCGGGGCTGGGGGTGACGGGGCGCTTCAGCGATAGAGGAATGCACTCCCGGGTGCCGGTCCGGCCTCTGCTGTGGAAGACTGCCGGCATGGAGGATCCCACGCGCAACCACGACCTCGTTCTCTTTGGTGCGACCGGCTTCGTCGGGGAACTCATCGCTGGATACCTTGCGCAGCACGCTCCACCGGACCTGCGAGTGGGACTCGCGGGGAGGTCGAGGGTGAAGCTCGAAGCCCTACGGTCCAGACTGCCCGTCGCCGCTCATGACTGGGCCATCATTGAGGCCGATACGGGGCGCCCTGACTCGCTCGCGGCAATGGCCACGGGCACCAGAGTTCTCTTCACCACGGTGGGCCCCTACGCGAAATATGGGCTGTCGGTTGTCGAGGCGTGTGCCCGCGCCGGCACCCACTACGGGGACCTGACGGGAGAGGTGTCCTTCGTCCGTGAAGCCATCGACCGTTGGGATGCCCTTGCGAGGACGACAGGTGCACGGATCGTCCATGCGTGCGGCTACGATTCCGTCCCGTCGGACCTCGCGGTGCTCCTCCTGCACCAGGCCGCGCAGGCTGATGGCGCGGGCGGGCTGACCGAGGTGCAGCTCGTTGCCACGGCGAAGGGCGGTGTCAGCGGCGGCACCATCGAGTCCATGCGTGGGCAGCTCGACGGTATCCGGACGGACCCTGTGCTGCGATCGCTTGCGGGCGATCCCTACTCCCTCAGTCCAGACCGGACGGCGGAGCCCGCGACCCGGCAGCCTCCGGATCTGGGGTGGGTCGGCCGTTCGGATGACGGCCGCTGGGCCGCGCCCTTCATCATGGCGTCGGCGAATACGCGGATCGTACGTCGCAGCAATGCCCTGCAGGGTTGGGCCTACGGTAGGTCCCTGCGGTACGGCGAAGTGATGGGTATGGGGCGAGGGCCTGTCGGCGCCGTCACCGCCGGGGCGACGGCGCTTGGCCTGCGGCTCTTCGGAGCCGCACTGGCTCTACCCGTCACGAGGAGATTACTGGACCGTGTCCTTCCCTCGCCCGGAGCGGGCCCGAGCGAGGCCGCGCGGCGCTCAGGCTGGTTCCATTCCCAGGTGACGGCTTCCACGGAGAGCGGCCAGCGCTATCGTGCCATCGCAGCCGGGCCCGGCGATCCGGGGTACGCCGCCACCGCCGTGATGGCCGGGGAGACAGCGCTCTCACTTGCCCTCGACGGCGACCGTCTGCCGCCCGCCACAGGATCGCTGACCCCGGCGACCGCCCTCGGCCACGTTCTGGTGGAGCGGCTGCGCGAGGCAGGCCATACCTATGAGGCCACGTCCCTCGCCTGACGCCGGAGGTGAGCATTGGTCGTGCTGTGCTCAGGGGCTCGTACTAGACGTTGAACCTAAACTCCACCACGTTCCGTAGCCGATTATCGTGTCTCGGGATTCTCAGCACGTGCCAAATCGACCCAAGAAGCTTGGAATGTATCTCCCAGAACGATACACTTAAAGCATGAAGTCGAACGATGCTCTCCGCATCCTCTCGGAGCTCACTGCGTACCAATGGGGCATGGTGACATCGGCCCAAGCCAGCATGCACGGCATCACCCGACTTAACCTCTCCCGACTGACCGAAGCTGAACATCTCAATCGTCTTGCACATGGCGTCTACAAGGATTCGGGCGCACCGAGCAATCAGTTTGAGGACCTGCGTGCAGTTTGGCTTAGCACTGACCCCAAGGTCATGGGCGAGCAACGGATCCAGAATTACGCTCACGGGGTCGTTGTCGCTGGAACTTCCGCGGCCCACCTCCACGAGGTCGGGGATCTGTGGGCCGACCACCACGAGTTCGTATCTCCAAAGCGCCGCCAAAGTCAGCGGCGCGAGATTCGCTACCGTCAACGAACCCTGAGCCCCCGTGATGTCACGCTTGCGCACGGCCTCCCAACCATGACAGTTGAGCGCACCCTCGCTGATCTTGTCGAAGAAGTAGGCGACCTTAGTCTCGTTGCCGACACACTTCGCGACGCGGCATTCAAGCGCACCCTGGACCTCGAACGACTGCGCGAGCTGCTCTCCCCTTTGGCTGAGCGCAATGGATTCAAGAGGCGCGACGGAAACGCCCTGCTCAACCGGCTGCTCGAGACCGCAGGGCTCGACGCGGACGCTGTCGCGCGACGAGTAGCGGCGGACTCCTCACTCGGATCCCGTGTTGCAGCGAGCTACCTGGGCAATCTCAGTAAGGCAGATCTTGATCACCTTGTCACGACGCCAGAGATGCAAAAGTCGATGCGCTCGTTCCAAGAATCAATGGCCAAGATGCTTCAAGGTGCGCTGTGGCGTGAAACACCCGCGCTGAGCGCGAGCGTGCATGCGTCGATGACAAACCTGATGAACAGTGGGGCCTTCGACACCATCACGAAGAGCCTCACGGCTGAGCTGGCTAGGAGCGATGCGATCAGACGTCTAACCGACGACTGGGGCAAATCACTCAGTGATCGCATTGCTTCCAGTCCGGAAATACTCAGGGAAATTCGTTCGCCTCAGAATGTGGACCACGATGACCCAGCATGAGCCCTACTCGACTTCTCGCGGCGTCGAGAGCGCAATCAAGGAGGCTGCTAAGCGGCAGGCGGCAGGTCAGCCATCTCTCAGCGTCAACAAGCGGATCCAGTTGGAGTATTTCAATCGCTTTCTGAGTCGAGTGTTCTCAGAGCGCGACGGCTCCGAGTGGGTCCTTAAGGGAGGCACCGGCATCCTCGCACGGGTACCCTCAACGCGATCGACCCAAGACATCGATCTCTACCGCAAAGGCTTCACTCTTAAACAATCTCTCGATGACTTGAACCGACTTGCCGCGCTCGACCTCGGCGACCACTTCCGCTTCGAGTACGCGGGGCACACTGACTCGATCGGTAATGACGCCCAGCCTTACACCGAGGGTTACCGAGTGAAGTTCAACATCTTCATCGGGCTCGCCCCGAGGGGCACTCTCCATGTCGATCTCGCCGTGGGCGCTGGCGTGACCGGAGTCGTTGTGACAAAGCGACCTGCAACCGCGCTGGACCTACCCCGTTTAGCCAGCAACCCGTACCACCTATATCCGGTCGTCGATCAGATCGCTGACAAAGTCTGCGCGACCATGGCCAACTACAGAGAGAGGACCTCGAGCCGCGAGAAAGACCTCGTCGACCTAGTGGTCCTTGCCGCCACGCACGACATCGATGGGACCAAACTCCGTATTGCGATCACCACGGAGACTCGTCGCCGGACCATGAAGGAACTCACTCGCTTCGCTGTGCCCGCAACGTGGGGAGCGGGATATGCCAACCTCAGCAGTTCCGTACCGCACTGTACCGACTACGCCACGGTAGACCGCGCGAGCGCACTCGCGGGTAACCTCGTCGACCCGGCCCTCTCAGGTGAGGCCGATGGCAAGACGTGGTCTCACACCTTGCTCGACTGGGCCTGAAAGTTGGTCCCGCAACTCAACTTGCGCTCATACTCAGCGCCCCAATGATTAAACATTGAATCTAAATTCCACCGAGCTCCGGTACGGACCAACCTCTGCTCGAGCAATACCACGGAGCTCCCGCGCGCGAATGCCACCGCGGGTATAGGGATCCACCCGTACACGCCAGAGGCTTTAGTGCTTGCTTGCGCAACTTGTACCCCACCGTGCAGCTGGCACTCCTGTTGACTAAGCAGGTACACCCTTCGCATCGACTTGAAGGGCTTCCACGTCCGCAATCAGATCGATGACCCGCTGATATCGCTTGTCCGGTTGAGAATCGATGCATTTCTGGACAATGTGCTCGACCGAAGTGGTTGCGGTCCTCCCCACGTTCTTCCGTCCAGTGAATATGTAGAGCAGGACGAATCCGGCAGCGAAAATGTCATGGACACTTTCGAATTCCTTGAAGGATCCAAGAGCTGGGTCAAGCTTGGTGCCTTTCAGTTCCGTCTCCGTCACTGTGAACTCTGAGCCCTGTCGCTTGGCCAACCCAAAGTCGGATAACTTGACGATCACCGCAGAACCGCCGAAGGTTCGCAGGAGAACGTTCCTTATGCTCAGATCACGATGAAAGTGACCTTTTGAGTGAATATAATTCAGGCCGTAGAGGAACTGGAGAGCGATGCGTTTACGAGTCATCAGGCCGAAGCCTGGCTGGTTGTTGCGCTTGGCCACATGCTCTTCCAACGTCGTATCGCAGT
Organism: Nesterenkonia sp. E16_10; assembly: GCF_017347085.1. Classification (GTDB taxonomy): domain Bacteria; phylum Actinomycetota; class Actinomycetes; order Actinomycetales; family Micrococcaceae; genus Nesterenkonia. Next base: position 88,871 of record NZ_JADPSA010000013.1, read on the forward strand.
GCTCCATGGTGTAGGACCAGTCCGACGCCTTGAAACGGTAGACCTCCAACACATACGGGAACTGTAGTTCCTTCATCAGTTCGAACTCCCTGCGGAACCGTTCCTTCTCCCGGTCATCAGCACCGGGCTTGAGCTTCTTACGTGCGAGCTTCATGCCGTAGTTGGGGTCGGTGAAGCGATGCACCACTGCGAAGGCCCCTTCACCGATGGGGGTCAGCTTCACCGTGTGTGAGTCTGTCAGCTTGACCGTCCGGTCCCCGAGGCTGAAGACGGGGGCATAGCTTTCCACTTGAATCGGAGTGAACCCTTCCGGGATGGCACTACCGCCGCTGGACGTCAACCACGATGGAGCGTTCTCAATGACACGCTGATACTCCGGACTCACCACGAGTTCATGACCAGCCTTACTCAGAACCTTGCGGGCCTCAGTCACCTGGTCAATCAGGTCCCGAAGGCTTCTGGAGTTATCGGCGTTGAAGTGGCCGCCACGTCCATCCCGAGATTTGTAGTTCATCCACTTGAACTCTGCATCCAGACCAGCGTGTATCGCGGCAAAAGCCCGAGGCGCCGTTTGCTCACGCCGGTACAACTCTAAATAGGTGCGGTCAATGTCCTGGTCGTAGAACGTTCGCTCGAAGCGCTCCACCCGCTCCTGTTCCATAGTGTTCATGGGGTAAGGCTAACGAAACCGGCATCCTCGACCGGGGAAGCCACACGGCCCCGCAACTTGGAGCGAAGGCCCGGCACCACCAGGTCCTACCGTGCCCGAGGAAAGGTGTCGTGGCGCGGGCGCTCTCGCAGGTTGCACGACTAGTGCAGCGCGTTCGCGCTCCGCGACCGTACGCAAGTCGCCAATTCGCGAAGCGACTGCTGCGGAGAACGGAAGACCGCGCATCACTGACTCCAAATAGTCCCAGTCAGGATCACCCACTAGAGGCACTGGAAGCAAGATCTCGGTCCGTTTCATCCGGGTCAGGTTCCACTTGTAGCCATTACTTGAGACGCAAACGTCCAAATCGGATTATCGCAGCGACGAACAGCAGTACCCAGCGGCTTACTTCGCGCTCGGGAATGAGGACCTGAAAGCCGTCCGACGAGAAGAAGGGTTCGTCCTAGTAGAACGCGATCCCCACCACATCCCGGAGCCGAGTATCCCCTGTCTGGCCCCACGTACCGCACCACCGTCGCCAGCGGGCGTCCTGGGCCGACGACCACAACCGAATACAAGACCATCGACTAGCGACGTCCACTGGACACCAAGCCGTAGGACAGGTCGGGCTGAAACCTACTCGCGCATCTGACCCACGGACGATAGAGGTTGCTAGTGCTAGATGGCCGCGCTGAACACAGGTTCCTCAACCGAGTTCATCCGGTTCCCCACCTTCGGTTTGACGGAACCGCCGACTGTTCGCGGTGGCAAACTGGAACGGGGACTCTCCCGGGTCTGCATCAACACGAGGAGCTTACCGAAGCCTTGAGTTCGCAATTTCGCTCTTCTAAGGTACGTACTCCATGCGGGCGGCGGCGATCAGATACCGGAAACTGATCGAGTCCGCTCTCTTGCCAATGCCCCGCGCAACAACTCCACCATCTCCTCGTGATGAGCGCGCACATCCGCATCGTTCCAACTCCCTGTCTCCGCACGCCGTGCCATCAGCTCAAGCTTCAGGCTCTGCCGGCGAGCATCGTGGTTGTTCGCCTTCTGCGCGGGGAGGTAGTTGCTGAATTTCGAGTTTGTCCTCACAGTAACCAGCGCCAAGTTTCCAAACCAATCGAGAAGGTGCGGATCCTCTAAGCGGTATGCGAATGAGGAGTGCTCGATGTCCTCGGTGCCCGGAGAGAAGTGCTCCACGGAGGTGCGATAGCTGAAGGTGAAGCCCCATTGGTTCATCTCCTCCACCAGCAGGTAGTCCAGGTAAGTGAACACGATGCGCGGGATGGCGAAACCGAGCGCCATCCCATCCGGGCCGGTCCCTTCCTTGTCCAGGTCCGGAGTCATCGCTTCGCGCAGGCGCTCGCAAGCAAGGGACTCAAGATGATCGAGGAATCCCTGAGCTGTGATTGGTTCACCGTGATCGGCGAGCTCGGTGACGTAGCGCAGCGCTTCGGTCATCCAGTGCATGGTGCGCGGGGAGGTATAGGTGATGCGCAGCGCCGACTGCAACAGCAGGATCCGTCGGTTCAGGTTGCGGGAGCCGGCACCCGATTCGTCCGCAGCGAATGTAGAGGGGTATCGGGGGGTGTCCTGAAATTTGTTGCCACGACGGGACGATCCTTGCGCGAGCCGGCACAACGACCAGTTTCCGGGTTCTTCGTCCGTGGTGGATTCGTGCCCGGTGGTCAGCGTCGCATCACGCTTAAGGATGAACTGGTCGAATAGGTAGCGGATGCGTAGCAGGTCCGTGGTGAACTCGCGCACCCAGTCCATACGCTCCGACGGCGGCAGTGAATCGACGCGGGCAGAGAAGCGCTGGACTAACAGTTTGTCATCGAGCTGACGGTCATCCTCCTGCGCAGAGTCGCCCCCTGTTCCCTTCACCGCGAGAACCTGCAGAAGCAGAGTTGAGAACGTGATCTGCGATGTGAATCGCTCACCTGCGTCGACATCTTCTGACTTAGCCGTGTCGGTGATCTGAGAGTAGGCAGCCACTGCAGCGTCTAGCGTTAGCGCCGTGGTTTCGAGCGTGTGCGAAGTATCGTCGGCGACGCGCGAGGCTCCGCCTGAGGGGGTATCGATGAGCTGTGCACGCAAGCGGGAGAAGTCTGCTGTCGGAATTTGGTCCCAGCCGGGGCCAAGGACTTCTGCGCGTTGAGAGGTGCTGCCGGTGGTGACGCTCATCCCGACGTAGTGCTCCATGTCGGAGCATGCGGTCCAGACGCGGTTCAACAAGGCGCGATCGAGGGGGTCAGGAAGGCAGCGGAGGAGTCGCGCCTTGACGATGTCCACGGGACTGAGCTGCGTACCGCGGGTATTCATGATCTCGAAGTACCGGTTCAGATCGGTGCTGCTGTCAATAGGCATGCGGACGATGAGAACCCTGGTGAGCAGATAGTCGATCACCCGAGACGTCTGTAAACGGTCCCCGCTGGTCCCGCCGTCCAGTAGCTGTTCGATGATCGTCGAAGCACGGCGGATACCAGAGTCCTCTCGATCCTTCTCACCCTCCACCGGCTTCTTGTTCGTATCGGCAACGCCGCGAAGAGCGCGGGTGGCCTTCTCCCGTGCCTCGTAGGTGAGTGGTTGAAGCGGACCGATGGACTCCTTCAGTCCTGGCCGGGAGGAGAGCTTGACCAGCAGGATGTACAAGGTGGTCAAACGCTGCTGTCCGTCGATCACGTCGAGCGGCTTATCAGTCCGTTGCGGACGGGCAACGACGAGATTGCCGAGGAAATAGTCCTTGGGCTCCTCCTGCTCGGCTTCGTCTAAGACGTCGTGGATCAGCCGGTGTATTTGCTCCTCGCCCCAGGTGTAATTGCGCTGGTAGAGAGGGACCGAATAGCTGGGCGCATCAGGACTGAAGAGCTGCCCGACGGGGACGGCCTGGACGTCATGATCAATGGTCTGTGTCATCTCAGCGGGACTCCCTTAGCAGGGTGAGTAGCCGAGCGTCCTCGGGGTTGTCAGTCCGGGGCGTGTTCGGGGCGTTCATGTTCTCCAGCTCGATCTCCCGCGGATCGAGACTGTCGCGGATGGCGGAGAACAGGTTCACGTTGTTCAGACCTTCCAGATTGGCGCTAAGCCCTCGCGCGTAGTTGTCCGTGGTTCTCCAGCCCAAACGCTCGTATGCCAACCGGAGGGCGAATGCCCAGCGGAAGAGGTGGCGTCGTACCTGCGGCATATCAGCCTCTGAGTACTTGTTGGTGTAGTAGAGGGCCGCAGCGACGTATAGCTCCCGGCAGTACCTAAATCGCGCCCCGTCGTGGAAGACCGTGAGATCCGCACTCGTAAGACCAGCTGTGTTGGCATCCGAAAAGAGTTCCTCGTCCAACCGCTGATACTCCCCGAGCATGAACGCGGCGTAGTCGAAGAAGGACTTGCCCGCAGCGACCGGAGCATCAAGCTGGTGCTGGGCACGCTTGAGATCTCTGCGGGTCACTGGGTCGGCATCAGGATGGGACCACTCTTGTAAACCGGGGAGCACCACTTTGGCAGCGCGATGGTATTCAGCCCCCGGCAGGCGACGGGTCGACCTGCCGACTCCTTTGAATAGATTCAGGTCATCAGTAGTAAATGCATGCGCTGACATGTTGCGGCTCCACCAGTGAATGCGGGCCAGGTAGGTGCCGAAGAGTCGGTCCAGGTCGTTCTCATCCGCCTTCTCCCATTGCTCGACCACGGCGCGCTGCTCGGCGATGCTCGCATCCGCCATTTCTCGCAGGTGGAAGGCCTTGAGCAGGTCATGCGGACGCAGTGACTTACCCCGGAAGTTCTGTGAGTCGAAGAACTGGAATGCCTCATCCTCGTCATCGGTGACGATTCTCAAAACCTTAGCGTCGGCGTCGAGGAAATCCCGGTACCTTGCGAAGCGCCTGGAAGAACGTTCGAGGTCAGAGACTCGACGTGAGAGTTCCTGGTGGACGTGGTGGATCGGGGTGTCCCCTGATTGGAGATGGGGGATCCTCTGACCGCGCAAAAGCGCCCGCAGCATGTGGAGGGTCAGGATTCGTTGCTGCCCATCAACCACCTCGAAATGCGACTCCTGCGGACGGCTCAGGAGGATCACGGTTCCCATGATGTAAGGGTGCTCCGGCCTGGTATCGAGAGCCTCCGCGACATCCGTGAACAGCTGTGCCGCGACGCGTGGGGACCAGGAGTACGGGCGTTGAAAATCGGGTATGCGCAGATCTGGAGCGTAAGTGCCAAGCAACTCGTCGACAGAGACGAACTGCAGCATTTCTTTGTTGATCGCCATGATGTCGACCGTAGTGGATAGATGGGACCGGGGTCGGGCGTGACACCGGAACGTGCAGTTGGCGCTTGTGTGGACGCAAGAGCGTCTCGTGCGGGTTCCAATGTACTGGGCCAGGGCTTAGGCGAGCCTGGTAACAATCCACACTTGACCGCGCTCCTTTGTGAGCCGATCCCTCGTCGAATTGCCGAGGTCTGTTTCAGAGGAGGCATTGAATCAGAAGCCTTGGGAGGTGCGCATCTCCCGAGAAGCTGGAACCGAGCAGAAAGTGGTCCCTTGTGCCCTAACGGCGGCCGATTTTTGACGGCGAGACATAGGCTGAATTGACTTCCGCTCCTGCGCGGATCCCGCTGGCGAAGAAGCCAATTCAGCACAAGTAATTCCGATTAACTAAAAGTGGATCAGAACTCGAATTTTTATCTCAAATTGAGGACAGAAGCCAAAACTCCTGGTCGGGAACGTATTTTTACACGTTAAACCGGAACTCCACCACGTCGCCGTCCTTCATGATGTATTCCTTGCCCTCGATCCGGACCTTGCCGGCAGACTTCGCATCGGCCATAGACCCAGCGGCCACCAGGTCCTCGAAGTTGACGATCTCGGCCTTGATGAAGCCGCGCTGGAAGTCGGTGTGGATCACGCCGGCGGCCTCGGGCGCCGTCGCTCCCTTGTTGACCGTCCAGGCGCGGGTCTCTTTGGGCCCGGCGGTGAGGTAGGTCTGCAGCCCGAGCGTGGCGAAGCCGACGCGGGCCAGCTGGTCCATGCCGGACTCTTCCTGGCCGTTGAGCTCCAGCATCTCGCGGGCCTCCTCCTCGGAGAGCTCCACGAGGTCGGCCTCAAGCTTCGCGTCGAGGAACACGGCGTCAGCCGGGGCGACCAGCGCCGCCAGCTCGGCCTGCTTCTCGGCGGAGTTCAGCACGCCTTCGTCGGCGTTGAACACGTAGATGAAGGGCTTGGCGGTGAGCAGGTTCAGCTGGGAAAGGTGCTCCATCTCCAGCTTGTCCTTGGTGATGGAGCTGAAGATGGTGTCACCGCGCTCCAGGGTCTTCTGCGCGACCAGGTAGGCGTCCAGGGTGGCCTGCTCGGCCTTGCGCCCCTTGACCTGCTTCTCCAGCTTCGGGATCGCGTTCTCCATGGTCTGGAGGTCAGCCAGGATCAGCTCGGTGTTGATGGTCTCCATGTCCGAGGTGGGATCCACCTTGCCGTCCACGTGGATGACGTTCTCGTCCTCGAAGACCCGGACCACCTGGGCGATCGCGTGGGCCTCACGGATCGTGGCCAGGAACTGGTTGCCCAGCCCCTCCCCCTCGGAGGCGCCCTTGACGATCCCGGCGATGTCGACGAAGGACACCGTGGCGGGAAGGATCTTCTGCGAGCCGAAGATCTTCGCCAGCTCATCAAGCCGCTCATCAGGCAGATTCACGATGCCCACATTGGGCTCGATGGTCGCGAACGGGTAGTTCGCCGCCAAGATCGACTGACGAGTCAGCGCGTTGAACAGGGTCGACTTGCCCACATTGGGTAGTCCTACGATTCCGATAGTCAAAGCCACGGTCACCTAACCTACCGTCCCTTGGCCCCCGCGGCGACTTCCAGGGCCTTTCCGCCTCTGACCAGCGCACCTTAGAATGAGACTCCGTTCAGCATGTGGACCAGGTCCCCGGAGTTTCTGGAGATTCGGATCACATCTACCGCCCTCTGGTGCCGCGGACGCGGCCATCCCGTGTCTAAGATGCCTGAGGCTCCATCACTCGAACCTATTGATACACAAGCGCACTCACTCAGCACCGGAAGGAACACAATTTCATGGCATCGGCCACGCAAGACGTCCCCAGCGACGTCCCGAGCGATGTCCAGGGGGACGGCTCGTCAGGTACTCCTGCACGCTCGAAAGTGAATCTGCCGGTCTTCATCGGCTCCGCGGCGATCATCATCGCCTTCACCCTGTGGGCCTGGTTGGCGCCAGACACCGCCTACACCACGCTGGAATCCGTCTTCCTCTGGATCGGCGCGAACCTCGGCTGGTATTACATCCTCACCGCCGGCATCGTGGTGGTCTTCGTCCTGATCGTCGCCTTCTCCCGGGTCGGCCGGACCAAGATGGGACCGGATCACTCCACCCCGAAGTACAACCTCTTCACCTGGACGGCAATGCTCTTCGCCGCCGGCATCGGCGTGGACCTGATGTTCTTCGCGATCTCCGGACCTGCCACGAACCTCACCACCGCCCCCGGCGTGGAGGCCGGCTCCTCCGCGGCCACCGAGATGGCCGTGCTCTGGACGTTGTTCCACTACGGCATCCCCGGCTGGGCGATGTACGCGCTGATGGGCATGGCCTTCGGCCTGTTCGCCTACCGCTACCACCTGCCGCTGAGCATCCGCAGCGCGCTGTATCCGATCATCGGCAAACGCGCCCAGGGCGCCACCGGCGACGGCATCGAGATCGCGGCCGTCATCGGCACCATCTTCGGCATCGCCACCAGCCTCGGTATCGGCGTGGTCTTCCTCAACTACGGCCTGGAATGGCTCTTCGGGATAGAACAGGGCACCGGCGCGCAGATTGGGCTGATCGTGCTCGCGGTGATCGTCGTGATCGCCTCCTCCGTCTCCGGTGTGGACAAGGGCATCCGACGCCTCGCCGAGCTCAACGTGGTCTTCGCCGTCGTGCTGCTGCTCTACGTGCTGATCGCCGGGGAGACCACCTACCTGCTCAATGCGCTGGTCAAGAACGTCGGCGACTTTGCCGCATTCTTCCCCTCGATGCTGCTGAACACCTTCGCCTACGATCCGCCCGAGGGTGAGTGGCTGGAATGGTGGACGCTGTTCTTCTGGGCCTGGTGGATCGCCTGGGCCCCCTTCGTGGGCCTCTTCCTGGCCCGGATCTCTCGCGGCCGCACGCTGCGCCAGTTCGTCATCGGTACCCTGATCATCCCGTTCGGCTTCATCCTGCTGTGGATCTCGATCTTCGGCAACGGCGCCATCTGGGAGTTCCTGCAGGGCAACACCGAGTTCATCACCGCCGCGGTGGAGAGCCCGGAGGCCAGCTACTACCTGCTGCTCGAGCAGTACCCCGGTGCGACCTTCACCATCGGGCTCTCGGTGATCACCGGTCTGCTGTTCTACATCACCTCCGCCGACTCCGGCGCCCTGGTGATGGCGAACTTCACCTCCAAGCCGCTGAGCCATTCCGACGACGGCGCCCCCTGGCTCCGCGTGTTCTGGGCGCTGGCCACCGGTGCGCTCACCCTGGCGGTGCTGATGCTCGACGGGGTCTACACCCTGCAGATGGCCACGGTGATCATCGGACTGCCGTTCTCGGTCGTGATGTACCTGCTGATGGTGGGCATCTGGCGGGCGCTGCAGATGGAGCGCTATAACCGGGAATCTCGCGAGGCCACCCTGCCCTGGATGGTCTCCGAGCGCAGCCAGGACTCCGGCGAGCGCGGCGGGCTGAGCTGGCGCCGTCGTCTGGCCCGGGGCATGCACTTCCCTTCCGCGAAGCAGGCCACCGAGTTCGTCGAGACCGTGGCAGCTCCTGCCGTGGAGGATGTGGCCGCAGAGCTGCGCGAACAAGGAGCAGAGGTCAGCTGCGAACGCGGCCTGGTGCCGGACACCCAGATCCCGCACATCGATCTGCACGTCTACTTCGGCGAGCAGACCGAGTTCAAGTACCAGGTCTACCCGATCGCGTACTCGGTGCCGAGCTTCGCACGCAGCATGCGCCCCACCGAGGAGACCTACTACCGTGTGGAGACGTTCTCCGCCACCGGCTCGGAAGGTCATGACCTCATGGGCTACACCCGGGAGCAGGTCATCGCCGATGTCCTGGACTCCTACGAACGGCACCTGACCTTCCTCACCATGAGTGAGGAAGGCGGGCAGTCCTCCTCGCTGCACACCGGCAGCAACATCCCAGACGACTGGGACCACGACCGCACCAACGGAAGCTGAGGATCACACATGAGCACAGCAGAACAGGTCGCCACGCTGTTCATCGACGGGAAATGGGTCGCAGCCCAGTCCGGCGAGACGCGCACCATCCACTGCCCCGCAGACGGCTCCGAAGTGGGTGTGGTCTCCGAGGCCGGTGAGGCCGACACCCTCGCCGCGATCGCCGCCGCACGCAAGGCCTTCGACTCCCACGTCTGGGCCGACACCCCCGCCGCTGAGCGCGGAGCCTTCGTGCTGGCCGTGGCCGACGCCATCGAGGCGCGCAAGGACGAGTTCGCCCGCGCCGAGGCGCTGGACACCGGCAAGCGCTTCGTCGAGGCGCAGATCGACATGGACGACATCATCGGCTGCTACCGGCACTTCGGGAAGCTCGCCGACGCCGAGGCCGGCCGCCTGGTCGACGCCGGGGACCCCACCGTGATCTCCCGGGTCGTCTACGAGCCGGTCGGGGTCTGCGGAATGATCACCCCGTGGAACTACCCGCTGCTGCAGGCGGCCTGGAAGATGGCCCCCGCCCTGGCCGCGGGCAACAGCTTCATCCTCAAGCCCGCGGAGCTGACCCCGCACACCGGCATGCTGATCATGGACGTCTATGACTCCCTGGGCCTGCCCGCCGGTGTGGCGAACCTGATCACCGGCGCCGGCGCCACCGCAGGTGCGCCGCTGTCCTCCCACCCGGATGTGGACATGGTGTCCTTCACCGGAGGCGTGGTCACCGGTCGCAAGATCGCCGCCACCGCCGCAGAGACCGTGAAGAAGGTCGCCCTGGAGCTCGGCGGCAAGAACCCCAACGTGGTCTTCGCCGATGCCGACTTCGACGCCGCGGTGGACAACGCACTCAACGCCGGCTTCGTGGACTCCGGGCTGGTCTGCTCCGCAGGCACCCGGCTGATCATCGAGGAGTCGATCAAGGAAAAGTTCGTCGCCGAGCTGGTCCGTCGCGCGGAGCACATCCGGATGGGCGGGCCCTTCGAGGAGACCGCCGAGACCGGGCCGCTGATCTCCGCCGAGCACCGCCAGAAGGTGTATGACTATACCCAGCGCGGCATCGAGGAGGGCGCCACGCTGCGCACCGGGCACCACTTCGGCGGCGAGGAGCACCGCAACGGCTACTTCTACGCCCCCACCGTGCTCGACGACGTCAAGCGCGGCATGTACGTGGTGAAGGAGGAGGGCTTCGGCCCGGTGATCACCGTGGAGACCTTCACCACCGAGGCCGAGGCCATCGAGACCGCGAACGACACCATCTACGGCCTGGCCGGAGCGGTCTGGACCTCGGACAGCGGCACCGCCCACCGGGTGTCCTCCCGGCTGCGCCACGGCACCATCTGGATCAACGACTACCACCCCTACCTGCCGCAGGCGGAATGGGGCGGATTCAAGCAGTCCGGTGTCGGCCGCGAGCTGGGCCACATGGGGCTGGACGAGTACCGCGAGGCCAAGCACATCTACGAGAACACCGAACCCGCCGTCACCGGCTGGTTCAGCATGCCGGAGAAATAAGGAGACCCCGTGGAGAACACTTACGACTACGTCGTGATCGGCGGCGCCGAAGACCCTAACGTCACGGTGGCCCTGCTGGAAGCAGGTCCCACCGATGCGGACAAGCCCGAGGTGCTGCAGCTCAACCGCTGGATGGAGCTGCTGGAATCCGGCTACGACTGGGACTACCTCATCGAGCCCCAGGAGAACGGCAACTCCTTCATGCGTCACGCCCGCGCCAAGGTGCTCGGCGGCTGCTCCTCGCACAACTCCTGCATCGCCTTCTGGGCGCTGCGCGAGGACATGGACGAATGGGAGGCGAAGGGCGCCACCGGCTGGAACGCGGAGTCCACCTACCCGCTGTTCAAGCGTCTGGAGACCAACGACGCCCCCGGGGACCACCATGGCCGCAGCGGCCCGGTGAACCTGATGACCATCCCCCCGGAGGACCCCTGCGGGGTGGCGCTGCTGGACGCCTGTGAGGAGAACGGTATCCCCCGGGTGGCGTTCAACACCGGAGAGACCGTGCTCAAGGGCGCGAACTTCTTCCAGATCAACCGCAAGGAAGACGGCACGCGATCCTCCTCCTCGGTGTCCTACCTGCACCCGATCCTGGACCGCCCCAACCTGAGCATCCTCACCGATAACTGGGTGCGCGAGATCATCTTCGATGGTGATCGCGCCGTGGGCGTGGACACGGTGGACAACGCCTTCGGCCGGGCCCGGCGGATCAGTGCGAACAAGGAGATCGTGCTCTCCGCGGGCGCCATCGATTCCCCGAAGCTGCTGATGCTCTCCGGGATCGGACCCGCAGAGCACCTGGCGGAGTTCGGGATCCAGGCACGCGTGGACTCCCCCGGTGTGGGCGAGCACCTGCAGGACCACCCCGAGGCGGTCATCGCATGGGAGGCCAAGCAGCCCATGACCGAGGACTCCTACCAGTGGTGGGAGATCGGGATCTTCGCCTCCACCCGGGAGGGACTGGACCGACCGGACCTGATGATGCACTACGGTTCGGTGCCCTTCGACATGCACACGCTGCGTCAGGGCTACCCCAGCGCGGACAACACCTTCTGCCTGACCCCGAACGTCACTCACGCGAAGTCCCGCGGAACGGTGCGGCTGCGCTCGAAGGACTACCGGGACAAGCCCAAGGTCGATCCGCGCTACTTCACCGATGCCGAGGGCCACGACATGCGCGTGGCCGTGGAGGGCATCAAGCTGGCCCGCCAGATCGCGGCGCAGCCTGCCCTGGCGGAGTGGGCCGGTCGCGAGCTCTTCCCCGGGCAGGAGACCCAGACTGATGAGGAGCTGGCCGACTATGTGACCCGTACGCACAACACGGTCTACCACCCGGCCGGGTCCGTGCGGATGGGCGCCGACGACGATGCGATGTCACCGGTGGACTCCCAGCTGCGGGTCAAGGGCGTTCAGGGCCTGCGGGTCGCCGACGCCTCGGTGATGCCGGAGCTGACCACGGTGAACCCGAACATCACCACCATGATGATCGGTGAGCGCTGCGCGGACCTGATCAAGGCGGCCCACGCCTAGATCTCGTGCTCTGCCCGGTTTTCGCCGGGCACTCCCACATCGAGTGGGCGATCTGAGGGAAATATTCGGCCCCCACGGGCTGAAAGTTCCCGAAGATCGCCCACTCGATGTGTTTGAGGGCTCTTTGCAGAGGAGGCTCGGTCCTCCGGTGGTTCGCCGGCTGGCCCTCAGATCGCGGTGGACGGCCCCGGATGGGACAGCTCGGGGTTCAGCAGCTCCGGGGAGAGGTTGATCAGCCGCAGCCTGGCGTGATCGGCGATCTGCTCATCGCTCAGCGCCCGGATCGCGCGGGCCTCGGCGTCGTCGTCGTGGTCCTCGTCCAGCCCGGAGTTCGGCAGCGAGGAGGACACCGGGCCCTTGCTGAGCGGGATGTCGAGCACCGTGACCGAGGCCGGGGTCAGCGGGATGAACTGGCTGCGATCGATCAGCCCGAGCCCCTCGAAGAGCACCCGCAGCGCCGCTCCGTGGGAGACGGCGACGGCGGTGCGCACTTCGAAGCCGAGGTCCGCCGAGGCCGTGGGGGCGATCTCCGCGGTGGCTCGCACGATGTCGGCGAAGGCGCCGGTCATCCGGGCCTGCAGCGCCTGGTGGGTCTCCCCGCCGGCCGGGGTGTAGCTGCCCGCGCGCCAGCCCTCGAAGTTCTCCGGCTCGGCGTCACGGATCTGCGCGGCGTAGGCGCCCTCCCACTCCCCCAGGTTCTGCTCGCGCAGCTCGTCCCAGATGCGCGGGGTCAGGTCCAGGCCGAACTCGGCGAAGGTCTGCTGGGTGCGGACCAGGCTGGAGACGTGGGCCTGTGCGGGCTGCTGGGCGCGGATGAAGGCGCCGGTGGTGCGCGCCTGCAGCGCCCCGGAGTCGGACAGCTCGATGTCCGAGTGGCCCTGCAGCCGGTGTGCCTTGTTCCACTCGGTCTCGCCATGGCGGACCAGCAGGATGCGAATCATGGATCTCCTCGGGATTTCTTGGGATCGGGTGCTCACCTGGGGAGGTTCACCCTCAGGTTCTCTCGCGCCAGACTATGTCAGTGCCCGGTGACATGCTGGTGCCATGACCTTTCCGTACTTCATCTCCGTCCTCCTGCTCGGTGTGCTGCTCGGCGTCCTGGGGACCATGCTGGTGCTCTACCTGCTGCGCCGCGGCATCGAGGACGCGGCTCAGCTGCGCACCCAGCTCCACGGCGCGCAGGCAGAGCTGGCTGATTCCCAGCAGCGGCTCGTGGGGGTGCAGCAGGAGCTGGCCACCGCGGAGGGCCGGCTCTGGGAGCTCGAGCGCCGGCGCGAGGAGGATTCCGAGGCTGAGCGGGAGCGCGAGACGCTGGTGGAGATGCTGCACCCGGTGCGCCAGGGCGTCACCGAGATGCACCGCCGGGTCCAGGAGCTGGAGACCGAGCGGGCCGCGCAGCATTCCCGGCTCTCCCAGCAGCTGACCTCCGCAGCGGAGACCGATGCGCGGATCATCGAATCCACCCAGGCGCTGCTGGGCAGCCTGCACTCCACCTCGGCGCGCGGACACTGGGGTGAGGTCCAGCTGCGCCGCGTCGTGGAGTCCGCCGGGATGCTCCCGCATGTGGACTTCACCGAACAGTTCAGCGGACGCGGCGCCGACGGGCAGCTGCTGGTCCCCGACATGGTGGTGCACCTGCCCGGTGGGCGCCAGCTGGTGCTCGATGCGAAGGCCCCGCTGAACGCCACAGATCCCAAGGCGCAGGCCAAGGCGCTGCGCTCCCGGGTCGATGAGCTGGCGAAGAAGCGCTACTGGGAGGCCGTGGACCTCTCCCCCGATGTGGTGTTCTGCTTCGTCCCGGCCGAGTCGCTGCTCTCGGCGGCGATGGAGGCGGATCCGATGCTGCTTGATGACGCGCTCTCCAAGGGCGTCACCCTGGTCTCTCCCGCCTCGCTGCTGGCCTCGCTGAAGGCCGTCTCCGCGGCCTGGCGGCAGGAGCGGCTGGCGCAGAACATCCGCGAGGTCGTGGATCACTCCCGCGACCTCTACCGCCGGCTGGCGAAGATGAGCGAACACCTGTCCCGCACCGGGGACCGGCTGCGCCAGGCCGTGACAGCGTACAACTCGCTGATCGGCAACATCGAACGCCAGGTGCTGCCCAAGGTGGAGGCGATGAGCCGGCTGGAGGTCGGTGAGCCCACCGCGACCTCCGCCGAGGGGCTGCTGGAGGACCTCGGCGAGACCCTGAGCGCCACCACCGTGACCACCGAGGTCAATCCGCTGGGTCCCCGGCTGGAGGCCGAACGGACGCAGGAGTCATAGCACCCGGACTGTCACACCGGGGCGAGAGATCTCCCCACTTCACGAAAGGGGGCAGCAGCCGCGATGTGCGGCTGCTGCCCCCTTTCGTTGCTGACCAGGCCTACAGAGTCAGTCCGAAGACCCAGACCAGGATGGTCATGCACACCGCGGTGATGATCACGACGCCGGCCACGTTGAGCCAGACGCCGCCCTTGATCATCTGGCCGATCGTCACATAGCCGGAGCCGTAGGCGATCGCGTTCGGCGGCGTGGCCACCGGCAGCATGAAGGCGCAGGTCGCGGCCAGCGCCACGGGTGCCGCGAGGATCAGCGGGTCCACTCCGGTGCCCATCGCCACCCCGGAGGCCACCGGAAGGAAGGTGGCCGCCGTCGCGGTGTTCGAGGTCATCTCGGTGAGCACCAGGATGCCCAGCGCGGCGACCAGCACCAGGACCCAGACCGGGATCCCGGCGAGGCCCTCGACCTGGCTGCCGAGCCAGACGGAGAGCCCGGAGTTGCCGAACTGCGCGGAGAGCGCCAGGCCGCCGCCGAAGAGCAGCAGCACGCCCCAGGGGAGCTTGGCGGCGTACTCCCAGTCCAGCAGGCGCACGCCTTTGGCGGCGCCGCCGGGCAGCAGGAAGAGCAGCAGTCCCACGACCATGGCGATGCCGGCATCGGAGATGAACGGGTCTTCCATGTCGAGCAGGTTCGTGGAGATCAGCGGAATGAAGACCCAGGAGAGCGCGGCAAGCACAAAGATGATCAGCACCCGGACCTCTGCGGCGGACATCGGGCCCAGCTTGCGCAGCTCCTCGCGGATCAGGTCGCTGCCGCCGGGGATGTCGTCGATCTCGGGGCGGAAGAGCACCCGGGTGAGCAGGACCCAGGCGATGACCAGCATGATGATCGAGATCGGCACGCCCACGAGCATCCACTGGCCGAAGCCGATGGTGAGGTCGTGGTTGGCCGCCATGTGACCGGCGAGCAGCGCATTGGGCGGGGTGCCGATGATGGTGCCCAGGGAGCCGATCGAGGCCGCGTAGGCGATGCCGAGCATCAGGGCGGTGCCGAAGTTGGACTTCAGCGCGTTGTTGGTCTCCTCGTCGTCCGCCTGCTTGGCCGTGGCCGGGTCCTCGCCCTTCATGATCTTGCTGACCAGCATCAGCACCGAGACGCCGATGGGCAGCATCATCACCGCGGTGGCCGTGTTGGAGACCCACATGGAGAGGAAGCCGGTGGCGATCATGAATCCGGCGATCAGGTTCACCGGCTTGGAGCCCATGGCGCGCAGGGTCATCAGCGCGATCCTGCGGTGCAGATTCCAGCGCTGCATCGCCAGGGCGAGCATGAAGCCGCCCATGAACAGGAAGATGATGTTGTTGCCGTAGCTGGCGCCGACGTCGTCCACCGAGACCCCGCCCACGGCCTCCTCGGCGCCGCCGAAGTCCCCGGCGGGCACCAGCAGCGGGAAGATGATCAGCGGCAGCAGCGCGGTGGCCGGGATCGGGATCGCTTCGGTCATCCACCACACGGCCATCAGCACGGCGGTGGCGGCGGTCAGCCGGGGCCAGACCTCCATGTCCCCGGGCATCACGGTGTAGACCAGCAGCGCCAGGGCGACGCCGCCGATGAGCCCGATCATCCGGCGCAGCAGAGCCGGGCGATCCAGGCCCTCGGCGCGGGCACCGACCGAGAGCTCCTGGGATTCGGCCTCGGACTGCGTGCGGGGGTCGTATTTCTTCAGGTGGTCACCTGAGACGCGGGAACGCGGAGGCGTCGTCATTGCCGGTACTCCTGCTGGTGCGGTATGGGATTCTGCGCTACCGGGTGATAGGGCTCACAGAGTCTACGGGGGCTCCGGGTAAGTTGCCACTTTGAACCGATGAGAGGCCGCCCCAGCTCAGCTTGGTGAGCGCGCTCAGTCCTTGGGAAGGACGACGGCGGCCAGCACGGTCGCGATACCGGCGAGCCCGAGCACCATCAGCACCGTCCCGAACCAGCCCGCGGCGTTCAGCGCGGTGCCGCCGAGGTAGCCGAAGAGCGAGGAGCCGCCGTAGTAGCCGAGGTTGTACAGCGAGGCCGACTGGGCGCGGCCCGCCGTGGCCGCCGCGCCGACCCAGCCCGAGGCCACCGCGTGGGCGGCGAAGAATCCCGCGGTGAGCACCACCGTGCCCAGGATGATCACCCACAGCTGCGGCACCAGGGTCAGGGTGACGCCGGCGATCATGATCAGGTTCCCCGCGAGCAGCACCGGTTTGCGCGAATACCGGGCCGCCAGTCGCCCGGCGCGCGGTGAGGACCAGGTTCCGGCCAGGTAGGCGAGGAAGACGAAGGAGGCGATCCACAGCGGGATCGAATACGGCGGCGCGGAGAGGTGGAAGCCCAGGAAGTTATACATCGCCACGAACCCGCCCATGGTGAGGAACCCCTGCAGGTAGAGGGTCCACAGGGTGGGTGAGCGCAGGTTCCCGGTCAGGGCCGGCAGGATCTCCCGCAGCCGGGCCCGACGCGGAGTGAAGTTCAGCGCGGTGGGCGCCAGCCGGAGAAACACCAGCACGCAGGCCACGGCGATGACCGTGACGGTGAGCATCCCGACCTTCCACCCGAGCTGCTCCCCCACCGGAGCCGCCACGATCCGCCCAGTCAGTCCGCCCAGGGAGGTTCCCGAGATGTAGGTGCCGGCCGCGGCCACCGCGATCTTGGGACTGACCTCCTCGTTGAGATATGCCACGGCCAGTGCCGGGACACCGCCGAGCATGAACCCTTCGATGAAGCGCATCACCAGGGCCAGCTCGAAACCCTGGCTGACGAACAGCACGGGCATCAGCACCGCCAGGAGCCCGAAGAAGCAGGCGAGGCTGATCGCCCAGATCATCGCCTTCTTCCGCCCGTGGGCGTCGCCGATATAGGACCAGGGGATCACCCCGAGGGCGAGCCCGAGGGTCGCGGCGGAGATCATCAGCGCGGCGCGGTCGGCCGAGACCTCCTGCTCCGCCGCGATCAGCGGCAGCAGCCCCTGCGGGGAGTAGAGCTGGGCGAAGGTGGCCACCCCGATGAAGAACAGTGCGATCAGCAGCCGACGGCTGTGCGCGCTCTGCGCCGTCAACCCAACACGTCCATGGTGCCGCGGATGATCGCCCCTGCTCCGCCGAGTCCGGCCAGGGTCATCGCCAGCGTCCTGGCGGTGGGGATGGACACGCGTTTGGCCAGCTGGGTGCCGAGCAGGATGCCAGCGATGACGGTCACCACGATCACCGGGAACAGCCAGCCCAGCGGCGGCCCGGCCTGTCCGTTGACCTGCACCGAGCCCATCAGCAGCTTGGTGATCACCGAGACCGCGCCCATGGTCATGAAGATCGGCTGCAGGGTGGCGGCGAAGCTGCGATGCTCCCAGCGCGAGACGCGGGAGTAGATGACCATCACCGGCCCGGCGACGCCGGAGGTGGTGTTGAAGAACCCGCCGAGCAGCCCGGCGACCAGTCCTGCCCCGCGGCCGGGCAGATGCGGCAGCCTGGGCAGCGCGAAGGTCACCAGCAGGGCGAAGACCACGATCGCGCCGACGATGATCGAGAGCCAGCCGGCGCTGAGCTGCCCGACCACCCAGGCGCCTGGGATCGCGCCGAGCACCGCCGCGGGCATGATCAGCCAGAAGCGTCGCCAGTCGACGTGGGACCAGACCGCGATCATGATCAGGCCGCCGGAGACGAAGGTGGTCATGTTGGTGACCAGCACGCCGAAGGCGGGACCGAGCAGTATCGAGAGCACCGGGGCGACCACCAGGCCCACCCCGGTCCCGGAGACCCGTTGCAGGATGGTGCCGATCAACACCGCGGCCGCGATCACCGCAGTCATGCCCAGCACCGTCATGGACTCATCGTATGTCAGCCCAGGTCATGCCCACGTCGCATGGCCTGTCGCCTCGCCGGCACGCTTCACCGACACCGGCACACGGCACAGCTGCTCGATCGTCGTGGGCGGGGCGCTCTGGGGTCCCGTGGAGCTCAGGAGGTGGAGCAGGCGCTGCGCTTGCGGCCGCCGACGCCGACGTCGTCGTGCCCGGCCTGGGTGAGCGCCTTGCGGATCTCCTTGGGCAGCGAGAACACGATGTCCTCCTCGGCGGTGACGACCTCTTCGACCTGGCCGTAGCCGTAGTCGGCGAGCAGCCGCAGCACGTCGTCGACCAGCACCTCGGGGACCGAGGCTCCTGAGGTGACCCCGATCGTCGCGGCCTCCTGGAACCAGGTCTCATCGACCTGGTTGGCGTAGTCCACGCGCTCGGCCCGGGCGGCGCCATACTCCTTGGCCACCTCTTTGAGGCGCACCGAGTTCGAGGAGTTCTCCGAGCCCACCACGATCACCAGGTCCGACTGCGGGGCGACCTTCTTGATCGCCGCCTGCCGGTTGGAGGTGGCGTAGCAGATGTCATCCGAGGGCGGATCCTGCAGCTTCGGGAAGCGCTCGCGCAGCTTCTGCACGGTCTCCATGGTCTCGTCCACCGAGAGCGTGGTCTGGGAGAGCCAGATCAGCTGCTCGGGGTTGCGCACCTGGAGGTCATCGACCTCCCAGGGACCGTTGACGATCGTCATGTTGTCCGGGGCCTCGCCGTAGGTGCCCTCGACCTCTTCGTGGCCTTCGTGGCCGATCAGCAGGATCTCGTAGTCGTCCCGGGCGAAGCGCACAGCCTCGCGGTGGACCTTGGTGACCAGTGGGCAGGTCGCGTCGATGGTCTGCAGGCTCCGGCTCTCGGCCAGGTCCTTGACCGCCGGGGAGACGCCGTGGGCCGAGAAGACGAGCAGCGCGCCCTCGGGCACCTCATCGGCCTCCTCGACGAAGATCACGCCCTTCTCCTGCAGGGTCTCCACCACGTGGCGGTTGTGCACGATCTCCTTGCGCACATAGACCGGGGCTCCGTAGGTCTCCAGGGCCTTCTCCACGGCGATGACCGCCCGGTCCACGCCGGCGCAATAGCCGCGCGGTGCCGCGAGCAGCACCTTGCGCGGGCCGGTGAACGTGGACTCTGCGGCCACCTCCTCGGGGCTGCGGCGCCTGCGGGGCACCATCGGCATGGGGACCGCGATGTGCTGTCGCCGGGCCGGAGCGTCGGGGGCGGTGGCAGTGGAAGTCATGCCCCGAGTCTACCGGCGGGGGCCTGGGGCCGTCACACCGTGTCCCTGGTTGACGCCGGGATCCCGGCGATGGCGTGAGGCGCCGCTGCCGGCCGCCGCGCTGCCCAGCAGCCCGAGGACGACGGCGGCGCCCGCCGCGCCGCTGAAGATCCACCAGGCCGGCTGGGCCCAGCCGGTGATCTGGCTCTCGAGATGATCCACCAGAGATTGGGTGGCAGCATCGGAGACCGTGCCGAACTCCGGCGCGGCGACGGTGAGTCCGACCCACAGTCCCAGCCCCAGGCCGAGCAGACCGCCGAGGGTCAGCGCGACCCATCGGCTGCGACCCGGCCCCAGCAGCAGTCCGACCGCGACCATGATCCCGGAGAACACCGCCAGCACCAGCCAGTGCTTGCTGAGCTCGGCCAGCAGCGCCCAGGTGTAGGGATCGGCGTTCTCTCCAATGCTGGCCTCGATGTCGACCACCAGCTCGGGGGCGAGGAACTCGAAGCTGGAGGTGTCCAGGAACGGCAGCCAGCCCAGCGCGGAGTCCAGGCCCTCGCGCAGCGGCCCGGTCATGGCCTCTGCCATCGGGCTCAGGTCCACGGCGAGGTCGAGGTCGCTGGCATCTCCGGTGGTGCCCCGATCGAACATGGTCTCCAGCTGCGCGGTGTAGTCCGCCCGGGTGCCCTGCAGGGTCTCGTTCCAGGCTGCGTCGACCTCCTCGTTCTCCAGCATCGAGGCCACGAGGGAATCCACCGCGGAGTCGGCTCGGTCACCGAGCAGATTCGACACCCCTCCGGGCAGCTCGGACTCCAGGCGATCCAGCAGCGTCTCGGAGACCAGCTCACTGAACCCCTGCTGCTGAGGCAGCTCACCGGCGATCTGCTCGATCGGCGCCTCCTCGCGCAGCAGCTGGTTGATCTGGAAACCGGCCAGGGACGCTGCCGCCAGCACCGCGGCCAGCAGCAGCGAGAGGACACTGAGCGCCTGGCGCATGTGGATAACTCCTTCAGCCATGTCAAGGGGGTGGCATAGGCTGTAAGCACCATAGCGAACCTTCCGTGAGACCGTCGAAGATCAAGGGCAGAACATGAGCGAGCCGGCACAGGCGCAGGACACCTCGGCAGAGACCCCCTGGGCGCTGAGCACCTACTCCGGGAAGCTCAAGGCCCATATCGAAGCGGCACCGCCGACCTGGGTCGAGGGCCAGCTGGTGGAGTTCAACCTGCGCAACGGCAACGCCTGGATGACCCTGCGGGACCTCGAGCAGGAGGTCTCCTTCTCCACGGTGGCCTGGCGCGGCGTGGCCGGGAGCCTCAACGGCACCGTGCAGCCGGGATCCAGGGTGGTGGCTCTGGTCAAGCCGAACCTGTATGAGAAGTCCGGTCGGCTCTCGCTGGTGGCCCAGCAGATGAAGCCGGTCGGGCTCGGTGACCTGCTGGCGAGGATCGAGCAGCTCAAACAGCGCCTCGCCGCCGAGGGCCTCTTCCGGGTGGACCGGAAACAGCCGCTGCCGGTGCTGCCGCTGCGGATCGGACTGATCACCGGCCGGAACTCCGACGCCAAGAAGGACATCCTGCGCAACACCCACGCCCGCTGGGCCGCCGCGCAGTTCGAGATCCGGGAGGTCGCGACCCAGGGGCCCAGCGCACCTGCGGAGGTCGCCGCGGCCCTGACCGAGCTCGACGCCGACCCGGCCGTGGAGGTGATCGTGATCGCCCGCGGCGGCGGCGCCCTGGAGGAGGTGGTGCTGCCCTTCTCCGACGAGCGACTGATCCGCGCCGTGGCCGCCGCCCATACCCCGGTCGTCTCGGCCATCGGGCACGAGGCGGACCGCCCGCTGCTCGACGAGGTCGCCGACATGCGCGTCTCCACCCCGACCGGCGCCGCGAAGCTGCTGGTGCCCGATGAGGCCCAGGAGCGCGAGGCGCTCACCCACGCCCGGGCACGCATGTCGGCCGGGGTCGAACGGCTCATCGGACGCGAGACCGAATGGCTGACCACGCTGCGCTCCCGGCCTGTGCTGGCCCAGCCGCAGGACATGATCACCGGTCGCGCCCAGGAGCTGGTGATGCTGCGTCGTCGGGCGCTCTTCGGCATGGAGACCGCGGTGCGCCGCGACACCGACTGGGTCGCGCAGACCCGGGCGAGGGTCCGCTCGCTCTCCCCGCAGTCCACCCTGGACCGTGGCTATGCCGTGGTCCAGACTCGCGGCGAGGCCGGCTGGGACGTGCTGCGCGACGCCGGCACCGTGGCGGTCGGGGATCAGCTGAGCATCATGGTCGCCTCCGGGGAGCTCACCGCCCGTGCCGAGGAGATCTACCCCGAGGACCGCCGAGCAGCCTCGGCCGAGCCGGGAACCCAGACCGAACAGTCCGCACGGACTCAGAAGACCGCACAGACCACACAGACCACACAGACTCAAAACTGAGAGGCAGCGCCATGACCGAGAACCACAGCAGCACCGAGGCCCCGGCCGCGAGGTCCACCGAGTTCAGCACCGCGCAGACCGAGGACATCGAGACGATGAGCTATGAGCGCGCCCGGGAGGAGCTGATCTCCGTGGTGACCAAGCTCGAGACCGGCGGCGCCCCGCTGGAGGAGTCACTGGCCCTGTGGCAGCGCGGCGAGGCCCTGGCCGACCGGTGCGAGCGTTGGCTCGACGGCGCCAGGACCCGCCTGGAGGAAGTCCGCGCAGAGCTGACCGAGGACCGCTAGGCCCGGCCTGGACTCCGCGCGGGAGATCACAGGTACGGCCGCGTGATGAGCTCCAAGAGGTGACCCGAGGGGTCAAGCAGGTACACCCCGCGTCCCCCATGTTCGGTGTTGGTCTGACCCGGGCGGGTCCGCTGGGGGTCCGCCCAATGCTCGACACCTCTCGACTGGATCTTGGTACAGGCGCGGTCGAAGTGATCGTCGTCGACCAGGAAGGCATAGTGCTGGGGCGGAAAATCCATCGGTGGCGCTGCAAACTGCGGCATGACACCGTCGGTGACGGTGAGGTTGGTGAAGAAGCCCCAGGACGGGGCATCCTCGGCTTCGAGCAGATCGCGATAGAAGTCGGCCATCGTGGCCGAGTCCAGGGACGCGATGATCGTGTGGTTGAAACGCGCTGTCATGATTCTCCTGGGTCTGTGTGGATGAGGCTGGGTCCCACAGATTCAAGGAGGTGCGCGGATCAGGGCACGACCAGGTTGCCGTTCCGGGAGCGGCCGATGAGGGCCTGGCTGGTCATCATGGACGGCATTCTAGCCAGGGGAGCTGCACCCTGACACCCACTCCCAGCCGACAAGAACCGGGCGGTGAGAGCGGCGGCCGGGACCAATGGGCCCGAACCGCTCAGGCGCGGAGTGCCGCGTCGCGGTAGTCCGCGAGGAACTCGGCGATCCCGGCGATCGCGTGTTCGAGGTTTTCCACCCCGGGCAGGGTGACCAGCCGGAAGTGGTTGTCGTCGATCCAGTTGAACGCCCGTCCGTGGGAGACCAGGATCTTCTGCTGACCGCCCCGGTGAGGTTGTGTAGTCCAGCGCTCGAAGTTCCCGATCAGATGCCGCTGGCAAGGACGATCGGCTGCCAGACCAGGATGAAGACCGAGATCAGGCTCAGCGCGATGATGTTCATCCAGAAGCCGGCCTTGACCATGTCGTCCATGTCCAGGTATTCCGAGGAGAACACGGCGGCGTTAGGAGGTGTGGAGATCGGAAGCATGAACGCGCAGCTGGAGGTCAGCGCGACCAGCGCCATGATCGCGAAGGGATCCACCCCCATGCCCAGGGCGAGCCCCACGCTGACCGGAATCAGCATGTTCGAGACGGCGGTATTGGACATGACCTCGGTCATGAAGAGCACGATCGCTCCCAGCACGACCACGATGAGGACGTAGGGCAGCACGTCGAGCCCACCGAGGATCTCACCGAACCACGGGGTGAGGTCGGAATCGTCGAAGGCCGCCGCGAGGGAGAGTCCACCTCCGAACAGCAGCAGGATGCCCCAGGGCAGGGCCTGCATGTCCTTCCACACCAGGATCCCGCCGCGCTTTCCATCCTCGTCGGTAGCCCGGGCGCGCAGCAGGAACATCGCGGTGGCACCGATCATGGAGATCGTGGTGTCTGTGAGCGGGATCCCCCATTCCTCGGGGATGAATCCGACGGTCATCCACATCGCGCCGACGAACCCGAAGATGGCCAGCACCGTCTTCTCCTCATAAGACATCGGACCCAGCTCCCGCAGCTGGTCCCGAGCGAAGTCTGGTGAGATCTCGGCCTGGGAGACGAGCCGGAACTGGACCTTGGAGAGGTAGAAGTAGAGCACCACCAGGAGCACCAGGGTCAGCGGAGCCGCGAAGACGAACCACTGCGCGAAGCTGACCGTGATGTCGAAGTGCAGCGAGGCCTGGGCGGCGAAGACCGCATTGGGGACCGAACCGATCAGGGTCGCCAGGCCGCCGATCGAGGCGGCGTAGGCGATGGACAGCAGCAGCCCCTTGGCGAACTTTTTCAGTCCTTCGTCATCGAAGAATCGCTTTTCCTTGACCTCTTCGATCAGCGCCAGGCCGATGGGCAGCATCATCAGGGCTGTGGCGGCGTTAGAGATCCACATCGACAATCCGGCGGTCGCGAGGATCACGCCGAGCATCAGGCGGTTGCCCTTCGTGCCGACCATCCGGATGATGGTCATCGCGATCCGCTTGTGCAGGTTCCACTTCTGGATCGCCAGGGCGATGGTGAAGCCGCCCATGTACATGAAGACGATCGGGTTCGCATAGGCCATAGCGGCCGTCTCTTCGTCGGTCCCGCCGGTCATCGGCAGCAGGAAGAGCGGCAGCAGCGAGGTCGCCGGGATCGGCAGCGCCTCGGTGATCCACCAGGAGGCGACCCACAGCGTCACCGCGAGCACGGCCCTGGGAGCGTCGTCGAGACCGGTGATCGCCGGGACGAAGTAGATCAGCGCGAAGAGCGCCGGGCCCAGCACCAGGCCTACTCGCCGTCGGCTCAGCAGCCGCGTCCGTTCCGCTGGCCTCACATCGGTCTTCGCGTTGGTCTCCATGAGGGCAGAGTGTTCCAGACCACAGAGCCCGACTCCAATTCAGGCCCCGGAGTCCAGCGCCAGCGAGCGGGCCAGCGCCCGCGGAACCGCTCAGGCGCGCAGTGCGGCGTCGCGGTAGTCCGCGAGGAACTCGGCGATCCCGGCGATCGCGTGTTCGAGGTCTTCCACCCCGGGCAGGGTGACCAGCCGGAAGTGGTTGTCGTCGATCCAGTTGAACGCCCGTCCGTGAGAGACCAGGATCTTCTGCTGACGCAGCAGCTCGATGACGAACTTCTCGTCGTTCTCGATCGGATAGATCTCTGGATCCAGCCGCGGGAAGAGATACAGCGCGCCGTCGGCCTGGTGGACCTTCACTCCCTCGATCTCGCGCAGCAGCCGGTAGGCCGTCTCCCGCTGCTCGAAGAGCCGCCCACCCGGGTCGATCAGGTCCTGGATGGACTGATGCCCGCCCAGGGCGGCCTGGATGGCGTGCTGGGCCGGGACGTTCGCGCACATGCGCATGTTCATCAGGAGGGTCAGGCCCTCCATGTAGTTCTTCGCCCGATGGGTGGGTCCGGAGACGTAGATCCAGCCCGAGCGGAAGCCGGCCACCCGCCAGGTCTTGGAGAGCCCGGAGAAGGTGATCGTGAAGACGTC
>NZ_JADPSA010000014.1 GCF_017347085.1 Nesterenkonia sp. E16_10
TTCTCTTGCTTGTCATGGTCACACCAGTTTTCCTGCCCGGAGCGTCGGGCGCTAGTGCGACTCTCATAACTCGTGGACCGAAATTAGGGGGTCATGCCAAGGTCAGTGAGACAGACCGCGACTCACCGAAATGTCGCTTCCCATGTCAGCGGATCTTCAATGTGACGTCGATGCCCGGCGTCGTGATGACTCTTCTATGGTTAGAGTCTCTCTGGAAGCAAGGTTCAATGCATGGTTCGCTCGTGATCATGGGATGAGGATTTGGATGCGAAGCTCTACCTACCGATCTTTGGATGCCCGGCCGATGTCACCCGTGAGGGGGGCGAGCCCATGTTGAGTCCGCAGGGTCGCGGCGCCTTGAGTGAAGCCGTCCTGGAGTCGATGCGTTCGGGGAAGACTTCCCACCTGGTTGACGGGCCAGAACCGGAAGGCGCCGAGGATGCTCAGCTGGCGCTGTGGGTCCTCTACGAGCAGCATTACCGAGGCTTCGAGGACGTCTCGGGGGAGCTGGAGTGGGATCCGCACCTCATCGGCGTCCGGCGAGGCCTCGAGCAAGAATTTGAGCGGACCCTGCGCGCCCGAATGCCCGAGGTGCCGAGGAAGGGTGACTTCGCTGAGACGTTCTTCGCGTTCGTGGCTGAGCACGACGGCCCGTCGGTGGCTGCTCACGTACAGCGGAAGGCGACCGAAGATCAGGTGCGCGAGCTGCTGCGGCACCGCTCGATCTACCACCTGAAGGAGTCGGATCACACCACATGGGTGATTCCGCGGCTGTCTGACCGGGTCAAGGCCGCCGTCATGGAGCTGCAGTTCGACGAATACGGAGATGGTGACCCGAATCGTCTCCACGCCCACCTGTTCCGGCGCGGTCTGGCGGACAGCGGCCTGGACTCTGGTTACGGGGCATACATCGACGAGGCGCCGCTGGAGGTCCTCGAGGAGAACAACGCGATGTCCCTGTTCGGCCTCAACCGTCGGCTGCGTGCCGCGTCCTTGGGCTTCCTCGCGGCGTTCGAAGCCACCAGTTCCGGCCCGTCGCGCCGGATGGCAGGCGGTCTGGAGCGGCTCGGCTTCCCCGCGTCCATGATCGGGTACTACACCGAGCATGTGGAGGCGGACGCGGTGCATGAGCAGCTGGCTGTGCGCACCATCTGCGGTGCCCTCCTGGAGGAGGAGCCGGATCTGCACGATGACGTCTATCTCGGCGCCTGGACCTCGCTGGATCTCGAAGACCGCTACGCCGCGAGGATGCTGAAGCAGTGGGCGGCATGAGCGAGGAGGCCGAACCTGGCCGCCCGGATGTGATCTTCTGTCCCAATGGACCGATGTTGCTTCGAGGTGATCATGTGGTCCAGGACGAGGACGGCAACGCTCACCGGACAACGCGTCCGGTCAGCGCCGTCTGCCGGTGCGGCGGATCGAAGATCAAACCCTGGTGCGATGGCACGCACAAGGCCATGCGCAAGCCGTCACGTGACTGACCAGCCTGGATCAGCGAGTGATGCGCACCAGCACGCCACGTTCATAGAGGCGGGTCTCGACCACTTGTACGGAGCCTGACAGAGACTCGGCCGCGTAGGCCGCGATCGTTTCCGACTGTGCGGAATTCCCGAGCTGGAGCAGCCCGGAACCGTCGGCGGAGAGGTGTCGGGCGATGAGATCGACACAGGTGCGCGCGAGGTCGAGGCCGTCGTCCCCGCCGTCGATGGCGAGGAGCGGGTCCTCGGGGAACATCGACGTGTCCGCTGAACGAACCCACGGTGGGTCAGCCACGATCAGACTGAACCGCTCGTCCGAAGCCAGGGCGGCGTCAATCCTGTTGAGCCGAAACTCGACCCTGGCCTCAAGGCCGTTGGCAGCGGCGTTCTCCTGGGCGAACTGTTCTGCCGCCGGGTTGACGTCGACCATGACGAGGTGGCGGTCAGAGTTGAGCACGGCGCCCAGTCCGATATGCCCGACGCCGGCACAGAGCTCCAGAACCGGGCCGGGCGGTGCATCGACCAGCAACTCAGCCGCCCACTCAGACTGAGCCTCGGTCCATGGCCTCGGTTCCAGCACTTGGTCATCGAACGAGATGGCGAGGCCGCGAAAGGTCAGGTGCTTCATGACCTCCATTGTGCCCCACCAGGTCCTGGTCAGAGTCGGTCTCAGGTCCCACAGAAGGTTCGGTAGGGACCGAAGCTCGCAGGTGGCGGGGACGCATAGCGCGCGTAGTCTTCGCGCCCGCGGTAGGGATCCGTCACAACCTCCAGCAGCTGGTGGAACGGTGAGAAGTCGCCGTCGGTTGCTGCGTCGAGGGCTTCCTCGACCAGGTGGTTTCGCGGAATGTAGACAGGGTTGATCCTGGCCATCTGCTCCGCATCCGGGGACAGCTCGCGCCAATCCTCCAGCCAGGCATCAAGCTTCTCGAGATTGAGCGCCTGCTGTCGAACAGGTCGTAGGTCACCGCGGGCAGCGTGGTTGAGTGCCCGGAAGAACGAGGTGTAGTCGAGCGACTGCTCCTTCAGCAGGACCATGACGTCATTGATCACCCGTGAGCTGACCTCATCATCGCGGTTCTGCGGCAACCCGAGCTTAGATTTCATGCCGACCGACCAGGCAGCACTGTACTCATCACGGAAGGCGCCCAGGGCTTCCTGTGCCAGGGCAATGGCTTGATCGTCGTCGTCGTCGAACAGGGGCAGCAGGGTCTCGGCGAACCGCGCCAGGTTCCATTCGGCGATCGCCGGCTGGTTCCGGTAGGAGTAGCGGCCATTCTGGTCGATGGAGCTGTAGACCGCCGCGGGGTCAAAGACGTCCATGAATGCGCAGGGTCCGTAGTCGATGGATTCCCCGGAGATCGTGGTGTTGTCGGTGTTCATCACGCCGTGGACGAACCCGACCAGCATCCATTGGGCCATCAGTTCGGCCTGGGCCGAGACCACTGATGCGAACAGTGCGAGGTAGGGGTTCTCTGCGTTCCTCGCCTCAGGGGCATGCCGGGCGATCGCATGGTCGGCCAGACGGCGGACCAGTTCGGTGCCACCGGCGGCTCGGGCGTACTGGAAACTGCCTACGCGCAGGTGGCTTTCGGCCACCCGGGTGAGAACCGCGCCGGGCAGAGGTTTCTCGCGCTGCACGAGGTCACCCGTGGCCAGGACCGCTAGCGCCCGAGTGGTAGGAATTCCCAGGGCGTGCATCGCCTCGCTGATGACGTACTCGCGCAGCATCGGACCCAGCGCAGCCTGACCGTCGGCCCCGCCGCGCGCGAAGGGTGTCCGTCCCGATCCTTTGAGGTGTATATCGCGCAGCTGGCCTGAGCTGTCGGTGAGCTCGCCCAACAACAGGGCCCGTCCGTCGCCCAGACGCGGGGAGTACGAACCGAACTGGTGGCCAGCGTATCCCTGAGCTACTGGGGTGGCACCCGCGGGCACTCGGTTGCCGACCAGCAGGCGGACGCCCTCTGGGTTCTGCAAGTCTGCGGGGTCAAGCCCCAGGTCTTGAGCCAACGGCTCGTTGAGCACGATGAGCCGCGGAGCTGCGGCCTCTTGTGCCGACCACGGGATCGAGAGCTCCGGGAGCTCCTGCGCGAAGCGGCGATCCAGTGCGATGTCGAATTCTGCTGGGGTGCTCATAGGGTGAAACCTCGCGACTTCCGCATCAGAAAACTGGTCCTCTCAGGACAGCATTACTCTCCCAGATCGACAAGCCGGGCCGTTCGCATCCTTGCAGTTCAAGGCACTGAGCCTGATTCAACCGCTCAACTGACGGCCCTCAGCGGGGGAGGACGCACGGGGCGTCCGGTCGATTCCATGTGAAGAGGGTCAGGTGCCAGAGCCCTGGTCGCTGTCGAGAGGGGTCAATCAGCCCCTGCGCCCCGAGCTCGAGCAGCCTCTCTCGGACTCTCCAGGAAGCTGGTGTCCTGCCTGCTGCGACATCGTCTTGCCAGGGCGCCGCCGCCGCGTCGACGTCGACGCCGATCGAGGCCATCGTCGCGGCGTCCCGGAGGTCCGCGATGTATGAGGCCGCAACCTCGAAGGAGAGCACCTCCCGATCAGGGGACGCGGAATGGGTATGGGCGAGCATCGCGACCGCCACACCCGCCCGCGAGGCGCTGAGGTAGAGGGTGGGTGTCTTTCGTGGCGAGAATCGGCCCGCCGAGTGAGAACCATCGAGTGCTCCCCGCCGGAAAGAGGGATCGACTGCTCGGTAGAAGGTTCCGCGAACGGAGATGAACGGACTGGGATCCTGGCGCTGGACCGTCGGTTCGGGTTCGTCCACTGCGTCGCACCTCTTCATGGGCTTCTCAGTTCTCGGAGACGCGCGTTCCCTGGTGGAATCGCAGGACTGGTCCGGGTGTCTCCCAGAGGGAGCTGTGTCTGCTGTCCCCTGAAGCGGCATGCAATCGGTAAGTCACCAGTACTAGCTCAGGACTGACTTGGTTGAAGCGCCACTCTGAGGTCCCCGGGGTGGCTCGCGGTTCCTCTTCGAGCAAGACCGGCACTATGTCGTCGTATGCCCACCAGCGTCCCGAGCGACCTATCTCTGCAAAGTCGTGCGAAAGCGTCTTCGACAACAGGCCCTGATCTGCGCGCGCCGTCGAAGAGAGCAACGCTAGTTCGGCCTCTTTGATCGCTGCGTATGTCGTCGACTCCATCTCCCACATTTGAGAACCCTAGTTGCATCAAGTTCCTAGCTCAAAGATTCCGATCTCACCGATGAGCAGCAGGAACAGAAGTCCCAGGCAGACGAGGGCGAAGATCGCCAGGATCGTCGCAGTCGAGCGCACAGGTCTGCTGAGACTCTTCGATGAGCTGGGCTCTGCATCGTCAGGTGTCTCACTCTGAATGGTGACCTTGGGCCCATCTGACTGGTGATTATCTGGGGTCGACATGGCAACCGTCACATCCTCATGAACCTAGTGGGTATTCCATGGTGTGAATGTCGAGGCTTTGCGCCGTCCATCCGAGGCACAGTACTCCTGCTGTGTCGGAGCGGCCTGGATGGTGAGTGCGGGATCACTGTGGTGTGCGTCGCCTCGATCGGAGTGGTTGATGCAATCGGGCTGCGCGCCGATGCCGCAGATCGAAACGCCGACCCCTCGTTGCTGACATCATCGAGTTGATGATCGCGGTCGCGTCCGCGGTGTTCCACGTTCTGACTCACCGCCCGGCGCCGCCGCCGTCAGAGATTCGTCCAATAAGGAGACAGCACATGACCGGAAAGACCATCGTCCTCACAGGTGCCAGTGACGGGATCGGAGCAGCAGCGGCCCGCCAGCTTGTCACTGACGGGCACACGGTCGCGCTTGTGGGGCGCTCGAAGAAGAAGACTGAAGCCTTGGCGCACGAGCTCAACGCCGACTTCTTCGTCGCGGACTTCACCAGGTTCTCCGAGGTCAGGGCGCTCGCGGAGCGTCTGAAGGACAGCTATCCCCGGATAGACGTTCTGATCAACAATGCCGGGGGCATCTTCGGGGACCGGGCCCGCACGGTCGACGGCTTCGAAAAGACGCTGCAGGTGAACCACCTCGCACCGTTCCTGCTCACGAACCTCCTGATGGAGACCCTGACGGCGAGCAACGCCTCCATCATCAACACCTCAAGTGTGGCAGCGCGCATCTTCGGGAAGATCAACCTCGATGACCTCAACAATGAGCGGAAGTATTCCGCGAACAAGGCCTACGGGGACGCGAAGCTGGCCAACATCCTCTTCACCAAGGAACTCGACCGGAGGTTCTCCGGCCAAGGAATCTCTGCAGTCGCCTTCCATCCCGGAAACGTCCAGACAAGCTTCGCGTCAGACACCACCAGCGTGATGCGCTTCATCTACCAGACGCCGCTTGGCCGTCTGGCCGGTCTCATCAGCCCGGAACAGAGCGCGCTCCACCTCGTATGGCTCACCGAAGGCACCCCTGGCCGAGAGTGGGTCTCAGGCGAGTACTACGAGAAGCAGAAGATCGCCAAGACCAACCCTCAGGCCGCAGACGCGCAGCTGGCAGTCGGGCTATGGGACAAGAGCGCTGAACTCGTGGGGATCTCCACGACTGCGCTGTAGCGGGCCACGGATTCCTTCCTTGTCCCGCTCCTCGACCAGCGGGGCCACGGCCGCAGCACTGGCCATCCCTCGCGCCAGCCATGACGCCCACCGTGACGCCCACGAGGCGTGGATAGAGATTCTGCGGGAGTCCCTCTCGCCGGTATAGCTCGCCTTATGTGCGCCCATTTATGCCGCGAGCTGCGACCACCGCGTTGGCGTTGTTCTCGATCCTCTTGTAGACGGTGAACGCGAGGATTGCGAACACCAGGGCGAGGGCGATGCTGCCGAAGAACATGAGGAGTCGCATGAAGCCGTTGAGCTCGAGGATCGTGTTGAACATGATCAGGAGGGATGTCAGCGAGAAGCACAGGAGGACGAAGATGGCACTCAGGAGGATGACCTTCCTGGTGTTGCTGAAGTCTGAGGTGCGCAGCACGTTGAGCTGCGCATCCCCCATAGAGACAGCCAGGTTGATCTCATTCCGACTGATCCCCGATGCCTGACCCGTGTCGAGCCGGTGAAGGGCGTCCTTCTGGATTCCTTCGATGACTAGGTGTCGGTAGGTCGCTGAGGATCCACCCAGAATGAGCGGTACCGGAATCGCCCAGAACGGGAAGGTTTCGCTGCCGTCGAACATCACGTAGGCGACCAGCGCCAGAATGGCGATGACGGGCATCGTGGTTGCGACGGAACGTGACCAGCGGAGCTTCCTGAGCGTCGTGGCCCGTCTGCGCTCGGTGTATCCAGCGGCGTCGATGACGGGGATCAGCACGTCCTCGTGGCCTGCGTGGGTCACATGGGTTTCACTCATGGACTTTCCTCCTTGATCACTGGCATACACGCCGCATGATTTGAACGTTGCTCATAAGGCTTTCTGCAACACCAGAAGACATTACTGTGTGTCGCGCAGCCTGACTATGACGGAGCCTGCACTCCGTCAGGCGTCAAGATCTGGACCCTGGGTGTGGTCCCCTTGTTTCGGGGTGCACCGATCAGTACTGGGCCGCGCATCGCCCATCCGCTGCACCCCGGGAAGCCGCCGGGAGACTGTGTCGGACCAGGGCCGTCATCATCCGTCGCCCGTCGTACCCCTCCGCTGCAAGCGCGGGACTGCCGTGCCGGTCAACGGCGAACCCGATCTTGCGGATCTGGTCCTCCACGGCTGCATCGGTGATCGCCCGGAAGGCGACATCTTGATTACTCCCAGTCCAGGCCCGGCAGGTTCGGCTTCGCCCATCTCGCGCGGGGTGTTGTTCAATCAGTGATGCCGGCGCGTTCGTTGGCGGTAGAAATGACACCGTCGAGGAGGTCTCTGGCCCTGGTGAGATCGGCGATTCGCGCGTCCAGCCGCTTTCTGTCCTCGGCGAGCATCGCTCGCTGTCTTTCGTCGGTCGTCCCGGTGTCCATGCACGGCAGCACGTCGGCGATGCGGCTGCTATTAAGCCCGGCTGAGTACATCTGTTGGAAGAATAGAACCCGGTCGACTGCGTCCTCGGAATACTGACGCTGACCCCCAGGCGTGCGGGTGCTGGAGAGCAGCCCCTGCTCCTCGTAGTAACGCAGAGCGCGCACGCTCACACCTGCTCGACGGCTGAGATCGCCAATTCGCATCTGCCCACCCCTTAGTCCACATGAAGTCCCGTCTTGGTGCCGCATGGCTGGGCCCAAGTACTTCCGGAGTCGCTGAATACTTGCAGCTGACGTCAACGTCAGCTTATAGCCTCATCCTGATGTGAGGCGAGCCCGGAACTGCCGGGGTCTTGAGTCCACATCTCACAACGCCTTAGAAGGAGCGAAGACATGCGAGCAGCCCGGTACCACCAGTACGGCGAACCAGACGTCATCCACATTGAGGAAGTTTCAGCCCCTCAGGTCCCAGCCCATGGGATCCGAATCAAGACCCGTGCCGCGAGCGTGAACCCTGTCGATACCATTCTGCGCTCGGGACGGGCCCAAGAACTGCTCCCGCTCGAGCTTCCTGCCATTCCCGGTCGCGACGCGGCCGGGATCGTGGAGGAGGTCGGGGTAGACGTCACTGGAGTCAAAGTGGGTGACGCCGTATTCGGCCTGGGCGGTGTCAGTGACACCACCGCCGAGTATTCGGTACTCACCGCCTGGGCCCGAATCCCCTCAACGTGGAGCTTTGAACAAGCCGCCGCAGCTGGGCTTGCCTCAAACACCGCCGTGCGCGGTTTGGACTCCCTTGGGGATCTCAAGGAGAAGACCCTCTTGATCGACGGAGCTGCAGGCTCCGTGGGAAGTGCGGCAGCCAGCATTGCCATCAGTCGCGGTGCGAAGGTTATTGGCACCGCGAATCAGAGAAACCACGCCTTCCTCAAATCAATCGGGGTGATCGCCACTCCTTATGGTCCAGGGCTAGCGGAGCGAGTTGCGGGCCTCGCCCCGCAAGGTGTTGACGTCGCACTCGATGCCGCCGGCGCCGGGTCCCTCCCCGAACTGGTCCGGATCACCGGTGGGCCGGAGCGTGTGACAACGGTCGCCGACCACACAGCACCGACGATAGGGGTTCGCCTGGTCAATGCAGAGAACGAATCTGGGACCCTCGAAGTCGCTGCTGCCCTGGGCGAAGCGGGACTGTACCTGCCACGAATTGCCCGCTCGTTCCCCCTGGACCAGACCATCGAAGCGCACATACTCGCCCAAGGTGCAGGGACTCAGGGGAAGGTCGTCGTTGCCATAAGCGCCTAATCAGTGAGGGGATCCGGGGAGCGCGCACGCGCTCCCCGGCTTACACATACCTGAGCCTGGCGGCGCAGTAGGCCCCTGGCACCACCCACGACAGAGTTCGGCGGCCGCAGACCGGAGGAGACTATCGCCTCAGTGGTGACGAGCCAGCGGAAGACGCACCACGGGTTGATGCGGCCTGCAGCGGATCAGCGACATCGACGGAGAGATCTCGTGCACGTGCGCGAACTCCAGGTCGGCCTTGTTCCATGCCACCCACGGGGGCACGAGTCCTTGACCGGAGCATTTCGATTGGCTCGCTGGTCGGTGAGGTGATGGCCTCGTGCCGTGCTCGACTCAGCTGGACCACCCAACCTCCCTGTCACAACCACTCCCTAGCGCGTGCGTAGCGCGCAGCCTCGCGCCGGTTGTTGGTCTGCGTCTTCTGCATGGCGTTGGAGAGGTAGTTGCGCACCGTTCCCTCCACGAGGTGGAGACGAGCAGCGATCTCGCTCACCGAAAGGCCTTCCAAGGTCTCACGCAGCACATCGAGCTCTCGATCCGTGAGCGGCGAGTCATCCACTACCGCCAACGCGGAGATGTCTGGATCAATCCAGCGTTTGCCAGCGTGCAGGGCCTCGATCACCTCGGCAATCAGCGTCGGATGAGCTGATTTGCTCACGAACCCCCGCACCCCGAGCTTCAACGCTCTGCGGAGCACCCCAGGGCGTGCGTGTCGAGTCAACATGAGAATCACCTGCTCAGGTCTGCTCCGGCGGATGATCTCCACGGCGGAGAGGCCGTCGACACCCGGCATCTCAAGATCGATGACCAGGACATCCGGCGTGTACTTCATGACGACGTCGACGGCAGCGGCCCCATCGGCTGCTTCTGCCACCACGACAATGTCGGCCTTCAGCGGCAGCAGTGAAGCCAGCGCGGAGCGGAGAAGTGCTTCGTCGTCGGCAAGCACAACGCTGATCACAGGGTTTCAGCTCTATCGTCTCGGCTGGCATCTCAGCAGAGAAGCGGGCCTCGGTCTGGAATTCTCCGCTCGACTGTTCCACAGCGAGAGAGCCACCTTCGTTCGCTACCCGTTCGCGCAGCGTCGCCAGCCCGCGCAGAGAGGGGAACGGGCCGCTGGCCGCGCCGTCGTTGATGATCAACATTTCTGTCTCAGAGATGCGGATCTTCACCTCCGTGGCCTGCGCGTGTCGAAGAATATTTGTGGTGGTCTCTCGCAGCACCTGTCCCATGAGCTCGTTGAGTTCGGGCTGGATCTGGCCATGCCGGCTGATCCGCACATGGACCCCCGCAGCTTCCAGGAGGTTCTTCGCATTCTCCAGCTCGGCGCTGAGGTTGAGTTTCCGCTGCGCATAGGCCAGGTTCCTCGTTTCCCGGATGGTCTCCTCCACGTGAGCGTAGACCTCGCGCAGTTCGACACGGGCCTTTCCAGGATCGGCTGCGAGAAGCTCTTCGGCCAATGCGACCTTGAGGTTGACCACATGGAGGGTGTGGCCCTGGATGTCGTGGAGATCGCTGGCGAAACGCATCCGTTCTCGCATGATGCCCAACTCAGCCTCTGTCTCCTGGGCGACCTCGAGATCCTCCAAGATCCGCCAGTATCCCCGCATCATCAAGATCACCGCCGCCACGAACACGCTCAGCCCGCCCGGCACCAGCACGTAGCGCACCACATTGACCCAGGTCACGGGTTCGCTCACGAAGTAGAGGCAGCCGATCGCGGCGATCAGCACACCCAGGCCGACGATCCAGACCAGGTGTCGACGGCGCAGCCGGGGGATCAGCACGCCGCTGAGCATCGCGGCACCGAAGAACGCCACTGGGTTCAACGCCAGCACGGCGCAGACAACCCAGACCACGAAAGAAGAGACAAGGGCCAGGCCGGTGGAGACAGGGTGGCGCTTCGGGTCCCATTCCAGCAGCACCAGGAAGGTGCCCAAGATTCCGAGACTGAAGCTGAACCCCTCCCGCCAGGTCTCTGAGGTCATCGCGACGATCGCCAGCGCCACCGGGGCGATGGCCACCACCGTGGTGAGCACCGTGGCTCGATGCATCCGTCGCTGCGCCGCCACCGAGGTCGAGGACATCAGCTCTTGCCGCCTCGGAGGGTCTCACGTGTTTTCATGTCCCTCCATCCTCCCGGATTCGACTGCCGGTTGTAAGTGACAAAATGTCATGCCCGCTGCTGACAATCTATGACTGCCGCGCAAGCCCGCATAGGCGTGGAATAGAGGCATGAACACAGAAACCGTGATCGATGTCGAACGCCTCAATGTCAGCTACGACGACTTCCACGCAGTCAAAGATCTCAGCTTCACCGTCCGGCGAGGAGAGCTCTACGCACTGCTCGGCACCAACGGTGCCGGCAAGACCTCCACCCTGGAGGTCATCGAAGGCCACCGGGCCTCCTCCTCCGGGAAGGTCACGATCCTCGGCGAGGATCCGCGCAATCGCAAGGCCGTGCGTCCACGCATGGGCATCATGCTCCAGGACAGCGGATTCGCCGCCGATCTGAGCGCGATGGAGACCCTGACTCTCATCGGGGGGCTGACCGGAAGGCAGGATCACCCCGACCGGGTGCTCGACGTCGTAGGGCTCACGACCAAGGCTGACACCCGGGTCTCGGCGCTCTCCGGAGGCGAGAAGCGCCGACTCGACTTCGCGACCGCCATCTACGGGTCACCGGAGCTGATCTTCCTCGATGAGCCCACCACGGGACTCGACGTGGCCTCTCGCGATGACCTCTGGGACGCGGTGGACCGGCTCCGGGAAGACGGAGCCACCATCGTGCTGACCACGCATTACTTGGAAGAGGCCCAGCAGCGCGCTGACCGGATCGGACTCATGCACGAAGGGACCTTCCGGATGCAGGGCACGGTCTCTGAGCTGACTCAGACCCTGCCCGGCACGATCACCTTCCACCTTCCCGAGAACGCCCCGCAGCTCCCGCTGGAGAGCTCGCTCGCCGGCAACGGCAGCCTGCTCATCGAGACCCACGGCCTGCAGCAGGACCTGCACACCCTGTTGTCCTGGGCCCAGGAGACCGGCACCGAGCTGCGCGACCTCGACGCAGGGCCCACACGGCTCGATGACGTCTTCCGCTCGATCGCCCGCCACTGACCATTCCTCCCACATTCTTTCAAGGACACTCACATGCTCACCATTGCTCGCAGCGAACTGCGGCAGATCCTTCGCAACCGGATGGTCTTCTTCAGCGCCACCGTCATTCCAGTGGGCCTGAGCCTGCTCTTCATCGCCCAGCGTGACGCCTTCAGTCAG
The DNA here is from genome assembly GCF_017347085.1 of Nesterenkonia sp. E16_10. GTDB lineage: Bacteria > Actinomycetota > Actinomycetes > Actinomycetales > Micrococcaceae > Nesterenkonia. Next base: position 12,007 of record NZ_JADPSA010000014.1, read on the forward strand.
GTTCCCACCGGCATGGGATTCCTCGCCGGGGCGTTCATGATGATCCTGATCAGCATGGGTCTGTACTCCACGGCGGTGACCACCTTGGCTGCCCGCCGGCAGACGCTGTTCCTCAAGCGGCTGCGCTCCACCGCGGTCAGCGACCCGGTCGCCCTCGCCGGGATCCTCGGGCCTCCGGCGCTGATTGGGATCATCCAGGTCACCGCGGTGCTCAGCGTGCTTGCGGCGCTCACCGAGGCCCCCGCGGAGATCCCGCTGCTGATCGTCTCTGGGCTCTCTCTGGTGCTGATGATGCTCGGCCTGGCGCTGGCCACCGCTGGGGTCACCACCTCGCCGGAGCACGCGCAGGTCACAACGCTGCCAGTCACCATGGGCACCTCAGCGGTGGCGTTCTGGATCGGGTTCACCGGGACCGAAGAGCTGGGCATGCTCAAGCGAGCACTGCCCGGGGGTGCCGCGACCGAGCTGACCATCAACGCCTGGAACGGCGGCACCGATCTGGTGGACAACCTGCTGCTGTTGCCCCCGACCCTGGGCTGGGTCGTCATCGGAGTGCTGTTGGCCAAGCGGTTCTTCCGCTGGGAACCACGGCACTAGGACTCGCTCCGACCCGCGGGCTAGCAAGTCGCAGAGGCGCTCTCCGCCCCCGCTTTCTCAAGCTCCATCACCGCAGAGCCCTTCGAAGGACAACGACCACACAGGAGCACCATGAGCGAGTTTGCCAACGGAGCCGCGGTCAGCGTGATCCAGGGACCGATGAAAGGACTCTACGGAACTGTCGTCTTTCACGATGAAACAGAGCACAAGTACCTCGTGCGGTTCACCGGTTCGCAGCAGATGTTCTATGACCCGGACCAGATCGTGCTGTGGCGATAGACGTGATCGAAGACAGGTGAAGAACGCCCCCCAAACCAATCCAAGACTGTTGATCGTCAACGAAGGAAAATACCATGATTGAAGTTCAATCACTCTCCAAAAAGTACGGCACCAAGACGGCGGTAGATGATATTTCGTTCACCGTCCAACCCGGCAAGGTGACAGGTTTCCTCGGCCCCAACGGTGCAGGCAAATCCACGACCATGCGCATGGTGATGGGCCTGGACAACCCCAGCGCAGGTCACGTGACCGTCAACGGGCGCCATTACACGCAACACCGGGCTCCGCTGCGTGAGGTGGGCGCACTTCTCGACGCAAAGGCAGTCCACACCAAGCGCTCTGCCTACAACCACCTCAGGGCCATGGCAGCCACACACGGCATCCCGAACCGCCGTGTGGAGGAAGTCATCGAACTCACAGGCCTCGGACCAGTGGCTAAGAAGCGCGTCGGCGGGTTCTCCCTCGGTATGGGCCAGCGTCTCGGTATCGCCGCGGCCCTCCTTGGGAATCCGCACACGGTGATCCTCGACGAGCCGATCAACGGGCTCGATCCCGAGGGTGTCCAATGGGTGAGGCACCTGGCGAAAGACCTCGCGGCGCAGGGTCGCACGGTGTTCCTGTCTTCCCACCTCATGTCAGAGATGGCACTGACCGCCGATCACCTCATCGTGATCGGGCGCGGCCGCATCATCGCTGATGCTCCCATCCAGACGATCCTTGATGCTCAGAGCACATCACGTGTCCGCGTCCGGGCCGATCGACTGCACGACCTCCTCAATGGCCTCGCCGCCGAAGGAGTTACCTCACAGCTCTTCGAGCCGGAGCTTGTGGAGATCACCGGTGTCGAGCCACGTCGCATCGCCGAAGTGGCCCGCCGCGAAGACGTGCTCATCTACGAACTGTTTCCTCTGCAGGTCTCCCTCGAGGACGCGTACATGCAACTCACCCAGGACGAGGTCGAGTATCAGTCCCAGAACATGTCGGACATGAATTCGATCTCAGCTTCATCGGAAGGACGATGATCATGAGCACCCAGACAATCACCCCACCCACACAGACCCCGCAGACGGCAGGGCACCAGAACGGCTCAGGAATCACCTTCGCTCGAGCGTTGAGATCGGAGTGGATCAAGTTCACCACGGTCCCCTCGAGTGTCATCCTGATAGCGACCACGGTCGTCGTGATGGTCGGACTCGCGGCTCTGTCTGCGTGGTCCTTCACTGTCCTGGCCCAGTCTGATGCGCAGCTGCCCCCAGATGTGCAGGTGCCGTTGGAAGGACCAGGAAGTGCGGCTGCCATGGCACTGACCGTCTCTTCCTCCGGCTTGGTCTTCGGCCAGCTGCTCATCGCCTCACTCGCAGTCGTGTTGATCGCGTCCGAGTGGGCGACGGGCATGATCCGATCCACGCTGGTCGCGGTTCCCCGGCGCAGCACGGCCCTCCTGGCGAAGGCCCTCGTCGTGTCGGTCGTTGCCTTCCTCGTCGGCTTCGTCAGCGCCTTGCTGTCCTACCTTGTCTCCCAGCCGATTCTGGGCATGGAGAACATGAGCTTCTCACTCACCGAAGACGGGGTACTCCGGAGCATCGTCAACAGCGGCACGTATCTCGCGCTCATCGCGTTGATCTCTGTGGCCATCGGCATCCTGCTGCGCAACACGGCCGGCGGCATAGTCACCGCAGTCGGCGTCTTCTTCGTCCTGCCTCTCGTCTTCGAGCTCATCTCCGGACTGGCGGATTGGGTCACCGAAGCCGCTCGTTACCTGCCAGGGCAGGCCGGCATGGAGATGGTGGCCATCACCACCAGCGACGGCGCACTGACCCCGCTCGAGGGCGGCCTGACAATGACCGCCTGGGCGCTGGTTCTGCTGATCGGAGCCCTGGTCGTCACCAAGAAGCGCGACGTCTAGTCGAGATGCCTCGAGCTGGAGCAGCAAGACTCGCCTTCTCGTCGACCCGAGAGTCTTCCTTGAGCTTCGCGTCATGCACCGTCCAAGGTGCATGGACCACAAGGTCGGGTGGTGGGTCGACATCGACACGCGAGTCCCCCCAGGAGTAGCTGCCACCCTGCCGATCACCCACGCTCACGAAGGAGAGTCATGACCGCGCCCAACCAAACCGTGGCTGTCGAGCCCCCCTCACACGCTGCGAGAAGCCGCTCGAGAGTTCCAGCAGTCATCACCATTGCGCTTGTTCTTGTCGGCCTCTTCGCCGTTGTCCTGTCACCTCTTGGCGAGCCGGTGCGCACGTTGGGAGGCTCCTGGAGCGGATTTTTCGCCGAGCACGAAGAGCGCCTCTACACTGACGTGGCCGACTGGGAGGCTGAGGAGGACTTCGCTTTCAAGAAGGAGACGGACACCTGGTTGCCCGAGGGCGCTGCCGACATCACTCTGCGGGTGGCTCACGACGCACAGGGGTGGGCCCTGCGCTTCGCGTCGGATGCTGGGCAACCCTCCGGATGCATCCCGGTAGAGGCAACAACCCCTCCCCGTCTCCATGTGGAATGGTTGCCCGAGGCAGGCACATCGGGATGGGAGTGCGACGTGTTGAACGTCCAGGGCACGGCCGATGGCTTCGCAGCGTGGATGCCCTAAACCCCGCGGAGGACACTGCGCCCGATCCGCGACGCTCTCCGGATTCGGTCGGGACAGCTGCTCTCGATCACAGACGCAGAGGAACACTCCCGTAGGCCTCCCCAAGCCCGGAGCGGGACCCAGGGAGGCGCCTGCTATAGGGGGGGGTCAGTCGAGCACGGCTGTCGCTTCCACTTCTACCAGAACGTCTGGTTCGAAGAGGTAGTCCACCCCGATGAGGGACGCAGGCGGCATCGGCGTGGGCAGCCCAACTTCGGCAGATACGGAATGAACACCAGACATGAACGCCTCAATCTTCTCCGGCGACCACGCCGTGACATAGAAGGTCAGACGAACCACGTCCTCGAAGCCTGCCCCGACACTCTGCAGCCCCAAGTAGGTATTGCGCAGCGCGTGGACAACCTGTCCTGCGAGGTCCCCTGGGGCCATAGGTGCACCGTCAGAGTCTCGCGCGATCTGGCCAGCCACGTGCACGTGCCGCGTTCCGGTAGCTACGGCGACATGCTGATAGGGAGCCGGCATGAGTGAGTCTGGTGATGAAAGTTGCACGGTCATGGTGTTGTTCCTGTTCGTCGAAGTAGCTGGTATACCTTTGATACTTGGTCTTCAGAGGTAACTTCAACGAGACTTGGTGTCATGGACGATACCGAAACGGACCCTGTTGACCCCTTTGAGATCAGCGCGCCGCATCGGGCACTGCTTGATCAGGTGCTTGATAAGTGGTCCCTGGAGATCTTGAACGAGCTCTGTGAGCGGCCGGCTCGGTTCAGCCAGCTTCGGCGCGCGATCCCGGCGGTGACGCAGAAGTCACTGACCTCGACGTTGCGTCGATTGGAGCGAAACGGCATCATCACCAGGGTGATCCTCAGTACTCGTCCAGTCGCGGTGGAATACCGCATCACCCCGCTGGGGAAGACGTTGAGGCCACCGGTGGACGTGCTTCTGGAGTGGGCGGCGCGGCACATGCTGGAGATCGAAGAGGCCCGTCGCTGCTTCGATGACGATGACGATGACATGGAATCAGACCTCTCCCGCGTTCAATAGTCACGCGAGGTCGGGCTCGATGAACGCCAAAGTCATCATCCACTTGGTGGCCAGAGGGTCAAGTCACCCTGCCCGCTAGTCGATGCTTTATCTGGCACTTCCGATCAAACTTTGGGCCGCCTCGCGTGCGTCCGCGCCTTCATCCTGTTGCCGCACCTCGCCATCGAACACCACCTCGCAGTGCCAGGTCGACTGTGGTCGACGAGAAACAGATTGCATTCGCTGTTCGCGCACGCGCGGAGCCGCCCGGGGAACTCTTCCACCACACTCGACCAAGCCAGCACGACACCCACCGCGAGGCGGTCGTCATCCGGAGCCTCAAGCTCCCAGACCACGCCATCCCGAGTCACGCGAGGCGTGCGCACAGCGGCCTCGACGATGCCCGCGAGCTCCTCGATGCCCGATGGCTGATCCCCGCGGATGACGGACTGTAGCGCGTTGCGAGCACTGCGGAGCTGCACCAACTCTTCTCCAGTGCTCGTCCCGCCCCAGCTCCGCGCGAACTCTCGCCCCGAGGGGCCATCGAGGTGGTCGATCAAGCCGCCGTCGATCACGGGCGCGCTGTTCAATACGGCCAACAGAATCTCTTCGTTCCTACCCACCACTGCCCGCCCTCCGCGCCGTCTGGTACTCCGGGTTCATGCTACGGTTCGCTAACCAGTAAATCAATTCAAAGGGGTTAGTCATGGTTGCCGTCCACCACCGCACCGTCTCTGTCGACGGGCTCGACGTGTTCTACCGTGAGGCCGGACCAGCCGAAGCTCCCGTACTCCTGCTCCTGCACGGGTACCCATCCAGCTCGCATATGTTTCGGCACCTCATCCCGGAGCTGGCCGACCGGTACCGCGTCATCGCCCCGGACCATATCGGATTCGGACGCTCCTCCGCGCCGTCGGTCGAGGAGTTCAATTACAGCTTCGCGGCCCTCACGGAAGTGACGGGCCGGTTCCTCGCGACGTTGGGAGTCGACCAATACACGATCTACGTTCAGGACTACGGCGCCCCCATCGGCTGGCGCCTGGCTCTCGCCGATCCCACCGCTGTCGTCGGTGTCATTTCGCAGAACGGAAACGCCTACGAGGAAGGCTTCGTGCCCGGCTTCTGGGACGCGATATGGGCCGATGCCGCCGAACAGACGAGTGAGACACGTGATGCCCTCCGCCCGGCACTGGGCCGGTCGGCGGTCGAATGGCAATACACCCACGGCGTACCCGATCCGACGCTCATCGACCCCGATGCCTGGGAACACGACCTCGCGCTCCTCAGTCGACCGGGACAGGACGAGATTCAGCTGACCCTATTCCGCGACTACACCAGCAACAGGGCTATCTACCCCGCTGTACACACGTGGCTCCGCACCTACCGAGTGCCCGTCCTCGCGATCTGGGGGCGCAATGACGAGATTTTCGACGCGGCCGGCGCGCGCGCCTTCCAGCGCGATGCCCCCGACGCCCGCATTCAGCTCGTAGATGGCGGACACTTCCTGCTTGAATCCCATCTCGACCATGTCGTCTCCTCGATCTTGGACTGGCTCCCCGGCAGGTGATCGACCGACACCGGTCAGCAGGTTTGGCGCCACACCTCTCAGCTTCGTGACACAGCACTGCTTCAACAGGCCAGCGCGGACAGACAGAAGGTCCTTCACCGGGTGGTGAAGGTTTTCCTGCGATAGGCGATGAGCTCATGGGAACATCAGCTCAGCGACGCGATTGTGGTTCGCCGATGCCCTGCAGCACGGTCTGGATGACCTCAGCATTGCCAAGGACCTCCATGCCACGCGTATTCGCGACGGAGTATGTGGCGAGCTCGATGCGTCGACAGTTGCATTGCTCTCGCAGCGTTCTGCGTTTGCGCGATGCAGGAGGCGTACTCCTCTTCTATGTGTCGGTAGGCCCGGGCGGCCGTTTCGGTGACGCCCGAATCGACACCGGGGCTCCTGCTCGGTTCTAGGTCCTCAAGCGGTGCTCGGGAACCGCCCAATCAACGAAGTCTCCCAGAGGCTCAAGGTGGTTCGCTCTGGTCTGTCCCGCTCTCCATCACCTCCTGGGTGGTTCAAATTCGTGGAACCCCGAGACGTTGCGCCGCGTCCTGCACCGGCTGCTGCCACCTGGAGGATCTCGCTGGACTTGCCGTACGGGCCCGCTGTTGACGTGGGGAATGACATCTCGTGAGACGCAGTCCGTCTCACTAACTTGTCGAAATCATCGAAGTTCAGACTCAGAGGGACAGCCGGACGGCTCGGTAGAAGCGAAACTCCTCAAGACCTACACGGGACTTCTTTGTACCGGTTGATGATGGCCCTTCGCCTGGCTTCAAAGCGTCATCCCTGTCGTCTCGGGGTTCCCGGGTGCACGTTAGAGGTGCGCGCGAAGAACTGGAAACGGTCTCCCCGGAATACCGAACGAGTCCACTCCACTGGAATGCCGTCCGAGTCGAGGCCACGCCTTTGTGTCAATAGCAGAGGGGCACCTGTTTCGATAGCGAGGAGATGTGCCTCGAGAGGACCTGCCACCACAGTCATCACAGTATCTTCGGCTTCAGCAATTGAGATGCCGTAGTGGTTTCTGAGGACGGCGTACAGCGAACCATCACGTGCGAGGTTCTGCTCCAGGTCGGGCAAGTCCCCCGGTAGGTAGGCCGTCTCGTGAGCCAGCGGCTCCCCATCGATAACACGTACTCGCTCCAACCGCGTGAGCTCTGTTCCCACGGGAACGCCCAACTGCTCCGCGAGGTACCCATCCGATGGCACTGCGTCAATCCCCAGAATGTCCGATGCGCTCTTCAGGTGCTGCGCTTCGGCGTCTTCAGTAAAAGACGTGAGCTGGCGGACATAGGTCGGACGCGGCGGTGCCACGAACGTTCCCTTCCCTTGGGTGCGGTTTAGCAGCCCCTCAGCAACGAGCTCGGAAATGGCTTGCCGCACGGTGGTGCGGGACGTCTGGTACCGAGTGGCGAGAGTGCGCTCAGTGGGAAGAGAAGCCTCCGGCCCGGCTTCCCTCGCGAGATGGCGAAGTTCTTCCTTCACCTTGTAGTACTTGGGTGCGATGAACTCCCGATCGGCCATGACACCATGCTACCGCTTACAGAGAAAATTGGAGTAGTCCAATCTATTGACTTCAAAATTGGTCTAGGCCAAACTTGTCAAATTGAACGACCCCGTTCACGAGGGAACCGAAAGGAATTTGACGATGCTTGCACCTAAGAGGTCAAGGCCCCCTGCCATGACGATCGGCACGGGCCTCTCACTGGCCCTCCTCCTGTCCGCATGCTCCGGGGACTCCGAGAGTTCCGGTGGCGAAGAGTCCGATGGAGCCATTGAGGTGTGGGCTCACGCAGGCCAGGCGGCAGAGAGCGAGGCATTGCAGTCACTGGTGGATGAGTTCAACTCGTCCCAGGAAGACGTGACGGCGGAGCTGACGCTCATCCCTGAAGCTGACTACACCAGCACCATTCAGTCGACCTCGGCGGAGGACCTGCCCGAGGTCATGGAAATGGATGCCCCGACCATGGCGTCGTTCGTCTATGACCGCAAGCTCATTCCGCTCGAGGACGTTGTCTCTGCCGACGCGCTCGACAACCGGATCGGAGGCGTCGAGGAGAGCGGCACATACAACGACGCTACCTACGCCGTGGGGATGTTCGACGTCGGGCTGGGTCTATGGGGTAACAAGACGTTGCTGGATGAGGCGGGTATCGAGGCGCCAACGACCGCAGACGAGGCGTGGACGGTCGACGAGTTCGACACTTACGTCGCGGAACTGGCGGAGGTCGCGCCCTCCGGCAAGGCCATCGATCTCGGAGAGGCCAATGGCTTCGCGGCGGAGTGGGGAACATTCACCACAACTCCGGACATCTGGTCAGCTGGAGGCACGCTCATGCTGGACGGGGAGGCTGACGGGGTGCTCAACAGCCAGGAGAACGTCGATGCACTCGAACGCTGGGCCTCCTGGAAGGAGTTTGCCGATCCCAACACCAGCGGAACAGCCTTCCCAGACGGAGAGACCGCCCTGACCTGGACCGGCAACTGGATGTATCCCACCTTCAGCGAGGCGCTCGGGGAAGATCTTGTGCTCATGCCGCTGCCGGACTTCGGTCAGGGCACCAAAGCTGGGCACGGGTCCTGGCAGTGGGGGGCCACGCCCACTGCCGAGGGAAACACTGAGGCGGCGGGAGCATTCCTTGATTTTCTGCTCTCTGACGACAGCATCAACGCAATGGTTGAGGCCAATGCTGCGGTCCCAGGTAGTACCTCGGCTCTGGAGCAGAGCGAGCTCTACGGCCCAGACAAGCCGTTGGAGCTGTTCGCTGACAATCTCGCCTCGGCTTGTGGCTCAGAGGACGTCACCGAAGAGTGCATCGCAGTCGCGCGTCCGGTGACCCCGGGGTACCCAACTGTGACTAGCGCCTTCGGAAGCGCTCTCCTTGCGATCTGGGGAGGTGCGGACGTGCAGGACGAGCTCGACTCGGCCGCGCGCGCGATTGATTCCGACTTCGCCGACAACGACGGCTATCAGAACGACTGATCGACTCAGGAAGCGGGGCTCACGGGCCCCGCTTCCTCAGTTCAAGGAGGGCGACATCGCCACTACAACAGGGCTCAACCCCCCGCAGGCCCCGACTGTCAGGCCGCGAAAGATCAGAAGGGCCCAGTTCGCGGGTCCGCTCATGGCGGCTCCAGCCATCTCGCTCCTACTGCTATTCGTGGCCGTGCCGTTCCTGGCTTCGATCGGCTTCTCGCTGTACAACGTCCGGTTGGGGGACCCCCGAGACCCCTCCTTCATGGGACTCACGCAATACGTCCGGATCCTGACAGATCCCGATGTCTCCGGACAATTCCTGGACGCACTGCTGCACAACTTAATCTTCGCCGCGGTCGTCGTACCGGTGCAGACGGCCCTAGCTCTGGCTCTGGCTCTGCTGGTCAAGAAGAACTTGCCCGGAATGGGAGTCTTCCGTTCGCTGTATTTCCTGCCCGTCGTCTTTCCCATCGCTCTGGTCGCGATCATCTGGCGTCTCATCCTGGCCCGAGGTGACCAAGGACTGCTCAACTCAGCCTTGGCCTTCTTCTCAGGAGGAGCCTTCGGGTCGCAGGACTGGCTGGGATCGGAACTCACGGCACTTGCGTCCGTCATCGTCCTCTCAATCTGGCAGGGCTGCGGGTTCCAGATGGTCATCCTGTTGGCAGCGCTGCAGCAGGTTCCGCCCGAGCTATACGAAGCAGCTGAACTCGACCGGGCCAACGGCTGGCAACGATTCGTCCACGTCACCCTGCCTGGGGTCAGGACGACCCTGGTGTTCGTGGCGCTCTACACGACGATTCTGTCGCTCCGGGTATTCGACCAGATTTACGTCCTGGCCAAGTCCGGCGGAGGCCTCAACGAGGACGCGACACGAACAGTCATGTACGAAGCCGTCACCGCGGCGTTCGACGAGAACAACATTGGGCGGGCCAGCGCCATATCGGTGGTCTTCTTCCTCATAGTCGTCGTCCTGTCCCTGATCCAGCGCCGCGTCACGACCGAGAAAGAGGGCTGAGATGGCTCAGATGACCGCGTCCAACCCCAAGATCAGTCGGCGGGAGCTCAAATCCCGCATACCGCATTACGCGGTGCTGCTTGTTACCGGGGTGCTCTTCCTCGCCCCGGTCGCCTACATGGTCGCGGCCTCTCTTGCGCCGGCGAGTGACACGCTGGCGGGGTTCACCGTCTTCGACGTGACCCAATGGGGACTGCACAACTACTCGGGGGTGGCCTCCAGCCTGTCCTCGGACAGCACTGGGCACCTCTGGCGCTTCTTCGCCGTCTCGTTTACCGTGACCGTCGCCGTCGTTGGACTTGGCCTCATCGTGAACTCTATGGCGGCCTATGCGCTGGCCCGGCTGTCATGGCGTGGCCGCGCCGTCGCCCTCCTGGCGATTTTGCTGATCCTAATTGTGCCATTTGAGGCGGTCGCCGTGCCGATGTTCTACCTCTACAACGACGCACGAAACACGCTGTGGATCCAGATCCTGCCGTTCATCGGAAACGCACTGTCCATCTTCCTCTTCTATTCATTCTTCACCGGAATCCCGCGCAGCATCGACGAAGCCGCTCGGGTTGATGGCGCCGGACCCTGGCGCATCTTCTGGCAGATTATCGCCCCGATGAGCAAGCCGGCGTACGCCTCCGTCGCGATCCTCACCTTTCTCACCCAGTGGGGCTCCTTCCTCTGGCCCGTGCTGATGATCTCGGATCCGAACCTGAGGCCCCTTCCGTTGCAGATCAGCGTCTTCGCCGGACAGCTTCCACCCGCCTGGGGGCAGGTTATGGCCTTCGGGGTCCTGCTCGTGCTCCCGGTCATCGTGGTGTTCCTGGTCTTTCAGCGGTGGTTCATCGAGGGTGTAGCGAGCTCAGCCGTCAAGGGCTGAAGCTCACCTCCCACTACGCACCGCTCACCATTAGAAGGGACAGACTGTGGAAGTTGTCATCCTGGCCGATCCGGCTGCGGTCGGATCCCACACCGCAGAACTCATCGCCCACCATGCCTCCGAGACACCAGATATGGTCCTCGGAGTCGCCACCGGTTCATCGCCGCTGGGTACCTACCGCGAGCTGGCCCGGCTGCGTGCTCAGGGAGACGTCACGCTCGCCGGCGTGCGGATTTTCGCGCTCGACGAATACGTCGGCCTGCATGAACGACATCCGGCGAGCTACGCGCTCGTCATCGAACGTGAACTGACGACTCCGCTGGGGTTAGACCCGGCGAATGTGCACACTCCCGATGGAGGCGCTGTCGACATCCAACAAGCCTGCCTCGACTACGAGCACGCCCTGACCGAATCAGGGGGCGTGGACCTGCAGATTCTCGGTATCGGAACCAACGGGCACATCGGATTCAATGAACCGACTTCCTCGCTGGCTTCGCGCACCCGAGTCAAAGCGCTCTCCCATCAGACACGCATGGATAACGCCAGATTCTTCGCGAAGGATGATGACGTGCCTACGCACTGCATCACTCAAGGACTGGGCACCATCATGGAGGCCCGAGAGGTCGTGCTCGTGGCCCAGGGGCAGGCGAAGGCTGCAGCTGTTGCCGCCGCGATCGAGGGGCCAGTGAGCAGTATGTGCCCGGCATCGCTACTGCAGTTTCACCCCCGGGCGCGGATCGTGCTGGATGAGGCCGCCGCCGCCCAGCTGACGCTGATTGACTATCACCGGTTCGTCGCCGAAGCCAAGCACCATTTCGCTGGTGGGGCCCTATGACGTTCCGACTTCCAGATGCATGGGTGTGGGATAGCTGGCTCGCCGATGACGGAGAGAACTATCACCTGTTCTTCCTGCGCGCGAGCAGGGCGCTGCAGAATCCGGATGCCCGCCACCACCGAGCCTCGATCGGTCATGCGACGTCGGTGGACCTCCAGGACTGGACTCCCTTACCTGATGCCCTCACCGCCTCCGACGGGCCCACATGGGATGACCTCGCGACCTGGACAGGCTGCACAGTGCGTGGCCCGGACGGCACTTGGCACCTCTTTTACACCGGGGTCAGCCGTGAAGAGGAAGGGCTACGACAGCGGATCGGCTCCGCGGTCTCGGATGACCTTCTGACCTGGACGCGCTCAGAGATGCCTGCACTCGAGGCGGACGAACAGTGGTACGAGAAGCTGAACGAGGGAACTTGGCCCGACGAGGCATGGCGGGACCCCTTCGTCTTCTTCGACGAGGCGACAAATCTGTGGCAGATGTTGATCACCGCACGCGGTCGAACCGGTGACCCCGACCAGCGTGCCGTCGTCGGGCATGCGGTAAGTCCCGACCTCACGCGTTGGGAAACGCGCCCACCGCTGTCCGCCCCGGCCGGTTTCGGTGAGATGGAAGTGATCCAATCCCGTGAGGTCCATGGAGAGGCAGTACTGCTCTTCTCGTGTCTGCCGGAGAAGGCACCAGGGATCAGGTTCGACAGCAACAGCACCGGCACTTGGATTGCCCGCGGGGAGAGCCTCCTGGGGTCCTGGGACCTTCGTAGCAGCAGGAGCTTCTTCGTCCCCGGTGTCTATGCCGCGCAACTGTTCAGGAAGCGAGACGGCGAATGGGTCGTCTTCGGCTTCCAAAACAGCGTGGATGGACGCTTCGTAGGAGAGATCGCCAGCCCCGTCGCATTGAAGGACGTTCTGGAGGGAGCGACGCTCTTCCCAATATCGACCATAACTGCGTGACGTTTCACCACCCCTCAATAAAGGAGAACCCAACATGTTTCAACGACAGATAGCAGCCGCTTCGGTTGCCGCGCTTGTTGTCGGCGGTGCTGTGCTCGGTGCCGGCCCGGCCTTCGCGGGGCCAGGAAAGACCACAGAGGTGACAGCAATGTCCTTCAACATCCACTACGGCGCGGACGGCGCCAACGTTTTCGACATCGAACGCACAGCGTCCGTGATCGAGGACTCGGGTGCCGAGATCATCGGCCTGCAGGAGGTGGACAACCACTGGGGTGCGCGGAGCGACTTCCTCGACGAAGCGGAATGGCTCGCGGACCGGCTCGACATGCACGTGGTGTACGGAGCTAACCTGGATGAGCCACCGTTGCCCGGGGGCGTGGACAACCGCCAGTACGGCAACGCCATCCTGAGTGAATATCCGATCATCTCTTCAGAGAACCATCTGCTGACGAACATCGAGTACGAGGAGCGACCCACCGAGCAGCGGGGCCTGCTTGAAGCCATAGTGAATGTTCGTGGCAACCACGTGGCTTTCTACAGCACCCACCTGGACTTCCAGCGCGAAGAACAGCGCGCATTGCAGGTCCAAGAGATCGTAGACATCACCGGTGCTAGCAAGCGGCCGGCGGTTATTGTTGGTGACCTCAATGCGACCCCAGACGCTGAGGAACTGCAGCCGCTCTTCTCAGCATTCACAGATACCTTCGCAGCTCTGGGACAGAACGAGGACTACACCTTCGGTCCCGACCTCGAGGGTCTTCCCGGGAGCGGCTCTGTGGAGAATCCCAGTCTGCGTATCGACTACATCCTCACCGCGCGGGGCGCGACCGCAACCTCGGCGAACGTCATCCACACCACAGCTTCGGATCATCTGCCTATCGTCGCAGAGCTCTCCATCACGAAGAGCCCCAACGGCAAAGTGAAGTAGCGCAGGCAGATATGGAAGCAAGGCAGCGCATGGAGTCGAATATCGTGCTTGCGATCGATATCGGTGGCACCACGGTCAAGGGCTCCGTCTTCGCCGACGGGTCAGAACTATCCCCCGAACTCGCTGCCCCAACCTTCGAAGGGTCTTTGGGCGCTTTCGACGCGGTCCTCGCGGTGGTCTCTGACCTCGCGAGGACCGCACATGCGCATGGCTATGAGCCCACCGCCATCGGGGTAGGCACTCCGGGACTGGTAGATGCGCCTTTCGGTCTGGTGCGCTACGCCGCAAACCTTAAGTGGACTGATTTTCCTTTGGCAAGTCGGCTAGAAGAACATTTCAGTCTCCCGACCACAATCGATCATGACGCCCGAACTGCCGCTCGGGCAGAGATGGCTCTACGCCCAGCCTTACGGGACTTTGTATTTATCCCGATTGGTACCGGCATCTCCGCCGCCATCGTCACCGCAGGTAGGACGGTGACTGGGGCACGCGGACAGGCAGGTGAACTGGGCCATGTTACTACCATCCCCGATGGTCGAGCGTGCTCATGCGGACGACTCGGGTGCCTGGAAACCTACGCCTCAGCCAGAGCCGTTCTGTCGGGATACGTCGAAGCTGGCGGCACTGCCAATAGCGCTGCGGACGTCGCAAGACTAGTGGGCAAAGATCCACTCGCCGACCAGGCTTGGTCCACCGCCGTCAATGCCCTCGCCACCGGGATCACCACACTGACCGCAATATTTGATCCAGCAGAGATCGTGATAGGAGGAGGCCTGAGCGCCGCGGGCCCCGTCCTCTTGAACCCATTGCGCGACGAAGTAAGAGGTTTATTGGGTTGGCGCGATGCTCCTGCAATCAGTGCATCCCGTGCCGGCCCTCGAGCAGGACTCCTCGGCGCCGCACTACTCGGCAACACCCCTTGATCCAGCTCCAGCCAGGAAGGTCACTACCATCACACACCGCCAGGTAATCCATGGACGAATCCATACCGGACTCACCGAATATGCGGAGGGCGCGGTAGCCATCGAGGATGAACGGATCACCTACGCGGGGGCACGAGACTATTTCAATCCGCAGGGATGGCCCACACCGAAGGTGTTGGATTCAGGAGAGATTTTAGTTCCGGGGTTCATTGACACCCATTGTCACGGTGCCTTCGGCGCGGACTTTTCCACTTCTGCTGAAGAACCGGTGCGGCAGGCACTGGCAGAACTCCATGAAATCGGAACGACCACCGTGATGGCCAGCCTCGTTACGGCCTCAAGCGACGACATGCTGCGCGCTGTTGCACTCTTTGGTGGGCTTACGACTGATGGCTCCGTGGCTGGCATCCATCTTGAAGGCCCATTCCTCTCTCACGCACGCTGCGGCGCTCAAGATCCGCGTTGGCTGGTGCTTCCCGACCTCGATCTCACGGGGCGGCTGATACAAGCTTCCGGGAGAACAATTCGCACCATGACCTACGCCCCTGAGCTCGAAGGGGCAACGACACTGGTTGACTACCTGACAAGCCACGGTGTGGTGCCCTCCATCGGTCACACAGACGCCGACGCGTTCACCACACAGGCCTCTCTGGCCTACGCACTGCGAAGAATGTCCGCCGTCAGCGACGGCGCAGCGGTACCCACTGTCACGCACCTGTTCAACGGCATGCCTACCATCCACCACCGTTCACCTGGCCCTGCAATGGCCTGTCTCCGCGCGGCGGCAAAGGGCGAGGCGGTCATTGAACTGATCGCAGACACTTTGCACCTGGACCCGTACACGGTGGGATCAATCTTCGAGCTAGTAGGCGCGAACAACATCATGCTGGTCACGGATTCCATGGCGGCTGCGGGCCTCGACGACGGGACCTACCAATTAGGGCCTGCGACCGTGCATGTCAACGATGCAGCCGCCACACTCGGCTCATCTAGTGCAATCGCCGGTGGGACTGCTTTCATGCGAGACATTTTCCGGAACACCGTCCAAGCGGGAGTTCCTTTCGATCAAGCGATCCGCTCCGCAACAGTCGTACCTGCCCGCACACACGGGCTGAGCGATCAAGTTGGCAGCCTGGCAGTAGGACTGAACGCAGATGCCGTGGTTCTCGACAAAGACCTTCACGTTGCAGAGGTCCTTCGACGAGGAACCTGGCTCGCATAAAGCCTCCCCAGCGCGATTCGCTGATCATCGAACGGGTCTGCTGCACGTTTCGGCGTCCGGAATCATCTCAATGCAGGCTGTTGTCTGCTTCGCGAAGAGGTGACATCGCCAGGAATACTTCCCCACACGTCAAAGTTGAGTAAGATGGACTCAAGTTTATTCGGCGCTGTCGCACAACCGGCGCCACTACGCACTGGGAGGGGCAGACGTGGACGTCAAACTCACGACCAAATCGCAGGAGGTCGTCTCTGCGGCCGCAATGAACGCGAACACCGCGAGCAACCCGCAGGTGGAACCGGCGCACATCCTCAAGGCGCTGATGGATCAGCGCGAATCCATGGCCGTCGCGCTGCTCAAGGCCGCCGGGGCAGACCCCGACGCCGTGAGCACCCGCGCCTCCGCCATCATCAAGTCTCTGCCCGCCACCAGCGGTGACTCCGTGGCGGCCCCGCAGTTCTCGCCCGCCGGGCTCAACGTCATCAAGGCGGCCCAGGCTCAGGCCGAGGACTTCGGCGACGATTTCGTCTCCACCGAGCACCTGCTGATCGGCACCGCCACCGACGGCGGCCCCGTGGGCAAGGCACTCGCCGATGCCGGTGCCACGCTGCAGGCGCTCAAGGCCGAGCTGCCTGGCCTGCGCGGCGATCGCAAGGTCACCACCCCGGATCCGGAGAACACCTTCCAGGCGCTGGAGAAGTATGGCACCGACATGACCGAGATCGCCCGTTCGGGCAAGCTGGACCCGGTCATCGGGCGCGATTCCGAGATCCGCCGCGTGGTCCAGGTGCTCTCCCGCCGGACCAAGAACAACCCGGTCCTGATCGGTGAGCCCGGGGTCGGCAAGACCGCCGTCGTCGAGGGCCTGGCTCAGCGCATGGTCGCAGGGGACGTGCCCGAGTCATTGCGGGAGAAGACGCTGATCTCGCTGGACCTCGGCGCGATGATCGCCGGCGCGAAGTACCGCGGCGAGTTCGAGGAGCGGCTGAAGGCCGTGCTCGAAGAGATCAAGGCGGCCGAGGGTCGGATCGTCACCTTCATCGACGAGATCCACACCGTGGTCGGCGCCGGCGCCTCACAGGGCTCCATGGACGCCTCCAACATGCTCAAGCCGATGCTTGCCCGCGGGGAGCTGCGCCTGATCGGGGCCACCACGCTGGACGAGTACCGCGAGAACATCGAGGCCGACGCCGCCCTGGAGCGCCGCTTCCAGCAGGTCTACGTCGGCGAACCCTCGGTGCCCGATGCGATCGCGATCCTGCGCGGGATCAAGGAGCGCTACGAGGCCCATCACAAGGTGGGCATCGCCGACAACGCCCTGGTCGCCGCCGTCACGCTCTCCGACCGCTACATCAGCGGCCGCCAGCTCCCGGACAAGGCCATCGACCTCATCGACGAGGCCGCCTCGCGGCTGCGCATGGAGATCGACTCTGCCCCGGTGGAGATCGACGAGCTGCGCCGTGTGGTGGACCGGCTGACCATGGAGGAGCTCGCGCTGCAGAATGAGACCGACGCCGGCTCCGCCGAGCGCCTGATCACGCTGCGCGAGGACCTGGCGGACCGCAAGGAGGAGCTTGCCGAGCTCACCGCCCGTTGGGAGGCCGAGAAGGGTGAGCTCAACCGTGCCGGTGAACTGCGCGTGAAGCTCGATGAGCTGAAGTCGGCCGCCGAGCGCTCCCAGCGCGATGGCGACCTGGCCGAGGCCTCCCGGCTGCTCTACGGCGAGATCCCGCAGGTGGAGAAGGACCTGGCCGCCGCCGAGGAGGAGGACGCCTCCACCCCATCCCCGGAGAAGAAGATGGTGGCCGACGAGGTCGACGCCGACGGAATCGCCGGGGTGATCTCGGCCTGGACCGGGATCCCCGCCGGGCGGCTGCTCCAGGGCGAGACCGCGAAGCTGCTCCAGATGGAGGAGCTCATCGGTTCCCGGCTGATCGGGCAGACCAGAGCGGTCGGCGCAGTCTCCGATGCGGTCCGCCGCGCCCGTACCGGCGTCTCGGACCCGGACCGGCCCACCGGATCCTTCCTCTTCCTGGGCCCCACCGGCGTGGGCAAGACCGAGCTGGCCAAGGCGCTCGCGGAGTTCCTCTTCGACGACGAGCGCTCCATGATCCGGATCGACATGTCGGAGTACTCCGAGAAGCACTCGGTGGCTCGCCTGGTCGGCGCGCCCCCGGGCTACGTGGGCTACGACCAGGGCGGTCAGCTCACCGAAGCGGTCCGGCGTCGTCCCTATTCGGTGGTGCTGCTCGACGAGGTGGAGAAGGCCCACCCGGAGGTCTTCGACATCCTGCTCCAGGTCCTCGACGACGGGCGACTCACCGACGGCCAGGGCCGCACCGTGGATTTCCGCAACACGGTGCTGATCCTGACCTCCAACATGGGCTCCCAGTTCCTGGTGGACCAGACCCTGGAGACCACGGTCAAGCAGCAGCGTGTGATGGACATCGTCCATGCCTCGTTCAAGCCGGAGTTCCTCAACCGGCTCGACGACATCGTGATGTTCGATCCGCTGAGCATGGACCAGCTCGCCGGAATCGTGGAGCTGCAGATCGGGCTGCTCCAGGAGCGGATGACCGCGCGCCGGCTGACCCTGGAGGTTACCGAGGCGGCGCGGGACTGGCTGGCGTTCACCGGCTACGACCCCGCCTACGGCGCCCGGCCGCTGCGCCGCCTGGTGCAGCGCGAGATCGGCGATCAGCTGGCCCGCGCGCTGCTCTCCGGCGAGGTCGAGGACGGCGACACGGTCCTGGTGGACCGTGAGGAGCTGACGCTGGAGGGTGAGTCCGCGCATGGGCTGACCGTGACCAAGAAGCCGAAGTCCCCACTCCTCCTGGCCGAATGAGTTCTCCGGTCGGGACGTACCCGCCGGAGAACTCAACCAGCCGGGAGGGACGTCAGTGCCGGACGTCGTAGAGGGCCTTGATGACTCCGTTGGCGTAGTGGGCTGATTCGCGCAGGACCAGCTTCGTCGCGTCGTGGTCCTCCGCCGAGAAGAGCCGCTTCCCGGTGCCGAGCAGCACCGGGAAGATCAACAGGTTGTACCTGTCGATGAGGCCGGCGTCCATCAGGCTCCGGGCCAGCTCGGCGCTGCCGTGGATGAAGATCGCGCCGCCGTCGTCCTGCTTCAGCGCCGCGATGTCCTCGGTCGAGCGCAACAGGGTGATCGGTCCCCAATTCTCGACCAGGGCGTCTTCGTGCAGGCTCGTGGAGACCACATACTTCGGCAGCTCCTTGTAGTCCGCGTGGTCCTCGGACTCGGCCCAGATCGGGGCGAAGGCCTCGTAGCTGCGTCGGCCGAACATCAGCGCCGTCGTCTCCTGGAGTTCCTCGCCCTTGAGTGCGAACGCCTCCGGGAGGAACTCGGTGCCGAGCACCCAGCCGCCGCTGCGGTGCCCCTCGCTGCTGCCGCCGGGGGAGTCTACGACCCCGTCGAGCGTCATGAACCCGGTCCACACCAATTCCCTGGCCATGCGTCCTCCTCTGCCGAAAAGGCCGAGTCTGCACCAGCGATCCTCGGGCTGTCACGGCTCGAGGACCACGGCCCCGCGCCGATCTTCCTGGTCAATTGAGTTCTCCGGTCGGTACGTAGCTGCCGGAGAACTCAACCAGCCAGGAAGGCTAGCGGTTGAGGTGGAGGCCTTCGCGGGCCAGCAGGGCCCGCTTGGTCTCGACGCCGCCGAAGCCGTAGCCGCCGAGCCCGCCGTCGGCGCGTATCACGCGGTGACAGGGCACCGCGAAGGCGATGAGGTTGTTCGCGCACGCGCTGGCCGCGGCGCGGTGCGCCAGTGGCCGGCCGGCCATCTGGGCGAGCTCCGCGTAGGAGACCGTCTCCCCGGCGGGGACCTCACGCATCGCCGCCCAGACCTCCTGGCGATAGGCCGAACCGGGCTGCACCACGGGCAGCTCGTCCAGCGCGGTATGGTCACCGGCGGCATAGGCCGCCACGGCGTCCGGCACCCTGCCGCGGCCCGCGGGAAGCGGCTTCATCTCCCGCGCCGCGGTGGCGGGGGCCAGCGCCTCGAGCTGATCCATCAGCTGCTCCAGGACCCGCCCGATCGCGGCGACCTCCGGCTCATCGCCGACGGCCTGGGCCAAGGACGCAGCCCGGACGGTGTCATCCTCGGGCGAGTAGATCACCACGAAGGCGCCGAGCCCGTCGAGAGCGGCGGAGCACCAGCGCAGCTCAGGCAGGTGGGACTCCGGCATAGGCGCTGCATCAGTCATAGATCGAATTCTCCACCGCCCGCCGACTGAGGTCCACCTGGCCGCGTCCTGGGCTGCCGCGGAACCGGCACCGCGCCGCTAAGCCGCCGCCACCATCAAACCGGCACCGCGCCGCTAAGCCGGCGCCGCCGCCGCCACCTCTGGCGCCTCGGCCGCCGCGGCGTCCATCACCGCTCGGGCCACGGCCGGTGCCACGCGGTCATCCAGCGGAGAAGGCACGATGTACTCCGGGCTGAGCTCATCGCCCACGATGTCCGCCAGCGCCGCGGCCGCCGCGATCTTCATCTGCTGCGTGATCCTGCGCGCACCGGCATCCAGCGCACCGCGGAAGATTCCCGGGAAGGCCAGCACATTGTTGATCTGGTTGGGGAAGTCCGAGCGGCCGGTGGCCACCACGGCCGCGTGGCGCGCAGCGACCTCGGGCAGCACTTCGGGATCCGGGTTGGAGAGCGCGAAGACGATCGTACGATCATTCATCCGCGCCAAGTCCTCCTCGGCGACCTTGGAGGAGGAGACGCCGATGAACGCATCGGCCCCCGACAGCGCCTCGGCGAGCCCGCCGCTGACCTGGCTCCGGTTGGTGCGCTGGGCATAGTGCGCCTTGATCTCGCTGAGTCCCTCGCGGCCTTCATGGATCACCCCGCGAGAATCGGTCAGAATCACCTCGCCCACTCCGGCGCCGAGCAGGATCTCGGTCACCGCGATCCCCGCGGCCCCCGCCCCGGCGATCACCACCCGCATCGAGGCGAACTCACGCTGCGTGACGCGGGCGGCGTTGGTCAGGGCGGCCAGGACCACGACGGCGGTGCCGTGCTGGTCATCATGCATCACCGGACAGTCCAGGGCCTCGATCAGGCGTGCTTCGAGCTCGAAGCAGCGCGGAGCCGCCACATCCTCGAGGTTCACCGCCCCGAAGCTGGGGCGCAGCGCCACCATGGTCGCCACGATCTCGTCCACATCCTGGGTGTTGATCACCAGCGGGATCGAGTTGAGGCCCCCGAAGGTCTTGAACAGCGCAGACTTGCCCTCCATCACCGGCAGCGCCGCGGCCGGGCCGATATCGCCCAGCCCGAGGACGGCGGTGCCGTCGGAGAGCACCACGACCAGGCGGTCCGCCCAGGTGTGGGTGGCCCGCATTCGAGGCGACTCGTGGATGGCGCGGGAGACCTGTGCCACGCCAGGGGTGTATGCGATGGAGAGTGCGCGCGTGGAAT
This sequence comes from Nesterenkonia sp. E16_10, assembly GCF_017347085.1. GTDB lineage: Bacteria > Actinomycetota > Actinomycetes > Actinomycetales > Micrococcaceae > Nesterenkonia. Next base: position 33,222 of record NZ_JADPSA010000014.1, read on the forward strand.
CCAGCGGCATGGTGGTCTCGACGCTGAGCTTGCCGCCCTCGTGGGCAGCGAAGATCTCGTCGGTGGTGGGGGCCGTGGGCGCCGTTGCCCTGCGGTCGGTGATGGACATGGAGGTATCTCCTGGAAGAAGTGTGAGGGGGCTGCACGTGCAGGGCCAGCCCGCAGCGGCCACATCCGCGGTTCACGGCGGGGGCCAGGGGCTGCGCTGAGGTGCATCTTCTGCCGCGCCACCGAGATCGTCGGACGGCGTTGTCGCAGCGGTCGGTACTTTCTTTGGACCGTGCGGAACAGAGTACGTCATCTTGGCGTTGAACGGTGTGATCGTGCTCGCTCAGAGGAGACATCGGACGACGGTGCAGCGCCAGTCATGTTAACCTAGGGATCACGAACTACTTCATGGACAGCTAATCCCGCGATAGCCTCTGCCCGGCATCGTCATTGGGACACGAGAAGACAGAGGGGGTCTCGCTTATGGGGCGTGGCCGTCAGAAGGCGAAAGCTACGAAGCAGGCTCGGGAGATCAAGTACTACACTCCGGACACCGACCTGACTGCGCTCGAGAGAGAGCTCGCCAAAACCCGTGGTGACAGAGAGTCGTCCAGCCGTCCAGCTCGGCCGGACCCCGAAGAGCGCAGCAGCGGCTTTGACCCGTACGAGGACAAGTACGGGCGCTGACCCGTGGAAGAGTTCACTCCCACGGCCTTCACCAAGCCCGTCGAGAACGCGCACAAGGCCGCGCTGCGCTCGATAGCCCGGGTCGTGCAGGACACCGCCGAGCCGCAGTCCGAGGAGATCGCCCGCGAGGGCATCCGGCGGATGCTCGAGAGCGGAGACGTGCTGTGCGTGACCGGGGCCGGCGTCTCCACCGACTCCGGGATCCCCGACTATCGCGGACCCCAGGGCTCGCTGCATCGGCACCGGCCGATGACCTACCAGGAGTTCCAGCACGACGCCGCCTCGCGCCGTCGCTACTGGGCCCGTGGCTTCGTCGGATGGCGCCAGATGCACCAGGCCGAGCCCAACCAGGCCCACCGGCTGCTCACCGACTGGCAGTCCGAAGGGCTGCTCAGCGGACTGATCACGCAGAACGTGGACGGGCTGCACCGCGCCGCCGGCGCCGACCCGGTGATCCACCTGCATGGCGACATGGACTCCGTGATCTGCCTGAGGTGTGACAACCGCGAGGCCCGCTCCTCCCTGGACGCCCGGCTGCAGGAGGCGAACCCCGGATACGCCGAGGCCGCCTTCGCCGCCGCCGAGAATGTGAACCCCGACGGCGACGTCACCCTGGACCAGTCCTGGGTGGAGAAGTTCCACATGGTCACCTGCCTGGTCTGCGGCTCCGAGAAGCTCAAGCCCGACGTCGTCTACTTCGGCGAATCGGTGCCCGCTGAACGCAAGTCCGCGGTCCAGGACCTCGTCGCGGCCTCCTCGGCGCTGCTGGTGGTGGGCAGCTCGATGGCGGTGATGAGCGGATTCAAGATCGCGCTGACCATGCACCAGTCGGGCCGGCCGATCGGTGTGATCAACGGCGGGCCCTCCCGCGCGGATGCCAAGGCGGACTGGCGCTGGCGAACGCGGATCTCCCCGGCGCTGCAGGCCCTCGACGCTCTGCTGGGTGAGTAAGCTCACCAGTAACTATACCGGATGTATAGTATAGTTACTCCGGTGATGACCCTTCCCTCTGTGCATGCTGATGCCCGCCCTGCACTGAGCGCGTGGCAGCGCTGGACGATGCTCGCCATCGTGTCCTCGGCGCTGTTCCTGATCGCGCTGGACAACACGATCCTCTACACCGCCCTGCCCACGCTGACCGCGGAGCTCGGCGCCTCCTCCTCGCAGCAGCTCTGGATCATCAATGCCTACCCGCTGGTGATCGCGGGACTTCTGCCCGGCTCCGGGGCACTGGGGGACCGGTTCGGGCATAAGCGGATCTTCCAGATCGGCCTGGGCATCTTCGGGGTGGCCTCGATCCTGGCTGCGTTCTCCGGGAGCTCGGAGATGCTCATCGCCTCGCGCGCGCTGCTCGCCGTCGGCGCCGCCGCCATGATGCCCGCCACGCTCGCGCTGATCCGACTGACCTTCTCGGTGGAGCGCGAGCGCAATATGGCCATCGCCATCTGGGCCGCGGTGGCCACCGTGGGCATGGCGCTGGGCCCGATCGTCTCCGGGGTGCTGCTGGAGTTCTTCTGGTGGGGCTCGGTATTCCTGGTCAATGTGCCCATCGTCGCCGCGGCCCTGGTGCTGATGCTCGTGGTCGGCCCCGCCAACATCGCCAACCCCGGACGGCACTGGGACTGGCTCTCCTCGGCCCAGGTGATGCTCGGCCTCACCGCCGCGGTGCTGGCCATCAAGACCATCGCCGAGACCCCGGTGGACTGGCTGCGCTTCGGGGCCTCCACCGTGGTCGCCGTCGTCATGCTCACCGTCTTTGCCCGCCGTCAGATGCGGCTCAACCGCACCTCCGAGCCGCTGGTGGACTTCACGATCTTCCGCAACCGCGGATTCAGCGGCGGCGTGATCGCCGCAGGTGCCAGCATCTTCGCCATCGTCGGGGTCCAGCTGGGCACCACCCAGCGCTTCCAGCTGGTCGAGGGCTTCTCCCCGCTGGAGGCCGGACTGATCGTGTCCGCGCTGGCGCTGGGCTCGCTGCCCTTCGCGCTGTTCGGCGGCGCGATCCTGCACCGCGCCGGACTGCTCACGCTGATCGGCGGCGGCATGGTCCTGGCCGCGGTGGGCGCGCTGGTCTCGATCTACGCCGTGCTGGATGATTCGCTGGTGCTGCTGGTGATCAGCTTCGCTGTGCTCGGCGCCGGTCTGGGCGCCTCGATGTCGGTGGCCTCCACCGCGATCATGGGCAACGTCCCGCCGCGCCGGGCCGGCATGGCGGCCTCCATCGAGGAGGTCTCCTACGAGTTCGGCGGCCTCGTCGGCGTGGCCACCCTGGGCAGCCTGCTGACCTTCGTCTACACCCGCGTGCTGGTGCTGCCCGCCGGCTCCGAGGAATACGCCGGCCAGGCCCCGGCCGCGGTGCTGGAATCCGGGGACGCCCCTGCGATGGCCGCCGCCGCGGAGGCCTTCGACGTCGCCTACCTGGGCGTGCTGATCGGGGTGGCCGTGGTGATGGTGCTCGCCGCTGTCGCCTCCTCCTGGATGCTGCGCCGCTACACCCCGGGCACCGAATCCCAGGCCTACCCCGAGAACCACTGAGCATCACCGACAACCTCTGAGCGGAGATCCAACCCTGTGCGACCCTCCAAACGTCACGAGATCCTCGACGCCGCCACCCGGGTGGTCCAGCGCGAGGGCGTGACCATGCTGACCTACGAATCCGTAGCCGCCGAGGCCGGGATGACCAAGGGCGGGCTGCTCTACCACTTCCCGTCCCGGGAGGAGCTGCTGCTCGGGCTGCACCGGCATGTGGCGCAGAACTGGGAGCTCGCGCTGGAGGCCCAGGCCGGGGGCACAGCGCAGGAGCTCAGTCACGACGAGCGTTTCCGAGCCTTCGTGCGGCTCTCGCAGAACCCGGAGCGCGCGGAGCTGCTGCTGATGCTCGAGGCCTCCGAGGACCCGGTGGCCAACGCCGCCTGGGACGAGGTCTTCGCCCGGTGGGCGCCGCAGCCCCCTGAGGTCCCCGATCGCGCCGCCACCGGAGACTCCGAGAAGGCCGACGACGACGCCGCGGAGTCCGCCGCGGTCCAGCGCTTCATCGCGCGGCTCGCCGCCGACGGACTGTGGTTCTACGAGGCGCTCTCCACCGAGCGGCTGGACCCGCGGCTGCGTGAACGGGTCACCGAGGAGATCATCGCGCTGGCGCAGAGCGCGCAGGTGCCGGCAGAGTAGTCTCATCCGGTGGCGATTCTCTCTCTGATCCTCTTCGTGGTGGCCGGCGCCGGCACCCCGGGGCCGAACAACACCATCGTGATGGCCTCCGGAGCCGCCTACGGGTTCAGGCGGACGCTGCCCGCGGTCCTGGGCGTGAACGTCGGCTTCCCCTCGATGGTGCTGATCGTGGGGATCGGGCTGGGTCAGGTGCTGGAACAGTGGCCGGTGATCCTCGACATCCTGCGCCCGATCGGGATCCTCTACCTGCTCTGGCTCGCCTACAAGATCGCCACCGGCCCCACCACGCTCACCCCGAAGCCCGGGGCGAAGCCGCCGGGCTTCGTGCAGATGGCGCTGTTCCAGTTCGTGAACCCCAAGGCCTGGACCCTCTCGGTGGCGGCGCTGAGCACCTTCACCGGATTCTGGGATTCCTTCATGCTCGAGGTCGCGGTGATCGCGCTCGTGGCCTGCAGCTTCGGGGCACCCTTCACCGTGGCCTGGACGCTGCTCGGCGTGGGCGCCGGTCGGATCATCTCGCAGCCGAAGCACATGCTGATCTTCAACCTGGTCATGGCTGGGCTGCTGGTCGCCTCGGTGGTGCCCGCCATGGCCGACACCTGGGAGTCGCTGCCGCTCTAGTCGTGTCGCTCTAGTCGGGCCCAGACGCGGGCCGCTGTGATCGGCCCGCTCTACTCCTGCCCCGACGAGGGCCGATGCTCGCCCAGGCGCAGCTGCTGATCGCTGATCTCCGCCGCCCAGCGCCGATCATGGGTGGCCACCAGCACCGCGCCTCCGGCGGCGGTGAAGCTGCGCACCAGAGCGCTCAATCGGCGCATCCCCGCCGCATCACGGCCCAGCGTGGGCTCGTCGAGCAGCAGCACCGCGGGGTCCAGCAGCAGCGCCGAGGCGATCACGCAGTCCTTGCGCTGGGCCGGCACCAGGTCATACGGGTGCTCCTGCCCGAGCCCGCTGAGCCCGGCGGTCTGCATCACCTGCTCCACCTGGTGCTCACGCTGCGCCGATGCACGCACCCGATCGGCGCGCCGCAGCCGACGTCCTCCCGGGCCCAGCGGGACCGCGCGCATCAGCTCCGCATGCACCGTGGAAGCCGACAGCTGATCCCCTGGGTCCTGACCCACCCATCCCAGATGACGGGCCCGGTGGTGTGCCGGTGCCGCGGCGAGCTCGACGCCGCCAGGCCCGGTGATTCTGGTCCCCGGCTCGGCGGCAAGCAGCCCCGTCAGGGCGCCGAGCAGCGTGGACTTCCCGGAACCGTTGGGCCCCAGCAGCGCGGTGACCTCCCCCGCGTGCAGCTCCAGCGCCACGCCGTCGAGCACCGGCGTGGACGCGCGCCGCACCGAGAGGTCCCGCACCTGGAGCAGCACCTCTCGTTGTGGCATCGGGTCCGCTCGGTTCGGGTCCTGGCCCACCGGTGCGCGCCGCGCATCCCAGATCCCGTGCTGGTCCAACGGCGGCTGGTCCAGCGGCGGTTGATTCAACGACGGCTGGCCCAATAGCCGCTGGTCAAGAGGCGGCTGGCCCAGCCGAGCCGGGGCGGACCCCGCGTCCGGCGGCGTCCCTTCTGGCGTGATCGCCGCGGGGCGGCCCTGGGCCAGGAAGAGCACCTGGTCACAGGCGGCGGTGAGGTCATCGTGCTGGTGTCCGGTGAGCAGCACCGCGCCCCCGGCGTCACGGAACGCGCGCAGGGACCGGGCCAGGCGTCGTCGCGCGCTGTCATCCAGCGCCTGGGAGGGCTGATCCAGCACCAGCACGCTCGGGCGCAGGGTCAGCAGCCCGGCCAGCGCGGTGAGCTGACGTTCCCCGCCGGAGAGCGTGTCCAGTGCCCGCTCAGCCAGGCCCGCGATGCCCAGCGCCTGCAGGCCGGCCTCGGCGCGCTCCAGGCACTTGGGCAGCGGCAGCCCCAGCAGCCGCCCGGGCAGCGCGGCCTCGTCTTGGACCGTGTGGGTCAACCCGGTGAGCTGGGCCTCCGGGTCATCGCCGAGCATGCCCGCGCGGTGATCCCCGCGCAGCTCGCGCACCCCGGTGCTGTGCCCGTGTTCCCCGAGCAGCCCGGCGGCGGCGCGGGCCAGGGTGGAGGTGCCCGCGCCCTGAGGCCCGAGCACCGCGATGGCCTGCCCGGGGTGAAGGGTGAGGTCCACAGCTTCCAGGGCGGGGGTCCCGGCGCCGCGGTAGTGGAAGCCGAACTCGGACAGACGCAGCAGCGGCAGCCGCGAGGAAGTGGGGTCAGGCATCGAGGGCTCCCAGGAGGTCGGTGGCCGAGGGCAGCGGCAGCACTCCGGCCAGCGAGGCACCCACCAGCAGGCCGGAGCCGATGACGGCACCCCAGCGCAGGCTGCGCTGGCCCGCGCCTGCGGGATAGAACCGGGCCGGGGTGGGATGCGCGGACTCACCGAATCCGCGCTGGGTCAGGGCGTCATGGCGCTGATCCAGCTGGGTGATCGCGGTGACCAGCAGGCCGGTGAGCACCCCGGTGAGCAGGCGCAGGCGCACCGAGAGCCGGTCGGTGTCCCAGCCGCGGGCGGAGCGGGCGGCCAGCGCGGCGCGGACCCGGTGCTGAGCCAGCGGGATCAGGCTCATCGCGGCGGCGCATACGTAGGCCAGGGACAGCGGCAGCCGCAGCGTCAATAGGCCGTCGAAGGCGCGCGAGGGATCCGAGCCGAACGCGAACAGCGCACAGACCGCGACCATCGCGGCCACCCGCAGCCAGAGTTGGATCGCCAGGGCGAGGCCCTCCACGGTGACCGCGGCGGGGCCGAACTCGGCGAGCACCTCGGCCTGCTCGCCGGGGTAGAAGAGTCCCTGGATGATGCCGACCATGACCAGCATGGGCCCGGCCAGCACCACCAGGGTCAGCGCCCAGCTGCGGAATCGGACTCGGGGAGAGGCCGCCGCCCCGGCCGCCGCGGCGATGAGCACGGCGGCCGGGATCACCGGGGAGGGCACTCCGTAGACGAGCAGCAGCGCGCAGCCGAGCAGGACCAGCTCAGTGGCTGGGTGCAGCCGCATGGGAGGATCCTGCGGTGTGCGGCGTCGCACGCTCCGCCCCGGTGCGCTTCATCCCTGCCCGCTTCACGGAAGAGTGTTCGGTGAAGGGGAAGCGGCTGCGCAGCCGGTTCGGCAGTGCGGCGATGACCAGGAAGGCCAGCGCGAAGATGATCGCCTTATCGGCGATGTCGCTGCCCAGTCCCTGGATGGTGGCGGCACCGAGCATGGAGGCGCCGGCCCCCTGCAGGGCGGCGACGATGCTGCCGGTGCCGACGCCGAGTCCGCCGCCGTAGATGAACGCGGCCACCGGGGTGGCGATCAGGCCGGTGGGGATGCCGGCCAGGGCGCCGGCGAGGACGGCCCACCAGATGCGGCGGAAGCCGCCCAGCCGGGCGGCCCAGCCGGCCGCGGCGCCGATGAAGGCGGAGCCTGCGGTGAAGGCGATGACGGTCGGGTTGATCGTCACGCCCCAGATGACGTTGGTGAGGATCCCGGTCAGGGCGCCGGCGGCGGGGCCGGCGATGACGCCGATGATCACGGTGCCCAGGGAGTCCAGGTAGAGCGGGATAGGAGACATGCCCACGATCTGGCCGGTGGCGATGTTCAGAGCGATCATCACCGGCATCAGGGCGAGCACGCTGCGCGGGATCCGCGGGAGCGTGCCGGCGGCGATGAGCGCCGCACCGAGGAGGTAGCCGACCATCACCCCGAGGGTGGTGTGTCCCAGGTCCGCGCCGAGCGTGGCGGGCTGGCTGGTGAGCACCCAGAGATAGGTGCCGACGATGACGGCGGCGCCGGCGGTGAGCGCCAGGACCGACCACAGCGGGGGAGCAGGTCGGAGGTGGTTCCCAGCGCGGTCGGTGTGACGGGTCTTGGGAGTGCCGGTGTTCTTCGTGCGAGTCTTCGGGGTTTCTCCGGGATCCGCCGCGGTGACGGACCCCTGCCCAGAGTGCGGGTCAGTGTGAGTCATGATGTTGTGGTCCTTCTCTCAAAGTGATGGTCAGGTGATCCAGGAACGCCTCGGCGTCCAGGCTGCGGATGATCTCGGCATTGGGCTTGCGGCCCCAGCGTCCGAGCCAGTCGGCCACGGTCTCGCCGCGGGTGAGCGTGCCCAGGAGCTCGACGTCGACCGCTGCCTGCTCGGTCTTGCGCGCCCAGGGAATTATCCTGGCTGCGCCGCGTGGGGACGAATCCCGCTCACGCTCTGCCGCCGGAGAGCGGCGCTCTCCGTGATCCGGGGCCGGGGCCGGGGCCTGGGTCTGGTTCCGGGCCCAGGCCACGGCGGTGGCGGTGACATAGGGATCGTGGACATGGGCCAGATAGCCGTGGCCGTCGGCATCATGGAACTCGAAGTAGAACCGCAGCGCCTCGGCCAGCTGATCCAGAAAGGCTGACCACGGCTCCGACCGGGGCCGATCAAGCATCTGCTGCAGCCGCGCAGGTGTCAGCGCCACCGCCTCGGTGGCCTCGATCGGGCCGATCACCGGCAGGTGGCGGGAGGCCCCGAACGCGTCGATCACGGCCTTCGTGGCCTCGGGGTCATAGCTGACGTTCCACTCCGTGGTGGGCCGGGTGTTGCCCCGGTAGTTGAAGGCTCCGCCCATGATGAAGAGCCGCTTCAGCAGCTGCGGGAGCCGGGGCTCGAGCCGAAGCGCCAGGGCCAGGTTGGTGGCGGGTCCTGTGAGCACCCCGATCAGCTCACCGGGGTGCGCCCGGGCGGCTCGAACCCAGGCCTGCGCGGCGGGAAGCTCGTCGGCGGTGAAGGCGCCGGTGCCCCCGTCCGTGACCCTGCCGGCGGGCAGGCGCGCGTACCCGGCGCCGGTGTCACCGTGGGTCTCCTCGGCGTACTCGCTCACCCCGGCCAGCGGGTGCTCGGCTCCTGCATGGACGCTGAGCTCGGTGCGACCGGCCAGCTGCAGCCAGCCCAGCGTGTTCTCCAGCACCTGGGCGGTGGAGACGTTGCCCCCGCTGGCGGCGAGGCCGGTGATCTCGACGTCGTCCTGGCAGAACAGCCAGCCCAGCGCGAGCGCATCGTCGATGCCGGGGTCACAGTCCAGAAAGAGGGGGATCACCTGCACCATTGTGCCGGGTGCGGCTGAGTCTCTCGGCGCAACATAGAGCCTTATACAATTAAGACACACCAGCCTTGCGTAACTTAGGGTAGCCTTGGATCAGATCAGTCAGGCTCGCCTCGGTGAGCCTCCGAGCGGAAAGAAGGAACACACCCATGCGCAGAACCTCCCTTGCGGTCACTCTGGGCGCGATCGTCGCGCTGACCGCGACCTCCTGTGGCGACACCACCGAGCCGGCCTCCGAGGGTGACGAGACCTCCGCCGAGCAGGAGAGCCTGGTGCTCTACTCGGGGCGCAACGAGGAGCTGATCCAGCCGCTGATCGATACCTTCTCCGAGGAGACCGGCATCGAGGTCGAGGTCCGCTACGGCGACACCGCCGAGCTGGCCGCGCAGCTGCTGGAAGAGGGTGACGGGTCCCCGGCTGATGTCTTCTTGGCTCAGGACGCGGGCGCCCTCGGCGCCGTGGCGGAGGAGGGTCTGTTCGATGAGCTCGACGCCGAGCTGCTCGACCAGGTCCCCGAGGCCTACCGTGATGCCGAGGATCAGTGGGTGGGCCTCTCCGGACGGGTCCGCACCCTGATCTACAACACCGACACCGTCGATGAGGCCGACCTGCCCGCGAGCGTGGATGAGCTGACCGGGTCGGAGTACACCGGTCGCGTCGGCGTGGCCCCCACCAACGCGTCCTTCCAGTCCTTCGTGACCGCCCACCGCGAGATCGAGGGCGAGGAGGCGACCCAGACCTTCCTCGATGACCTCGCCGCGAATGATCCGCAGATCCGCGAGGGCAACGGCGAGATCGTCACCGATGTCGCCGACGGGGTCATCGACATGGGCCTGGTGAACCACTACTACCTCTACGGCCGCGCCAAGGAGCTCGGCGAGGATCCCGCCGAGCTCAACGTCGCGAACCACCTCTTCAGCGACGGCGACGTCGGATCGCTGGTCAACGTGGCTGGAGTCGGCGTGCTGAACTCCGAGAACCCGGCCGCAGCCTCGCTGACCGAGTTCATGCTCAGCAACGAGGGCCAGACCTACTTCGCCGAAGAGACCGCGGAATACCCGATGATCGAAGGCGTGGAGGGACCCGAGGGCATGCCGAGCCTCGAGGAGCTCGACGCCCCCGATATCGACCTCAACCAGCTCGATGACCTGGAGACCTCCGTGGAGATGATCGTCGAATCGGGTCTGGTGGGCTGACCCATCACCGCCCCGGCTCACGCCCCAACGCGCACCGCCGCCCGTTCCCGCTCCGCCGGGAACGGGCGTGTGGCGGTGCCGCTGTGGCTGCGTGCCGCCGCGGTCATCGCCACGCTGGTCGCGATGCTGCCGCTGTTCTACCTGATCATCCGGCTGGCCCAGTTCCCGCTCCCAGACTTCCTGGACACGGTGTTCAGTGCGCGCAGCGCCCGGCTGGCCCTGACCTCACTGACCCTGACCGGCACGGTCACCGCGCTGTGCCTGATCCTCGGCGTGGGACTCGCCTTTTTGGTCACCCGCACCCAGCTCCCGGGACGGCTGATCCTCGGCGTCGCCGCCGCGCTGCCCCTGGCGATCCCAAGCTACGTCGCGGCCTTCGGCTGGCAGTCGATGAACGCCCTGATCAACCCGGGCACCAGCTTCGAAGGGTTCTTCGCCGCGGCGATCGTGATCACCTCGGTGACCTACCCCTACATCTACCTGCCGGTGGTCGCCGCGCTGGTCTCGGTGGACCCCGCCCAGGAGGAGGCCGCCCGAGCGCTGGGCCGCGGACCGGTGGACACCTTCTTCAGCGTCACCGTCCGCCAGACCGCCCCCGCGATCACCGCGGGCACCCTGCTGTGCGCCATCTACGTCATCGCCGACTTCGGGGCGGTCTCGATCCTGCGCGTGGACACCTTCACCCGCGCCGTGTTCACCAGCTTCTCGATGGGCTTCGACCGGCTCGGCGGGGTGGCGCTGTCCTCGGTGCTGCTGGTCTTCACCCTGTGCCTGCTGATCCTGGAAGGACGGGTCCGGCGCACCGGCACCCGCTACTCCACCATGTCCGGTGAAGGGCGCGCCCGCCCGGCCCGTTTCTCGATGGGGCGCTTCACGCTGCCGATCCTGGCCCTGGCCTGGGCCCCGGTGCTCATCGCCCTGGCGGTCCCGCTCTCGGCCCTGCTGGTCTGGAGCCTGCGCGGCGTCTCCCGGCCCGGCTCCCTGGGCGAGATCGGCTCGGCACTGCTGAACTCGCTCTGGGCCGCCGGACTCGCGGCGCTGGCCACCACGGCGATCGCGATCCCGCTCGCGCTGTGGCTCGCGCGCCGTCCCTCGCGGCTCGCCCGGCTGCTGGAACGTACCGCCTACCTGGCGCACTCGCTGCCCGGCGTGGTGATCGGGCTCTCGGTGGTGATGCTCGGGATCGCGGTGCTGCCGGCGCTGTATCAGACCATGTGGATGCTGACCCTGGCCTACTGCGCGCTGATGCTGCCGCTCGCCCTGGGCCCGGTGCTCGCCTCCGCACTCTCGGCGCCCCCAGAGCTCGAGGAGGCTGCGCAGTCACTGGGCAGCAGCCCGGGTGCGGGCTACCTGCGCGTGACGCTGCCGCTGATGCTGCCCGGGATCCTCTCGGGTGCGCTGCTGGTGCTGCTGACCACGATCAAGGAGCTCCCGGCCACGCTGATGCTGCGCCCCACCGGCTTCGACACCCTGGCCACCCGGCTGTGGACCTACACCGGCGGCGAGTCCTATGCGGCCGCCGCGCCCTTCGCCGCCATGCTGGTGCTCGTCGCCGCGGTCCCGGCCTGGATGATGATTTCACGACTGCTCAAGGAGGTTCGATGAACGCCACGGATCATGACACCACGATGCTTCAGGTCTCAGGGGTCGAGGTGCGATTCGGTGACCAGCGGGTCCTGCATGACATCGACCTGAGTGTGCAGGCCGGGACGACCACGGCGATCGTCGGGCCCTCGGGCTCGGGCAAGACCTCGCTGCTGCGCGTCATCGCAGGCTTCCTGGCGCCCGAGCGCGGCGCGGTCCGGCTGCACGGGGCGGAGGTGACCTCGATGGCCGCGCACCGGCGCAGCATCGGCCTGGTCGCCCAGGACGGTGCGCTGTTCCCGCACCTCGACGTCGCCGGCAACATCGCCTTCGGGCTGCCCCGCGGCACCCCCCGGCGGGAGCGTCGACGTCGGGTTGCGGAGCTGCTCGAACTGGTCAGCCTCACCGGCGAGCACGCCTCCCGCCGGCCGGACCAGCTCTCCGGCGGACAGCGCCAGCGTGTGGCGCTGGCCCGGGCACTGGCGCGTGCGCCGGAGCTGATCCTGCTCGATGAACCGTTCTCCGCCCTGGACGCGGGGCTGCGCGAGAACACCCGCCAGGCGATCCGTGAGATCCTGCGAGTCACCGGGACGACGGCGATCCTGGTCACCCACGACCAGGATGAGGCGCTCTCCTTCGCCGATCAGGTCGCGGTGCTCAAGGATGGGCGGCTGCGTCAGATCGGTGCGCCGGAAGAGGTCTACCGGCGTCCCTGTGACGTGGAGACCGCGCAGTTCCTCGGCGACGCCGTGCTGCTGCCCGGGGCGCTCACCGCAGAGATCCCAGGTCGGCTCAGCGCCAAGGCCGGTGCGGTCTGGGACTCAGCCACTCCGCTGGGCAGCGTGCAGGTGGAGCTGGTCTGCCCGAACCTGGCCACCGCGCATCTCACGGTGGGCGGAGCCGCAGGTCAGGTGATGTTGCGACCTGAGCAGATCACACTCAGCGACCAGGGTGTGGCCGGGACCGTGCTCAGCTCGCAGTACTTCGGCCACGACACCACCGCGCTGGTCCAGCTCGAGGGCGTGGAGGCGCCGCTGCGACTGCGCCAGCTCAATGCGGTGCCGCTGGCGGCCGGCACCCAGGTCCACCTCGCCGTGCAGGGGTCGGGCGTCTTCTACCCGGCGTTCACCGACTGCAGCGCCTGCGCGGCCCGGCCCGCGCCGGTGAGCATCATCCCGCGCAGCGCCGCAGCTGCCCTGGTCCCGGCCACCATGGATTAGCACCGACCGCGCAGACCTAACTGTGCCAGCGGCACCTTTCTATACGTCTTCGAGATTCAGGCGTATCAATGAGGTATGAGGGCACTCCTTGCGGGCCTCAGGCGCTACCCGATGGTCATGGCGACCCTTGCCGTCGGGCTGCTCGGCGGCGCCTTGGAGCTGAGCGCCCAGGGACCTGCGGCTCGCTGGCTGATCTCCGGATTCGCCCTGGTCATCGCGCTGCTGCAGGTCCGTCGCATGGTCAAGGACCTGCGCGCCGGAACCTACGGCATCGACCTGCTCGCGGTCACCGCCATCGGCTCCACCGTGGCGGTGGGGGAGTACTGGGCCGCCCTGGTGGTCTGCCTGATGCTCTCCGGCGGCGAAGCGCTCGAGGACTACGCCGCCGGCCGTGCCCGTCGGGAGCTGACCGGTCTGCTGGAGAACGCCCCGCACACCGCGCACCGGCTGGGTCCGGAGAGCGGCACTGCCAGCGGCCCTGGCAACGACACCGACAGCGGCTCTGGCAGCGGCACCGACAGCGCCACCGACACCGGCCCTGCCAGCGGCCCCACAGACATCCCGGTTGAAGCGGTCCGCGTCGGTGACCGGCTGCTGGTCCGGCCCTTCGAGGTGGTGCCGGTGGACGGCGTGCTCACCTCTGCCGCCGCCACCTTCGACGAGTCCTCCCTCACCGGAGAATCGCTGCCGGTGGAACGCCTCCGCGGCGAGGACCTGCTCTCCGGAGCCGTCAACGGCGGTGAAGCCATCGAGGTGCGCGCCACCGCCGGCGCCTCGGAATCCCAGTACCAGCGGATCATCGCGCTGGTCCGTGAGGCCCAGGAGTCCAAGGCCCCCTTCGTCCGGCTCGCCGACCGGGTCGCGGTGCCCTTCACCCTCGGCGCGCTCGGACTGGCCGCCGGGGCCTGGGCGCTCTCCGGGGACCCCGCACGTGCCGCCGAGGTGCTCGTCGTCGCAACCCCCTGCCCGCTGATCATCGCGGCACCGGTGGCATTCATGGCGGGGATGTCCCGTGCGGCCAGCAACGGGATCATCGTCAAGAGCAGCGGCACGCTGGAGCAGCTGGCGCGGGTGAGGACCGCCGCCTTCGACAAGACCGGCACCCTGACCCATGGCAGGCCGGAGGTGACCCAGGTCCACGCGCTCGGCCTCGCCCCAGAGCTGATGCTCGCGCTCGCCGCGGGGGTCGAGCAGTACTCTTCGCATCCGCTCGCCGCCGCCGTGGTCGCCGCCGCCCGCGCCGGCGGAGCAGGCGTGCCGCCCGCGGAGGAGGTCACCGAGGTCCCGGCCAACGGGGTGCGCGGGACGGTCCAGGGGCGCAGCGTGCTGGTCGGAAGCGTCCGGTTCATCGCCCGGGAGACCGGCGCGACCCCGGACACCCCACCGGTGGGGCACAGCGGGGTCCACGTAGCCGTGGACGGCGGCTACGCGGGCTATATCGCCCTGGCCGATGAGCTGCGCCTGGAGACCCGGGCCACGATGTCCTCGCTGCACCGAGCGGGGGTGAACACCACGATGATGCTCACCGGCGACGGCGAGCACGTGGCCCGCCATATCGCGCAGCAGGCCGGCATCGACGATGTGCGCGCCGATCTGCTGCCCCAGGACAAGGTCACCGCGGTGCAGGCCGCGCAGCCGCGGCCCGTGATGATGGTGGGCGACGGGGTCAACGATGCGCCGGTGCTGGCGGTCGCCGATGTCGGGGTGGCGATGGGGGCGCGCGGCTCCAGCGCCGCGAGTGAGTCCGCCGACGTCGTGATCACGGTCGATGACCTCGGCCGCAGCGCGCGGGCGGTGCACATCGGTCGGCGCACCATGCGGATCGCCTGGCAGGCGATCTGGATCGGTGTGGGCATGTCCGTGGTCCTGATGGTCATCGCCGCGGCCGGCCTGCTCCCAGCCATCGTCGGGGCCTGGCTGCAGGAGGTCGTCGACCTCGCCTGCATCCTGTGGGCGCTGCTGGCGATGCGCCCGAGCCGGGCGGAGCGGAGTGAATCGACCCGGATGGAGCGGGAGCTGGCGGCGGCTCGCGCGGCACCGGGGGACCCCGCGGCGGCGCTGCGGTGAGCGTTCTCCGGCGCAGCGGTGAGGCCGCAGAAAAAAACTTTGAGAATCTGCGTGAGGATCTTCGAGCTGCTGCGTCTTAGCTTATGTCTGACCGAGCAGGTCAGAGTTCCTGAACCCAGGCAGCGCAGATGAGCGCGCCATGATCTCAAGGAGAGACCAATGACTGAGAACACCTCCGCCGCCCAGAAGTCCGCTCAGGCCAACGGCGCAGCCGCTGCCGGTCGCCCGAGCCCGGCGGCCCAGGGTCTTGCCGCCCAGAACGGCAGCGCCCAGGGCTCCGAGCTGACCCGCAAGCAGGCCGCGGCCGCAGCCAACAGCCCGCTGGTCACCGAGTTCGGCTCCACCACGGTGGAGGAGAATGTGGTGCAGAAGCTCTCCGGCATCGCCGCCCGTGAGGTTCCCGGCGTCTACGGCATGGGCAACATCGCCCGGCGCACCTTCGACGCGATCTCCGAGCGCATCCCCGGCTCGCGCACCCAGGTGTCCGGCGGCGTCTCGGTGGAGAAGGGCGAGCGTCAGACCGCCATCGACCTGACCATCATCGTGGAGTACGGCGCGTCCATCGTGGAGGTCGCCGAGAACATCCGCCGCAGCGTCATCCGTTCGGTGGAGCACGGCACCGGGCTGGAGGTCGTGGAGGTCAACATCAGCGTGGCCGATGTGCACCTTCCCGAAGAGGACGATCAGCCCCGGGAATCCGGCGACGAGCTGGCCTGAGGCCCGACGGCGGATTCTGGCGGTCATTGCAACAGGAGGTCTTCGATCAGTTCGATCGGCTTCTGAAAACCTAGTCTTTTCCGTGGTCGATCATTGAGTTCCTGGGCTAC
>NZ_JADPSA010000015.1 GCF_017347085.1 Nesterenkonia sp. E16_10
GGCCACCCGCCAGGTCTTGGAGAGCCCGGAGAAGGTGATCGTGAAGACGTCGTCGGAGAGCGTGCAGGCGTTGATCATCTCGGCGTCGTCGAAGGTGATCTTCTCGTAGATCTCATCCGAAAGCAGGATCAGGTTATGCCGCCGGGCGATGTCCACCATGGCTTCGAGGATCTCGCGGGGATAGACCGCCCCGGTCGGGTTGTTCGGGTTGATCAGCACCAGGGCCTTGGTCCGGTCCGTGATCTTGGACTCGACCTCCTCCGGGTCCGGCCACCAGTAGTTCTCCTCGTCGCAGATGTAGTGCACCGCGCGCCCGCTGCACAAGGTGGTGATCGCGGTCCACAGCGGGTAGTCCGGAGCCGGGATGAGGACCTCGTCGCCGGGATTGATCAGCGCCTGCAACACCATGGTGATCAGCTCGGAGACCCCGTTGCCCAGGATCACGTCCGAGACCTCGGCCTCGCGCATGCCGCGGGACTGGTAGTACTGCGCCACCGCGGTGCGCGCCGAGTAGATGCCCTGGGACTCCGAGTAGCCCTGCGAGCTGGGCAGATTCTTGATCATGTCCACCAGGATCGAGTCCGGGGCGTCGAAGCCGAAGGGCGCCATATTGCCGATGTTCAGCTTGGTGATCCGGTGGCCCGCGCGTTCCAGCCGCGCGGCTTCCACTGCGATGGGTCCGCGCACGTCGTACCGCACGTTGCGGAGCTTCTGGGCCTGAGTGAAGTCCTCGAATTCCTCCATGACCAGATTGTGCCTTATGCCACGGTCCCTGTCGGGACGTTACATCCCTAGACCTGTTCGGCGAGTTGCCCGGAGGTCTCAGCCCCAGTCTTCAGGCTCCGCGACGAAGCCCTCCTGGACCAGCCAGTACTCGGCCGCCTCCTGGGGGCTCAGCCCCTGGTCTCCGTCGATGAGACGGCGCAGCGTGACCACGGCGTCCTCGTTCAACGCCTGAGCCAGCTCCACCGCCACACCGGGGACCTCTTCGGCGATCTCCGCCGAGGCCACCGGGACGAACTGCTCCTGCGCGAAGGCGCGCTCCGCGTCGCTGAGCGCGATCAGTCCCTGCTCCTCGATGCCCGGGTGCGTCGTCGTGAGGATCACCGCATCGAGCTCGGCGGTGATCAGCGCCTCGAGCAGGTCGGCCTCCTCCGCCAGGACGATCTCCGCGGGCTCGCAGTCATAGACCTCGCTCAGCAGCGGCTCCGGAGCGGGCAGGTCCAGGCGCGCCCCGATGCGCAGCTCGTCGCAGGCCTCGACGAAGGCGGGATCCTCGACCTCCCCCTCGGTGGTGATCTCATTGAGCTCAGCGGTGATCGAGGTGATCACCAGGGAGCTGCCGAGCACCGCAGAGCTGGGCTCCAGCAGCTCGCCCTGCTCACCGAGGCTTTCCTCAATCACGCCCAGCAGCTCCGCCGGGCTCGGCTGCTCCAGCTCGGCGAACCCCTCCGGGTCCAGCTGCCGGGCGAACGTCTCAGAGCGGCCGAGGACCAGGTCGGTCTGATCCTCACGGACCAGCTCCCCGGGGCCGCGATCGGAGACCTCCACGACCGCAGGAGTGTCCCGGGAGCTCAGCGCCAGGGCGTAGACATTGGCGATGGTCTGATCCAGCGGGTGCTCCCCCGCCGCGATCGTCCAGGCCTGTTCCGCCGCACTGCCGGTGGGCTCCTCGGCCGGCGGCGGCGGTGAACAGCCCGTGGCGAGCAGAACTGCGACGGTGAAGATGGCGGTGCACCCCGTGACGCGGCGGACGCGCCGGGGCGCCACAGGGGAAAAAGTCATGAGCGTCATTCTACGACGGCACCCGATCGGCGCTAGTCTGGTGCAGATGACGAGTCCGCTGATTCCGCGTCTGACGGCACTCCTCGAGGCCGCCGGTGGGACGACTGCGCCCGCAGAGACCGCGGCGGGCTGGCTGGACCTGGCCTACGAGGGTGCCTACGGCGAACGCTTCCGTTCGGCCGCTGAGGCCGCCGAGGCCGGACTGCGCGCCCCCGGCGGGCAGGACCCGGAGAACCGGTTGATGCTGCTGCGCATCCTGGCCGGGGTCCACGAGATGCGCGGGGACTCCGCCGCGTCGGCGCCGTTCATCGCGGCGCGGCTGCGTCTGCTGCGCGAGCTGGGCCGCTTTCGGCAGGCCCGGGTGGAGGACGAGCTCGGCGCGATGCTGCTGCGCGAGCCGGACCGGGTGGAGGCCGAGATCCTCTCCCGGGTCGCCGAAGACCTGCGCCGAGAGGACCAGGCGCGCGGCGAGGTCACGGTGGAGCTTGCCGATGTGCTCTCCTCGCTGGCGGTGCGCCGACTCCAGGATGAGGGACCCGAAGCGGCTCTGCCGATCGTGCGGGAGACCTGCACCATCCTGACCAGCCTGGACCGTCCCGAGGCGCTGTCCGGGGCCAGAATGTTCCTGGCTCATACGCTGCTGCTCACCGGGGAGACCACCGAGGCGCTGAGCACGGCCGAACTGGTGCTCGCCTCCCGCGCGAACCGGGCGGTGCACGGCGCGATGGCGATGCTGCAGGCCACCATCCACCATCATGAAGACCGCAACCTCGCCGCCATCGACGCCGCGCTGCACTCGGTGGAGCTCTACGCCGCCGCCCGGGTGCGCAAGGGTGCCGCCTCGGCGGCCGCGCTGCTGGCCGGGCTCACCGGAGAAGAGGACGACGGCGACGCCTCCGTCCTGGCCTGGCGGGTCGCAGTCCAGCAGGCCGAGCTCGGGGAGTTCCGCGAATCGCGGCTTCTGAGCCTGGCCCTGGGCCAGCAGCTGCTGGAGCTCGACGACTACCCCGAGGCCGAGAAGGTGCTCGATGCCCTCTCGGTCCGCCTGGGGGGCTCCGAGGAGGACCGGTCCACCCGGGCCAGGGCGCTGATGGGGCTCGGCCATGCCGTGACCCATCTGAAACGCCCCCTGGAGGCCATGGTGCACTGGAACGAGGCGGCGGAGCTCTTCGGCGAGATCGACGAGACCGATGAAGCGGCGCGTGCCCATCTCGCCGCCGGGGCGCTGGCCGCCTCGCTGGACCGACTCGAGGTCGCCCGCGGGCATTACGAGCGTGGACTCGAACTGGTCGAGCACAGCGAGGACCTGGACCCGCAGGTGTTGCTGCAGGCGCTGCATTCGCTGGGGCACCTGCTCACCCGCGCCGAGGACGAGACCGGGATCGGGCACCTGGATCGAGCCCTGGAGCTGGCCCGGGAACACGGGACGACCTGGCAGCGCGCGGACATCACCGATTCGCTGGCCCGCGGCTGGACGGCGCTGGGCGAAGGCACCAAGGCGGTGGCCGCGGGCCTGGAGGCCGCGGACCTCTTCGCCGAGGCCGGTGACGAGGACGCCGCCGGGGACGCCGAGGTCTTCGCGGCCAAGGTGCTGCTGGAAATGGGGCGAGCCGACGAGGCCGAGACGATCTTCCGGATGTCCACCGACGAGCGCGAGGCCAGCCCCTCCCTGATGGCAGACGCCCTGGAGGGTCAGATCGAGGCCCTGATGCGGCAGGGCAAGGCGGAAGCCGCGGCGGACCTGCGCCGCAAGCTCACCCGGCTCAAGCGCCGAATGCGCAGCTGACCCGCCAGCCCGCCACATCTGCGCCGCCACACCCGCGCCGCCACATCTGCGCCGGGACGTTCGGCTCTACCAGAGCCGCGCCTGGCGCAGGAGCATCACTGCATGACCGATATCAAGATCATTCAGAGCCCTGAGCAGCACACCGCCGGGATCCGGGACCGAGTCCCCATGGCGGGTCTGTCCGACTTCTTCGCTCGGGCGTTCGGGGAGACCATGCAGGCGCTGGGCACCCAGGGCCTCAGCCCGGCGGGCCCGCCGTTCGGCAAATACTACGGCTCCCCCGGAAAATCGGTGGATGTCGAGGCGGGCTTCCCGGTCCCCTCGGCCATCACTCAGGACGGGGACGTGGCCCCGGGCGTGCTGCCCGGCGGCCGCCTGGTGGAGGCTATCCACATCGGGCCCTACGACACGCTCGCGAGCACCTACTCCGAGGTCGAACGGTACTTCACGGAGTCCGGTCTCAGTCCCGGTCCGGTGATGTGGGAGAGCTACCTCACCGATCCGGGGGTCGAGCCGGATCCGGCGAAATGGCACACCCGGATCTGCTGGCCGAGCACCTGAGCCGGGAGCTCCAGCGGAGGCGCCTCTAGAGCTGCGGCCACTGCGGCAGCGCGGGGCCTGCGGAACGCAGACCCACCACGGCCTCGGCGCAGGCGAGCCGCTGCTCCGCCTGAGCCTGCCACTGCGCCCGGCGGGTGTCCCGGGCTCCGGCCACCAGGGACAGCGCGACCGCGGCGGTGCGCACCCGCAGCGCGTGCGCGTCCA